>JBNRMI010000022.1:0-19460 GCA_050309445.1 Candidatus Methanogranum sp. | reverse complement strand
CCCCCTCCCCCTTCCCCGGACCTCACTCGCGGTTCCTGAGCATCCTCAGGTCGCGCATCATGATCCGCTGCTCGGCGGAGGCGATGATGCGCTTGGTGCTGATGAGCGTGTCGGGGTTGAGCGAGATCGAATCGATGCCCTCCTCGACGAGGAACTCGGTCAGCTCGGGGTACACCGACGGGGCCTGCCCGCAGATGCCGACGGTCTTGCCGTGCCTGTGCGCCACGCGGATGAGGTGGGAGATCGCCGCCCTGACCCCGGGGTTGCGCTCGTCGAAGTAGCCCATTTTCCCGAGGATATCGGAATCGCGGTCGCAGCCCATGACCAGCTGGGTGAGGTCGTTCGAGCCGATCGAGAAGGCGTCGCAGTGCTTGCAGAACTCCTCGGCCATGAAGATGTTGACCGGCAGCTCGGCCATCAGGTAGAGCTTGAGGTCCGGGCCCCTGACCAGACCGACCGACTCCATCATCGCGGTGATGCGCACGACCTCGTCGACGGTCCGCACGAACGGCAGCATGATGTGCACGTTCCTGAGCCCCAGCCCGTCCCTGACCTGCTTGATCGCCTCCAGTTCGCAGAGGAAGGCCTCGCGGTAGGATTCGGAGACGTACCTGGAGCATCCCCTCCAGCCGATCATCGGGTTCTCCTCGTTCGGCTCGTAGTCGATGCCGCCCTTCATGTCGCGGTACTCGTTGGTCTTGAAATCGGAGGTGCGCAGCGTCACCGGCCGGGGATAGAACGCCCGCGCGACCTTGGCGATGCCCTCGGCCAGCTTCCCGACCAGCTCGTCGGCCCGGCCGTCCTCGATCACCGCGCAGGGGTGCTCCCCGATGTAGTTGGTGAAGAGGAACTCCGAGCGCATCAGGCCGACGCCGTCGCAGGGCAGCCGGGCGGTCTCGTCCGCCTTGGTCGGCATGCTCATGTTGACCAGTACCCTGGTGCCGGTGACCGGGACGGTCTCGCCCTGCACCGCGGCGGCCTCGGCCGGGGCGGCCGCCGCCGCGCGGCGCAGCTCGCCCCTGTACACGGAACCGGTCGTGCCGTCGACGGTGATGATCTCCCCGTCGGTCAGCTTCTCGGTGGCGACGCCGGTGCCGACCACGCAGGGCGTGCCCAGCTCGCGGGAGATGATCGCCGCGTGGCAGGTCATGCCGCCCTCGTCGGTGACGATGGCCGCCGAGCGGCTCATCGCCGGGACCATGTCGGGCATGGTCATCTTGGTCACGAGCACGTCGCCGTCCCGGACGACGTCGAGGCTCATCGATGAATCGTAGATGCAGACCCTGCCGCTGGCCAGGCCCGGGCTGGCGCCCATGCCGCTGAGGTAGACCTCCTCGCTGCGGGCGGCGTCGTTGCCGGCGGTGCCGGCGTCGGCGCTGCCGATCGCGGTGATCGGCCGCGCCTGGACCAGGTAGACCTTGCCGTCCTCGATGCACCACTCGATGTCCATCGGCTTCTGGTAGTGGATCTCGACCTGACGGCCCATCTCGGCGATCTCGAGCACGCGGTTGTCGGGGATCTTCTGCGCCTTCTCCAGCTCGGGGGGCACGTCCTCTTTGAGGCAGCCGCCGTCGGGACCCCTGACGTACTTCCATCTCTGGGTGGAGATCCGTTTATCCGATACCGACATCTTGGCTTTGTCGATGACATAGGTGTCGGGGGTGACCTCGCCGCCGACGATCGCCTCCCCGAGGCCGTAACCGGCCTCGACGATGATGTTCCTGGCCCCGCTGTGGGGGTCGACGGTGAACATGATCCCGGAGACGTCCGAATCGACCATCTTCTGAACGACGACGGCCAGCTTGACCTCCTCATGGGCGAAGCCCTGCTTCTCGCGGTAGGCGATGGCCCGGGCGGTGAACAGCGACGACCAGCATTTCCGGATGCTGTCGAAGAGGGCCTCGTCGCCGCGCACGTTGAGGAAGGTCTCCTGCTGACCGGCGAAGCTGGCGTCCGGCAGGTCCTCGGCGGTGGCGCTCGAGCGCACCGCCACGAAGCCCGGTTCGCCGTTGGCGAAGAGGAGGTTGTAGTTGGAGACGATCTCCTTCTTCATCTCCCCGGGCACCTCGCAGGTCTCGAAGAGCTCCCGGATCCGTCCCGAGGCGTCGATGAGGCTCTGGTCGGAGGTCCGGTCGATGTTCCCGAGCTCCTCGCCGATCCTCGCCGAGATGCCGCTCTCATCCAGGAAGTGGTCGTAGGCGACGGTCGTGAGCACGAAGGCATCCGGCACCGGGAAGGCGGCCGAGGTGAGCTCCCCGAGGTTCGCCCCCTTGCCCCCGACGATCGGAATATCGGTCACACGCAGCTCATTGACGTTAATTATTCTTCGGTCCATGGGAATCCCTGCCGGTGAAGGGGTTTCGGATGCGCGGGGACGGATCCCCGCGATATCCTCCTCTGCTTGTGTCCCCTATAGCTTTGTTTATAATATTGTTTTCTGAACTACGCCCGTCGCCGACCCACTCTCCCGCCCCGTCCGGCGGTGCGGGGACATGGCGCAGAAGTCGAATGGGCACATCCGCATACGTCGATGATGCCGGCCGCCGTATCCGGTCCGTGACTGCGGATTCCGCATCAACACTCCTGATTTCGTAATCCGTCAAAGGATTTTCCCTGTTTTTCCAAGCTATTCGATTGTTTCGATTAAAAATCCTGCAAATGATACAAGGCTTTAAATCAGATATGTACAATTAGCACCCAAGTTGGTTCATCATGGACACTGAAATACGTTGGCACGGAAGAGGCGGGCAGGGGGTCGTCACAGCGAACGAGATCCTTGCGGAGGCCGCCATCTACGCGGGGAAATACGTGAAGGCCTTCCCCGAATTCGGACCCGAGAGGATGGGTGCGCCGATCAGGGCCTTCGCGAGGATCTCGCGTGAACCCATACGGGTGCACACGCAGGTCTACGAGCCCGACATCGTCGTCGTCATCGACCCCACCCTGGTCGGCAGGGTGGATGTGGCGAGCGGGATCAAGGAGGACGGCAACATCCTGGTGAATTACCCCGGCACGGCCGCCGAGCTGAAGGAGGCGATCGGCACATCCGTCGAATGCCACGCGATCGACGCCACGACCATCTCCCTCGAGGAGCTGGGCATGCCGATGGTCAACACGGCGATGCTGGGCGCGCTGCTCAAGGTCAACCCGATCATCCCGTTCGACGAATTGAAGGAGAACCTGGTCTCGAAGTTCGAGGGCAAGCTCTCCGAGGCGATGATCGCCAAGAACATCGCCGCCCTCGAGAGGGCGTACAGGGAGGTGCGCTGATATGGTCAATCTCGCAGATCACAGGGACATGGTCATCGGAGACCGTGTCATCATACCCGGTCATTCCGAATCCTTCCACACCGGCGACTGGCGGAGCGCGCTCCCGGTCATCGACATGGAGAAGTGCATCAACTGCCTCAACTGCTGGGTCTTCTGCCCCGATGACTGCATCCTGGTCAAGGACGGCGAGGTCACCGGCGTCAAGGAGACGCACTGCAAGGGCTGCGGCATCTGTGCCAAGGTCTGTCCCAAGCAGGCGATCACGATGACGGAGGGGAAGTGAACATGACACCGGTCAAGCATAACGATATAGCGACCAACGGCGACAGCGCCGTCGCGCTCGCCTGGAAGCAGATCAACCCCGACGTGTGCGCGGCCTACCCGATCACGCCGCAGACGATCATCGTGGAGAAGTTCGCGGAGTACGTCGCCAACGGCGAGGTCGACGCCGAGTACGTCTGCGTCGAATCGGAGCACAGCGCGCTGACGCTGTGCACGACCTCCTGCTCGGCGGGGGCGCGCACGGTCACCGCCACGGCCTCCCAGGGCCTGGCCTACATGTGGGAGATGCTGCCGATCACCGCCTCGATGCGCGTGCCGCTGGTGATGACGATCGCCAACCGGGCGGTCAGCGGGCCGATCAACATCAACAACGACCACAGCGACGTCATGGCCGCCCGGGACACGGGCTGGATCTCGCTGTTCTCGGAGAACGTCCAGGAGGCCTACGACGTCTCGATCATGGCCATACGGGTCGCCGAGCACCACGATGTGCAGCTGCCCTGCCTGGTCAACCTCGACGGGTTCATCCTGACCCACGCCATCGAGCGGATGTCGCCGCTGGATGACGATGTCGTCAGCGGTTTCGTCGGCGAGTTCAAGCCGCTCTACCCGCTGCTCGACGTCGACAACCCGGTATCGCACAATCTGATGGACGGGCCGCTCTTCTACTTCCCGCACAAGTACCAGACGGAACTGGCGATGCGGGCCTCGCTCGATGTCATCCGCGATGTCTTCGCCGAGTTCGCCGAGGTCTCCGGCAGGGAGTACAACGTCGTCGAGCAGTACCGCTGCGACGACGCGGACACGGTCGCGGTCGTGCTGGGGTCGTCCTTCGGCACGATGAAGGCGGCGGTCGACATCCTCCGCGAGGAGGGCATCAAGGCCGGCGTGATGATGCCCCGCGTCTACCGTCCGTGGCCGCTCGGGGACATGCTCGCGGCGCTCAGGGGCAAGAAGCATGTGATGGTCATGGACCGCCACATGGTGCCCGGCGCCTACGGCGCCATGTACGTCGACATCGCCGCCACGATGCTGGAGACCGACGGGGAGATACCGATGATGCACAACTACATCTACGGGCTGGGCGGGGCCGATACCATGGTGTCGGACTTCGTCGCGGCCTACAGGGACGTGATCGACGGGAAGGCCAAGCGCCTCAACTTCCTGGGGGTGGACGAATGACCTCGATCACGCTCAAGGACCTGAACAAGATCCCGGTGAGGCTGACCAGCGGCCACAGGCTCTGCGCCGGCTGCGCCGAGTCGATCATCGCCAGGCAGATCATGATGGGCACCGAGGGCCACATCGTGGTGTCGGCCGCCACCGGCTGCTTCGAGGTCTCGACCACGATCTTCCCCTACACCTCCTGGAACACCCCGTACATCCACACTGCGTTCGGCAACGGCGCGGCCGGCGGAGCGGGGGTGGAGACGGCCTACAAGTCGCTGAAGAAGCAGGGCAAGATCGACAAGGACATCCGCTTCGTCACCTTCGCCGGCGACGGCGCCACCTACGACATCGGCCTGCAGTCGCTGTCGGGCGCGATGGAGCGCGGCCACGAGATGCTGTACGTGTGCTTCAACAACGAGGCCTACATGAACACCGGCATCCAGCGGTCGTCGGCCACCAGCATGGGGGCGTCGACCACGACCTCCTGGTCGGGCAGCAAGTCCTACGGCAACAAGAATTTCCCCAAGGACCTGACCAAGATCATCGCCATGCACGGCGTGCCGTTCGTGGCCCAGGGGGCGCCCCACGCCTGGAGGGACATGGTCTCCAAGGCGAAGAAGGCGTTCAACTGCGGCGGTCCGAGCTTCATCAACACGATCAGCCCCTGCCCCAGGGGCTGGAGGTTCCCCTCCGATGAGACCATCGCCATCTCGAAGCTGGCGGTCGAGACCTGTCTCTGGCCGCTCTACGAGGTGGAGTACGGCACCGACTTCACGCTCTCGCCCGAGAGCCTGAAGATCGCCGAGGGCAAGACGGAGAAGAAGCCGATCACCGACTGGATCGACTCGCAGGGCCGCTTCAAGCACCTCCGGGAGGAGCGCTGGGCGCCGGTGGTCGAGGAGATCCAGAAAGGTGTCGACGATCGCTGGGAGCACCTGATCAAGCTCTGCAACCTCTGAAGCAAACCGGGGCGCGAGCCCCATTATCCTTTTCCTTTTCCGATATCCGTCCCGTCACGGTCACCGCACGGCGGAACCGCCGTTCAGACGATCATGATGTAGATGAGCACGCCCGCCGCCGCACCCAGCAGTGCCGTCAGGAAGTTGTTGGTGTACTTGGAGAAGAGGCCGCGGTCCTCGAACAGGGTGCCGAAGAGGCTGTCGAGCATGCAGCCGATGAAACCGGCCAGGGCCGGGATGAGCAGCAGGAGCTCCAATCGGCCGAAGATGACCAGCCAGGCGAAGGCGGAGATGGTCAGCGAGGCCAGGAGCGAGGCGGAGGTCCCGAGCAGCGAGATCCCCCCGTTGGTCCCCGGGGTCACCCGCCCGCCGCTGGTGACCAGCCATACGCGCCGGTCATGCACGCCGATCTCGCTGGCGATGGTATCGGCGGCGGCCACCGCCAGCACGCTGACGAAGGCGATGTCCAGTTCCGGCCGGAGCCCGCCGCCGGCCAGGAAGGCGACGGCGGCGATCAGGCAGGGCGGCAGGCCGACGCCGAGGATGTTCCTCGCCGAACGCTCTCCGCTCAGACCCTCCTGCACCCCCTGCTCCGCCTTCCGCGAGAAACCGACCCGGGTCGCCGCCAGACCGACGGTGGTGAAAGCGGTCAGGACCGCGAACCACTCGAGCGAGCCGAGGATGCCCACGGCCGCCCCGGTGACGAAGGTCGCGGCCGCGCCGCTCCCGGTGAGCATGCCCAGTCTGCGGCAGGCGAGCGAGAGGATCAGCGACACCGCCAGGGCGATAACCGCCTGCATCAGGAGGTCCATGGCCCGTGATGAATATCCTGGTATAAAATGAGTTATTCGAGTGACCGGAGGATCTCCGACGCGTACCTGATGCAGAGCTGCCGGTCGTCCAACGGGAAGAACATCACCTTGCCCTGGGAGTAGAGCGTCACCTCCATGCCGTTCCAGCCGAAGACGAGCATCATCCCGTCCGCCTGACGGATGTCGCCGCCGTCCGCCTCCAGCACCTCCCGCGCATGCTCCAGGTCCAGGTCGAGGATGTCCGCCGGCACCGCCATCAGGGCCTCGCCGCCGCACAGGCGGGCGATGGTGAACCTCACCGTATGCGCCCCAGCACCTCTCCCGCCCGCCGGCGGAACTCCTCCAGCGAGGCGGAGTTGTCGATCATGATATCGGACAGCGCCAGGACGTCGCCCAATCCCCAGGACAGCTCCCGGCGGTCGCGCGCATCGAACTCCCCGGTATCGGCCGGGGCGTCCGACCGCGCCCGTCGCACCAGCCGTTCGTAGCGTGCCCGCGGCGGGGCGTGGATGCCGACCACGGTGACCTCGGCGCCGAGGCCGCGGTAGGCCGCCACCTCGTCCATGCTCCGGCAGCCGTCGACCAGGAAGATGCCGCCATGCATCCGCCGTATGGCCCGTTCGGCCCAGATGTGCCGGCCGTGACGCTCGCGCTCGGCCGAGGCGTACTCGCCCACGCTCATGCGGGCGTCGGCGCCGGCGGCCGAGGAATGCGCCTCCCGCACCAGATCGCCCATGCGCAGGAAGGGCATATCCATCGCACGGGCCACCGAGAGCAGCTCCTCCTTGCCCGAACCCGGCATGCCGGCGATGACGATGACGTTCATGGTCAGAGCAGGTTCTCGGAGATGTTGGTCAGGATGCGGTCGCAGTAGACGCACCTCAGCTTGGGCGGGGAACGCACCTCGACCCTGAACTCCGGGTCGATCGGCTCGCCCTTGTTGGTTATGCAGTTGGGGTTGCTGCAGCTGGCCAGACCGATGATCCGGTCCTCCAGCCGCACCTGGAACTTCTCGGCGATATAGTAGTCGCGGATGATCGAGATGGTGGCATCCGGCGCGATCAGCGCGATCTTGTCGACCGTCTTCGGGTCCAGCTCGCGGTCCTCGACCTTGATGATGTCCTTCCACAGGCTGCCCTTGGAGGAGGGCACATGCATGCCGATGCTGATCACCGAATCGATGTTCTGCTCGCTGACCCCGAGGATCTTCAGCACGTTCAGCGCCTGTCCGTTGGCGATGTGGTCGATCACCGTGCCGTTCCTGATCGGCGGTATCTTGGTCTCGGCGATTTTGGCTCCGGTCATGTCATTCACCCCTCAGTATGGCGCGGAGGATGGCCATCCGCACCGGCACGCCGTTGAAGGCCTGCTCGAAGTACATCGCATGCGCGGTGTCGTCGACCTCGTAGGCGATCTCGTTGACCCGCGGCAGCGGGTGCATGACGATCATATCGCTCTTGGCCTCCCGCAGCATGCTGTTGTCGATCTTGTAGGTGCCCGCCACCTTCTGATACTCACTGGGATCGGGGAACCGTTCGCGCTGGATCCTGGTGACGTACAGCACGTCGGCCTGGTCGATCGCGTCCTCGAGCACCGAGGTCCGGACCGGGTTGCAGCCCTGCTCGCGCAGATGGTTGAAGATATCCGCGGGCATCTGCAGGGACTCGGGGGCCACCAGCGTCAGCTTGGCGCCGAAAGAGGTCAGCGCCTCGGCCAGCGAGTGCACCGTGCGCCCGTACTTCAGATCGCCGACCAGGACGACGTTGAGGCTGTCCAGCGAACCCTTGGATTTCCGCATGGTGAACAGGTCCAGCAGCGTCTGGGTGGGATGCGAGCCGGCCCCGTCGCCGGCGTTGATCACCGGGTTCTCCGAGAACTTGGCCGCCAGCCGCGCCGAGCCCTCGTGCGGGTGGCGGAGGACGATGACGTCGCAGTAGGCGTCGACCATGCGGATGGTGTCGGCGAGCGTCTCCCCTTTGGAGATCGAGGTCATGGAGATCTCCGAGACGTCGATGACGTCGCAACCCAGCCGGCAGGCCGCGCTCTCGAACGACAGCTTGGTGCGCGTCGACGGCTCGAAGAACAGGTTGCCCAGGACCCGTCCGTCGAGCATGCGCTCGACCTTCTCCCCCCGGGCGTACGGCACCATCTCCTCCGAGAGGTCCAGCAATGCCTCGATCTGACTCCGGTCGAGGTCGCGGATGGATACCAGGTCCTTGTCGTAGAAGTCCATGGTGGATTATCCCTCCCCGATGATTTAACAGTTTGTCCCCGCCCCGGACGCAGGATAGATTAATTAGCAGACGCACGTTAAGCGGGTCGATGATAGATGTATCCGGCAGGTCCCACAGGGGCCGGGTCTGCGTTCTCAGCAGGGAGGGGGTGTCGCTCAGGACACCGGCGGCGGTCCCCTGCCGCGACGGCTCCGCGGAGGCGGTGCACATCCGCGGCAGCGGGCCGCGGACACTGGTCGTCGGCGGCACCGAGGTCGTGCTCGATCCGAAGATCATGACCACCGCGTCCTCCGGACGGTCGGCCGGCACGGTCGCCGATGACGGCATCTGCGTGCTGCGGCTGCCGTTCACAGGGTCCGAGGAGATACCTCCGGACACCGAGCTGCTGGTGGTGCCCAACGGCTTCGAGCTGCGGCGCGACCCGCGCCGGGCGGCGGAGCAGATCATCGCGATCCGCGAGCGCATAGGGTACAACGTCATCCTCTGCGTGCTCGGTCTGGCCGAGCCGTCCACGGTCGCGCTTTACGCCTACATGGGCATCGACCTCTTCGATGACTCGCTGATGCGGGCCCTGGGCGCGGCCGGCATCAGGGCGATCCCCGAGGGGGAGCTGCGCACAGGGGAGGACGAGACCGGGGCGAACCTGGCCGAACTGGAGACGGAGATCGGCAAGCTGCACGTGTTCACGGAGGCTGACCGCCTCCGCGAACTGGTCGATCAGCGGGCATCCGCCTCGCCGTCCTCGGTGGCGCTGCTGCGCATCCTCGACGATGCGGGGCGAGCCTATATGGAGGAGGCCTGCCCGACCGCGGGCGGCAGGTTCGCCTGCAACACCACCCAGTCGCTGCGCCGGCCCGACCTGGTCCGGTACCGCGAGCGGCTGATGCGGACGTTCGTCCGGCCCGAGCACAGGCGCGTGCTCCTGCTGCTGCCCTGCTCGGCGCGGAAACCGTACCACACCTCGCGCAGCCACCGGGCGTTCGCCTCCGCCATCCACACCGCCGGCCACGATACCCTGGTGCAGGAGATGATCGTCACCTCCCCGCTCGGCCTGGTCCCGCGGGAGCTGGACGTGTTCTATCCGGCCTCATCCTACGACATCCCGGTGACCGGCGAGTGGAAATGCGAGGAGCGGACGATGATCCGCACAATGCTCGCCGATGTCATCGCGCAGGGCTACGACGCCGTGGTCTGCCACCTGGGCGACCCGGACCTGGTCGAAGGGCTCGCCGACATGGAGCACACCGTTGTCGGAGACCCGACCTCGCCGGCCTCGCTGCGCAAACTCGACGAGACGCTCAGACGCGTCACCGAGGGCATGGACCCCGTCAGCTACAACGTCAGCCGCCGCGAGTCGGTGCGCACGGTGCTGTCCTACCAGTTCGGCCGCGAGGCGGCCGACCTGCTCATCGACGACAGCACCCGGGTCACCGGCAGGTTCCCCTACTGGAAGATCTTCCGCGAGGCGGACGGAGCCAGGGAGCAGCTGGGCATGATGACGCCCGAGCGCGGCATGGTCTCGCTCACTCTCGAGGGCGCCGAGGTCGTCGCATCGACCGGCAGGGGCACGGTGGAGATGACCGATTTCGATTTCAAGGGCAACCTGTTCGCCGTCGGCGTCACCGGCGCCGATCCCGGCCTCCGCATCGGCGACGAGGCGGTGATCGTCTGCGACGGCGAGGTCAGGGGCGTGGGCGTGGCGATGATGTCCGGCCGTGAGATGACCGAGCTCAAACGGGGTATCGCGGTCAGGATGCGTCACCGGCGCCGATGAGGCGGATCCACTTTCGGCGGTATTCGGCGACCTCCCTCGAATCCGGCTATATACGTCGGAGATGCATGTATGAGTCAAGAAGCGGAACAGGCATCCCCATGCTGACCCTTCTGTGAGCAGGCCGGGAAAACATCCATCCTATTCCATCCCCCGGCCGCTCTTTTCCTTCTTCTCACCATGATCCCCCGCACCGCCGACGGGATCTCATGCGTCGCATCCGTTGCTGCGGTTGCCGGCCCGGATGAACAGCAGGCTGACGATGTTGCCGAACACCAGGGCCGCCATCCCGACGATGATGTCGATCGGCATCAGGCAGTAGTCGCCGATCTGCCAGAACACGACCATTATCGATCCCAGCGTCAGGCCGAGGATCATGCAGTAGGAGGAGGTCCGGTGACGCTTTATCGCGCGGTCGACCGCCTTGGCGAAACCCAGCAGGCCGATGATGAAGCCGATGACCAGCGGGATGAGGAAGGCGATGTCCATGTCGGTGATCGCATCCATCATCGGTTTGTAAAGGCCCAGGGCGAGGATCAGCGTCGAACCGCTGATGCCCGGGGCCAGCTTCGAGATCGCGAACAAGGCGCCGACCAGCAGCAGGGCGGCGAAGTTGGCCGCATCGCCGTCGATCGCCACGTCATCGGAGGTGCCGGCCGCGATCAGCAGCATCATGAAGGCGAAACCGACGACCAGGGCGAGCAGGTTCGGCGCCGACAGCCGCCCGTCGTCGGGACGGGTGATGCGCCAGAGCTCGGGCAGCTGCCCGATGATCAGGCCGAGGAACAGGAAGAGCGCCGGTACCAGGTGCCGGTCCATGATAATATCCAGCAGGAAGGCGATGAACAGGACGCCGATCAGCATGCCGCTGCCGATCGCGGTCACGAACGGCAGGTCGCGCATCAGCCGGCCCCGCAGGTCGGCGAGGTCGGCGATCAGCCGCTCGTAGATGCCGAAGCAGACCGCCACGACGCCGCCGGAGATCCCCGGCAGCATCGATGCGGCCCCGACGGCGATGCCGATGCCCACCCTCCCGGCGTGCTCGCCGGGGGAGGCCGGGCGGGAGCACTCCTCCGGAGCCCCTGTACCGGTATCACGCGGTGTCATTGCCGTCGTCCTTCCTGGAGCGGACCAGGTCCTTCACGTCGGCGGTCATGCTGCGGCACACGCGGTTGATGTCCATCAGCGGCTTGTCGGAGGTGAGGAAGCACAGCTCCACGATCATGTTGCTGAGCGGTCCGACGATCTCGTGCGGGTAGTACCCTTTGTCCCTGAAGATGGTCCAGATCTCGTCCCGGATCCCTTCGTACTCCTCCATGCGCTGCTGGGGCGTCTTCATCATGATGACACGTATTATAGCGATGCAGTAGATATCGGTTATCCTTCCGGCACCGTTCCGCGCAGCGATGATTATATCATCATATCCCGTATGTCATGGCCGATGTACTGTACACGATGCGGGGCGCGTATCCGTCCGGATGGTGCGAGATTCTGTGTTTCCTGCGGCAAACGGGTGAACGGCCCTCCTGCCCCGGGTGTATATGCCAAAGGCATCCGGAGCGGCGGCAGGCGCCGCCGTCGGATCGCATTCGCCGTCATCCTGCTCATGCTCTCCGCCGGTGCGGTATCCCTGTTCCTGTATGAGCCCGGGGATGACGGGGCCTATGTGGACCCGGTCGTCCTGGGCGATTACGAATACGCGTTCAATCAGGCCTTCTCCGACGGCACCCTGATCTTCGAGGAGGGCGAGGGGTCGGCCCCCGTCTTCAGGACCGACGACGCCATCGCCGAACGGTACGGGTATTTCCAATGGAGGCTCTTCGACAGGGACGAGTTCAAGCTGATACCCTATGATTCGAAAGGCGAGGTGGACCGTAACGCCTCGTCCAACAGGACACCCGTGTTCGTCAAGTACACGGGCACGGTGCTGGGCGCGGGCGAGCCCGTGCTCCGCTGGTCCGACTGCATCCCGGGCTGTTACGACATCATCGTCCTCTGCTACGATACGTACGGCGATCTCCTCTCCGGGAACGAGTCCCGGAAGCTCGTCGGCGGGTTGCTCGTCGACGGGAGCATCCACAAGGAGTACCAGTGGACGTACCGCGGGCACATCTACAGAGCGGAGACGTCCTTCGACTACCTCGATTACGCGGAGTACAGGGACATGCACCCGCAGAGGCGGGGCATCACGACCTGGAACCCGCAGCAGGCGGTGAAATACGTTGTCACGGACGATGCGGTCGTCCGTCTGGCCGACAGCCTGCGGGAGGCGTACACCGGATGGTACGGCGAGACGGCCGACCTGCTCGGCCAGGAGTACGCCGATTTCATCCTCTCCTTCGTCCAGTGCTGCACATACTACCCCGCTCACAACGACACCTACTACGCCGATTATGTCGTGTACGGGCAGAGCGATTACTTCGTCTACCCGTTGGAGATGCTGTACCGCGGCACGGGCGACTGCGAGGACTCCTCGATCCTGGCCGCCGCGCTGTACAAGGCATCCGGGTACAGCACCGCCATCGTCCTGGTCCCGGAACATGCGCTCGTCGCCGTCATGCTCGACGAGTACACCGAGCCGTCTTACAACGGGGCATACTTCGAGATCCTCTCGCAGGAGGTCGGCGGCGGGACGTACTATGCGGGCGAGACGACTGTCAGTACGTTCCTGGAGCTGGGCAAGGCCTTCTACTACAAATCGGATTCCGAGGGGACGTCATGGCTCTCGGAGTACCTGGACATCCCTCCCAACGGCTTCTATCCCGTGCCGGCATGATGCATGCATCCGATCCGGACGCTGTCCGAACCGCAAAACGGTGATCCTCTTTGAAAACCGGGAGCGCCCCGCCCTGTGAGGCGGGGCCGCCGCCGATGTGATGTGCTCCGGCCGGGACTGTCAGCTCAGCACATCGGACATGGCGTAGACGGCGCCTTTCTCCTGCGAGACCACCCACTTCGCCGCCATCACCGCCCCGCCGACGAAGATCTCACGCGAGTGGGCCTGGTGGCGCAGCTCGATGCGCTCGGAGTTGCCGACGAACATCACGGTGTGGTCGCCGACGATGTCGCCGCCCCTGACCGCGTGGATGCCGATCTCCCTGCCGCGGGGGCAGATGCCCTCGCGTCCGAAGACGAACTCCTTGCCGCCCTGCTCCTCGCTGATGATCTCGGCCGCGGTCACGGCGGTGCCGCTGGGCGCGTCCTTCTTCTGGTTGTGGTGGGCCTCGATGATCTCCACGTCGTACCCCTCGCCCAGGTACCTGGCGGCCTCCCGGACGAGTTTGAAGAAGACCCCGACGCCGATCGAGTAGTTGGAGGAGATCACGGCGGCGACGTTGTTCCCGACGACCGCGTCGGTGATGTCCGCCCGCTGCTCGGCCGTCAGCCCGGTGGTGCCGATGATGAGGTTGACCCCGGCCGCTGCGGCGACGGGCGCGTTGACCGCCGTCGCCGCGGCGATGGTGAAGTCGACGAGGACATCAGTTTGCGTCTCCCTGAGGACGGACGCCAGGTCCTCCGAGGCCGACACGGGCACGCCCAGCGTCCCCACGCCGATGACCTCGCCCACGTCTCTGCCGATGTTGACCAGGTCGAAGGCCGCGGACAGGGCGACCCCCTCGGTCTCCAGGAGGCGGCGGATGATCAGGCTGCCCATCCGGCCGCAGGCGCCGACCAGCGCGATCCGCGCGACGGTCACGCGATCACCCCGCTGCAGGAGGTCCTGCCGAGGCGCGGTCCGGTGCGGAGGAGGGAGGCGACCGCAGGCTGCGGTCCGGTGGTGTGTTCCGTGGACATGATGTATCGCAACACCATCCGAACGGAGCTATTTAGAATACGCGGAAGGGGAAGGCAGCGACCCGGCACCTCTCATGAAAGCAGAACGCGGGAGTGGGCGGGATGGTGCAACCGCCGGGATTCGAACCCGGGCGACGAGCTTGGAAGGCTCGAATCCTAACCAGCTAGATTACGGTTGCAGCGATTCTCGTAAACTGATGTCCCTATTTAACCGTTTCATCATCGCCGTCGCACCGGCTACGTTTATCTACATTCTGGGTAATCATTGATGCATGGGGTCCGAACCCGTTTTCCGCAGCCGGTACGAGGTCGACGCCTGGAGGCGGTTGAGCGACGGCTCCTGGAGGGACCGGAACGCGTTCAACAACTGGATCCGGGTCCTCCTCGACCGGAGCGGCACGGCGGACCCGCACATACTCGTCAAGGCGATGGAGACCGCGGTCAGGCTCGATCCCGACGGCCATGCCGCGCTGGTGCGGCGGTTGGCCGATGTCCGCCGCCCCTCCGATTCGCTGCCGCTGCTCACCGCGGCCTCCGTCCTGCTAGATGCCGGCGACACGGGAGCGGCGGAGGAGCTGCTGTCCGCCGCGGGAGCCGGCAACCAGGCGGTGAAGCACTGCATCGCCGCCCGCATCGCCGAGGCTGCCGGCGACCGCAGGAAGGCGCTGACCGAGCTGCGCAGGGCGTATTGCGCCGACCCCCTGCACCCGCAGGTCTACGAGATCGCCGGGCGGATCGATCCCGACGGCGGCTGGGGGCATCGGCGGGCGATCGAGGAGCTCGCCGCCGGCGGCGGCGATGACGGGCCGGAAGACGGCGAGTCACCGCTGCAGCGGCTGCACGCCGTCTACCGCAACTGGTTCGCCGGCGACACCGACGCCGCCACCCGCCTGCTGACCGGATCCCCCGAATTCATCGCCGGCGATGCCGGCTTCCTCCTGGCCTCGGCGCGGATGTCCGCCGCCGAGCAGGACTGGTATTCCGCCCGCACCGTCTACGACCGGGTGCTGCAGGCCCGGCCCGGCTGCCTCTACGTGGTGCGCGAGGCCGCCGAGGCGCATCACCGCGGCCGGGAGCATCGGCGGGCGCTCGAACTCTACCGTGAGGCGGAATCGCTCGACCCCGCCTCGGGCGAGACGGTCTGGGGCCTGGTGCACGCCTACCGCGCCCGCGGCATGACCGCCGCCGCGGTGCAGCACATCGTCACCCGCCTCGACAGCGAGTCATCCTGCCTCGACGAGCACTACCGGTACGCCAGGCTGCTGCTCGACTGGGATCATCATGAGGAGGCGCTGCGCATCATCCGCCGCCTCGAGCTCAACCGCCCGGATGATCCCGCGACCGGCATCCTCCACTCCCGGGCCAAACTGGGCCTGGGTCAGCCGAGCGAGGCGCTGGATATCGTCCGCCGGCTCGTCCGCCGCCATCCGCGTGATGCCGACTGCAGGGTGCAGCACGCCGACGTGCTGATGCGCATGGGCCGGACGGCCCGGGCGCGCAAGGAGCTCGACCGGGTGCTGAAGGCCGATGCCGGCAACCTGCCGGCCCGGGAGCTGCTGCTCGACATGGCGCTGGAGCGGGGCGATCATGACGAGGTCATCCGCATCTGCGAGCGCATCCTCGAGCTGGAGCCGGTCAACCGGCGGGTCTCGGGGGTGCTCGCCAGCACCAGGGTGATGATGCGCAACGGCCGGGACATCAGCGCCTCGCGCACACTGGCGCGCAGTTTCGCCGACCCTGCCGATCTGATGTCCCTGGCGTCATCGCTGATGACCGAGGGCAGAGCCGACGAGGTCCTGGCGATCTGCGACGAGCACGGACGCCGGTTCCGGCCGGACCCCCGCGTCGATCTGCTCAGGGGCAACGCGGAGTATGCGCTGGGGCGGTACCTGCAGGCATCCGCCGCTTATTCCGCGGCGGCCGTGCTCGACCCGTCCGAACCCATCGCATGGCACTCCAAGGGCATGGCCGACGAACGGTGCGGCGACCTCGACGCCGCCGAGGAGGCGTTCAACCGGGCGGTGCTGCTGGACATGAACGAACCGGCCTTCTGGATCTCGCGCTCGGTCATCCAGGAGCTGAAGGGCGATCCCCCGGGGGCGGTCGAGTCGCTGAACCGGGTGATCGAGCTCGCCCCCGGCTCGGTCTACGCGCTGGTCCGCAAGGGGATGATCCTCGCCGCGGCCGGCAGGTACGATGAGGCGTTGCACTTCGTGCGGCTGGCAGCGGCCACCGATGCCGAGGGCACCGGGGTGCTGAAGGCCGAACGCGACATACATTCGCTGGCATCTCAGACCGCGATGCTGATCGAGGTGTCGTCGAGGATCCTGGAACGCGACCCCGTCGATGCCGAGACGGTGGGGATGCTCGCCGCGGCGCACCTGTCCGAGGGGGACAGGGGGCGGGCGGTCGCCGTCGTCAGCAAAGCCGTCGCCGTCTCCCCCCGTTCGGTTCCGCTGCTGCTCGAACGCAAGACGGTGCTCGAACGCATCGGCGACCTGCCGGGGGCGATCGCGGCATGCGAGGCCGTCCTGGCGATTCAACCGGGCAACAGCGCGGTCCGCGACGATCTCGCCGACCTGCACGAGCGCATCGGTGACAACGGACCGGTGGCGCGGCTGCGCAGGGCGTTCTCGGCACGGTCGGCCGAGCGGGTGCATCCGCGGGTCAAGCGGCAGGCCGAGCGGGTGCTGCGGCGGGCGCATGTCTCCGGCATGGCACTTGACGATCCCGACCTGGCGCTGGCGCTGGATATCGACTGCAAGGCGATGGCGGCGGTCCTCGGATACCTCGCCGACATCGGGGATTACGGCGACATCGTCCCCGGCGCGCCCGGGTTCGAGCGCATGGAGACCCTGTCGGCCAATGCCGTGATCAAGGGAGGGTGCACGGGGTTGGAGGAGGATCCGCTGATCCCGCTGCCGGTCGCCTTCGTCGCCGGCCGCGCCCGCGACGCCGACGAGGCCAAGCAGCTGGTGGCCTATGTGCACAAGGCGATGACCGGCGAACCGGTCACCGAAGGCCTGCGCGTCAGGGCGCCGCGCAAGATCGATACGGGGATGCCGGTCGACGAGATCGTCCGGCGGACCGGGCTCGGCGTCTGCCGCGCCCGGGCGCTGAAGCACCGCTGATCAGTAGTTCTCCATCGGGGATTTCATGTACTCGCGCATCAGGCAGGTGGCGTAGTTGCCCTTGGGCAGCGAGAACGAGACGGTGTACCCGTCGTCGTCCGCGATGCTGTGCTCCAGGTCCTTCACCGGGCAGACCGCCTCCCGGTAGCTGCCCTTCGAGCTGCAGTGCCCCAGGCCGGGGACGATGAAATCGGACGGTCCGACACCGGCCTCCCCGATGACCTTCCGCACGATCTCGCCCATCTCCCCCTCGGCGATCGTGCTCTCGCTGCCGAACAGCGGGATGGCGACGTAGGCCCGTCCGGCGCGCACCTGCATCTCGACCAGGTCGAGGTTGCGCCCGGTGGCGATGACCGGATCCTCATGCCGGGGGATGCCGTCGGCATCCAGCGGGATGACGGTGTCGCCGGCCACCGGCGCGTCCAGCGGCAGGCCGGCCTCCATCCTGCCGCTCAGCATGAGATTGAAGAGGTACGACTGGTAGGCATGCACGAACATC
The DNA here is from genome assembly GCA_050309445.1 of Candidatus Methanogranum sp. GTDB lineage: Archaea > Thermoplasmatota > Thermoplasmata > Methanomassiliicoccales > Methanomethylophilaceae > Methanogranum. The sequence goes on along the minus strand of JBNRMI010000022.1, from coordinate 1,537 downwards.
ATCTGCAGGTTGCGCGGCAGGGCGGAGATCGCCCCGTTCCAGTCATCGGGGTGCCCGGCGAGGTGCTGCACCAGCGTCCGTTCGAAGGACAGGCTCTCCGGCATGTCCCCGACGTAGCTGCTCCAGTCGTCGCCGTCGGCCATCATCTCCCTCGCCGCGGAGATGTCGTCGCCCTCATGTTCCGACGGGCCCGACAGGTAGGTCCTCACCGCCGCCTCGGGATCGCCGCGGACGAGGTGCTCGCCGACCGTGTGGGTGATCGGGCGGATGGTGCCGAAACGCTGCACCCCGAAGTAGTTGGGGAAGCCGCCCAGCCCGCCGATGCCCTCCTCCACCGCTGTCAGGGCGGCGCCGATGCCCTCGCGTCCGACGTCGCATCCGCGGACCCGGATCCCGAAGGAGTTGCCGATGAGGTCGCCGATGCGGATCGCCCGCCGGCCGGTGTAGGCCCCGCGGATGTCGAGGTCCCTGAGCTCGATCCGCTCCAGCCTGTCGAGCGGCATCTCGAAGGACATCAGCTGGGTGGTCACCGCCCGTTTGTCCTTGGTGCCGGCGAAGCCGATCCGCTCGCGGGAGATGCCCAGGTTGCGCGACATGATGCGGATGAGCCGGTTGGTCTCCCAGTTCCTGGCGGTGACCTCGGCGATGACGTGCCTGCCGCCCTCCTTGGGTTCGGGGCGGACGGAGATCTCCCGGACGATGAAGTCCTCCGGTTCGGTCTTGAGCCGTCCGCCGGTGCCCTCCGCGTCGGTGAGATAGTACCGCATGCCGATATCGGCCTCGGCGGTCCCGCACTCCCTGTAGCGCATGTTCGTCACTCGATTATCTCTGAGAAATAGGCCTCGATGCTCCGGAAGGCGTCCCTGACGGCATCCAGGGGATCGCCGTCGACGACCTCGACGTGCACCGCCCGGTCGGCGAGGTCGGGATGCACCTCGATGAACCTGGCGATCCCGACGTTGTCGTTCTCGCCGAGGACCGTGATCAGCGGCTCGATCAATGAGAGGTCGGCTTCTTTGAAGCCGATCGTCAGCTTGTTGCCGGCTCTCTCGATGATGTAGGTCTGCATACAGCCTCGAACGTGGTCTATGTCTTAAACGTTTCGCGGCGGCCTCAGCCGGCGGGGTCGGAGCCGTCCCCTGTCTGGGTCAGGTACATCGCGTGGATCTCCTGCACCGTGGTGCACTGCTCGGGATCCCGGTCCTCCCGCACCCTCCCGGTGAAGCGGGGGAACCTCAGGCCGAGCCCCGCGCCGTCGCCGAGCATCCCGCTCGCCGCCGTGTGCACCGGGCTGCGGCTGATCTCGGCGGCCACCACCTCGAGCACGATGGTCGGCTCGAACCAGACGTCCGGGGCCATCCGGGCATCGACCGAGCGCGGGCGCTCCGCCTCGAGGCCGTCGTCCAGCAGGTCGGGCAGCCCGGCGAGGAACCCGTCGTCGAAGCCGGTGCCCAGTTTGCAGACGGTGCAGAACATGCCGGTCTCCTCGTCGTAGGCCGCCATCAGCAGGGCGCCGTACCCGCCCGCCCGCCTGCCC
>JBNRMI010000021.1:0-32191 GCA_050309445.1 Candidatus Methanogranum sp. | reverse complement strand
CCCTCGTAGATGATGCTGCCGTCGGCGGCGCGGTGGATGCCGCGCCCGTCCATGCGGCCCTCGAGGAACCCGCCTTCGTACGACTCGCCGTTCGGCCAGCCGAGCCTGCCGTCCCCGCTCATCAGGCCCTCGAGGAACCCGCCCTCGTAGACGGTGCCGTCGGCCCAGACCAGCTTCCCGTGCCCGGTGCGGACGTCGTCGATGAACCCGCCCTCGTAGATGCGGCCGTCGGCCCATTCGAAGATGCCCGTGCCGGTGCGCGAGCCCCCGACGAAATCCCCCTCGTAGCGGTCCCCGTTGCTCCAGATGAAGGCTCCGCGACCGTCTTCGACCGGCTGGCCGTCCTCGAGCAGGCACTCCCCGATGTAGGTGCCGTTGTCGTAGGCGATGCTGATCACGGTGCGGTCGCGGGACATGGTACGGTTAATGTCATGGTGTATAATGGAGTTTCTCCGCCGCGGCTGCGCAAACGCTATGAACGGCACCGCGCATGACGGGGGCATGCGGAGATACGACCTGGTCTGCTTCGACATGGACGGGGTGCTGACCGACATCCGGAGCTCCTGGTGCTGGATACACAGATGCCTCGATGTCGACAACGAGGAGTCCTACCGCCTCTTCTGCAACGGGGAGATCGACGAGCCGGAGTTCATGATGCGGGACATCTCCCTCTGGAAGACGGTCGACCCGGGCATCGGCCACCGCGACCTGATCCGCCACTTCCGCACCATCCCGCTGGTCGGCGGGATCCAGGAGACCGTCGCCTGCCTGAAGGCGAACGGGATGCGGAGCGTGATCATCAGCGGCGGCATCGACATCGCCGCCCGCATGATCGCCGAGGAGTACGGGTTCGACGACAGCCAGGCGGTGGAGCTCGTGGCCGACGGCGACGGCGTCCTCACCGGCGAGGGGGTGCGGCATGTCAAGCTGTCCGACAAGGGCGCCAACGTGCGGGGGTTCATCGAGCGTTACGGCACCACCCGCGAGCGCACCGTCTCGATCGGCAACTCGTTCACCGACATCCCCATGTTCGAGAGCAGCGGCATGTCGATCGCCTTCAACCCCGTCGACGACCTGACCGCCGCGGCGGCCACCCATGTGGTCCGCTCGGACAACATCTCCGATGTGCTCGAGCACATCCTCGACGACGGCTGCCCCCTGCGGTGAGGTTCAGTACCAGTCGTCGTCCTCTTCTTCGCCGTCGACCCGGTAATCGGCCTCGTCGAAGGGGACCTCGTCCTGGAAATCCATGATCGCGTAGTCCTTCGGCCGCTTCCTGGCGTAGACCCTGCGGATCTCCCGGGCCTCGGCGTCACCCCTGCGGACCAGGCGCGCCCGCGTCTTGATCGCGGTGACCACCGCGTCGAAGTTGTGGAACGTCAGCACCATGCCGACGGTGAAGACGTCATCGGGATCGGCATCGATGCGGACCGAGAACGTGCGCCGGTTGTCGTTGACCGAGACCTTGACGCTCAGCACGCCGAACTGCTTGACCCACAACCGTCTGATGTTCGCGGCCAGCTCCTTCCTGCGGCGGATGTCGTCGGCTGATTCGATCAGGGTGATGGCCACCCGGCGGCCGTCATCGAGCTCGAACTCGTCGCCGACCGCGAGGATCTCGTTGTCCTCCAGGGTGGTCGACGTGGTCTCCGTGACCGTGCCGTCGCTGAACAGCACCGGCACCTCCATCTCCCGCGGGATCCTGATCGTGTCCGAGAAGACGCGTCCGCAGTCCCGGCACCGGAAGGTGCCGCTGATGTTGCCCCTGCCCTTCCTCGCTTTGAGGATGTCGTGCTCAGTGATGTCGTCGCACTCGGGGCATTCGCAGTATATCTGTTCCGGGTTCTCTCTGTCGGTCATATGCGCATCATCTGCCGGTCATGAAGGGACGGTCGTGTCCGGGGATGACCACCTCAGCGTAGTCGGTAATCTTCTTTAAGCTTTCCAACGCCAGAACGGCGTCGCAGACGTGGCCGGGCGGCCGGTTCCGCAGGTAGTTCTCCTTCAGCGGGACGGCATCGCCGGCGATGGCGTACCTGCGGTCGCCCGTGACGAAGACGCTCATCGACCCGGGGGTGTGGCCGGGGGTGTGCACCAGCCGCACCTCGCGGGTCAGCTGCAGGTCGCCGTCGATCCTCCTGGCGCCGGGGATGCCCTCCTCCTCGCCGGCATGGAGCAGCACCTCGGCCTTGGGGAACATGCCGATGTTGCCCGTATGGTCGTAGTGGGCGTGGGTCAGCACGACGGTGTCGACGTCCCGGGGCAGCACCTTCAGCTGCCTGAAGGCGGTCTGCAGATGCGGACGGCGGTCGGACGAGCTGGTGTCGACCACGATGACCCGGCCCTCCGAGCGCACCAGGACGGCCGTCGAATGCGCTTCCAGGATCCTGCCGTCGGCATCGCGGACGAGCTCCCCGACGGTCAGGATATCCAGTGTCGCCATGGCCGTGTGAGGGGGTTGCCCGTTAATAAACCCGATTCCGCCGCCGCCGGATGCGGCGGCCGGACCTCGGCTTTATCACCGTCCGCCGCCATGGGGCCGTCATGCAGCCCGACCCCGCGGTCAGCATCGCCGCCGATCCCGACGTCTACCCGCCATCCGAGGACAGCCTGCTGCTGATCCGCTCGTTCGATGTCGAGCCGGGTGAGAAGGTCCTCGAGATCGGCTGCGGCTCCGGGATCGTCGCGATCCACTGCGCCCTGGCCGGTGCGGAGGTCTCGTGCTGCGACATCAACCCGGCGGCGGTGGCGCTGACGCTGAGGAACGCCGATGACAACGGTGCGGAGCTGGACGCGTGCGTGTGCGACCTGTTCCCCGCCGGCGGGGGGCGCTACGACACGATCGTCTTCAACCTCCCCTACCTCCCGGTGGAGGACGAGGGGATGCTGGCGCGGGCCTGGTCCGGAGGCGACGGCGGGCTCGGCCCGCTGCCGCGGCTGATCGCCGGAGCCCCGGACCGCCTGGTCGCCGGCGGCCGGCTGATCGTGGTGGTCTCCTCTCTGATGGACGGTGAGCGCACCGGCCGTCTGCTGGACGGGCTCAACGTCCGCGTGCTGGCCGAGCTGCCGCTGTTCTTCGAGCGGCTGCGGGTGCTGGAGCTGCGCTTCAGCCGATGAGCCTGCGGACCGCCGCGGTCAGCAGCTCGTTGGCCTGCTTTCCGTCGATCCTGCCCCTGAGAGCGGCCATGACCGGGCCCATCAGCGGGCCGATGGCGGCCATGCCCTTCTCGCGCACGAAGTCGGCGCGTTCCCCGACGATGCCGTCGATCAGGCGCGCCGCCTCGTCGTCACCGACCGTCTCCAGCCCCAGGGCGGCGACCGCCGCCGCGGCGTCGGCGCCGCCGGCCATGCCCCTGAGCACGGCCGGCACCGCCTCCTTGGAGAAACCGTCCGCCTCCAGCAGGCCGAACAGGTCCGAGAGCCGCGCCTCGGTGAAGACCTCGGTGCCGATGCCCTCGGCCTCCAGCTCGGGGAAGGTGTTCAGCAGCATCGTCGCCGCGACCGCGGCCATGCCGTGGCGGGAGGCCAGCGCCGAGAACAGCTCATCGCGGCCGGATCTGACCAGCTGACGCGCCTGCTGCGCATTGACCCCGTGCTCGGCGACCAGCCTGCGCTCGGTCTCCTCCGGCAGCTCGGGGAGGTCGGCGCGGATCGCCTCCAGCCGCCCCGGTTCGATGCCGATGGGCGGGACGTCGGTCTCCGGCGTCATCCGCGCCGCGCCCGGCAGCGGCCGGGAATAGCGGGTGGTGCCGTCCGGCAGCGGGTCGCGGGTCTCCTCGGGGACGCCCCCGAGGGCCGCGTTGGCCCGTGCGACCGCCTTCTCCAGCGCCAGGACCGCCCTGCGGCCGTCGGCGGCGCAGATGGCGAAGGCATCGCCTTCCCCGAGCGCCAGCGCCGAGCGGATCGCCGCGGTCTCGTCAGCGGTGATACCGTAGCCCGGCAGCTCATCCGAATGGAAGATGCCCTTCACGCCCGCGGTGCGCGCATGCTGCGCCATCTCCGCGCCCAGGCGCAGGGTCCCGTCCTCGCCGTTGAGCACGCCGGCGAAGCCCGGCAGGGCGACGGCGGCCACCCGGCCGCCGGAGCCGACCGCGGCCCGGATGACCTTCGAGGCGCAGCCCTCCAGGACCCCGGTGATGTCGGTGACCGTCACGGGGGCGGGCCGGGTCCCCCTCTCCGCGAGGATGTCGCGGATGCGCAGCAGCATCCGCTGCCGCCCGACCTCGTTCCTGACGTAATCGGGCAGCAGCCGCAGCTCCTGCACCCCTTTGATCTCGATGCGCGCCCCGCCGGGGATGGAGATGTTGAGGTCCTCGCGGATGGTGCCGATGCCGCGCTTGACCCGCTTGGTGGCCCGCAGCAGGGTGCCCAGCCGCGCAGCGACCTCCAGCACCTCCTCGGGCGTCCTCATGTCGGGGGCGGTGGCGATCTCGATCAGCGGGATGCCGAGCCGGTCCAGCCGGTAGGTCACCGTCGACTCCGTCTCATTGACCTTGCGGGCCGCATCCTCCTCGAGGCAGACCGAGAGGATGCCGATCCTCCGGCCGCCGACCTCGATGCACCCGTCGGAGGCGATCAGCGCCGTGCGCTGGTAGCCGGAGGTGTTGGAGCCGTCGATGACGATCTTCCGCATGAAGTGGATCTCGTCGACCACGTCGGCATCGACCAGCTCCGAGAAGATCAGCGCGGTCTGCAGCGCGTCTGCATCCGGGCCGTGCGGCGGCTCCTCGTCCAGGTCGACCAGGCAGGAGGCGCCGGGTGCGCACTGGTAGATGAAGCCCTTGCCCTTGCCGGCCTGGGCCAGCGCGGCCCGGTCGACCGTGCCGCTCTCGCCGGCGATCGGCCTCAGCCGGCGGTAGACGGCTCCGCGGCCCTCCTCGGTCAGCAGGCTCTCGCAGGCGCAGAACAGCTTCCGGGTATCGAGCTGCTGATGGATCTCGATCCCGCATTTCATCTCATATCCTTCATCCATCGGCGAGCCTCCTGTCACCCATCTCGCCGGCCAGCGGGGTCAGCATGGCCTCCCTGACCGCTGCGGCGCCGTCATGGTTGGCCAGCGCCCACATCAGCTTCACGTAGGCGGTCTCCGGCAGCATGTCGCCGGCCGGCAGCGCCCCGGCCCGGAGCAGCGCCCGGCCGGTCTCGTAGACCGTCAGGTCGGCGGTGCCCCCCAGGCACTGTGAGGCGATGACCACGGTGATGCCGGCGGCGCAGGCCCGCTCCACCAGCGGGACCAGGGCCGCGCCGGTGTGGCCCAGGCCGAATCCGGCGATGACTGCGCCCCGGCTGCCCATGACCAGCGGCTCGAAGAGGCCGGGATCCATTCCCGGGTACGCCTGCAGCAGCAGCGTCCGCGGCTCCATCGCATCCCTCGGCCCGGACCAGTCCGATACCGGCATCCCGCCGGGATCCCCTGTGAAAGTGATGCCGCCGTCGGCGGTGATGCGGGCGACCGGTGCCGCGTTGATGCTGCGGAAGGCGTCGCGCCGCGAGGTGTGCATCTTCCGGACCCGGGTGCCGGCATGCACGGCGAAGAGGTCGTCCCCGAGCGCCTCGTGCATGACGACGAAGACGCCGGGACGGCCGCCGTCGACGCAGAACCTGACCGCCGCGACGAGGTTCGACGGCGCGTCGGACGAGGGCCGGTCGGATGACCGCTGGGCCCCGACCAGAACCACCGGGATGCCGATGCCCTGCAGCATGAACGAGAGCGCCGCCGCGGTGTAGCCCATGGTGTCGGTGCCGTGCAGGATGACGACGCCCCGGGCACCGTCTTCGACGGCGGATGCGACCGCCCGCGCCATCTCCTGCCAGTGGACGGCGCCGATGTTGTCCGAGGAGAGCGAGAGCAGTGTCGTCGCCTCGATGCAGGCGATGGCGGCGGCCTCGGGCGCGGCCGATGCCACCGCGGCCGCGGACAACACCGGACGGACCGTGCCGGTGGCGCGGTCGGGCCCGGAGGAGATCGTCCCGCCGGTGCCGATGACCGCGATCCGGGGGAGGCCGGATGCGCAGCCGACGGAGGGTTCGGCGGGAGCGGCGGGCTCCTGCCGCCCGACGACCGCCACCGCGGCATCGCCGTCGATGCGCACGCCCACGTTGTAACCGCTGTCCAGCCTGAGCACCAGCACGTCGGGGGCGCTGAGGTCGCCGCAGGGCATCAGCACACCGCGGTAGCATCTGCCGCGGGAGCTGATCTCGAGGATGTCGCCGGTGTCCGCAGGGATGGAGGAGAGCAAATCTGAAAGGGATTCCGAATAAGTCATACTGCTCGTATCCGGCATATCGGATACGGGTTTATCACTGTTTCTTCCGCGCGCGTTATAGATGGCCCCGGGTAAGGGTTTTTATTGCAGATGACGTGACACGGGTCATGCACATAGTCCAAGTCGGAATGGAATACGATGTCCTCAGGGAGAACAATAAGATCGCCCATGAGAACTATCGCCTGATGAAGAAACACGGAATCAGGAGCGTGGATATCATGGGCTCGATCGGTGCGGGCAAGACCTCGCTGATCATCAGGATGGGCGAGAAGCTCATGGCCGAGGGCCTGCGGGTCTGCGCCATCGCCGGCGACGTCGTCGGGGAGGACGATTTCTCGCGGATGGCCGCCTCCGGCATGGACGCCTACAACTGCAACACCGGGCACGAGTGCCATCTGGACGCCAACCTCGTGCGGAAGGTGCTCGCGGGCATCGATCTGGACGACTACGACGTGGTCCTGATCGAGAACGTGGGCAACCTCGTCTGCCCGGCCGACTTCCCGCTCGGCACCGATTACCGCATGGTGGTCATCTCGACCACCGAGGGCGATGACATGGTGAGGAAGCACCACGACATCTTCCTCCACTCCGACGTGGCCGTGCTCAACAAGATGGACATCGCCGATGCCGTCGGGGTCGATCCCGCGGTGATCATGGCGGATTACGCGAAGCTCACCGGCGGGCTGAAGGAGATGCTGCCCTGCAGCGTTAAGAAGGATGAGGGTATCGGGGAAGTGCTCAAGGCACTGAAGCTCTGAGGCAGGATATCATGAAAGTGCTCACAGTAGGAGGAGGGGGGCGGGAGCACGCGGCGGTGGAGGCGCTGCACCGGGCCGGTGCGGAGATCTACGCCGTGATGCGCAACCGCAACCCCGGGATCATCGCCCGGGCCCGGGAATTCGAGCTGATCGACGAGAACGATGTCGACCTGGTCTGCGACTTCGCCCTGCGGCACGGCGTCAACTACGCGTTCATCGGACCCGAGGCCCCGCTCGGAGCGGGACTGGTCGATGCCCTGGAGAACATCGGGGTCAACTGCGCCGCACCCACCCGGGCGGCGGCGCGGATCGAGACCTCCAAGCAGTTCATGCGCGAACTTGTCACCAGGTACGATATCGGGGGCAACCTCGGTTACGCCGCCTTCGGCAACGCCGAGGAGGCCTTGGCCCACCTGCAGGGTGTGAAGGGGGAGATCGTCGTCAAACCCGTCGGCCTCACCGGCGGCAAAGGCGTCAAGGTCTGGGGAGAGCACATCAACAGCCTCGAGGAGGCGGCCGACTACGTCAAGGAGATCTTCCACGACAACATCGGCGGCGCGGGGGTCATCATCGAGGAGAAGGCGGTCGGGGAGGAGTTCACCCTGATGGCCTTCACCGACGGGGAGGTGCTCGCCCCCATGCCCCTGGTCCAGGATCATAAGCGGGCGTACGAGGGCGACACCGGCCCCAACACCGGCGGCATGGGCTCGTATTCCGATGCCGACCACCTGCTGCCGTTCGTGACCGGGGAGGACCGGGAGGAGGCGCTGGCCATCCTGCAGTCGATCATCGACGCCCTGGCGGCCGAGGGCTGCCCCTACCGCGGGCCGATATACGGCCAGTTCATGCTCACAACCGACGGGCCGAAGATCATCGAGATCAACGCCAGATTCGGCGATCCCGAGGCGATGAACGTGCTGCCGATCCTGGAGGACAGCTTCGCCGCCGTCCTCAAGGAGATGGCGGGCGGCAGGCTGCGGGCGTCGGTCCGCTTCGCCGGGAAGGCCACCGTCTGCAAGTACGTGGTCCCGCGCGGCTACGGCACCGACCCCGAGCCCGGGCATGCGATCACCGTGGACGAGGAGGCGGTCCGCGCCGCCGGCGCCGAGCTGTTCTACGCCAACGTCGATGTCGACGGGGACCGGTTGCTGACCGGCACCTCGCGGAGCCTCGGCGTCGTCGGTATCGCCGACACCCTGGAGGAGGCCGAGCGGAACTGCGAGGAGGCTTTGAAGCACGTCAGAGGCGAAGGGCTGCGGGTCCGCCACGACATCGGCACCCGGGAGCTGATCCGGTGCCGGGTCGACAGGATGCGGGACCTGCGCCGCTGAACCGCATCGCGGTCAAGGTCGCGTATCGCGGTGCGGGGTTCAACGGATCGCAGCGCCAGCCGCAGCTGCGCACCGCCGAGGGCGAGATCGTCCGGGACATCTGCGAGGTCCTGCGCATCCGGCCGGCCGAGGTGGACCTGCTCATGGCGGGACGCACCGACAAGGGCGTCAACGCCCTGGGCAACGTCGCCGTCTTCGCCGTGGACTTCGATGACGCCCCGACCCTGATCAGAGCGCTCAACGCCAAGTCGCGGCGGATCTACTACCGGGGGTATGCGCCGGTCGATGCCGGATTCAACCCCAGGTTCGCCGAGCGGCGCGTCTATGAGTACGTCCTGCCCAAGGCGGGCCTGGATGTCGATCTGGTGCGCCGCTGCTGCGACCTGTTCTCCGGGGAGCACGACTTCAGGCGCTTCTGCCGCCCCGACGGCAGGACCACGGTCGCCTCGATCGAGTCCATCGATGTGACGGAGGACGAACGCAACCTGATCCTCACCTTCAGGGCGCGATACTTCCTCTGGAACATGATCCGGCGCATCGCCGCCGCGGTGGCGACGGTCGGTCTGGGGCACGCCGGCCTCGATGACGTTCAGGCTGCACTGGACGGCGCCGATGTCAACTTCGGCCTGGCACGGGCCGACGCGCTGACGCTGGTCGACACCGTATATCCCGGCCTGGAGTTCATCCCCGCCGACGGCCGCCCGTTCCGGCAACGCCTGGAGCAGGCCCGCTTCTCCCTCGATCTGGAGGACCGTTTCCACCGGCAGCTGGAGGGACGTGCGTGAACGGCCTGGAGCGGGCGGCGGAGCATGCCGCCGCGGCATTGGCGGAATCCGAGCGCGCCCGCGAGCGCGCCGTGGCCGGTGCGCGGGAGATCATCAGGCTCTCCAAACGGTCGATGCATGCGCTCCACCGCGGGAAGTGCGGGGACCTGGAGCCGCTTGACCGTGCCGCCGCGGCCCTGTCCGCCGCGCTGGAGGGGCACCCGGAGGTGCTCCACAGCGGCGTGGTCGGGGATGCGCTGGCAGAATACGCCGAGGCACGGCTGCTGGCCGCCCTCATTCACGGCGGGGATGTGCCCGGCGCCCGGTCGCTGGGGATCCCGGAGCGCGCCTGGGCCCTCGGGCTGGCCGACTGCCTCGGCGAGCTCAGGAGGGTGATGCTCACCCGGCTGATGGACGGCGACACCGTCGCCGCGAGATCGGTGTTCGACACGATGGAGACGGTCGCGGAGATCGTCCTGGGCTTCGATGTGCCCGATGCGGTCGCCCCGCTCAGGCGGAAGCAGGACATCGCCCGGGGCCTGATGGAACGGAGCCGGTCCGATATGGCCGCGGCGGTCATGGCCGACCGGCGGCTCTGACCCCGTCCCGGGGATGCGGAAGGAGGGGGCGGAGCCCCCGCGGTTTCAGCGCCTCGCCCTGGGCTTGCCGTAGTTCTTCACCGGCTTGCGGTGCACGTACACCGCCACCAGGACGATCACCACCAGGATGATCGCCATCAGGACATTCATCCAGGTGTGGCTGTCCATGCCGATGTAGAAGGTGTGCTCCTTACCCAGACCGGTGATGTTGCCTTCGATCAGCGAGTCCTCGCTGACCATGACCTTGAAGGTGTGGGCGCCGCCTGAGGTGTCGGTGGCGTAATCGTATGTCACCGACGCCGTCGCACCCGCCGCGATCCTGCCGGCCTCGACCGGGTCCTGGTTGACCTTCCTGCCGTCGACATAGAAGTCGAGCAGCAGGCCGAGCACGTCCACGTCGGAGGTGTTGGTCAGCTCGACGGTGAGGGCGATCGGCTCGACCGCCTTGAGCACCGCCTCCTTGACCAGCTTCAGATCGTCGCCGTCATCCAACGAGTAGGTGAAGGTGACGATCAGCCGGTATTTGCCCGCCTTCTCGGGAGCGGTGACCTCCAGGGTCGCGGGTACGGAGGGCGTCAACGAGCCCGTCGACGGTGACACCGCCTCCGACATCGTGCTGCCTTCCCCGTCGACCAGTTTGGCCGAGTAGGTTATGCCTGCCTGCTCATAGCTGTCGGGGATGTCGAGACGGATGGTGGCCTCGGCCACGCCCTCCACCTTGACGACGTCGTCATCGAAGATCACGAACCCGTTGGCCGCCGCATCCGAGTCGCAGGCCGCCGCTCCGGCGGCCAGGACCAGTACGGTGACCGCCAATGCGGATACCACTGCCATGCTTACTTTCTGCGTGTGAACACCCCCCTCTTGGAACCGGACCAGGCGATGAAGATCAGACCCAGCACCGCGAGCCCCATCAGCACCCAGAACAGCGTCGGTATCGGATTCTCGTTGTTGTAGACGTCCGAGCCGGCCGCCGACATGTCCGAGGTCCCGATGCTGACCCGGTCAGGGGTGAGGTTCAGGACCTTGGACACCGAGCCGGGCACGCTGACCGTGGCCGTGATGCCCGGAATCTCCTTCGAACCGCTGCCGACCGGCATCAGCTTGACGTAGATGACCGTGTCCGTCAGACCCCTGACGGCGATGCTGCCGCCGGAGGCGAGGATCACGTTCTGATCGCTGTCGCAGATGACGACGGACCAGCCGCTGCCCGGTCCGGAGACCGACACGGTGGCCTGCCGCAGCTGCGGATCGTGGTTGGAGATCACGATGGCGTACAGGTACTCATAGGTCGACATCGCATCCCGGTGCTTCCCGACGGCGCCGGAGACCTCCGACGATCCGCCCTCGCTCTGGAAGCCGCTGCCGTCGAGGACGTAGGTGCCGACCGCGTTGCCGGAGACGTCGCTGACATCGACCGACAGGCCCGGGTCGCCCGCGCCCACATTGGCGGCGTCGTAGAAGCCGCTGATCTGGATGCTGCCGCTGGAGTTGCCGGCGACCGTCAGCGTGTAGGTCCTGTCCAGGATCCAGGCGCTGCCGCCGGTGATGATGTACGTGTTGGCCGCTGCCGAGCTGTTGCCGATCTTCAGCGTGAACCGCCCCTGTCCGCCGGAGAAGCTCGCGTTCGAACCCTCCAGCACCGGGTCGCTGACGGCCGCGGAGGTCACCGAGGCCATGTTGACCACGGCCTTGTCGATGACCTCGGCGGCGGACAGTGTCCGTGATGCGGTGTAGGTGTAGACGGTGCCGTTGTGCTCCTCATCGGTCTGCGACAGTTCCACCTTCAGGGTCATCGCCTGCCCCTTGGGCAGGGTGAGCTCGAACACACCGGTCTTGACCGGGAAGGGCATGGAGACCTGGCCGTAGACCACGGTGACCGTGCCGTCGGCGTTGACCCCGGCATAGCCGGAGACGGTGACCGCCTCGGCCTTGTCCCTCAGGTCCAGGTTGACCGTCGAGGTCGGGTTGGTCACGGTGGCGTAGGCGATGCGGTCCGTGCCGGACACGATGCCCTCGGCCGTGAAATGGTAGGTGTGCCCCCTCTCCACGTAGTACAGCCGGCTGTCGTCGGAGTCGGTGAAGTAGGCTCCGGCATCGCCGGAGGCATCGGGTTCCGCATAGACGGAGACCTTGTCGCCGGCGGCGGACTCGACCCGGACAGATGTCACCTGCACGGCGTCGATCGCCAGACTGCCGGATGCACCCGGATAGATGTAGACGGAGCCGTCGAAGTAGTAGCCGGTGCCGCCGGAGACGCTGACCAGGTACCTGCCGACCGGTATCGTGCCGCTTCCGGAGATGCGGTAGGTGACATCGGAGTCGGTGTAGAGGGTCAGATCGGCGACGTAGGCGCTGTTGACCGTGACCTGCTTGACATGCATGTCGGCATCGGCGGAGGGCTTCGCCTGCAACGACCAGGTGACCGAGTCGGAGCTGTTGCCCGAGCTGAACTCCTTGGTCTTGCCGGCGCAGTGGAACACGGATGTGTCGAACGGTGCCAGCACGGCGGTGACCGCGCGGCCCTTGGGGACCTGCAGTTTGACCTTGCCGTCGGATCCGGTCACGCAGGCGAGCGTGTGGGTCTGCCCGCCGGAGGTGATGCCGAACACCACGTCGGCGGAGACGATGGGCTTGGTGCCGCTCGATGTGATCTGCGTGTAGTACCTCAGGGTGGCGGTGATCGTGCGCGACCCGGTCATGCCGATATCCGCCGAAGCGTCGGCGGAGACCGTCCGCGTCCCCAGGTATGCGCTGGAATCCCCGTCGTAGGCGTACACCGAGTACTCCCCGGCCGGGACGATCGCGGTGTAGACGCCGTCGGCGTCCGCGGTGAACAGGTACTGGCTGCCGTCGGCGGCTATGTACATCACCGTCGCACCGGGGGCCTTGGCGCCGTCGGCGTCGCTGACCTTGCCCGAGACCGTGTACGCCGTCGAGGAGGTCATGGAGACGGACGAGCCGGAGGACCGGCCGTGGTAGACCTTGCCGTCGACGACGGCGTAAGCGGTATAGACGGCGGACGAGCCGGCTCCGCCCGACGGCACACGGAATGTGCCGGTGTCGGAGACCGCGGTGTAACCGAGCGTCGCCAGTGTCACGCTGGCTCCGGCCGGGGCACCCGAGACGGTGACCTGCTTCGCCTCGAAGACCGTGACCGAGGAGCTCTTCGAGCCTCCGCTGCTGACGGATATGGTCGAGCTCGATGCGGCCATCACGCGGCCGTCGGCGGCCGAGAGCGTGTAGTCGCCGGGCAGGACCTGGATGACGGCCTTGCCGTCGGCGATGCCGGCGGTGAAGCTGAGGCCCGTGGCGGTGTCGGTGGCGATGATGCTGCCGGAGTCGGGCGATCCGCCGTATCCGTCGGTGACGGTGACGGTGATCTTACCCGATGCGGCCTCGACCCGCAGCCCGCCGGTGGTGCCGGCGGTGACGTTGACCGTCTTGGACAGCACCGGGGTGCCGTCGGTCTTGTAGGCGGTCAGCGTGTAGCTGTCGGGTATCAGGTTGTCGAAGGCGAAACCGCCGCCGGAGGTGACGGTCTCGGCGATGAGACCGGAGGTGAGCCCCTCGATCTCGATGCGCAGGTAGGATGTGTACACGCCCGTGCCGCCGAGGGTGACGGTGCCGTCGACCGCGGTGCGTTCGAGGACGATCACCGCCGGGATCCCGGAGACGTCGCCGAAGGTCGACATCACCGCGCCGTTCGTCGACGAGACGGCACCGGAGGAGACGGTCACATAGTAATCGGCGCCGTCAGGCACCAGTATCTGATAGGTCCCGTCGGCGGAGGTCCGCTCCACCGAGGTCGGGATGTAGTTGACCACGCCGCTGGAATCATATCCGACGCGGGTGTAGACCGCGATCTCGATGCCCTCGGCCGGGGCGTTGCCTCCGGCTGCGGGGTAGACGACGCGGCCCTGGAAGACTGTGGAGCCTGTGCCGGTCCCGACATACTCCATCAGGGTCACGCCTGCGAGGTAGTTGATCACCCCGCCCCGGTCGTTCTGGAGCGCGATGGCCTCGTAACCGTCCATGTCCTCCCAGCCGTCGGATGCCAGCGTGGCATCGTCATCGGGGTTGTAGCTGACGGTCCAGTACGCCACCTCGTAGCCGCCGAGGCCGTAGCCCGGCACGGCCTTGACCGTGCCGTCGCTGAGCGCCAGGGCGTTGAGGTAGGATACCGAGGAGTTGAATCCGTAATACGATGCCGACGGACCGATGACCGATTTCCAGAGGAATGTATCGTACATCGCATCGGTGTAGGTCGCGCTGCCGGTGTACTGGTTGTAGCTGAAGTAGCGCGTGTCCGCACCGTATACGTCGGTCAGGCTGTCGGCGAAGTAGGCGATGGACGTGAAGTACGAACCGTCACCGTAGTAGAGCGGGATCATGCCGCCGTTGACCGCGACATAGGCGATCCGGTCCCCGGTCGCGTCGCAGACGGCTTCGTAGAAGTCGAACAGCTCGGGCCCGGAGAGGGTCGAGGTCAGGTACTCGGACAGGACCGTGTACAGGGCGTTCTCCCCGGTGATCCCGGATTTGTGCCCCGGATACCTGACGATGTCGGAGTTGACCGCATCCACCGCGGTCCGGGGGTTGTCGATGTAGTCGGCGATCAGGTCGTAATCCAGACCGGCCGCGAGTATCGCGGCCTTCGCCTCGGCGGGACCGGAGGCCAGGATCAGCCTGACCGCCATCGCCGCCGCCGCGGCCGGCCCGCCTTCGGCGAGCAGGGTGTTGGCCATGGCCGATGCGCCGCCGCCGCGTCCGTCGGTGACGCTGTCGAAGCCGCCCATGTTGGATGCTGCCGACGAGTAGCCGAGCCAGGTGACCAGCGCACCGCTCTTGGCGATGCCGCCGTACCCGGACCATAGTTCATTCATCGCGTCATGGTCGGATGTCTGCACCGTGTAACCGAGACCGCCGAAGTACCCTCCGTCCGCATCGGTGTTGTCGGAGACGGCGGCATCGACCGCGTAGACCGCGTTCGGGACCGCCACCAGCGCGACGACGATGATCGTGAACGCGAGCGGCATGGGCTTGATGATCTTCTTCAACCGGGCCCCGAGGTCACCGGTCCGCATATCCTTGAAGTAACCGATGATATCGACCCGGCGCGCCGCGAGGATCAGTGCGGCTGACGAGGCGGCCGCGAAGCCGATGCCGGCGACGGCCGCATAGGATGCGGAGAACCAGCCGACGCTGAAGAGGGAGATGATGAGGAGCATGGTGAACGCGTACTTCCTCGAATCGAGGTGCCCCGGATACCTGTAGAGCATCCAGAGGAACACCATCACCGGCAACCAGAGGGTGAGCCAGCCGAAATAGGAGGCCATCCTGGAGATGGATGTATGGGTCTGCGCCATCAGCGCGTTCATCAGGCTGCCTTCGTAGATGCTGTTGCCGTGCACCAACGCGGTGAACACGTCGTTGGCTGCGAGACTGAGCACCAGCAGGACCGCGCCGGCGATCGCGAGGATCACCGGGACCATCAGCACCCAGGAGCGCTGCGCTGTGAATGCGAACAGCGCCGTCAGACCGACGGCCAGGACGGCCATCGTCAGCGGACCGGAGAGGACCTCGGTCCAGAGTCCGGCCGCCAGGTAGTAGGGGGCGGCGATCAGCACGCCCGTGAGGATGACGACGGAGTATATCCCCAGGGTCGTGGTCACGTCCCGGTGGCGGACGCGGTCGACCAGCGCCTGCAGCGCCATCAGCGCCACCAGGCAGGTCAGCACCACCCTGAACTCGCTCCACGAGAGGGCGACGGCCGCGAAGATCAGGCCGGCTGCCAGCACATCCCTGAGCAGGCGGCGGTCAGCGACCAGCGCGCGCAGGCCGCCGTCCGGCATGTCATCGGAACGGTCCAGCGCGCGCAGCATGAAGTGGATCATCCAGGCGAAGAGGAATCCGACGAAGGCGTAGGCGGTGCCGTTGGAGAACACCGTGTTCATCACCAGAAGGGCGAAGAATGCGTAGAGGAGCGCCGCGAGTAGACCGATCTTCTCGTCGTCGCCGAACATCCTCCTGGCGACCAGGTACACGGGGTAGCATGTCAGCGCCGCGAAGACGGGCGCGGACCAGGCCAGGGCCCCGGCTGCAGCCGTGCCGGCCGATACACCCGCCAGCGTCGCGATCCCGGCGAGGACCGCCATGAGCGCGGTGTAGAGCGGCGGGGACAGGTCAGGGGAGCCCACGGGGTAGTTGAGGGACGGGTCGGTGAAGCTGAACGTGCCGTTCAGCACGGCCACGATCGCGTCCATGTTGCCCAATGCGCTTGCTCCCCCGGACAATGCGAAATCGTCCCCTGCGGAGATACCGTAGGCGAAGACGAACCTGACGAGGAAAGCCGCCAGGATGATCGCCATTACCGATAACAAGCGCCATTTCCGCTTAAACCATCCCTGCCAGCCGTCCTCCGGACGGCCGGCTCCCCCTATAAACTGCGGGGCGGCTGACTTGAGTGTGAATCTGCGCATTCTTTAATCTCCATCCGAAGAATAAAGGTCCATAGAGGATACCGTATTTATACGTTTAGCGCGCACACGGGACATGTTCCAGAGGGGCGGCGCGGAGGTTCAGAACACCGCGGCGACCTCGTCGCGGACGGCCTCAGCGGCGGCGACCGGATCGGCGGCCCCGTAGATCGCCCGGCCGACGATGACATAGTCGGCCCCGGCGCGGACGGCGGCGGCGGCCGATCCCCCCTGGGCCCCCACCCCGGGCGAGAGGATCTCGCGGTCGCCGACGATCGCCCGGACCGCCCGTATCCGCTCCGGACGGGTGGCGGGCGCGATGAAACCGGCCGCTCCGCAGCTGACGCCGAGCCGCGCCATCTCCTCGGCGTGCGGCGCGGTGAACATCCTGCCGCCGGGGTGGCTCATCTCGGTGACGGCGTATATCCCCGCCCGTCCGCCGGCCGCGGCCACCGCCTCCCGCAGGGAGTCCTCCCCGGTGAAGGCGTGGACGATGACCGCCGCGGCGCCGCGGTCGACCGCGTTCCCGACGATGAGGCGCACGGTGTTGGGGATATCGGCCACCTTGAAATCGCAGATCACATCGGCGATCCCGGCCAGCCGGTCGATCATGTCGGGTCCCGCCGAGAGCACCAGCGGCCAGTTGATCTTGACCGCGTCGATGCTGTCGGCCACCGCCTCCGTCAATGCGAGCGCCTTCGCACCGTCGGTCTCGTCCAGCGCGAGGATCAGCCGTGTGTCCTTCCTCATGCCCCGGTCAAGCGACTCCGAGGATTATTAAGTCATCGTGACCATGACCGGGTCCATGGCGCGCAGAAGATTCGGATACGGGTCGGCGGTGAACGGCCGACGGATTGCGAAAGGATGCAAGCACTGCGTCAACGGGTCCAAGATGGTCCTGCTGATCACCGGGGAATGCGCGACCGGCTGCTTCTACTGCCCGCTGTCGCCGGCCAAGAAGGGGCATGACGTCATCTACGCCAACGAACGGCTGGTGGAGTGCGACGAGGACATCATCGCCGAGGCGCTGGCGATGGATGCCACCGGCACCGGCATCACCGGCGGCGATCCGCTGTCGGTGATGGACCGCACCATCGGGGCGATCGAGCTGCTCAAAGAACGTTTCGGCAGACGCCACCACATCCACCTCTACACCTCGGAGATCGATCCCGAGAAGGCGGCCGTGCTCGCCGGAGCCGGTCTCGACGAGATCCGCTTCCACCCCTCCCCCGGGCTCTGGGACCGGATGGAGGGGACGCGTCTGGCCGAGGCTGCCGGCATCCGCGGGCTGGATGTCGGCATCGAGGTGCCGGCGATACCCGGTATGGAGCGGGAGCTCGACGCCCTGGTGAAATACGCCGTGGCCGCCGGGGTGCGGTTCATCAACCTCAACGAATTGGAGTTCTCCGAGGGCAACTGGGACATGATGGAGAACGTCGGCTACCGCATCCGGGACGACCTGTCCTCGGCGGTGCTCGGCTCGGAGGAGACGGCGCTCGGGACGCTGGAGAGCAATCGCCATGCGCCGCTGCATTACTGCTCATCGGCATTCAAGGACGGTGTGCAGCTGCGCCGGCGCCTGGTGCGCCGCGCCTTCCGGGTGGCCGAGGAGTACGAGGAGATCACCGAGGACGGGACGCTGATCCGCGGCGTGGTCATGACCGACGACCCGCAGGCGGTGATGCGGATGCTGTCGGAGGAGCACGGCGTGCCCCCCGAGCTGATGCATGCCCGCACCAGCAGCAACCAGGTGGAGCTGGCGCCGTGGCTGCTCAGAGAGCTGGCCGCCGGGCTGCCCTTCGACTGCTACCTGGTGGAGGAGTACGCCTCGGCCGACCGCCTCGAGGTCGAACGGACCCCGATCGGGCGGTCGGCACCGGAGAATTGAGGCTCTAAGGTGTTTGACGGCCGCGGGTGCGGCCGGCCTCAGTCGACGCTGAGGCTCTGGATCTCATGATGCCTGTTCACGATGTCCCTGGCGATGCGGAGGTTCTTCCCCGCCTTGCCGATCGCCCGCCCCTTGAGCGTGGGGTCGACCGTGATGGTCGCATGGGTGATGTTCCCGCGCTGCTCGATGGCGACCTTCTGGGGATTGTAGATGTGGAAGACATTCATGACGAACTGCTCGGGATCCTCGGAGTACTCCACCACCTGGATGTTCTTCCCGGTCTTCTCCTTCAGCCTGATCACATGCTCCCCCTTCTTGCCGACGGCGATGTTGCCCTGTCCCTTCTCGACGACGAAGACGAGTTTCTCCTCGGCGTCCATGCAGTCGACGGCGTTCGCCTTGGTGATCGCCTCGAAGAGGGCGATGTAACGGAGCGTGTCCTCGGTCAGCACTATGTCTGCGGCCATGATCTCACAACGTCAGGATGTTTGAGGTGCCCTTGTCGATCACCGCCAGGGCGGAGACCGAGAACGGCTTGCCGCAGAGGGCGCCCAACTCCATGTTGTTGCCCTCGTACAGATGTGTCTTGACATCGGTGCCGCCCATCAGCACCCGGCTGGGGCAGTTCTCTGCCAGGATGATCATCTGGGCTTTGCCCTCTCTGACCGCCTTCTCCGTCTGGTCCACGCCGAACTCGACCCTGCCGGTCGTGATCGCCGCCTTCAATGCTCTGCTTATATCCACTTTCTCTTCACTCATTCATCTTCCCCCTTTTCCACGGGTGTGTAAACAAGGTTTACCGCACCGGTGCCCAATGTCACCGGCTGTCCGACTATGATGTTCTCCGTCACGCCCTCGAGGCTGTCGACCTCGCCCACTATGGCTGCATGCAGCAGATGGGCCGCGGTGATCTCGAAGGCCGCCCTGGCGAGCACGGATGATTTCTTACCCGAGACGCCGTGCCGGCCGATGGCCTTGACGAAACCGTCGTTGGTCATCAGGTCGGCCACCAGCATGATGTGCCTGATATCCACGTCCAGCCCCGCCTCGCCCAGCGTCTCCATCGCCTCGCGGATGATCGAGTTCCGCGCCGCCTCGATGCCGAGGACCTCGGCGACCTCCTGGATGCTGTTGGTCATCACGTTCTCGGCGTCGACGCCCTCGATCTTCAGCACCTCCTTCAGGTTGCTGCCCTCGGTGACGATCACCCACTCGCCGCTGGCGTGCGAGAGGACCGCCCGCATGATGCCGTCGATCCCTTTGATCTTGGCGCCCTTGATCGCATCGTACATCGCCTGGAGCTTGCGGAACGAGGGCTCGTCGGCGGTGATGATGATGTCGAATCCCTCCAGGACGACCATGCCGCGCACCGCGCGGACCCGGTTGAGCCGCTCGACGATGTCCTCGGCGGTGATGCCCCGCACCTCCATCTTGCGCGCGTCCGGTTCGATGACCAGCCGCATGTTGGTGAGATCGGACTCCACCGACGCCACATCGAGCAGCGTCGTCATCTCGATCTCCGACGACACGTGGCGCGCCACGCTCTCGTCCTCGGCGGCGATCCCCTTGAGGGGGATGTCCATCGAGGGTGTGCTGGGCACCCGCCTGGCGTCGACGATCTCGATCAGCCTGGGGAGCCCCTGGGTGACGTTGATGTTGGCCACACCGGCGTAGTGGAAGGTACGCATGTTCATCTGCGTGCCCGGCTCGCCGATGGAGTGGGCCGCCATCACGCCGGCCGACTCGTTCTGATCCATGAGGTGCGATTCGTACATGCGCTGCGCCACCCGGATCAGCTCCCGTTTCCGCCCCTCGTCCAGCTCGGCCTCGCCGATCGCGTTGGCGATGTCGCCGACGATCTTCGCCGGCAGCGGGTGGGCATAGTCGGCCGCATACGCGGCCAGCTCCGCCTCCGTCGGGCTCAGGTCGCGCGACCGGTAGAGCTCGCCGAGGTCGATGACCGGCGCGGCGGCCGGCTCCTCCTTCGGCTTGGTGCGGACGGCGGTCCGGCGCCTGGGGCGCCTGGCCACCTTCTCCAGCACCGATGCCGCCTCCTCCTCGGTCAGACCCAGTTCCACCAGGTCCTCGGCGGAGGCGGCGGCGATCATGCCCAGGGTGCGGTACTTGGTCAGCAGGAGGTTGGCCACCTCCTCGCTGATGTCGCGGTTGATCAGCGCGTTGATCGTGTCCTTGCGGGCCATCGATCAGTCACCTCCTCCGTAATCGGAGTCGAAGCTGTCGAACTCCTCGGCATCCTCTTCCTCGATGTACTCCATCTCATCCTTCTCCCTGAGACCGTAGTTGTCCCCCACATCCCTGTACTCGACGCTCTGGAGGAGCTCGTCGGCCTCGTCGCCGAGGACCTCGGCGAAGAGGTCCTCGATGTCGATCGCCTTGCCCCGCACCGTCCGGGCGGGGTCGGCTCCGTCCTCGCCGTACCTGAACTGGATGACGGTGCCGATCGTGTTCCGCACCGTGCCGTCGGCGGCGAGCTTGAGGTCCTCGAGCGCCGACACCAGCCGGCGCTGCATGTAACCCGATCTCGATGTCCTCACCGCGGTGTCCACCAGGCCCTCCCTGCCGCCCATGGCGTGGAAGAAGAACTCGGTGGGGTCGAGGCCCTCCTTGTACGAGTTGGCGCAGAAGCCCCTGGCGAAAGCGCCGAGGTCGCCCTTCTCGAAGTGGGGCAGGGTGCGGTTCCAGTAACCTCTGGACAGGCGTTCGCCGCGCACCGCCTGCTGGCCGACGCAGCCTGCCATCTGGGACAGGTTGAGCATCGAGCCGCGGGCGCCGGTGCGGGCCATGATGACCGCGGGGTTGGCCATGCCCAGGTGCTTGCCGGCGATGCGGCCGGCCTCGTCACGGGCGTCGCTCAGGGTCTTCATGATCCTGACCTCCAGGGTCTCCCGCAGCGACCGCCCGGGCATCTGCTCGAGCGTGCCGTTCCAGTAGGATTCGACCATGTCGGAGACGCTGTCGATGCACTCCTGGTTGTAGTTGATGATCTGCAGCGCCGCCTCGTCGGGGATGTCCTCGTCGCCGATGCCGGTGCTGAAACCGTGGTTCATCAGCGCGCCCAGCGCCATCTTGGTCGACTGGTTGATGAAGACCGCGGCGCGGTCGGCGCCGTAGTCGCGGGCGATGCGGTCGATGATCTTGCCCTTGCTGTTGCCGATCCCCTTGGTGTCGATCGTGCCGCAGAGCAGCCGGCCGTCGCGGATCTTGACGTAGGCGTCGTGCTCGCACTGCTCCCGTTTGCAGCCGCCTCTGCAGCTCTGGCAGATGTTGGCCTTGAATGTCGTGCGGAAGTCATCGGGCAGGGTCAGCGAGAACAGCTGCTTGCCCGACCAGTACTCGCCGCCGTCCCCGTCGGTCAGCGGCTCGGGCACCTCCAGCCCCTCGATCTTCGAGAGGATGTCCATCGCCTCGGCCATGTTGAAGCGCGGGTCCTCATGGGTGAGGAAGTAGGCGCCGGTGATATGGTCGTGGATGCCGCCGATGATCGGTCCGCCGTAACGCGGCGAGAGGATGTTCTCCTGCACCTGCATCAGGATGCGCGCCTCGGCCCGGGCCTCGTCGCTCTGGAGCACGTGCAGGTTCATCTCGTCGCCGTCGAAGTCGGCGTTGTAGGGCGGGCAGACGCAGAGGTTGAACCTGAACGTGCGCCCGGCCATGATCTTCACGCGGTGCGCCATCATCGACATCCGGTGCAGCGAGGGCTGGCGGTTGAAGAGGACGACGTCGCCCTCCATCATCTGCCGCTCGACCACGTAGCCGAGCTCGATGTTCTCCGCCACCTCCTCGGCGTTGCGGTCGGTCACGCGGATCCTCCGCCCGTCGGAGCGGATGACGTAGTTGACGCCGGGCTCGTAGGGGAGCTCGTCGCCGGGGTCGGGCCCGCGCATGATCATGGTGCGGATGGTGTCGATGTTGTGCTCGGTGACATGCACCGGCACGGTCAGCTCGCGCGCCGCCCGCACCGGGATGCCGACGTCGTTGATCGACAGCATCGGATCGGGCGAGATGACGGTGCGCGCCGAGAAGTTGACCCGCTTGCCCGACAGGTTCGACCTGAACCTCCCCTCCTTGCCCTTGAGCCGCTGCGTCAGCGTCTTCAGGGGCCGGCCCGAGCGGTGCCTGGCCGGGGGGATGCCCGAGGTCTGGTTGTCGAAGTAGGTGGTCACGTGGTACTGCAGCAGCTCCCACAGGTCCTCGACGATCAGCTGCGGGGCGCCGGCGTCGCGGTTCTCCCGCAGACGCTGGTTGATCCTCAGCACGTCGACCAGCTTGTGGGTGAGGTCGTCCTCCGACCGGTCGCCGGAGTCCAGCGTGATCGACGGCCTGACCGTCACCGGCGGGACAGCCAGCGCCGTGAGCACCATCCACTCGGGCCGGCAGGTGTCGGGGTTGATCCCCAGCGTCCGCAGGTCGTCGTCGGGTATGCGCTCCAGGCGCTCGCGCACCTCCTTGGGCGTGAGCTTGTAGTTGTCGTCCACCTCGCGGAAGGTGGTCGGCTTGTCCAGCTTGATCTTGATCTGCTCGGTGCCGCAGTAGGGGCAGAGGCCCTTGGCCGAGGCGTCCTTGGCGGTGACCTTGGAGAAGTTCTTCACCTCGATGGTGCCGCCGCCGAGGTCCTTCATCCCGTCCATGTCGCGCATGCGCTCATCGATCTGCTCGGGGGAGAGCATGATCCGGCCGCAGGAGCGGCAGGTGCTCTCGAGCATCATCTTGATGTCCTTGATGAAGCCGACGTGGATGACCGGCATCGCCAGGTCGATATGCCCGAAGTGGCCCGGGCACTCGTCGACCTTGCAGCCGCAGGTCTTGCAGCGCAGCCCGGGCTCGATGACCCCCATGTGGGGGTCCATCAGCCCCATGTCTATGGGGTAGCCCTCGTCGTCGTACGTGTCGGCGGTGATTATCTTGGCCGCCGACATCTTCCTGATCTCCTCGGGGGAGATGCAGGAGAACTTTATCGACCCTATCCTCTTGGTTATACCGCGCATCATGTCAGGTCCTCCAGCTGGAGCCTCATGGCCACACCCAGCGACAGCAGCTCGTCCATCAGCAGCTTGAAGGCGTACGAGGTCTGCACCAGGTGGATGTTCGAATTGTTCTTGCACACCGGGCAGTACAGCGACCCGTGGCGGTCCATGATCGCCACGTGACCGCAGTTGACGTTGCCGCAGACGTACTGCTTGGTGCCGTCGGACTCGTCGAGCAGACGGTCCTTGATCACCATCGCCGCGCCGTGCCCGATCAGGCAGTCGCGCTCCATCTCACCGAACCTGAGGCCTCCCTGGCGGGAGCGCCCCTCGGTGGGCTGGCGGGTGAGGACCTGCACCGGCCCCCTGGACCTGACGTGCAGCTTGCCGCTGACCATGTGGTGCAGCTTCTCGTAGAAGATCACCCCGGTGTAGATGTCGGCCTGGATCATGCGCCCGGTCCTGCCGTCGTACATGACCTCCTTGCTGGTGTGGCTGAAGCCGTTCTTCACCAGCCCGTCGCGGATGGATTCCTCCATCTCCCCGGAGAAGGCGGTGCCGTCGATGATGCGGCCCTCCATCGAGCCGAGCTTGCCGGCCGCCATCTCGAGCACGTGCCCGACGGTCATCCTCGAGGGGATGCCGTGGGGGTTGACCACCAGGTCGGGGGTGATGCCCTCGGCGGTGAACGGCATGTCGCACTGGTCGACCAGCCGGCCGATGACGCCCTTCTGCCCGAACCTGGAGCAGAACTTGTCGCCCAGCTCCGGGATGCGCTCGTCCCTGATCTTGACCCGCACCAGGCGGGACCCGTTCTCCGACTCGGTGACCATCACCGAGTCGACGTAGCCCTTCTCGCCCGGGCGGACGGTGACCGAGGTCTCCCTGCGCTTCTGGGGCGTGAGGAAATCGGTCTCCTCCTCGAGGAAACGCGGCGGCGAGGTCTTGCCCACGAGGACGTCGCTGCCCGCGACCGCCGACTCGGGGGAGATCAGGCCGTCCTCGCCCAGCGAGGCGTAGGCCATGTCGGCCCGCGCGCCCATGATGTCGGGCGAGGGGATCTCGAAGTGGTCCTCCTGTCCGCCGGGGTAGCGGCGCTCCTCCGAGCGGTAGGACCGCATGAAGGTGGAGCGCCCGAGGCCCCTCTGGACCGAGCTCCTGTTCATCACCAGCGCATCCTCGATGTTGTACCCGTGGTACGAGAGGACGGCGATGCAGAAGTTCTGCCCGGCAGGGCGGTGGTTGTAGTCCATGAAGTCCATGATCTGCGTCTGGACCATCGGTTTCTGGGGGTAGTGCAGCAGGTGGCCCCGGGTGTCGGGGCGGATCCTGTAGTTGGCCACGGAGATGCCCAGCGCCTGCTTGGCCATGCCCGCCCCCATGGTCACACGGGGTGCGGAGTTGTACTCCGGATAGGGCACGATGCCGGCGGCGACGCCGAGGATGACCATCGGGTCGATCTCCATGTGGGTGTGCTTGCGGGTCAGCTTCGAGGCGACCATCATGTCGCCCTCGCACCATCTGCACTGGATGTCGGCCTCGCCCTCCATGCCGACGTTCTTCCAGTCGACGTCGGCCATCGAGAGCGCCCGGCGGCAGTGCTCGCAGCGCTTGGGCAGGTCGAAGGGGCTGACCTGGACCAGCGCGTCCTCCTCCTCCTCGGCGTCGAGCCATTCGATGACGCCCTCGTTGAACAGGTCGTTCCAGGAGACCTTGCCGTCGCGGATGCCCTCGACGTGCTTGCGGGTGAGGACGGTGCGGCCGTCCTCGACGACCAGCAGCGGGCGCCGCAGGCGCCCCTCGTCGCAGTTGATGATGATCTCGCCCATGTCCTCGTCGAAACGGATGTTGACGTCATAGTGCAGCCGGCCGATGCGGCGGCTGCCCCTGACCTTGGCGACGAACTGCGCCGGTGCGTCGGAGGTGCCGATCAGATCGCCGTTGAGGTAGACGCGCACGCCCTCCTCGCTCACCGGCTTCAGGTCGTAATCTCCCCGCAGGAGCATCTTCAGCTCATCCTCGGAGTAACCCTCCGAGACGTCGATGATCAGCGCCGCGTTCTTGACCAGGCCGCAGTTCTGGCCCTCGGGGGTCTCGGACGGGCAGAGCCGGCCCCACTGGGTCGGATGCAGGTCGCGCGCCTCGAAGTGCGGCTGGCTCCGGGTCAGCGACGAGGTCACGCGCCTGAGGTGCGACATCGCCGACATGTTGGAGGTGCGGTCGAGCAGCTGCGAGACGCCGGCGCGGCCGCCGACCCAGTTGCCGGTGGCCAGGGCGTGCAGCAGCTTGTGGGTGAGCAGGTCGGGGCGGATCGACGAGGAGATGTTGATCTCGGTCCGTTTCCGGCCCCAGTTGCGCTCGAGCTGGTATTTCAGGTCCTTCATCAGGCTGCTGAAGCTGGTGCGGAACAGGTCCTCCATCAGATCGCCGGAGAGCTTGAGCCGCTTGTTGGCGTAATGGTCCTTGTCGTCCTCCTTGCGCTTCTCGAGCGAGAGCTCGAGCACGGCGCGGGCGATGCGCCCGAGGAAGATCGCCTTCTTCATCCGGTCATCGGCGGTGTCGCCCAGGTGGGGCAGCAGCGAGCGGTCGAGGATCGACTCGACCTTCTTCGTGCGGTACTCCTTGGCCTGGCCGGCGGCGAAGTTGCGCTCGAGGTAGAGGATCGCGTCCTCGGTGGTGTGGTAGCCGTTCGGCGGCGAGATCTTCTTGTCCAGGGACGCTTCGATGTTGGCGTAGACGATGTTGGCCATCTCCGGGTCGGAGACGATGGTGTCGTAGATCTCCTTGTCGGACTCCATGCCCAGCGCCTTCATCAGCGCGACGATGGGGATCGACCCGGATGCGACCGGGACCGAGACCACGACCATGCCGTCCCTCTTCTTCTCGACCAAGGTCAGAGCCCGGTAGCCGTCCCGCTGCGAGAACACCTTGGCGATCTCGACCGCGGTCCCGTACCTCTCGTTGTGCTCGACCATGATGCGGTTGGGGGCGAGGTCCTCGAGGGTGATCAGGGCGCGCTCGGTGCCGCCGATGATGAAGTAGCCGCCGGGTTCGCGCGGATCCTCCTTGTGACCGACGAGCTCCAGGGAGTACTCCTCGTCGGACAGCGTGCGCTCCAGCGTCGACTCCAGCACCAGGCGGTTGAGGTTGCATCCGCGGGACATGATCATCATCGGGAGGTTGCCGACGTGGATCCAGCCGCCGTTGTCCGGCGTGTCGAGCTCGACATCGTCCTCGAGGATCTCGAAACGGACGAAGACCGGTGACATGTAGTTGAGGTTCCTGAGCCTGGCCTCCATCGGGGTGAGCTCGTGGCTGTAGCCGTTGGCCTCCATGACCCTGGGGGGCTCGATCCTGATCGTCGGCTTCGCCAACGGGTCGAGCGAACCGTCCTCCGCCCGCCGCCGCCCGATCCTGATCGAGATGTTGCGACCGCCGGTGCGCTCGGGGTCGAGTATGATCATCCCGCGCTCGGTGTCATCTGTGGGGACCCTGATGTCATCGACGATGCGCTGCATCCTGCTATTGGGGTTGTCAGCGGTGGCCAGGAAGTCGTTGTACGACGAGATGTGATGGTTGACGATGTTCCTGTCCTTGAAATATAATTTTACTAAATCCCTCAAAACGAATCACCCTTTGGTCACGAGCCTGTAGGCTACGAACTCCTGTGCCGTCTCACTTTTCCTGACGATCTTCACCACACGCCCCTCCGCGATAGGGCCGTGTATGCTCTCGAGCACCTTGATGCCGGCATCGACGCTCCTGATCTTCGGAAGCTGGTCGCGAGTCATGCCCATCTCATTGAGCGCCGACTCGGCCTCCTCTTCCGACAGGAGGTGATGCTCAGGCACCAGTATGTGCTTGAGTACGTTGAACGATGCATTGTCTGATACCAACTGTTTCACCTGCCAATTGCCCCCGCTCCCGGTCAGCGGGAAATGCGTTTGAGAATCACGCCCTCTGCTGTTCTGTTCCTCATACTTGATCCGCCGTCCGATCGCTCATGAAGAGACCAGCGGGCCTGAAGGGATTCGAACCCTTGACCACCTGATTAAAAGTCAGATGCTCTACCTAGCTGAGCTACAGGCCCCTAGATATCTTTAAGCTTGTAATTTGGGAGGAACGTTTCCTCCTATATAATACCTCGCGGGATATCGTCATCGATATGTCGGGTATCGTCCGGCAGACCGCCGGGCGCCCGTCCCGGCCGGAGCTGTCGGAGAGGGGTCGCAGACACGGTGACGACCTCAGGCTGATATATGCATATCGCCATCTCCGGGCGATGGCAGAATACCTGACGCTCAAAGTCGTTGCGTGCGGGTCGTCCTCCGTCGCCGGTGACGGCACCGTCGGCATGGACCGCGCCTCGCGTACCGCCCTCGGAGTGGATATCGGCGACGCCGTCGAGATCTCGGGGGGCAGGTCGACGGTGGCCAACGTCGGCGGGATCGACCCCGCCGACGAGGGGCGCGGACTGATCCTCATGGACGGGCTGACGCGCTCGGACGCACTCGCCCTGGTGGACGATGAGGTCAAGGTGAGGAGGATCGCCCCGACGGCGGCCTCCGGAGTCATCCTGCTGCCCGACCCCGACGGCGACGGGGCCGCCGGAGCCGTGGCGATGATGGGGGCGATGATCCGCCAGCGCCTCATCGGCAGGGTGATGTCGCGGGGGATGCGCCTCACCATCCCCGATCTGGCACTGAAAGGTCTGCCGCCCGATTTCCTGGTGGCGCACACCGATCCGGAGGGCCCGGTGGTGGTCAGCAGCAGCACCCGCATCCGCATGTCCGATGCGGCCGCCTCTTGGACGGAATCGGTCCACGGCGGACTCGTCACCGCCTCCGACCTGGGCGGCCTCGGTGACGAGCTGAAGCACCTGACCGATGCGATCATCGCCTCCCTCGGGCACCCCGTGGCCTACAGGAGGATGGGCGTGTCCGCCCCCAGGGGGATCCTGGTCTGCGGTCCGCCCGGCAGCGGCAAGACCCTGCTGGTCGAGGCCGCCGTGAACACCATGGGCCTCGATGTGCTGCGGGTCAGCGGCGCCAGGCTCGCAGGTGACGAGACGGGCACACTGATCGAGGACCTGTTCGAGGAGGCCCGCCGGAGGGCGCCCTGCCTGATCTTCATCGAGGACCTGGACCGGTTGGCCCCGGCGCGGACCGGCGCGGCCGGTGAACCCGTCAGCGGCCTCGTCACCGTGGTGGCCGAGCAGATCGACGGACTGCGCACCGGCGACGGGATCGCCGTGACCGGGACCGCCCGCAACGGGGATTCAGTCGACCCGTCGCTCAGGCGTTCGGGACGCTTCGACCGCACGATCGACCTCGGCATGCCCGGGGAACTCGCCCGCCGCGAGATCCTGGGGGTCTGCACTGCCGCGGTCCCGCTCGCGGATGATGTCGACCTCGACCGGTTGGCCGGGAAGACCCGCGGATTCACCGGGGCCGACCTGGCCGCGCTCTGCCGCGAGGCCGCGGTCAAGCGCATCCTGACGCACATCCCGGCATCGGACCGGGTCGGAGAGGTCCCCGGACAGGGGCTGCTGCGGGACACGGTGCGCATGGAGGACTTCGAGTCCGCCCTCGTCTCGGTCCGGCCGCTGGCATCGGCCGGGGTCTCGGTGGAAATCCCCGATATCACCTGGGATGACATCGGCGGATTGGACGGCATCCGCGACGAGCTGCTCGACACCTTCGTGCCGGCCGAGGCCGACCCGCCCTTCCGGAGACTGGGCATCGAACCGTGCCGGGGCGTGCTGCTCTACGGGCCGCCGGGGACCGGCAAGACGATGATCGCCAAGGCCCTGGCCAACACCTCGGGTGCGGGCTTCATCCAGATCAGCGGACCGGAGATCGCCAGCAAATGGCTGGGCGACAGCGAGCTGGCCGTGCGCGAGATCTTCGCCCGGGCCAGGCAATCCGAGCCCTGCATCATCTTCTTCGATGAGATCGAGTCGGTCGCACCCCGGCGCGGGAACGACGCCAACAGCGCCTGGGACAGGGTGGTCGCGCAGCTGCTGACCTGCATGGACGGCATGGACCGCCGGGGGAAGGTCTCGGTGATGGCGGCGACCAACCGGCCGGATATGATCGATCCCGCCCTGCTGCGGCCGGGACGGATGGACCGGCTGATACTCGTCGGCAGGCCCGATGCCGATGCACGGCGGCGCATCCTCGGCATCCATACCCGCGGGATGCCGTTGCGCGACGTCGACCTCGACCGTCTGGCAGCCGAGACCGAGGGTTATGTGGGAGCCGACCTGGCCGCACTCTGCCGCGAAGCGGGCATGGCGGCCTATCGCGAGGATGCGGATGCCGAATCGGTCGGGATGGAGCACTTCATCGTGGCGCTCGGCAACACCGGTCCGTCGCTGGACGACATATCCTACACGTTCTATGAGAACATCGGCCGCGACCTGCGGGGCGCCGGCGGCAGGTGGGACGACCTGCCCTCCTACAGGTGACGCGGTCAGTCCAGGTCCTTCACCATGTAAGGCGCCTCGAGGCGGTAGCCGAGCTCCCGGTAGTAACCGCGCACACCCACGCCGCTGGTGACCCGGATGCGGCGCTTCCCGTCCGCCCGGGCGAGCTCCTCGGCCCTGGCCATCAGCTCGCGGCCGAACCCGCGGTGCTGCCAGTCGCCGCCGTCGGCGCCGATGGCGGTCAGCCTGCCGACGACCTTGAGCTCGCGCACACCCGCGGTGTCCGTGTCATCGGTGCGCAATCTGGCATAGCCCGCGAGGACGTCCCCGTACTCGAGGCTGATGAACCGCTCCAGGCCGCCGCCGGCCTCATATCCCTGCACCTTGATCGCGAGCAGCTCCGGATCCTGCAGCACCGCCCCGGCATGGCCCGCCTCACGGCATCTGATGCAGCGGCAGGCGATGCCGTCGGCCTCCATCCTCTCCCGCACCAGCTGCCTGATGTTCGACTTCATGATGCCCGCGGCGATCTGGGGCACGGGTATGTCGCGCTGGATGCGCTGGATGCGCACGTACTCGGGGACCAGCGCCTTCATCTCCGCCAGCAGCGCCGTGGCCTCCCCGGTGCCGAGCGGCCGGTAACGGCCCTCCTCCCACATGCGGTGGGTGCCGGTGCCGGCGACCACCAGCGTCGGGTAGATCTTCAGCAGGTCCGGGCGGAAGCGGGGGTCGTCGAAGACCTTCCTGAAGCACTCCAGGTCCAGCGCGGGATCGGCGCCGGGCAGGCCGGGCATCAGATGGTAGCCGACCTTGAGGCCGCGCTCCCTGCAGGCCCGGGTCGATTCGACCACCTCGGCGATGCCGTGGCCGCGGTCGACGCCGGCGAGCACCCGGTCGTCGAGTATCTGCACCCCCAGCTCGACCCGGGTCGCGCCCAGGCGCATCGCCTCATCGATCTGCTCCGGCCCGAAGACATCCGGGCGGGTCTCGATCGTCAGCCCCACGCAGCGGCTGGCGGCGGTCTCGTTCAGCGTCTGCGCGGTGACCAGGTCATCCGAGTCGGTGCCGTTCATCGCGTCATAGCAACGGCGCACGAACCACTCCCGGTACCCCGCATCACGGGAGGTGAACGTGCCGCCCATGATGATGAGGTCGACCTTGTCGGTCCGGTGGCCGATGGCGTTGAGCTGCGCGATGCGGTCGGACACCTGCAGATAGGGGTCGAAGGAATTGCGGTGGGCGCGCCTGGCGGCCGGCTCCTTGCCGGTGTAGGCCTGCGGCGACCCGGTGTCGACCCCGCCCGGGCAGTAGGCGCAGCGGCCGTGGGGGCAGGGGGCGGGCGAGGTCATCACAGCCACGACCGCGACCCCGCTGACCGTGCGCATCGGCTTCTTGATCAGCAGCGGCTCCATCAGCTCGCGGTCCTCGGGCTGCACATCGGCCAGGATCGATGAGTTCGGGGGGATGCCGGGCAGCTTCATCCTGGCGCACAGCTTCAGTTTGAAACGCTGGAGATCGTCGCGGTCCCGGATCGTCCCGTCCTTGACGGCCTCGATGACGGCTTCGCTGAACCCGGCATTGTCCGGCGGCATCATCCCCTGCGTTCCCTGACGAGGCCGCTCAGCTGCTCGACGGTGCGCCTGTAGTTGCCCATCGCCATCTTGACATTGGTCTCGGTGAAGCTCCAGGCCTTGGCGAGATCCCCGTATCTTATGCGGTACCCTTTGCGCAGGGCACCGTCGAACTCGACCTCGGCGCTCTCCAGCAGGTCCATCGCCCTCAGTTTGTTTATGTGGCGGTACACCGTCGGCTTGGTGGTGTCCAGCACCGCCGCGAGCTCCTCCACCGCCCAGGCCTTGCCGGGATACCCCATCAGGCAGTCCATGAAGAGCCTGTAGGGGATGCTCTCGCGCAGCCCGTCGGCTGCACGGGGGTCGTAGCCCTTGGGGATGTAGCCGACCTGGATGAGGAACGT
The DNA here is from genome assembly GCA_050309445.1 of Candidatus Methanogranum sp. Taxonomy (GTDB): domain Archaea; phylum Thermoplasmatota; class Thermoplasmata; order Methanomassiliicoccales; family Methanomethylophilaceae; genus Methanogranum. The sequence goes on along the minus strand of JBNRMI010000021.1, from coordinate 719 downwards.
CTCGGCGACGGTGTCGGCATCCGAGACCGAATCCATCGGGGTGTTGCTGATCACCTGCAGGCCGAACATCGAAGTGCGCCTCCTTTCATATGATGCGCTAATAATCAACGGGCTATATTAACCTGGTTAAGTGTAACCGTATATGAATATCGGATTCACAGCATATCGCGCAGACTCTCCAGCGCTTTGATCACGCTGCCGTAAGGCATGATCGGCGACACCGGGATCGACAGTATCTTCTCCACCGTCGGCGCGATGATCGGTGCGCAGACGATCGCCGAGGCCCCGTCGCGTTCGGCACGGACGGCGGCGATGATGGCGTCCTCCACGGTCGCCACCACGTACTCCTGCACCGACAGGGTGAACCCCTGGATGTCCATCAGCAGCGGCAGGCCCTCGGTGAAGCGCGAGGAGGCGATGACCGCGACGAAACAGCCGCTGTCCCGCGGGGTCAGCATCCTCAGGGTCTTGACCACCTGTCTGACCGTCCTCAGATTGGGCTCGCGCCGTTCCTCGAGGATCTTGTACATCGTGCTCTGAGACAGGCCGGAGATCTGACAGAACTCGCTCAGCGACATCTCCAGCTCGTCCCGGAGGATGCTGCGGAAGGCCTTCTGGAAGCCCCCCTCCTCCCGCAGCATGCTGGAGATCAGATCCTCGACCGTCATCGGTCGACCCTGACGTGCTCCGCGGCGGACAGACCGGCCACCGCCCCCTGC
>JBNRMI010000020.1:0-3418 GCA_050309445.1 Candidatus Methanogranum sp. | reverse complement strand
GCGGGCGGACGTGCACCCGGGCGGCCGCCCGGGTGCACGTCCGCCCGCTGCAGGACGGTGACGCCGTCGGTGGCCGCGATGTGCACCAGCCCGACCGGCTTGCCCTCGGTGGCCCCGCCCGGGCCGGCGATGCCGGTCACCGCCGCGGCGTAATCGGACGAGAACAGCTCCCTGGCCCCGAGGGCCATCTCGGCGGCCGTCCCGGCGCTGACCGCGCCGTGCGCCTCCAGTGTGCCCCGCGACACGCCGAGGATGCGCTCCTTGGCGCCGTCGCTGTAGGAGACGACGCCGCCGAGGAAGTAGGAGGAGGCTCCCGGCAGGGCGGTGATCAGGCACCCGGCGAGGCCGCCGGTGCAGGACTCCGCCAGCGACAAGGTCATGCCGGAGCCCTCCAGCAGGCGGTGCACCCGGGCGGCGGCGTCCGTGTCACTCCCTCCCGGTGATCTCCCGGAGCCGCTCGACACCGCCCATGCGCTCGATGACCTCGGCCGCCGCCTCCGGCACCAGCGACCGCCAGTCGCCGTCCTCGAGCATGCGGCGGCGGATGACGGTGCCCGAGTAGACGTCCCTCGAGTACAGGGGGGAGTCCCTCAGCTCGTAGCCCGCCTCGCTGAACAGCCGCCGGGTGAGCGGGTTGTTGCTGTAGACGTGCCGGAACGGCGGGGTCATCGAGGCCACGTGCGTCACCCACACCGAGTAGCGGTTGAGGTCCTCGATCGGCACGATGCAGTAGTTGCGGATGCCCTCGGCGCGCAGCGACTCGTCGATCATCAGATGGCGCTCGCCGGCGGTGAAGGGGTTGTCGGGCTCGTGCGAGTACTGGGCGCTGCCGATGCCGATGACGAGGCTCGCGGATTCGGCGGCGCAGCGGCGGATGACCTCCAGATGCCCCTTGTGGAACGGCTGGAAACGGCCGAGCACCAGCGAACGCTCGTCATAACCTTCCATGGTGCCGTCTATGCGCTCGGACGATATAAAACGGTGATGCAGGGGGGAAGGGGCGGGAGGCCCGTCCGGGCCCCCCGCGCGATGTTCACTGCGGCTGCGGGTCGTCGGACGGCTTGCCGCCGGTGACGACGACCTCCCAGGCCGACTCGGGCTCGGGTTCCGGCTCCGGCCGCTCCGCCGCCGCGGCGGCGGGCGCGGGCTCGGGGCGGTCGTAATCGACCGGGACCTCGACCCGCTTGACGCCGGAGACACCGCCCTCGTTGAGGGGGAGCAGCTTCTCCAGGTACTCGGTCTTGCCCGGGCTGTCGACGAAGGCCGTCTCGATGACGTCGCGCATCGTGGAGACGGTGAGGATCTCCATGGTGTCGTAGTACTTGCGCGCGACCATCACGTCCTGGGCGTTGGCCTCGGGGATCAGCGCGGTCTTTATGCCCAGGCGGGCGGCCGCCTCCAGCTTGGCGGTGACCGCTCCGACCGGCAGCACCTTGCCGCGGACGTTGAGGCTGCCCGTCATCGCCAGGTCCTGGCGCATCGGGATGCCCTCCATCGCCGAGATGATGACGCTGGCCATGGTGATCGAGGCGCTGTCGCCCTCGACGCCGTCGTAGGTGCCCACGTACTGGAGGTGGATGTCCATCTCCGCCAGGTCGCGGCCGGCGTACTTCTTGATCACCGACGAGATGTTCTGCACCGCCTCCTTGGCGATGTCGCCCAGCCTGCCGGTGGCGATGATCTGCCCGCCCTCCTTGCGCTGGGCCGGCGTGACCTCGGCGACGATCGGCAGGACGACGCCCGAGTACTCGGACAGCCCCGAATCGGCGCCGAGCGCGGCCAGGCCGTTGACCGACCCGACCGTCTCGCCCTCGGTGCTGAAGAGATGGTATGCTTCCATGTTCTCCACCTGCCGGTCGGCGATCTGCTGCTCGAGGCCGCGGGCCGAGACCTTGGCCGCGGCGACGTCGGCGGCGGTGACCAGTCTGGCGCCGCGGTTGACCGCCAGGTCGCCCGCGACGCGGATCAGCCCGCCGAGCTCCCTCAGGCGCAGCGTCAGCTTGCCCTTGCGCCCGGAACGGCGCTGGGCCTCCTTGATGATCTCCCCGACCGCGTACCTGTCGAAGTGGGGGATCTTCTCGTCCTTGACCACCTCCTGGGCGACGAACCGGGCCAGCTTCAGGCGGTTGTCCTCGGTGTCGGTCATGGTGTTCTTCATGAAGACCTCGTATCCGTAACCCCTGATCCGCGAGCGCAGCGCCGGGTGCATGCCGGGCATGGCGTCGAGGTTGCCGGCGCAGACCAGGATGAAGTCGCAGGGCACGGGCTCGGACTTGACCAGCGCGCCCGAGGAGCGCTCGGACCTGCCGGTGATCGCCATGCGCCCCTCCTGCATCGCGGTGAGGATCGCCTGCTGGGATTCCATCCGCAGCAGGTTGATCTCGTCGATGAAGAGCACGCCCTTGTTGGCCTTGTGGATGTCGCCGGCCTCGAGCCGGTCGTGCGACGGCGTCTCGAGGCCGCCGCTCTGGAACGGGTCGTGCCTGACGTCGCCGAGCAATGCGCCGGCGTGGGTGCCGGTCGAGTCGACGAACGGCGGCGGATCGCCGCGGTCGTGGCCGACCAGCACCTTGGGCACGATCACCGTCTCGATCCGCTGGCCCATCGGGTTGCGGAAGAGCATCAGGATGATCATCACGCCGAACAGCGCGACCAGCAGCACCGTGAAACCGTAGAGGAAGGCGCCGACGATGCCCAGCATGATGATCGCCGCGCTGAGGTAGAGGTACATCGAGCTCTTCTGCGTCTTGGCGGCGGCCGCCTGGGCCCGCTGCTCGGCGACCACGGCCTTGCCGCGGCCGGCCGGGAAGGCGCGGACGCGGGGCGCGTTGGCGTCCTCGGGGTTGTGGTAGGCCACCAGGTCCTGCAGCTCCTCGCTGGGCAGGTACTCGGTCATCGAGTTGGCCAGCATCGACTTGCCGGTGCCGGGGTCGCCGATGAGCATGACGTGCCGCTTCTGCATCGCGGCCTTCCTGACGATCTCCACCGCCTCGTCCTGCCCGATCACCCTGTCGGATGTGTTCGCGGGGATGACGATGCCTTCCGTGGACTCGAAACTCTGGGCCCCGATCCACTCCTCGACGGACAGGGTCGTCGGCTCCTCTTTGATTACTGTTCCCATGATGGCCCCTCCATTCGATGCATTAGTTTGTTCTCGTATATAATGATAATCTTATTTTCCTTTAAATGTTCCGCCACCCTCCTTCCGGATGGCCAGCAGGATGCCGGCGACGATGATGACGCCGATGGCGACCAGGACGGCCCACTCGACGTAGGCGCTCGTGTACCAGGGGTCGTCGTCGTAGGCGCGGTCGCTCAGCGGCGGGAAGTCCAGGGCGGTGCCGCCGTCGGCCGGGGTCAGCCCGGCGACGTGCCCGGACTCGAAGCCGCCGGCCGCCGGCAGCAGGACCGCGCCCCC
>JBNRMI010000019.1:0-23087 GCA_050309445.1 Candidatus Methanogranum sp. | reverse complement strand
ATATATGGTTTATAATTTGATGGATGCATAATTATATCCAAGCTAAATATGTACATTACTTGAATAAATCAATATAATATTAACATCAAGTTATATTTTTAATGATAACATCTAGATTTAAATAATTGGAAAAACAATATTGTCAATGTTGAGATTCAACAGGAGATCAACATGACTGGATTTGAAAATGAGAAAAAGGCACTGAAAGAAGCTGTGGTCGCCTATAAGGTACCGGGCATAAAAGCAGCTGTCGATGCTGCAAGATCTTCAGGTATGTCCGCGGTCGAGATAATCGATACCATGGGTGAAGGTATGTCCGAAGTCGGAGTGCTCTTCGAAAGAGGGAAATTGTTCCTTCCACACGTACTCAGTGCGGCGGCTGGAATGAAGGCCGCTACAGAAATTTTAACGCCTGAATTGGAAGAAAATGAAATTGATGGCAAAGCCAAGGGCAAGATCGTCATCGGTACGGTTGAAGGCGATGTCCATGATATCGGCAAGTCGATCTGTTCGACCATGCTCCAATGCGCAGGATTCGAAGTACATGATATGGGCCGAGATGTTCCAAACAGGACGTTTGTCGATATGGTGAGAGATGGTTGCAATATGTGCGGCATGTCTGCACTCATGACCACTACCATGACTGTACAGAGGGACGTGATCGAGATTTTCAAAGAAGAAGGTCTTCGTGATAAAGTTATAGTGATGGTCGGTGGTGCGCCTGTCACACAGGCATACGCCGACAAAATAGGTGCTGATCTTTATGGGGAAACTGCATCTGAGACCACCCGGAAAGCAAAGGAGATGGAGGTAACATCATGACAGAATTCATGATTAATATGGGCGACGGCAGCAGAGTGTTCATGACCAAAGAACAGATAATGTCAGACATCCAGGCGGGAATTGGCGATGCTGTTGATTGCACGGGAGTGTCTGAGCTGAGGGCTGATGACATCGATCACATCTGTGAGATCCTATGCACTACCGACAGGGTCGTCGGCGTTGAACCCGGAAACGAAGTTGTTATGACAGAGGACTTCGGGTCAAATAGATTTGGCATTGACAGCGGTACCTGCGGCAACGGGGTTGAAATCGGCAGGAGAGAAGGTTCGTTAATATTCGAGAAGGCCTTCTCCATGGACACATTTGAGCTAGGACATGTAGATTACAGCATCAAAGCTGTCAAACCTATAATCGCCCACGAGATGCAGACCATGGAACAGATGCAGATGCTCATGACAGTGCCTCTGCTTTACGGGGCAATGCCCAATATGGGCCTGTATTATGCCCCTGACGGACCTCATGGAAATCCTGCAGACCTTATGAGAGAATTCAAGATCGAAGAAGCGATGGAGGCAGCTGAGGCAGCAGCTGAGCAGATGGCCAATGATATTGAGTATGTATCAGTCAAACTTCAGGAGGCGGGCAGCGACGGCTTTGATTTCGACACCACCGCATCTGCTGGAGACGGGGACTTCGTAGGCACTTTGAGGGGCATATCCAAACTTAAGAAGGCACGACCTGAATCCAATGTTATTATGGGAATGTCGGGGGAGAATGTTCTCGGCATACACGGATCCATAGAGTATGACGGTGAAGTGGTAGCTGGTATGTACCCACACGAGCAAGCTAAATTGGCCGAGAAAGTAGGGGTCAACATTTTCGGGCCTGTGGTCAATACCAATACCGGTAAGAGCGTTGCATGGAACATAGCTCGAGCAGTAACAATAACCAAAGAATGTGTGGAATCCTCCAATATACCCTGCCATCCCAACATGGGCATGGGAGTCGGAGGCATACCCATGAGTGAGACGCCCCCTATTGAGGCAGCTACTAGGGCCAGCAAGGCTATGATTGAAATTGCCAAGGCGGACGGCATATAGATCGGAGCAGGCGACCCTGCAGGGATATACCTCTCCCATATCGCTGCATCAGGCATGGGAGGTATGAGGACTGCGGGAGATCTTGTAGCCAGAATGCAGTTGTCCAAGAACATGAAGCTCGATAAAGCCAAAGAATATGTTGCGAAAAAACTAGGCGTCACTGCATATGACCTCTCCGACGTCTACATAATGAAGGAGTTGAGAGAACAACTTGACATCGGGACAGTCACAGCTCTGCCCAATGCATCCAGAGGCATACAGTCGAAATTTAAAATTGAAGACTTGTTGGATATAAAGATCAACTGCTGCGAAAATTATCGTAACAGAATGAGAAAGTAAAAACGTGGGCTCATGCCCACTTATCTTTTTTAATGGAGCATATATATGACAGAGGTAGTTGTAACAAAAATTCGTACGATGACCTGGAAACAAGGTACGTTCATAATGTTGGGGATCCCTATTTTGATTCTCCCTTCACTTTATGACATATCCGGGACATTGTGGGCATTCAGTATTGTGCTTTGGACAGTCGCCGTCGCACAAGCCTTCCTGTCCAACATAGCGTTTGGAGAGCTGGTATCTACATTTCCGGATACAGATGGAGTTCCGGGAGCAGTGAGCCGCATACTCACGCCTAAGAATGCATCTCGATTCAGTTTAAAAAAATTCATCGCAGCTTTCGGAGCATGGGGGTATTGGTTCACCTGGACGCCTGCACCAGCAGTATTCTCAATTCTGATTGCGGACTATCTGGTGAGCTATTTCAAAGTATTCGCCGATATGAATTACTTACTGCTGACTTTAACGATCGGAATCATTCTCATTGGAGGATTCCTATTAATCAATATACGCGGATTTAACGGGGGTGCCAAAGCTAGCGTCATATTGACACTGCTCTCGATTATCCCGATTACGGTTATATTGAGTGGGACGTTGATATCTGGAGATTTCCAATTCAGCAACATCGAAAACGGATGGCTTCCACCGTCTTGGTCATGGTCCCCCATAGACATGGTGATGTTGTTTGGATGCCTGGGTCTGGCCCAATGGAGTGCCACGGCCTGGGAAGGTTGTGTGATATTTGGTTCAGAATATAAGAAGCCGAAATCCGACATACCCAAAGCTTTGCTTGCCGGAGGAATGATCTGCTTGTTCTTCTACTTCTTCATATCAACCACAGTGTTCGGAACATTGGGCACGGAGCTTGTAGAAGAGGCGGGAACCGCGACTCTGGTACCAATAGCAGTGATGCTATTTGGCAACGCCGGAGCTCCGATTGCCGTGTTGTTCCTTGTGGCCGCTATGCTACTGATAGTGCAAACCGGATTCCTGGGCGGTGCACGTAGCATGCATGCGTTAGCTCTATCCGGACAGATGCCTACTGTATTCAAGCGTGTAAACAAGCACGGAATACCTGTGTATGCGCTTATCATGGCATTCATTGTCAATATACTTTTGATATTCGTCGGCAATCCTGTATCAATTATATCTGCATCCGGCATGACATATTGTATAGGGATCGGCGTAGCGCTAATCGCTTTCTTTGTCTCGAAGACCAGTCCTGAGTTCAAAGATATAAAACGTATCTGGTCGGCCCCCAGGGGTTGGAGATGGATCGCATTGGCTATGGCCATGTACGAACTGTTGATATTACTGCCATGCCTGTTTTATTGGAATATGGTAACATATGGAACGATATCCATCATACTCAGCCTGGCTGTGATTCTGATCTATGTTCCTATCTGGTTAGTAATGCGATATTATGAAGGGCGTGTACAAACAACGACTGGAGTTGCCAACGTACCCTGATTACACAAATTAAATCTGTTTACCCAAACTTGTGCGGGAGAGGGGACAATACCCAGTAATGTCGCTCTCTCCCGCAATAATATTGAGTTTTACACGATGATTAAATAATATTAAATATGATAAGTATGTCTAAATATTATATACATCATCATGTATAAACATTAATTATTAAATTATTTATGAAGCATAGTAAATAAAAACCATGAATGAAGAGATGGATAAAAGAGGACGGGATGATGTCGAACAAGAATGACTACTGGGGATCCATGGCTCCAATTATGGTTGATCGGGTTGGAATGGAATTCAAGAGAGACATGCGCAAAATCACTGAACCGCACGGCCTCACTGCCGCTCACGCCATGTACTTACTTGCGTTGAACAGCCGAGATGGTCAAACGATGATTGAACTGTCTGACTATCTTGGACTCGATCCGTCAAATACAAACAGGGTCATAAAGGTCTTGAGATCTGCCGGATTTGTCGTTGATGATCGAAAAACCAAGAACAGCAAGAAGTACTCTGTTTACCTCACGGAAGATGGAAAAATACTGGCTTCGGAATTGGTTAAGTCAAATCAGGAATTCCTGAACAAATGTTTTGTAAACATCCCCAAAGACATGTTAGATACTTTCAAAACCATACTGTTTGAAATACTCATATACATTGATTCGGACTCATACCATGGTGAGTGCGACAATGCAGAACTTTCTAATTACAAATTTTTGAAGACCGCGTCCGGTAATCGTGATTTCTTGATATTGCCTAAGGATTGGCCAAGTGATGATGATTGACAGGTGAGATATTTAAATGACATCAGAACCAGATATTAAATTCATCAGGACAGAATTGGGTACGACCCAATGTTATGTATTTAACCAGGATAGTAAAGAAATTCCTGTAATTATCCTGCATGGAGGCCCCGGGTTCGGAGCCGATCCCGTTTTAGTTAAACTACTTAACATAAAGAACCCCGTGTATTTTTACAACCAGTTTGGAAGCGGGGAGTCCGCCTGCTTCAACAACCCAGACGAATATTCTGTCGATTTGTTCATAAGTCAGATAAACGATGTCGTTAATGAGTTCGGTCTGAGAGAAATCGTATTGTTCGGTATGTGTTGGGGGGCCGGACTTGCCGTAGCATATGCCTTAAGTGAACGTGATGTTGAAATAAAGGGTATGATCCTGACATCGCCATTCCTGGATACAGCGATGTGGGAGGCCGATCAGACAGCGAATGTTCTGGAACTCCCGCATGAGGTCGGAGACGATCTGATGAGGTACGAGTGTAAGAGGATGTATTTCGGAGGATATCGGAAATCACTGATTCCGTATTTCAGAGAATTTTACTTCACGAGAGGTAACCTACCCATTCTGACACATCTTGTGATGAGCACGCAGTCAGATGTATATCGCGTCATGTGGGGAGATAGTGAATTGTTCTGTAGGGGAAAGCTCATAGATTTTTCCAAATATGACGATCTGAAGAATCTTTCCTTCCCAGTCATCCTAATAGCAGGAGACAGGGATGTCGTTCGCGTGGAAACGATGTGTAAATTTTGGAGAGAATTACCCGAAGGACAACTGGCTATCATCCCTATGTCAGGACACATGATATTCAATGAACAGATGGAGATTGTCAAAGCAACAATTTCCAGTTTTATGGCCGATTTGAGTGATAGACGCGAGACACCGGAATCTCTGATAAAAGCATCCATGTGATGCCCTGATTTCCAGCAAGGAGAGATCCCTGTCCCTATCATCTCGGTTTGAAGGCCTTGAGGTACTTCAGCACCTTGGCGTCGGCCTCGGTCCACTCCGGGGTGTAGCCGTTCTTCATGTAGTCGTCGTACCACTCGACGCACTCGGCCATCTGCCGGGTCATATCCAGCTTCTCCCTGACGATGACCGCGGTGTTGCCGGCGTCCGGCACCCAGTTCTTCGGGCGGGCGTAATCGCCCTCCTCGAGGAAGCCGACGACGAAGGCGATGCGGTCGAGGTTCGAGAGCTCGGCGTACAGCGAGGCCTGCAGCATGTACGATTCGGGCACCACCGTCGGCTCCCCGGCCTCGTCCAACCAGGTGTCGCGCCGGCCGGAGGTCTTGATCTCCAGCACCGCGTGGCGCCTCCCGTCCTTCAGCACGTACCCGTCCACCAGCCCGCCGAAGACCCTCTCGTTGTGGAAGTGGTCGTAGCCGCACTGCTCCATCGGCACCGGCTCCTCCACGGCGACGGCCGCATCGGCGCCGATGCCCAGGGAGTCCCTCAGCAACGAGACGTTGTTGCCGATGTAATCCCTGAGCACCGGTTCCAGGATGTTGCCGGCGTCGATGTACTTGTTCGGCCCGTCCCCGGGGTAGAGGCCGGCGAGCTCGCAGGCCACCTTGAACGGGGTGGAGTACTCGCTCAGCCCGAGGATTGGGGCGACCCGGGTGCCGGTGATCTTCTTGAGTTTGTACGTGTCGAAATACACCGTCCGCTCATCATCGTCGATGTCGATTATCGCGCGTCTGCCGTCGAATGCCATATGCATCCCCGATGCTTCGCGCACGGATATCGTTTACCCTGCCGCCGCCCCGGCGGCGTCAGAGGAGGAACAGCTCCAGCGCGATCGCGACGATGACCACCGCGATGCCGAGGATCAGCCATCTGCCGATCTGGCCGATCTGGCGGTTGATGCCGTGATTGACGATCACCGCGTTGTCGACCGACCGGTAGAGCCCGCTCTCGATCATCCGCGACAGCGAACCGTGATCGCCCGAGCGCAGCAGGTCCTCCAGGTCCCAAGGGTGCGCCCCCGAGGACGGGGCCGACATCTTCTGCGAGATCAGCACCAGCACGCCGTCGAGGCAGATGGCGAAGAGGACGAGCACGCCGGCCGCGTACGCCGCGTTCACCCCGGGGTGCCTCCCGAGGTCGGAGGAGAGGAAGACCAGCGCCTGGATGAGGATGACCGAGGTGAACCCCACGAGGATCCCCAGCCGCTGGAGCGCGGCGGAATGCTTCTGCATCTCGATATCGACCTGCCGGGCGATCTCCGCCCGGTACTCGGCCCTGAGCCCGGCGTCCATGCCCTCGAGGCGCTCCTGCAGCGGGCCGGCGTAGAATCCGCTGTCATGCGCCTGCCGCTGCCGGTCGCGCGCCTCGCTGTCCGGGTCGTCGAACCCTCCGAAGACGCTGCCGTCGTAATTGGGTGCCCTGAACCCCGCCATCTCGTAATCGCGGCGGGTCCCGATCCCGCCCCTCATCAAACGCCGATTGCTACGGAAACCGTCACTCAATCCCGACCCCCTCCCCGATGCGGTCCGCCGTCCGCGGGCCCGGCCGCCGTGTGCGCGGCAGGGCCTGTATCCGCTTACGCCGATTTAACCGTGTTGAGGCGGATGCAAGCGGTTTTATCCTGACACGGAGTCACCGTCGGCATGGATGACAGATTCCGTGATCACGATCTCACGGCCGAAGAGGTCCTGACGCTCCTCGATGAGGAGTCGATCGGCATCTTCGCCACGATCAACGAGGACGGCACCCCCCACTCGGTGCCCATGCATTACCTGCTCATCGACGGCAGGATCTACATGCAGAGCCGTCCGACCGGCCGCAAGATCGCCAACGTGCGGCGCAATCCCGTGTGCAGCCTGGCCGTGGTCGACATGCATCTCCATACCGGGGAGGACTGCCACTGCGCCGGGTTCCGCAGCGCGGTCTTCAAGGGCAACGGGCGGATGCTCGATGACGAGGCGGAGAAGATGGAGGCCCTGCGCAGGATCTACCTGAAGCAGGGCAAGGACCGCGAGGTCACACCTGAACGGGTCAGCAAGCTGGGGATCATCGAGATCACGGCCGCCGCCGTGACCGGCCGGCACCGCGACATCCTCTGACGTCCGCCGGTCGCGCATCGGGTCGGGGCAGCGGTCGGCGGTCATCACCGGACCCGGTCGCCGGGGCCCTTCAGCAGCAGCACGTGCGCGGTCACCGCCGCACCGACCGCGACCAGCAGGAACGGCATCCAGGGGATGCGGCGCATCATGAAGGCCGAGAGCGCGAGGAACAGCCAGAGGTAGGCGAGGCTCAGCGCCTTGGTCCTGCGCGACACCCCGCTGCCGTCACGGTAGTTGCGGATGTACTCGCCGATGTACCGCGTCTCCATCAGACGCCGGTGCATGCGCGGGTTGCCCGCGCTGAAGGCCACCGCCGCCAGCAGGAGGAACGGGGTCGTGGGCAGCAGGGGCACGAAGATGCCGACCGCCCCCACCGCGGTCAGCAGGATCCCCGCGGCTGTGAGCAGCGCGTCCTTCAGCTTCATCCGCCACGGTCAGCGCATGCATGGATATAACCGGTGCGCCTGCGGACGGCGGTCGGCGTGCACAAGGTATATTATCGGATGAACACTATGGATTCCCGGGTAACGAAATGGAAATAGAATCATTGCTGACAACCATCACCATCCTGTTGGTGCTGGCCGTAGGTATCTTCGCCTTCAGCGGCGTCAAGATCGTCCAACCGTACGAACAGGCGATCTACATGCGCCTCGGCAAATACATCAGTATCCTGAACCAGGGGTTGAACGTCGTCTTCCCGCTGATCAACCAGGTCGTCAAGATCGACCTGCGCACCGAGGTCATGGACGTCCCCCGGCAGGAGGTCATCACCAAGGACAACTCGCCGGTGAACGTCGACGCGATCATCTACATCAAGGTCACCGATCCGAAGAACGCCTTCTTCGAAGTCACCAACTACCGCCTCGCCACCGTCAACCTGGCGCAGACGACGCTGCGTTCGGTGATCGGCGAGATGGAGCTCGACGAGATCCTCTCCAGCCGGGAGCGGATCAACGTGCAGCTGCGCGACATACTCGACGAGAGCACCGACAAGTGGGGGGTGCGCGTCGAGACGGTCGAGATCAGGGAGGTCGACCCGGCCTCCAAGGTCAAGGCGTCGATGGAGGACCAGACCTCGGCCGAGCGGCGCAGGCGCGCCGCCATCCTCGAGGCGGACGGTCAGAAGCGCGCCGCCATCCTCGAGGCCGAGGGCAAGAAGAAGGCGCGCATCCTCGAGGCCGAGGGTCAGCGGCAGTCGATGATCCTCGAGGCCGAGGGTCAGCGGATAGCGACGATCCTCGAGGGTCAGGGAGACGCCCAGAAGCTCCGCATCCTCTCGGTCGGCGCCGCCGCCATGGATTCCAAGGCGCTCTCGGTGCTGTCGATGGAGACGCTGAGGAAGGTCGGCGAAGGGGAATCCTCGAAGATCTTCTTCCCGCTGGAGCTCACCCGCCTGGTGGACGGCATCTCCGACTACATGGGCGCGGCACAGAGGGTCCCCGACCGGGCCGTGTCGGACGTAGAGGCTGTGCGGCGCGACATCGGCGATCCGGACGACATCCTCGGGGCGATCCCGAAGATGGACGAGATCCGGCGTGAAGCCGAGGAGATCAAGAAGATCGTCGAGGACGAGCTCTCCGAGGCGGCACTCATCGCCAACAAGCAGAAAGGCCTCTGACCGGGCCGATAAACACCGCATCCCGCAAGGGATGCGGTCCCTTTTACCATGATTTAAGTATATAGTGGTCGATATGGAGACGTGGACCCTCTATACATCGCCCTGTTCCTCATAATTCTCGGAATCCTGCTCGTACTGGCCGAGGCCTTCAGCCCCGGCATCTACATGATCGTGCCGGGGACCGTCCTCCTGGTCATCGGGCTCATCGGCCTGGTCTACCCGGACTTCATGACATCCTGGATGCTGCCGGTGGTGACGCTGGCCATCGCCCTGCCCGCCACAGCCGGGACGATCTACGCCTACAAGCTGCTGGGGAAGCCCGAGTTGCCCTCCACCACCGTGGTGGACTCGCTTGTCGGTAAGACAGGCACGGTCACCGTCGCCGTCTCACCCGATGACATCCGCGGCAAGGTCAGGATCGGGCACGACCTCTGGAGCGCCCGCGCCGATGAGGATATCGAGGTTGACGAGAAGGTGGTCGTCGTCTCCGCCTCCGGTGTGCACGTGCGCGTCAGGCGCATCTGAGCCGTATCAGCTGATCAGCTTGAAGAAGTAGGATATCCTGGTGCGCACGCGGTACTTGAACGGCATGCTGGCATATTCCTCGCATGAGTACTCGGTGCAGTAATCGAGATCGCGGATGAACATCTCGTGCATGACATCGCGCACCGCAGGGGAGTGGATCATCACATTGGTCTCGAAATTGAGGGTCAGCGAGCGCTCGTCCATGTTGGCCGAGCCGACCGAGAGGAAGGTCTCGTCGCAGAGCATCGTCTTGGCATGGTTGAAACCGTTCTGATGCAGGTAGACCCTCACGCCGTGCTTCATCAGCTCGTTGGCGGCCGACAGCGTGTTCCAGTGCACGAAGATGTGGTCGCCGACCGCAGGGATGATCAGCCTGGTGTCCACCCCGGCGATGGCGGCCAGCTTGATGCTCTCGGTGACGATATCATCGGGGGTGATGTACGGAGTGGTGATGTACAGCGTCCGGCGGGCCTGCCGCATCATCTCCAGGTACTGTATCCTGATCGGGTTGTTCCGGGGGGTGTCGGGCCCGCCCGAGACGATCTGCACCCGCTCGCAGCCGTCGTGTTCATAGGCGGCATCGGATATGAACCGGCCCGCATCCTCGATGCGGTCGCGTTTAGCGGTGTAGTTCCAGTCGGCGATCAGCCTCAGCGTCAGCGGCACCACCGCCGTCCCCATGATGCGCACCGATGCGTCCCGCCAGTATCCGAACCTCCCCTGGTGGATGTACTCCCGGCCGATGTTGTACCCCCCGCAGTATGAGACCGCACCGTCGATGATGGCGATCTTACGGTGGTTGCGATGGTTCTTCTTGGGGCTGATCGGCAGTCTCGACGGTCTGTGGAAAAGGGCGAAGTGACCTCCGGCCGCCCTGAAGCGGCGGATGCCCGCTTTGGGACCCTTGAAGTTGCCGAAGGCGTCGGTCAGCAGGTAGACATCGAGCCCCTCCTCGGCTTTCTGCGTGAGGATGTCCATCAGCTCATTGCCGACCTCGTCGTCACGGATGATGTAATACTGGAAGAGGATGAAATCCTGCGCCCGGCGCAGATCGTCGAACAGCCGTTCCATCTTCTCATGGCCTTCGGTGATCAGCTCCACCTCGTTGTTGCTGGAGTACCCCCGCCCTCCGGCACGATGGATGGTCTTGGCGAAACCGCGGATCGCCGGGTCGACCTCGTCGGCCGCGAGATCGGCATCGATGTTGTCCAACTCGTTGAGATACAGGTCGGCCAGCCGCTTGTCCTCGATCTCCTTGAGTGCGAATGCGTTCCTGCCGTACAGGGTGCAGCCGAGGAAGAGGTACAGCGCCACGCCCAGGACCGGGAAGAAGACGAACAGCACCAGCCAGGCCACGAACGACCGCGGGTCCATACGCTCGAGGAAGAGCAGCACGAAGATCGCGACCAGGTCGATGACCACGATCAGCCATATGATCGGGGAGACGAGATCGAACAGGCGGAAGAGCATGTCTGTGAGCGCGACCATCGGGCCGTGGATGGGTCTCAAGCTATTTCATGCTGAGGACGGATGCCGGCACGGTACGCCCGGTGCATGCGAACACCGGTCAGAGGGAGAATTTACCGGTGTAGCGCTTGGGCAGCACGAACAGCTCCCCGTCCCGGTCGAAGCCCACCGAGGCGCTGACCTCGTAGACCTCCTGCATCAGCTCCTCGGTGATGATCCGCTTCGGATCGCCGACCGCGACCAGTCCGCCTTTCTTCATGATCAGGCAGAGGTCGCAGTAGCGGGCCATCAGCGAGATGTCGTGCTCGGCCACCAGCACGGTCATGTCCTGCTTGACCATCGCCCGCAGGTACTCCATCACCTCCAGCTTGTACTTCATGTCCAGATGCGAGGTGGGCTCGTCGACCATCATCAGCCGGGGGTTCTGCACGTAGGCCTTGGCGATGAGGACCCGCTGCCTCTCGCCCGAGGAGAGCATGTTCAGCGAACGGTCCTGCAGATGCAGCACGCCGAACTTCCGCAGGGCGTCGACCACCATCCCCTCGTCCTCCTCCGTCTCCCACCAGATGTTCTGCAGGTGCGGGTACCTGCCCAGCATCACCGTCTCGAAGACGGTCAGTCCGAACGACGCCCGCAGCTCCGCCGGCACGGTGGACACCGCCCTGGCGATCTCCGCCGGTGACTTCCCCAGCACGGACTCGCCGTCGATGAGGATCTCCCCCCGCGTCGGCTCATGCATGCGGTTGATGCATTTCATCATCGTCGTCTTGCCGCAGCCGTTGGGACCGATCAGTCCGATCAGCAGCCCGGACGGCAGCGAGTAGCTGACATCTCTGACGGCGCAGAAGCCGTCCTCGTACGTCTTGCTGAGGTTCCTGACCTCGAGCAGCGGAACATCATCCTTCATACATCTTCCCCCTTTTGATAAGCAGATATGCGAACACCGGGACCCCGATCAGCGTGGTTATCGCTCCCACGGGCAGCTCATAACCGGGCACGATCATCCGCGAGGCGAGATCGGTGATCATGACCAGCACGCCGCCGAAGGCGATCGATGCCGGGAACACCAGCCGGTGGTCGCCGCCCAGCAGGATGCGGCACAGGTGGGGTATCACCAGGCCGACGAAGCCGATGATGCCGACGAAGGCGACGCAGATCGAGGTCAGCACCGAGGCGATCACCAGCATCAGACGGCTGAAACGGACGGCGTCGAGCCCCATCTGCCGCGCCTGCTCCTGCCCCAGCAGCACGAGGTTGAACTCCTTGGCCCAACGGGTGACGGCGACGGAGATCAGCAGCACCGGGACGAGCACCAGCCAGACCTGCTCCCAGACCACGTTCGAGAACGAGCCGAACAGCCACAGCAGCGAGCTCGAGACCTTCATCCCGGAGAACACCAGCATGATGATCTGCACCGCGGAGAACACCAGGCCGATGACCACGCCGGACAGCACGTAGCTGCTGGTGCTGCCGCCGGAGCGCTCGGCCAGCACCATGGTGCAGGCGAAGGCGAACAGGCCTCCGACCATCGCGGCGCAGGCCGTCAGGTAGATCGAGCCGTGGGCGAACAGCCCGAAGAAGGTGAAGTTAAAGGCGATCGTCGCGATGGCCGCCGTGCCCGCCCCGGCCGAGACGCCCATGATGTAGGGGTCGACCAGCGGGTTGCGGATGATCGCCTGGTACATGGCGCCGGCCACCGAGAGCCCGATGCCGACACCGAGCGCCGCCAGCGTGCGCGGCAACCGCGAGCTGTAGACCATCAGCTCATCGTAGGTGAGGTCCTCACCGCGTTTGGCGACCGCCGATACCAGAGCCGACAGCATCTCGTCCACCGCGAGGATCCTGGTCGGTCCGACGCAGAGCGAGACGATGAAGAACACGCCGATCAGGACCGCCCCCAGGAGCATGATCCGGCCTGCCCGGCGTCTTTTACGTCCGATCACCGAATCCCCGTGTGCATCCCCAGAACCGCTCATGCGCGTCTCATCCATCGTACATCCTCCCTCTCTTCAGCAGCAGATAGGCGAAGACCGGCACGCCGATCATCGTCGTTATCGCCCCCACCGGCAGCTCGAACCCGGTCAGCAGCACCCGCGACAGCAGGTCCGCCGTGATCATCAACGCGCCGCCGAAGGCGATCGAGGCGGGGAACACCAGCCGGTGGTCGCCGCCGAGCAGCATCCGGCTGAGATGCGGTATGACCAGCCCGACGAAGCCGATGATGCCGACGAAGGCGACGCAGATCGAGGTCAGGATCGAGGCGATGACCAGCATGACCCTGCTGAACAGGCGCGCGTTCAGACCCATCTGCCGCGCCTCGTCCTGACCCAGCAGGATGAGGTTGAACTCCTTGGCCCAGAGCACGACGGCGGCCGCGACGGTGATCGCGGGGATGAGGATCAGCCACGTCTTGCTCCAGACGATCGAGGTGAACGAGCCGTACAGCCAGGTGAGCGCCGAACCCACGCTGTTGCCGGCCGAGACCATCATCAGCGACTGGACCGCCGAGAACACGAGTCCGACGATGACACCGGCGAGCACGTAGTTGATCGAGCTGCCGCGGGCCTTCTCGGCCAGCAGCATGGTGCAGGCGAATGCCGCCAGACCGCCGATCATGGAGATGACGGCCGTGGAGTACAGGCTCTGCGCCGCGAAAAGCCCGAAGAAGGTGAAATCGAAGGCGATGACGGCGACCACCGCCGTGCCCGCCCCGGCCGAGACGCCCATGATGTAGGGGTCGACCAGCGGGTTGCGGATGATCGCCTGGTACATGGCGCCGGCCACCGAGAGCCCGATGCCGACACCGAGCGCGGCCAGCGTGCGCGGCAGACGGGAATCGAAGATGAGCATCTCGTTGTAGGTCAGATTGCGCCCTCCCTTCTGCAATGAGCCGATCAGCGCCTCGAGCATCTCGCCCGGCGACAGGGTCGTATCCGACCCGATGCAGAGCGAGACCATCGCCATGATCGCGGTCAGACCGACGCCGAGCGCCAGCACCGCCCAGAGCCGGTGCCGGCCCCTGGTGTTGTGCGTGTGCTCCTCGCCGTAGAAGAAACACCGGATCCTGTTGCGCATCTCCGCATACGGATGCTCCCAGCCCGCCCCGTACCTGAGCAGCGCCCAGACGGCCGAGAGGACGAGGATCGTGAGCAGCAGGGCCGCCAGCAGCATCACCCAGGGCTCCGTCCTCTCATCGGCCGTGTCCGGGACGAAGGGGGTCAGCCCTCCGGCCACGGCGAAGGCGCAGGCGTCGTTGCCGGCGAGGATCATGCCGTCGACCACGGTCACCGGGGCCATCGAGTGCTCGGAGATCGGGAACATGAAGGTGCCGAGGATCCCGCCGCCGGTGTCCAGCTCGAAGATCCCCTTGTTGGTGTAATGGCAGGAGATGAAGATGCGCTCGCCGTTGACCAGCACCAGCGAGGCTTTGGTCTTCATACCGCCTGTGAAATAATCGTTGATCAGCTTGTAATCCCCGTCGGCATCCATGCGGTAGAGGCCGTTATGCGCCATGAAGATCACGCCGTCGAACCCCTCCTCGGAATACGGCGTCAGGTAGTTGGCCACCCCGGGGCCGAAATCGCCCTCGTATCTGATGACCTCATCCAGACCGGTTCCGTCGAACCTGTAGATGATCGCCCCGAAGACCTTGGCTCCCATACCGCGACCGTCGTTGTAGGTCATGACCAGTGTGTGCCCGTCCCCGCTGTCCAGGAAGCAGGGGGCGTTGACGCACCCGTAGTTCCGATCCGGGTAATTGTAAACCAGCTCATCGATGATCAGGCTGCCGTCTTTCTGGTCGAGGATGTAGAGATGGCCGTTGTACATGCCCGCCGCGACATAGCCGTCATGCACCGTGGGCGAGGTGAAATACCCGACGCCGTCGGTCTGATACGACCATATGAGCCGCAGATCGAGGTCGAAGCAGTAGACCATGCCGTTCGACGAGATAGCGTGGATCGCCCCCGAGTCGCAGACCAGGGAGCCGGGGCCGTCCCCGTATGACAATCCGTCGAGATCGTCCCTGATGACGGCGGGTATCCCCGTGCTGTCATCCCAGGCGCGCCCTTCGAAGGTGGTCACGCCGCTGTTGCCCTCGCCCGGCCCTTCGCGCCAGTCGATCTTGTAGATCATGCCGAGGGAGGTCGGGATGTAGATGTGGTCGCCGACGATCAGGCAGGTGGACATGTCGTAGTAACTGCGCTCGAACCAGAACTCCCAGACGACCTCGCCGGTCTCCAGATCGTGGCAGACGACCGCGGCATCCAGGGTCCTGCCGGCGGAGAAGCCGTACTTCACGAAGGCGTACCCTCCCGCCGCCAATATCGACGAGTAGGACCCTCTGGCAGTGCGGCCGTCGCCGGAGGTGAAATCCCCGAACGCCCAGGCCTGCTCCCCTGCCTCCGGGGAGAGTCCCGCCTCCTGGGTGCCGGAGTTGTCCGCATCCCCCGCCACCGATTTCCAGGAGGAGGGGTGCTCGGGGGATTCGGTCGGGACGCATCCTTCGGGGTAGAAGCCGATCGCCAGCCACCCGGAGACGTATGCCGCCCCCGTATCGGCGACCGCCGACCACCTGCCCGCGACATCGTCCCACATGTAGACCGTCCATTCGGACGTGACGGTCACACCCGTGGAGCCGGGTTCGGAGAGCGAACCGCCGGTGTCCGGCGCCCCGATGGTGACCGGGCCCTTGCCGTCGACGGTGATCGTGCCGGCCGCGATCGTGCATTCGTGCCCGTATGCCTCCAGCGTCGCGGTCACCGTGTCGCCGCAGCTGTCCGACGGGACGATGTCCAGCCATCGGGTGCCGCCGTTGCCCAGGTCGAAGAGCAGCCCGGCACCGTCATCATCAGCGGCATCGGCCGGCACCGCGGCTGCCGCGGGTATCAGCAGGAGGCAGAGAATGATGCCGACCGCGACCGGTCCGGAGAATCTGCGGGCGGTCATCGGCTATCGAACCCCAGTTCAGCGGTTATGGTCAGATAGTCCTGATAATCGTCGCCGATGTGCTTGGGCAGGCCGGAGTCGTCACCGAAGCATTCCGGGTACAGGACGATCGCCATCAGCTCCATCATCTGCGCGAAACGGGGCCCGGAGAGCTGCGCCATGTTCCCCAGCGAGTCCCCGAAGACGTAGATCTCCCCGGTCTTGTAGGCCGTGGTGCTCCTCCATTCGGCCGAGAGGTTGGCCATGACCGCGTTGTAACCGTCCTCGGTGGCCGGGATCTCCTCCGAGAGGATGATGATCAGCGAGGGGTCGTGCCTGGCCACGTACTCCGAGTTGATGTGCACCCAGCCTTCCATGGAATCGAAGGCGTTGATGCCGCCGATGCGCAGGAGGATGTCGTCGATATAGGTGTTATCGCCCGATATCCAGGGCGACGGGTCGGATGACAGCGAGAGCATTGTATCCACGTCGGAGAAATCCCCGCCGATGGCTTCGATGATCCGGCCGACGGCATGATCGAGTTCGCCGATGACCGCCTGGGCTCCGAGCTCGTAACCGATGGCCACGCCGACGATGAAGATGTTGTCGATCAGCATGTCGATCCCCTCGCCGTTGTACAATAGCACGGAATTGGTGTCCGACGACCTCAGCTTCTCCGCCATGGCCACATGGTTGTACTGGGATCCGTCGCAGACGACCATGTCGGGCGACGTGCTCATGATCGATTCGAAATTCGGATCGATGTAGGTCCCGACCGTGGCGATCTCCCCGGACGCCTTGCCCTCGGCCACATGCGAAGGGTGGTTGCTGTAGTAGTCGGCGCCGAAGATGGTGTTGACTGCGCCCAGCGCCCCCATGATCTCGGTAGCCGACGGGGACAGCGTGACCGTGCGCATAGCCTGCGGATAACCGTATATCGATCTGCCGGAGGCGTCGACGATGACCGCCGGTTCGGCATCGTCCGCGGTGTAGGCCCAGGAGATGCCGGTGCAGTCGGCCGCATCGAGGTTGAGGTCATCGGATCTGACGAGGCCCATGCCTCCCTTGGGCACGTACCAGAGCCCCCATGAAGCGTCATCGCCGTCGGCCACGCCGTTTATACTGGCGGGCTTCCCCTCCTCATCGAGGATGCAATCGAACCGGTTCAGCTCGCATGCGTGCAGCAGCAGTTCCGACGCATCGGAGACCTCGTTGTAATCCGCCTCGGTCCATACCGTCTCATAACCGCCGAAGTCGATGACCACGCCCTCGGTCTGCGAACGGTACGCCTTGGAGCCGATATCCTTGACCGCGAACGTGACCAGAGCTCCCGAGAGGAGGATGACGACCGTGAGGATGACCTTGACACGGGTCGCATCGGCAGCACGGCTCCTGCTGTGAAATCCCTTAGCAGCCGATCGGTCCAATCGCTCACATCCTCCGGATAATGAAGTTTAGGTAAGAGGTTTGAATCCGAGCATGGGCCCGGATGATTTATAGCTTCACGCCGCGAACGGTCCGGATGCCGTCCAATCGTCGACCATGTCGGGGGACACGACGATCCAGTCCGTGTCATAAGGGGCGAGGAAGAACGTGTTGCCGACCAGCTGGTTGAGTTTCAGGTCATCGCCTTCCCCGTATCCCGCGATGGCGGCCCATCCGTTGGATTTGACCATGTTGCCGTCGGCACCTGCGTTGGGATAGCCTGTGCTGCTTTCAGCGGCCTCTGCAGTGTATTCGGCGTACAGGTACTGATAGGGGCCCCAGCCGAACTCGCCGACACCTTTCACAGTGCTGACATATCCCCACCCGACCTCGTATTCGAAGCCCGCCTTGTCCATCGCCTTGCCGAACGCGTCGGAGGCGTCCGATCCCTTGGCCGAGTACCAGCCGTTGTCCGCGGCGCCGTCCTCGAAGTAAAGATAGAAATTGTATTCGCTGTCCCCGTCCCCGCCGGCGTTGAACACGGCGTACCCGATACCTGCTCCGACGAGGATGCCGGCCACCAGGGCAACGATGATTATGACTTTGGAAGTCTGACACTCACTCATTATATCAGCCTATTGGAAACATCATCCAATACTCCTCAATATCGCCGGAATGATATATAGTGTTTTCTATTTGGAGCAATACTCCATTATCTACTGATGGTATAGGTTCCGGCCAATAATTACAGATTGTCTACAATAGGGAATGTATGTAATAATGTGGTAATATATCACAAAATCCTCCGTCCGTCGGCAACGCGCGCGTGCACGTGGATTATACATATACACGGACGCGATACACCGCAGGATAAGATGGAAGGCTGGAAGTCGGCGCTGCTCTGCGATTACTACGAGTTCACCATGGCCAACGGCTACATCCGGGAGGGGCTCGCCGACAGGATCGTCTACTTCGACATGTTCTACCGGCAGGTGCCCGACGGCGGCGGCTTCGCCGTCGCGGCCGGCCTGGAGCAGCTGGTCGAGCGCATCCTCGGCCTGCGCTTCACCGAGGACGACCTCGCCTACCTACGTTCCAAAGGGACGTTCTGCGAGGAGTTCCTGGATTACCTGGCCGGTTTCCGTTTCACCGGGGACCTTTACGCCGTGCCCGAGGGCACCCCCGTCTTCCCCGGCGAACCGATCATCACCGTGAGGGCCGCCGCCCCTCAGGCGCAGCTGATCGAGACGCTGCTGCTGCTGACGATCAACCATCAGACGCTCATCGCCACCAAGGCCGACCGCATCGTCCGAGCGGCCGAGGGCAGGACCGTGATGGAATTCGGGACGCGACGGGCGCACGGGGCGGACGCGGCGGTGCTGGGAGCCAGGGCCGCCTACATCGCAGGCTGCGGCGGCACAGCCTGCGCCCTCGCCGACAGGTTGCACGGCATACCCGCCAGCGGGACCATGGCCCATTCGTGGGTGCAGATGTTCGGCTCGGAGCTGGATGCCTTCCGCTCCTTCTGCCGCCTCTACCCCCGGGACGCCACGCTGCTGGTGGACACCTACGACACCCTGGAGAGCGGGGTGCCCAACGCGATCCGCGCCTTCAGGGAGGAGCTGCTGCCCCTGGGCATCGATGACTGCGCCATCCGCCTGGATTCGGGCGACATCGCCTTCCTGACCCGCCGCGCCCGCGCCATGCTCGACGAGGCCGGTCTGACCGGATGCAGGATCATCGCCTCCAACTCGCTGGACGAGTGGCTGATCCGCGACCTGGTCGATCAGGGGGCCCGCATCGATGCCTTCGGGGTCGGCGAGAAGCTGATCACCGCCCGCAGCGACCCCGTCTTCGGCGGGGTCTACAAACTGGTCGCCGTCGAGGATGACGACGGCACGGTCGTACCGAAGATCAAGATCTCGGAGAACGTGGGGAAGATCACCACGCCCCACTTCAAGAAGGTCTACCGGCTGTTCGACGAAGAGGGGATGGCCATCGCCGACCAGATCTGCATCCATGATGAGACTATCGACGAGACGCGGCCGCTGGAGATCTTCGATCCAGAGGCCACCTGGAAGCGGAAGACGCTCACCGACTTCACCGCCGAGGAGCTGTTGGTGCCGGTGATCATCGGCGGCAGACTCGTCGCCGACCTGCCCCCGCTGGAGCAGGTGCGCCGCTACCGCGAGGAGCAGGCCGGCACCCTCTGGGACGAGGTCAAGCGCTTCTCGAACCCGCACCGCTATTACGTGGACCTGTCCGAGAGGCTCTGGCAGGTCAAGCAGGACCTGCTCAGAAGGGATTGACCGGCCTCACTCCTCGCCTTCGAGGCTCTCGGCCGCGGCCTTGCGCCGTTTGCTGCTCTCGTTCTCGATGCCGAGCACGCCGGCGAGGATCAACGCAACGCAGAGCGCCTTCAGCGGACTGAGGAGGTCACCGAACAGCAGCAGTCCGGCCACGAGGCTGCCGATCGCACCGATGCCGACCCACACCGAGTAGGTCGATCCCGCGGGCAGGCCGGCGACCAGCCCCTTGTTCAGGAACAGCACGCTGACCACCAGCAGGGCCATCGTGGGCAGCACCCATTCGATCCGGGAGAAACCGTCCGACATCTTCATCGTCACGGCCCAGCCGGTCTCGAACAGGCCTCCGAGGACCACATGTATCCAGGGGTTCATCAGGCATCACCTGCGAGCGCCAACCCGATCGCACCGATGACGATCAGCCCCACGTAGAGCGCGGTCCTGGGGGTGATCTTCTCTTTGAACAGCAATGCCCCGAGCCCTACGGCGCAGACCGCCCCGATGCCGGTCCATGCGGCATAGGCGATCCCGACCGGTATCTCCTTCATCGAGAATGCGAGGAACAGCGGGCTCACGAACATCATGATCCCGGCCAGCAAGGTGTAGCCCTTGTGTTTGAAATTATCGCATTTCTTCAATGCGAGCAGCCACACCGGCTCCAGCAGACCGCCGGCCAGCAGCCAGGTCAAAGATATCACCGAGTACAATCCTGAGTCCTCCGCCCAATCATATCTCCGTGTAAGGCGCGGTCTTGTGTATATATCCTGCGCTCGGGAGCGCGTTCCTACGCAGGAGAGACCGGCCGATGCGTCAGAGGTCGTAGTTCCTCGGGTTGAAATTGGGGACGTCGCTGTACTCCCTGAGGGCGTATTCGACGAAATCGTCCTCCTCGTCCGGAAGCGCCTCCAGCCTGCCGATGATGTCCGAGAGCACCTCGAGCTGTTTGACGGTGAGTTCCAGCTCCCGCTTCTCATACCCTCCCAGAAGGATCTTCGCGCCGGCGAGCCCGGCTGACAGCGCCCGGTTGTAGATGCTGTCGCCCTCGGCGACAATCGCCTCCCCGATGCGGTAGGCGTTGTCGTAGGCCAGCACATAGGCCTCGGGTCCGCGGAAACGGTCGGAGAACATGTACAGGTCCCGGAGCGTCTTCTCCTGCCGCAGCTGGAGGGCGGTGTTCATCAGCGCGGCCTCGTAGCCCAGCGTGCCGAGCCAGCAGGCGACGGACGAACCGCCGAATTCGGGGTGGTACTCGACCGATTCGTTCGACCAGAGGTCGCAGGTCTGCGCCATCAGGTTGCCCTGGAGGTCGCAGTGGGCGCACTGGCAGTTCTTGCCCTCCTGGGAGATGGGCTTGCCGGCGATGGCTTTGACGATCGGCCCTTCGTATCCGCAGTCCTTGTCGGGGCCGACGGCACCGCATTCCCAGGCGGCCAGTGTCTTGGCGGCCGAGATGCAGCGTGCCACGGCGGTGAAGGTCCTCTGGACATCGTTGTCCCGCATCCCGCCGGCGAGGAACATCGAGACGTTGGCGCCGGCGCAGTTGGTGTCGCCGCCGGCCACGCAACGGTGCTTCCGGGCGATGTCGGCGAACCGCGTCCAGATATAATCCATATCGATGGTGCCGAGATAGCCGACACCGAAGAGGAAAGCGACTATATCGCCGCTGGTGACCGCGTAGTCCGAGAGCTCCTTGCCGCCGACCGATTCGATCGAGAGCACATCGGCACCGTTCTCGCAGGCGGTCTCGGCGCAGGCGAACAGCTTCTCGGGGTAGATGCGCTCGCCGTCCATGCCGGTCCGCAGACCCTGATCGGCCTCGCGCTGGTCGGGGATGGTGTGCCTGACGCCGCAGTTGATGCCGAACTCCTCATGGTATCTCTCGCACAGCTCCTTCTGGCCCTCGATGACCGGCACCGACAGACGCGCCTGGTTCATCTGGGAGACCCATTCGGTCTCGAGCTGCAGATCGGGGAAGCCGAGGGCGACCGCCCTGTCCAGGGCATCGGTGGAGATGTAGTCGACGAATTCGCGCCTGAGCTTCTCCGCGTCCTTCTCGGTGCCCGGGCGCGGAGCGTAGTTGATCTCGGGGATGACCTTGCCGGCCCCGATCTTCAGGCCGAAGCCGTACGAGACCGGGTTCAGCGAGCGGCCGAAGACCATCTCGTCGGCGTTCGTGTAGCTCATCCGGGTGTATCTGTTGATCGACATGTTCACTCACCTCTGACGATGGAGTCCCACTCCTCCCGCACCCGCCTCCAGTCGTAACCGTTGCGGATCTTCTCGGCGATCAGCGGCGTCTGCGGGGCCTTCTCGGAATAGATGCCCAGGTCGTAGGAGTTGGCGTAATCGCGGTTGACCGCTCCGCCGCAGCCCATCAGCGGTATGTCCAGCCCCGCCTTGACCATCAGCGCGGCCTCGGCGGCGAACGCCGACATCGTCGTGGTCATCAGCGCGGTGCCGCTGGCGAAGAGCGGCTTCACCTCCTTGACCTTCTCGACGAAATCGGTCACGGGGACGTCGCGCCCCATGTCGATGACTGTGTAACCGGAGGACCGGATCATGACGGCGGCGATGTTCTTGCCGATGTCGTGGGGGTCGCCCTCCGCGGTATGCATGACGACCGTGCCCTTGGTCTCCCTGCCTCCCGGCAGCCGTTTCTCCGCCAGGGTGATGCCTATCTCCATCGCCTTGGCGGCCATCATGATCTCCGGCAGATGGTAGATGCGTTCCGCGTAGAGGCGGGACACCACCTCCATGCCCGCAACCAGGCCGTTGTTGATGACGTCGGCCGGAGACCGGTGCTTCAGCGCATCCATGACGATGGGGCCGATGGTCTTGAACCTCATATAGAGGATCTCCTCCGCGACCTTGCGGAAGATCTTGTCAGCGGGCAGCAGCATGTTGGCCATCTCCTCGGGGGACATGACCGTCTGGCATGCGACATCGTACCGCCGGACCACCTTGGTGAAGTCGGCGCCATCAGTGTTCAGCATTCTCCTTTCTCCGTGATTCGGGATGTTCGTGCTTCATTATTATCTTTTATACGGACCTGAACGGCCCGGACGCGGTCCCGTGTCCCGCGATCCTGCGTACAGGGTGAATAAATGGTAAAAGGTTTAAGGGGGCCCTTGCGGAACCCTGCTCAGAGAGCGTAGTTCTTCTTGTCGTAGTTGTGCACGAGCTCGGAGTACTTCTTGTCGCAGTACTCGAAGAACTTGCTCTCCTCTGCCGGAAGCGCCTCGAGATCCTTGAT
>JBNRMI010000018.1:0-59480 GCA_050309445.1 Candidatus Methanogranum sp. | reverse complement strand
TCTGGAGCCTGTGCATCCCGCTGCCGCGGGAACGGGCGGGAGGTGCGGGAATGGACGGCAGCACGGATGACAGCAACACCCTGAAGGAGGCGTATCGCCGGCATGTGCTGCGGAGGATCCTCTTCGTCATCGGGGTGACCGCCGCCATCTTCGCCGTGGCCGGGATCACGCTCACGCTCGGCGGACGGGACATCGGCTTCGCCGAGGCCTACCGCATCCTCTTCGACCACCTGAAGGGGGTGGTCCATCCGCAGGGGACGCCCGCCTGGTGGGATGATTACGTCCTCTGGAACTCCAGGCTCCCCCGCATCGTCACGGCGGTGGTGGCCGGCGCGGGGCTGGCGATCGGCGGTGCGGCGATGCAGGCGGTGGTCAGGAACCCGCTCGCCGACCCCTACACGACGGGCATCTCGGCGGGCGCCGTCTTCGGTGTCGCCGTGGCGCTGACCCTGGGGTTCACCGCCGGCTCCCAATTGGGCGGCTACGGGCTCATGGTCAACGCATTCCTCTTCGGGCTCATCCCGATGACCGTCATCATCCTGATGTCCCGCTTCACCGACATCTCCCCGGCGACGATGATCCTGGCGGGCATCGCCATGACCTACATGTTCTCCGCCCTGAGCACCCTGCTGCTGGTCATGTCCGACACCGAGACGATCCAGCGGGCGTACCTCTGGCAGATCGGCTCGCTGGAGAACACGTCATGGTCGGACGTGCCGCTCATGCTCGGCATCACCCTGTTCGGGAGCGCCTTCCTCATGTTCTCCACCAGGAAGCTCAACCTCCTGACCCTGGGCGACGACAGCGCCAAGAGCCTGGGACTGGACGCCGAGAACTTCCGGGTGCTCATCCTGGTCGTGCTCTCGGTCATGACCGCGGCGATCGTCGGGTCGCTCGGGGTCATCGGCTTCGTCGGCCTGGTGTCGCCCCATATCGTCCGGTCGGTCATCGGCTCCGACAACCGGTTCGTGATCCCCGCGGCGGCGCTCTTCGGCGCATTGCTGCTGCTGGCGGCGGATTTCGTCGCCAGGGTCGTGGTCTACCCCGGGGAGGTGCCGGCCGGGCTGGTGATGTCGTTCATCGGCGGCCCGCTCTTCCTGATCCTCATCATGCGCTCGAGGAAGGAGGTGTGGTGAGATGACCGATAAGGGCCTGCTCTCCGAGTTCAAGGAGAGGTACCTCAGGTACATCTCCCGGAAGATGACGTTCGTCATCATCTGCCTGACCGTCTCGGTGCTGGCGATCGGGCTGCAGCTCTCGTTCGGCAAGTACAGCATCGGGTTCTTCGAATCCTACGGGATCCTGATCGACCATCTCAGGGGCATCATCCCCGTCGAAGGCACCGCGCGGATGAAGCACTACGTCGTATGGGAGCTGCGCACGCCGCGGGCGCTGGCCGGACTGGCCGTCGGCGCGGGGCTCGGCATGTGCGGGGCCGTCATGCAGAGCTCGCTGAAGAACCCGCTCGCCGACCCCTACACGACGGGCATCGCCTCGGGCGCGGGGCTCGGAGCGGCGATCGCCATCGTCCTGGGCCTCTGCATCATCCCCGGGATCTCCGGCGAGGGGGCCATCGTGGTCAACGCCTTCGTCTTCTCCATGATACCGGTGACGATGATCATCACCATGTCGAGGCTCAAGAGGAGCGTCACGCCGTCGGGGATGATCCTCATCGGGATCGCGGTCATGTACATCTTCACCGCCACGACCACCCTGCTGAAGCTGACCGCTTCCGAGGAATCGCTGGCCGAGGTCTACATGTGGAGCGTCGGCACCCTCGGCAAGACGGGCTGGGACAACATCTGGTTCATGATCGCCGCCGCCCTGACGGGCGCGGTCATCTTCCAGCTCCTGGCCCGGCGGCTGAACGTGCTGGTGATGTGCGACAGCGGCGCGGTCACGCTGGGTGTCGATCCGCGGAGGACCCGGCTGCTGGCGCTCGGAGCGGTCTCGCTGGTCACCGCCGTGCTGGTCAGCTTCACCGGCACCATCGGCTTCGTCGGGCTGGTGGCGCCTCACATGGTGAGGATGTTCATCGGCTCGGACAACAAGTACCTGATCCCGGCCTCCGCCGCCTTCGGCGCGCTGATGCTGCTGATCGCGGATTTCGTGGCACGGAACGCCGCCTCGGTCGAGCTGCCGGTGGGGACGATCACCGCCCTGATCGGCGGACCCCTGTTCCTCTACCTGATCGTCAGGCAGACCCGTTCCGCCTGGTGACGGGTGACTCCGGGAATCCCTAAATACGGCGATGCCGATGGATGCGGCCGCATGTACCGGATCTTCTCGGACGGCGGCTCGCGGGGCAATCCCGGGCCGTCGGCCTACGCCATCGTCGTGACCGAGGACGGCGAGGTCATCCACCGCCATGCGGAGTACCTCGGCATCGGGACCAACAACCGCGCCGAGTACCGCGGCCTGATCGCCGCGATCGGCAAGGCCGTGGAGCTCGGGGCCGGATCGGCCGAGTTCGTCATGGACTCGGAGCTCGTGATCAGGCAGATGAACGGCGAATACCGGGTGAGGTCGGCCAATATCGTCGACCTCCATGCCGACGCGAAAGCGCTGGCGTCGATGATCCCCGAGGTGCGGTTCACCCATGTCCGTCGCTCGGATGCCGGCATCGCCCTGGCCGATGCGCTGCTGAATGAGGAATTGGACCGGCATAAGTGAATCATGCCTGTGCGCGGACGGGTCGGTGCTGATGGCACTTTAATATATTGGATGTATTATCCAATGTTAACATGCCGGACGACATAATATCGGTCAGGGGACTCTCCAAGGCCTTCAACGGGAAACCCGCCGTGGACCGCATCGACCTGGACGTCAGGTCGGGCGAGATCTTCGGGTTCCTCGGTCCCAACGGCGCCGGGAAGACGACGGCCATCCGCCTGATGACCACGCTCGCCAACAAGGACGAGGGCCGTGTCGTGATCAACGGGCATGACGTCGACAGCGCCCCGATCGACGCCAAGGTCAGCCTCGGGGTGGTGCAGCAGCACGTCAGCCTCGACAACGACCTCACCGTCATCGAGAACATGATCTACCATGCCAGATGCCACAAGATGCCGAAGCGGCAGGGTCTGGCGCGGATCGAGGAGCTGATCACCTACCTCGGGATCGGCGAGTACCGCGACTACAAGGTGACCTCGCTCTCGGGCGGATGGAAGCGGCGGGTCTCGATCGCCTGCGCGCTCATCCACCGGCCGACCATCCTCTTCCTCGACGAGCCGACGGTCGGTCTGGACATCCGGGCCCGGCGGCTGATCTGGGATATCATCCGGCAGCTCAACTCCGACGGGACCACGGTCTTCCTCACCACCCATTACATCGAGGAGGCCGAATCGCTCTGCGACCGGGTCGCCTTCATCAACCGCGGGAGGATCGTCACCGTCGGCACCCCCGACGAGCTGCGCCGGTCGGTCGGCGAGGTGACGGTGGAGACGTTCGACCGCGGGACGCGGAAGACCTCCTACGCCTACTTCGGCAGCCGGGACCGGGCCAACAGCTTCGTCGACGGGCTCGACGGGGGCTGCGACATCACCGTCAGAGGGGTCAACCTGGAGGACAGCTTCGTCATCATGACCGGGGACAGCGTGGGTGATCGGGCATGATCGACCGGCTGCGCGAGATCCACAGCGTCGCCTGGGGGGACATGCGCTTCCTGCGGCACAACGCCCTGAACGTCCTGGTGATGAGCATCGTCAGCCCGCTGCTCTACCTGATCGCCTTCGGCTACGGGCTGGGGAGAGGTCAGGTCATGGAGGGCGTGCCGTACATCGCCTTCATCATCCCCGGCATCGTCGCCCTCACCGCCCTCTCGTCGTCGTTCTCGTCCACCGCCACGCGGATGAACGTCCAGCGGCTGTACTACCGCAGCTTCGACGAGCTGATGCTCTGCCCGCTGCGGCACTCGTCGATCGTCATCGGCAAGGCGATGCTCGGCGTGGTCCGCGGCCTGATCAGTTGCTCGATCGTCTTCGCGCTCGGCATGCTGCTGTCCGACGAGCTGATGCTCACACCGCTGTTCGTCGTCTCGCTGCTGGTCTCCTGCATGGCATTCTCGCTGCTGGGGGAGACGGCCGCATTGCTGGCGAAGTCGCATCAGAACATGGCGGTGTTCAACACCCTGGTGATCCTGCCGATGACCTTCCTCTGCGGCACGTTCTTCTCGGTGGCGGCGATGCCCGGATGGTTCCAGGCGGTGCTGTACATGCTGCCGCTGACCTATTCGAGCGTCCTGATCCGCGAGAGCGCGCTCGGATGGGATTACTCGTGGGTCATGCTGCTGGTGCTGGTCGCCTTCGCCGTCGCGCTGCTGCTGTTCAACATCCGCCTGATGAAGCACAGGAAGGTGTGAGCCGCATCAGCGGCCGCGGACGGCGTCGACCAGGTCCGTCAGCGCCACCAGCGTCTGTTCGCCGGTCGCCATGTCGCGCACCGTGACGGCGCCCTGCTCGGC
Source organism: Candidatus Methanogranum sp. (assembly GCA_050309445.1). Classification (GTDB taxonomy): domain Archaea; phylum Thermoplasmatota; class Thermoplasmata; order Methanomassiliicoccales; family Methanomethylophilaceae; genus Methanogranum. The sequence continues at coordinate 55,018 of JBNRMI010000018.1, read as the reverse complement.
CTCCCTGGCGCCGACGATCACCGCGCGGGCGGCACCGGAGGCGGAGGCGGCCTTCATCGCCTTCGCCATGCGGCGCCCCATGATATCGGCGTCGGCGGCCACGCCGGCCCCGCGCAGCAACGCCGCCGCCTCCATCGCGCGGAACCTCATCTCCGGGGATGCGGCGATCACGTAGGCATCGACCGTCCGGGGCGCGAGCTCCGCACCCTCGCGCTCCAGCGCCAGCAGGATGCGGTCGAAGCCGATGGCGAAACCTGTGGAGAAGACCTCCTCGCCGCCGAACAGCTCCGATAGAGTGTACGAGCCGCCGCCGCAGATCTGCTTCTCGGCGCCGAGCACCGGCGCCTCGGCCTCGAAGACGATGCCGGTGTAGTAATCCAGGCCGCGCACCACGCCGAGGTCGACCCCGACGTTGTCCACGCCCATCGCCTCCAGGCATTCCAGCACCGCCCGCAGGTGGTCGCCGGCCTCGCCCGCGATGCCCCCGAGGGCCTCGAGGCCGTCATCGGCGTCCGCCAGCGCGAGGATGCCCTCGATGTCGTCGTCATCGGCGCCCTCGGCCCGCAGCAGCGGCACCGCCTCGTCGAACTCCCCCTTGTCGAGCCGGCGGAGGATCTCGCCCATGCCGTCGTCGCCGACGCCGGCTGCGGTCAGCCGGCCGCGCAGGATGCCGATGTGCCCGATGCGCACCCGGAAGTCCTTCAGGCCGAGGGCGCGGATCATCGCGACGGCGAGCGCGACCGCCTCGGCGTCGGTCTCGGGCGTGGCGGCGCCGACGATCTCGGCGCCGAACTGGAAGAACTCCCGGTAGCGGCCGCTCTGCGGCCGCTCGTACCTGAAGCACTGGCCGAAATAGAAGACCTTGATCGGCTTGGGGAGGTTGCTCATGTTGTTGACGAACGACCTCACCGCCGGGGCGGTCAGCTCCGGGCGCAGCGCCAGCATGCGGCCGCCCTTGTCCTCGAAGCTGTAGAGCTCGTCGAGGATGTTTGGTCCGGAGCGGATGATGAAGAGCTCGGCCTCCTCGAAGATCGGGGTGGCGATCTCGCGGTAGCCGAAGGTGTGCGCGACACGTCTGAGGATGCCTTCGTAGTGCCTTCTCCTCTCCATCTCATCGGGGAGGAAGTCCCTCGTGCCGCGCGGACATCGGATCATGACCGTCCCGATGGAGATGGTGATAATAATACTTGACCTGAGCCCGCGACAGGACGCATGAGCACGCCTGATGGAGAAGAGACGGGCAGACACGCCACGGCATCGGTTCAGCGATCCGGATGGCAACGCCCGTTTCCGGAGCTGAGGACGGCGTGTCCCCGATCGAACGGGAACGTCTCCGCCCGTCGCATCGAAATATGGCAGTCATCATATATAAAAATGGAGACGGTGCCCGGAAACCCGCCGCCGGTCATCGTTTGACGATGATCGTCAGGATGTCGTTGTCGCGCACCACGTGATCCAGGCCGACGGTCTGGCCGGGGAACTTGGCGCTCTCCCCCCAGACCATCGCGTAGCGGAAATTGTTCTTGAAATCACGGTGGATCATCTCGCACACGTCGCCGACGGTGTTGCCGCGCTTGACGATGAGCGGCTCGTCCAGATCCGCCTCCTGGCCCTGCGGCTTGAGGTAGACGCGGATCATGTCGATGGTGTCGTACAGCGTCTGCTTGAGGTCCTCCATCCCGTAGCCGGTGGCGGCGGAGATCGGCACCAGTTTGAATTTGCCGTGCATCTCCATCACCGATTCCAGCTGCCCGGACCGGGCGAGATCGACCTTGTTGATCGCCATCACCGATTTGATGTAGACGCGGTTGTCGGCGAGCACGTCCAGCATCTGCTCGACATCGATGTCCTCCCTGACGACGACGGTGGCGTTGACATGGCCGAAGGCGGCGGTCATGTCGGCGATGGTCTGCACGTCGATCTTGGTCAGCTTGACTGTCGGCAGCACGTTGATGCCGCCCTGCGAGCCGGTAGTGATGACGACGTCCGGACGCTGCTGGTCGAGCCGTATCGAGGCGTCGTACAGTTCCCGCATCAGCACGTTGATGTTCGGGTTGAAGATGTCGACGACGAAGAGGATCACGTCCGCCGCCCTGGCGGCGGCGATGACCTCGCGCCCGCGGCCCTTGCCCCGCGAGGCGTCCTTGATCAGCCCGGGCATGTCCAGGATCTGGATCTTGGCATGGTTGTACTCGAGCACGCCGGGGACGACGTCCAGCGTGGTGAAGTTGTAGGCGCCGACCTCCGATCTGGCCCCGGTCAGCTGGTTCAGCAGCGTCGACTTGCCCACCGAGGGGAAGCCGATCAGCGCGACGGTGGCGTTGCCCGCCTTCTTGACGTAGTATCCCTTGCTCGGGCCCTTGGATGACCTGCGTTTGGCCTCCTCCGCCGACAGGCGGGCGATGCGCGCCTTCAGCCTGCCGATGTGCGCCTCCGTCGATTTGTTGTACTTGGTGTTGGAGATCTGCTCCTCCAACTCCTTGATCTGCTCTTCTATCGTCGCCATTGGGGTCTGCTCTCTGGTCTTCGTGACGACCGCCGTGTATTTCACGCTTGCCGCATGTCCGCGGTCGGTCGATATGCCGTCTATGGCGATGACATACTACTACTTATCGTCCCTGCGCCGCGTCCGCGGCCCCTTCCGCGGCGACATTATATTAACGGACTCAAAGATTGGGTGACCTATGGATAAGCATCTGAACAGTGCGCGGGACCGGCGCGGCCTCGGTCCCCGGAAGACCGCGGCGCTCATCGCCACCTTCGCCCTGGCCCTGGTGATGGCGTACTACGGGTGGACCGCCGGCTTCGGAATGTTCGTCATCGGCACGATGCTGTACATGGTGCCGCACCTGTTCGGGGTCGACAACAAGAAGCTGCTGGGGGCCTACGGCATCGCCTTCATGGCCGTCGCCCTGGCGGTCGGTATCGGCATCTCCGCCCCGGCCGTGGTCGCCGACCGGGACGTGCCGCCGGCCGACGACGCCTTCAGCGATATCACCTGCACTTACTCCGACGGCATCACGTACGTGACGGCGGTGTACGCCGGAGAACTCGGCGAGGGGGAGGCGGTGCTCCTGTCCTACGGGGTGACGGGCATCGGATTCACCGAGAGGCAGATCTACGGGGTGAGACTGGACCGCACGGCTTTCAGTGAGGCCGTCCATGATCCGGTCGGCGGCACCACGGCGATCGCGGGGGAGTTCGGACTCGATCCGGACGTGCTGCACCTGGTCGGGCTGGGGGTGCTGGTCGACGACGAGGTCGTCGATGAGACCTATAACTGGTTCCTGACCGGGTCATTCGAGGGGGATGCCTCCGGGATATACCTCTCCGGCGTCGGCATGTCGATCGGCCAGGTCATGCTCGTGTTCTTCGCCATCCTCATCTTCTCGACGCTGATGCGCCGCAGCCTCGGACGGACCCGCGAGCGGATGGAGCAGGAGGGGAGGCTCTACCCGGTCGGCTACGGGAGATGCGACAACTGCCGGGCGATCGTCCTGCCGGGCGAGGTCAACTGCCGCAAATGCGGAGCCTACATCGACCGGCCCGACGAGATGAAGCCCGACAAGCACGACATGGTCACCTGTTCCGAATGCGGCGCCGAGGTGACCCCGGATGCGGAGAAGTGCCCCAGGTGCGGCGTCGTCTTCGAAGACACCGTGGTCGAGTACATCGATCCGCCGACGATGCCGCCGACGATGCAGCTGCCCGTCATCTGCCCCGAATGCGGCACCCTGCTCCCGCCCGGGACGGGGTTCTGCCCCAAGTGCGGAAGGGAGACGGAATGATGCCCCGAGCGCACGGAACGGGGCCCGCCCTCCGACCTGACAAGCATAAAATACGCTGACGGGGATTACGGATTCGGATGCCCTCTACAGATAAACCTGTCAGGAACAGCACACTGACCGCCAAGCAGCTGGCGTCGAAGCAGCAGGAGATCTCCGTCACCGAGTTCTTCGAGAAGAACAAGCAGATCCTCGGCTTCGACTCCCGTCAGAAGTCGCTGATCATGGGCGTGAAGGAGGCCGTGGACAACGCCCTCGACGCCTGCGAGGAGGCCGGATACCTGCCCGACGTCTCGGTCGACGTCACCCGCGGGGATGAGGAGGATGAATACATCGTCCGCATCGAGGACAACGGCCCCGGCATCGTGCACAAGATGATCCCCAACGTCTTCGGACGGCTGCTGTACGGTTCGCGGTTCCATGCCCTGCGGCAGTCGCGGGGGCAGCAGGGCATCGGCATCTCGGCGACGATCATGTTCGGCAACATCAACACCGGCAAACCCGCCACGGTGATGTCCAAGACCGCCGACGGCGACGGGATCGCCTGGAAGATGAACATCTCCGTGGACACCAAGACCAACCGCCCGGTCGTCAGCGGCGACGAGGCGTTCGTCTGGGAGGGCAAGGAGCACGGCACCGCGGTCGAGTACGCCACCAAGGGAAGGTACGTCACCGGGAGGCAGTCGATCTTCGAGTACCTCAGGGAGACTGCCATCGTCAACCCCCATGCGCGCATCGGGTTCCGCGACCCCGACGGGAAATCGTACCTGTTCGAGCGGGCCACCGACCAGCTGCCGCCGCGGTCGAAGGAGATCAAGCCCCACCCCGAGGGTATGGAGATCGGGGAGCTGATGCGCTACGCATCGGTGACCGGCCACAAGAACGTCAAGGCCTTCCTGAGGAACGATTTCTCGAGGGTGACCGACCGGGTCGCGTCCGAGATCCTGGAACGTGCGGGGGTCAAACCGACCGCCAGGCCGGACCGGCTCACGCGGGAGGACCTCCGCGAGATCCTCCGGGCCATCGGCGAGGTGCGGATCATGGCGCCGCCGACCGACTGCCTCTCGCCGATCGGCGAGACACTGATCAAGAAGGGGCTGATGCACATCCTCGACGGGCTGCGCCCCGAGTACTACGCCACACCCGTCACCCGGGCACCCAAGACGGTCAACGGCAACCCTTTCATCATCGAGGCCGGCATCGTCTACGGCGGGGAGATCCCCGCCGACGGGCAGGTGCAGATCCTCCGTTTCGCCAACCGCGTGCCGCTGCTCTACCAGCAGGGGGCCTGCGTCATGACCAAGGCGGTCTCCGAGGTCGACTGGCGCCGGTACGGGCTGGAGCAGCGCGGCGGCAAGGGCATACCCTACGGACCGGCGATCATCCTGGTGCACATCGCCTCCACCAAGGTCCCGTTCACCTCCGAGGGCAAGGAGGCGGTCGCCGCCTTCGACGAAATCCAGTCGGAGGTCAACCTCGCGCTGAGGCTCTGCGCCAGGAACCTCCGGAGCCATCTCAACAAGAAGGACCGCAAGAGCAAGACCCAGGCCAAGTTCCGGATCGTGCAGGAGATCCTGCCCGACCTCGCCGCCAAGAGCGCGGAGATGCTCGACCGCCCCGTCCCCGACCTGAGCCGGACGATCTCCAGGATCATGAACGTGGTCTGGATCGAGCCGTCGGTCTCCAAGCCGGCCAAGGGCGTGCGCACCTTCGGCTACAATATCTACAATTACACCACCCAGCCGCGGAGCGTGCGGCTGCATGCGCACCTGCCCAAGGACTGCGTCAACCTCACCCTGTTCACCAACCCCTTCTTCGTCGAGATGAACGAGGAGGGCAAGACCACCTGGGAGGTCGCCGACCTGCAGCCGTCGACCAGGATCGAGCTGAGCTTCGAGCTGAAGGGTGACCTGGCCGACACCTTCGACGCCGACGACATCTACATCTCCGGCATCAACCCGCTGATGGTGATGGGCGCCGACGCGCTGCCGGGCGACTGGGGGATCAAAGGGCTCGAGATCGTCGAGTCCGAGGACGACTATGTGCAGGACGAGCCCGAGGAGGAGGAGGAACCCGTGACCGAGGAGGAGCTTGACGATGAATGAACGGCAGTCCGAGGCGGTCGACCGCCTCAGGGAGGTGGTGACGGGGCTTTACGACGGCATGGATGCCGGGGAGATCCCCGAGATGAGCCTGGCGCTGAGGTCGAAGAAAAACATCGAGTTCGACGGCATGCACGGCGTCTGGAAGTACGGCGACCTGCGCACCCACCGCACCGCCAAGACCATCCAGGGCGCCCAGATGATGCTGCGGACGGTCTACACCGCCGACTTCATCACCGGGATGATCCGCGACGGCCACTCCTCGACGCTGAGGGAGATGTACTACATCTCGGAAGGCTGGAGCAACGCCAAGTTCAACTCCCAGGACGAGAGCAACCTCCTCGCCGAGGACCTCGAGGTCATCTCGGGCTGCATGCGCGAGGACTTCCGGCTCCGCCCCGAGGAGAGCGGCGCCCATGTCTACGGGAACGTGGACTTCGAGATCAGCACCAAGAAGGGGCGGCGGACGGTCAACTGCATGGACGACGTGGCCGAGACCGGTTTCGCCGTGCCCTACAACGTCGACGACGGCAACTTCGGCATCGAGGATGTCAGGGACGCCGGGTTCGTCATGGCGGTGGAGACCGGCGGTATGTACGCCAGGCTGATCGAGAACGGCTTCCCCGAGCGCCACGGCTGCATCCTGGTGCATCTGAGCGGCCAGCCCGCGCGCAGCACCCGGCGCATCATCAAGAAGCTCAACGAGGAGCACGGCCTGCCGGTCACCGTCTTCACCGACGGGGACCCCTGGTCGTTCCGGATCTACGGGTCGATCGCCTACGGCGCCATCAAGACGGCGCACATCTCCGAGTACCTGGCGACGCCGACGGCCCAGTTCATCGGCATAACGCCGTCCGACATCCTGAATTACGATCTGCCCACCGACAGCCTCAGCGACCGCGACGTCGGCGCGCTGAAGGCGGAGCTGACCGACCCCCGGTTCGCCGACGACTTCTGGATCAACGAGATCCAGGCGATGCTGTCGATAGGCAAGAAATCGGAGCAGCAGGCGCTGGCCAAGTACGGCCTGGAATTCGTTACCGACACCTACCTGCCGGAGAAACTGGCCGGTATGGGCATCCTCTGACCGGTCAGCGCGAGGCCTGGACGAAGCGGTTGATGACGAACTGCTTGTCCATGCTGGCGAGGAACGGGCCCAGGCGCGGACCGCTGGTCTTGCCGATCAGCACCGAGTAGATCGTCCGGAAGGTGCCCTTGGTGCCCACGGGCGAATCCCGGCCGGCGGTGGAGATGATCTCGGTGATCGTCTCCGCGTCCCAGACGCAATCGTTCATCCGGTTGACCAGCTCCTTGAAGAGCGCCTTGTCGTTCATCGTCAGCTCCAGACCGGGCGGGATGGTCGGGTAGACCGAGAACTTGACCCTGTCGGGGGCGAAGCCGTTGAGCCAGTATCTGGCGCAATCGGCTCTGCGCTCCAGACGCCTGAGGTCCTCGTCGTTGGCCTCGGAGAGGTCCTCGGTGCGGCCGAGCACCTCCAGCACGCCCTCGAACGAATCGGTCATCTGGACGACGTTGACCAGATGGCGGTACGATACCTGCAGGGGCAGTTCGGAGGGGACGCGGTTGTGCTGCGCGATCTCGTAGGCGCGCACCGAATCCTCCTCGACCTCGGCGTAGCCGCCCTCGAAGTACAGCCGTTCCATGCGGTCGTACTCGTCGGCCATGTCCAGCGTCCCCATCCCAGAATCGTAGTCGATCGCCCGGTTGGGATTGACCCTGAGGAAGAGGTAGTTGAGCACCTCAGGAGGCGTCATGTTGATCGCGTCGAGCCCGGTGACCGAGCAGCCCAGCGACTTGTGCATCTGCCCCACGCCCTTCAGTTGCACGAACTCGTAGGGTATCGGCATCGGGGGCTCTATGCCGAAGATCTCGCGGGCGATGCGGATGCCGGTGTCATAGGAGCCGCCGGCGGCCGCATGGTCCTTGCCGAACGGCTCGGCGGAGACGCCGAACGCCGACCACTTGGCCGGCCACTCGCACCTCCAGGTGAGCTTGCCCTCGCCCCGGCGGACATCGACCTCCCCGCGGTTGCCGCAGGTGCAGGTGTACTCCACGCGCGGGAACTCGTAGGTTTCGAACACGGGTTCGGCGAAGCGCCCGCAGGCGGAGCAGATCGGGTTGTACGGTGCATAATCGGGACCGACCTCCCGGCCGGAGACCTCGTTGAGGATGCGGATGACCTGCTCCCGCTTCCGGAAGACGAGGTCGATCTCCCCGGCCATCAGCCCCTGATCGTAGAGTTCGTGGGTCCAGATGATCTCGCATTCGACCCCCAGCGAATCGACGGCGTCGAGGAACGGCTGCACGAAGTGATGGGCGTAGTTGTCATGCTTGCCGCAGGGGCAGGGGATACGGGAGATGGGCATGCCGACGTAGCTCTCGTACTCCCTGGGGAGGAAATCGTAACGTTTCCGCAGCGGGTCGAAGGAATCGATGAGGTAGATGAGCCGGACCTCTTTGCCGAGGCCCTCGACCGCGCTGCGGATCGACTCTCCGGTGATGGCCTCCCTCAGGCTCCCAACGTGGATGATGCCCGTGGGGCTGATGCCGGTGGCGATCAGCGGTCGCTCGCTGGTCCCCGCCACATCCTTCGCGATAACGTCGGCCCAATGCATTTGAATCACGCGTGATATGAGCGCTTCTTAAAATATGTTTTCGGTCGGAACCGCGCATGCATGCGTGCCGCGATCGGTCAGGCAGATACGCGGATGTTCGATATGTTTTTATAGAGACTATCGATTGATGGGCTCGATGGCCAAGAAAAGCGATAACACGTTCGCATCGTCCGCGGGTCTGATGCGCTACTTCGACACCGAGGATGACAAGGGCATCCGGGTCAGTCCCAAGGTCGTCATCGGGATCGCCATCGGATTCTCCGTGCTGGTCATCCTGATGGATGTTTTCTTCCCGGTCGGATGACCGGGATCCGGCGCATCATGCGGGCGGTTCCCAGACCAGCATGCCCATGCGCATCTCCTTCCCGATGCGGACGACGCCGTCGGATTCGTGCGATGAGATCTCGTCCGTGACGGCCCCGACGACATCCTCCCCCGTTCCCAGATACGGGGACACCGTCTTCAGCGCGGCGGCGATCGCCTCGTCGGCCGTGCTCACGGTCTCGGTGCGCTCGGTGTAGAACCGCAGTTCCGGCCGGCGGCCGCAGGCCTCCAGGAAGCGGCACGGATAGGCCGTGTCGTAACCTCCCATCGAGTAATCCTTCCCCAGCCGGCGCCAGATTCCGGCGGTCACGCCGATGTCCCGGTTGGCGGAGGAGATGTAGACGCAGGCCTCCGATGCGAAGCCCTCGAACCGCAGCAGCGCCTCGGGATGGTTCAGCGGAGGGCAGAGCGAGGTGAACGCCACCTCGGTCCGGTGCACCGGGTCGAGGTCCTCCCATCGTGCATGCAGCGTCCGGATGCTGCCGATGCCGGCGGCCGCGGCACGCTGACGCACCAGTTCCAGCATCGCCGCGCTGCTGTCGACGCAGAGGACGCTGCGCACCGATGCGGCGAACCCCGCGGCGAACAGCCCCGGGCCGCAGCCGATGTCGATCACCCCGCGGTCGGGGGTGAGGATCCCCGTGTCGATGAGGTCGCCGGTCATCCCGGCGCGGATGCCGGCGTAACGGTCGCCGTCATAATCGGCCGCCGAATCCTCCCAGCATGCCGAGACCTCGCCCGCGGTCAGCGCCTCGGCGGCGAAGGGATGCAGCGCCCGTTCCGACGCCCATTCCCGGAGTATCCGCCCCTACCGCATTACGGCCTCGGGTCGATCCCGCACTCGGGCGGGTACTTGCACATGAACCTGCTCGACAGGAGCGAAGGGGCGATGATGGTCGTGGCCACCGCCATGACGATCAGCACAGTGTACAGCTCCATGCTCAGCACACCGTATTGGAGTCCGAACGTCGCCACGATGATGCCGACCTCGCCGCGCGGGACCATACCGACGCCGATGATGCCGGCCGAGGTGCGGTCCAGCGTCTTGTCGCCCAGCCTGGCCCCCAGGGCGCAGCCGATGTACTTGGAGGCCACGGCGATCGCCACCACCGCCGCCGAGAGACCCACCACCGTCCAGTTGGCGCACTGCGCCAGATCGATCTGCATGCCGACGTTGAGGAAGAAGAACGAGAGGAACAGCGTCATGATCGACTCGACATTGAAATCCAGTTTCCACTCGGCGGCGTATTCGGCGATCAGCATGCCGCCGAGGAAGGCCCCGATGATGGCGGCGAGGCCGATGCTGTCGGCGACCCAGGAGAATGAGAGGCAGATGATCAGCGCCAGGAGGAACCGGTGGAAATTGGGCTTGTGATTGCAATTCTCGGCCGCCTTGCGCTCGGAGCGCGCTTTGAGGCGGTCGTGTATGCGCGGGACGAGATGCTTGGCGGCGTACATCGTCGCCAGCACGAACACCGCGGCCGCGACCGAGAGGATGACCAGATGGCGGACCTCGAACGACCCGGTGCCGGTGACGAGTCCGACCGCCAGGGCGAGGATGACCATGCCGAGGATATCGTCGATGATGGCGGCGCCGATGATGATGCGCGACTCCCTGGTGTCCAGGAAGCCCATGTCCTTGATCACGCGGGCGGTCACACCCACGCTGGTGGCCACCATCGCCACCCCGATGAACACCGCCGCGTTCAGATTCTCGCCGATCATCTCGGCGAAGAGGAACCCCATCGTCAGCGGCAGCAGCACCCCCATGACCGCCACCAGCATGGCGGCCCTGCCGACCGACAGCAGTTCGTCGACCTTGGTCTCCAGCCCGATCGAGAACAGCAGGAAGATCACCCCGAACTCGGCGAAGAGCAGGATGACCTGGTAGTTGAAATTCGGCAGGCTCATGTCGATGTCGAGCATCGCCATCAGCGACCAGTCCCCGATCGCCAGGTTCGCCACCGCCACGCCGACGAGGATCTCCCCGATCAGCCCCGGGATGCCGAATCTCGTGAAGAGCCTCGAGCCGAGTCGTGCCAATACCAGCAACACGATGAAGACCAGGAGCACCGGGCCGAAGAACTCCATCAGATTGAAATCCATCGCGTCGATTACAGCAGCACCATATAAATAATGAACGATGGGAGGGCGGTCCCGCTCCGCTGACCGCGGGGCGGGACCGGGCCGGTCAGAAGGAGAAGTTCAGCGAAGAGCCGTAGACCCCGGTCGGCCGCATGCGGATGCCGCCGGTCCTGGCCGCCGGCCGCGACGGCGCCGGCTTGAATTCGGCATCCAGCCGCTCGAGGCCGTCATCGGGGATGACGCGGACGATGATCGGAGGGAAATCCGCCAGCGACCGGGCGTCCCCGTCCAGCGAGGGGACGGTCAGTTTGAGCATGTCCATGACCACGTCCCTGATCTCAACCGGATCGGCGACCGTCGCCGCCGAATCGGCCGATTCGACCTCGATGGCCGCCGGCTCGGGCAGCATGGGCATCTCCGCCTGCATCGGTGCCGCCGCCTCGGCGGTCACCGCTGTCTCGGCGACCCCCGTGCCCATGAACGAGATCTCCTGCGATCCGCCGTCCGACACCGCCGCGCCGGTGGCGCCGACGCTGCTGCCGTACAGGCCCTCGATCTCCATCACCGTCTCGGGCACGGCCACAACCGTCTCGAAGGGCTCGGAATCGATGCGGGCCGCCGTATCATCGGGCAGGGAGCTCTTGATGATGACCTCGCCAAAATTGACCTCGCCGTACTCGGCACGGGGCATGGCGTTGACGAACATCGATTCGAGTTCCGACGGCTCAGCCGCCCGCACGGACACGTCCTCGGACAGGGCCGCGGTCGGCTTCTCCCGTGATATGAAATCCCCGGATGCGATGCGGACCAGTGCCGGCACCTCATCCTCGAAATAAGTGCTGTCGTCGGGACTGGAGACGAAGATGTCGTCACCGCCCGGGAGGTTGTAGACCCGGTACCCGTCCTTGTTGAGCTCCGCGACCCCTCTGGCCGCACCGCTCTGCAGGGAGGTCGTCATGAATCCCGACAGGACACGTTCGACCACTCCCCGCTTCTTCGCAGGCGGAGAGTCGCCTCGGCTGCCGCTCAGCACCTTCCTGAAAATACCCTTTGCAAGGCTCACGCTGCTCTTGTTCGAGTTTTCACTCATGCTATCCCATCCGCCCCTCCGTTACGGGATATACCTTATTAAAGGTCTTGGTCGCGGCCGGCAGCCGGACGGCATCGTCCGGAGATCCTCCCCTGAACAGGTCAGCTGCGGACGAACCTGACGTAATCCGCCCTGCCCTGAGCGTGGATCTCGGAGATCAGCGCCGAGAGACGGCCGGCCTCGGCCGAGATGACCATGACCTCCAAGCACTTCTTGTCCTTCAGATGCGAGTGCAGCTGGGTCTTGATCTCATGCACGTACTTGGCCTGGATGATGTTCATCCAGGGGTCGGCGTGGTCCCCTCTGACGAGGATCAGCACCCCTTCCACATGACCCGACATGCCCCTCAGGCCCTGCAGTTCGGAGCGGGTTGAATTGATCGCTGCACGCACCGCCTCGCTCCGCCCGGACAGACCGAACGCCTCCTGTATATCGTCCAACGCCTGCAGGCTCTCATCGTTCATGGAGATGCTGATTATTGCCATATCCGCCGCCTTTTGATAATAATCATCATACGGCCTCTCTGATATTAATAATATGATGAGAAAATATTAATAATAAGTCGCGGGATGACGTTCCATGGCCCACGCCACCACCTTCGCAGTCTACGTATTGATAACCCTGGCGGTCTCGCTTGCCGCGGCGTTCCTGCCGCTGATGATCAGATTGGACGATCGGCGGGCCCATCTGCTGATCGCCTACAGCTCCGGCATCTTCCTGGGGGCGCTGCTCCTGATGTTCATGCCGGAGGCGGTGCAGGAGAGCCTCGAGGGCGGTTACACGGTGATGCAGGTGATGTACGCCGTGGCCGTCGGCTTCCTGGCCGTCTTCATCTTCGACATCCTGCTCAAACAGTACTACCGGCCCGCGTGCGGCTGCGAATCCTGCCTCGACCATCATTCCCACGACATCACCTCGATCTCCGCCTTCGTCGGTCTGGCGATCCACGCCTGCTTCGACGGTCTGGCGCTGGCCGCGGCCTTCATCATCGGCACCGAGGTCGGGGTGACCGTGCTGATCGCCCTGTGCATCCACAAGATCGTGGTCGTGTTCTCGCTCTCGTCCACCTTCCTGCTGTCGAGCCGGGAGCAGAGCGCCTGGAAGTACCTGGTGACCTTCTGCTTCATCTCGCCGGTCATGGCGGTGGTCGCCTTCCTCTTCCTGGACGGCGTCGGCCTGGAGTGGACCGGCATCGCCCTGGCGGTCTCGGCGGGCATCTTCCTCTTCGTGACCATGTGCAGCATGATCCCGGAGTCGTTCCACAGGGAAGAGCACCGGATGGGCTCGCTCGGCCTGCTGCTGCTGGGGGTCGTCACCGTGCTGGCCGTGGTCGCGGTCACCAATCTGATGGGCGGCCACCTGCACTGAACCTCAGCTGACGATCCGGTCGCTGCTGCGCACCAGCAGGTAGATCAGGATCGGGGCGCCGATCAGCGCCGTCACGGCCCCGACCGGCAGCATGATCGGGTTCATCAGGTCCTTGGCGATGATGTCCGCCATGACCAGGATCAGCGCGCCGGTGACCATCGATGCCGGGAGCAGATACCGCATGTTGCCGCCGACGAAGATCCTGGAGATCTGCGGCGCCAGCAGGCAGATGAACCCGATCGCGCCGACGAAGCTGACGGCGACGGCCGTGGAGAAGCAGGCGAGGATGATCGAGGCCGTCCTCACCCTGCCGACGTTAACGCCCAATGCGGTGGCGGTGTCGTCCCCCATGCGCATGACGTCGATGTCCCTGGTCAGGAACCGGGCAGCGATCAGTGTGAAGACCATCGTCACGAAGACATAGGGGACCTGGGCGATCATCGCGCTGTTGAGGTCGCCCACCGCCCAGAAGATCACCGCTTTGACGGCATCCGCGTCACCGAAGTACTGGACGATCGTGTTGGAAGCGCTGAATAGGTAAGACAGCGACACGCCGATGAGGATCATCGTGACCGCGGTCATGCTCTTCCTGGCCGAGACTGTCAGGATGATGGCCGCGGGGATCAGCGAGAAGAGGAAGGCGTTCAGGATTATGCCGTAGGTGCCGGCGACGGCGGTGACGCCCATGATGATGGCCATGCCGGCCCCGAAGGCGGCGCTTGACGACACGCCGAGCGTGTAGGGCGTGGCCAGCGGGTTCTTCAGGATCGTCTGCGTGATGCAGCCGCCGATCGAGAAGATGCCTCCGACGAAGACCGCCATCAGCACCCGCGGCGCATACACCCTCATGACGATCTCCTGGGTCTTGGACGGCACGTCGAACCATCCGGGGACGATCTGGTTCAGCAGCGTCTGGTAGACCTGCGCCGGAGTGATGTTGGTGGAGCTGATGGTCACGGAGTAGCCCGCGAGCAGCAGCAGCATCGCCGTGATGATGAGCACGTACAGCAGGCCCCGGGCACGGAGGACCCTGATGGACTCCCTGTCGGGGTCATCTGCGACTCTGCTCGGGAATCCTGATCTCATCACGGCCGTGCCCGTCCTGCTCGTTGTGGGTCGGATGCGGGAGGGGCCTCCCCCTCCCGCATCATCAGGGTCCGGCGTAGACGAACACGCCGTCCGTGCTCACGTCGTAACCCTCGATCCCCATCCAGCCGACATACTCGTTGTGCATCGCGACCGGATCGACGTCGGCATACGCATCGGGGTTGATTAAACTGCCCATGTACGCCGCCAGCAGGATCCCGCCGGTGCAGCCGTTCCTGAAGTCGCCGGCGATCATGACGACGGCCTCGTCGTCGATGAGCGTGCGGCTGCCGGCATCCGCCCAGGCCGCCTCGATCTCGGTGTAGTCATCGGCCGCATAGCCGTGGTCGGGGACACCGGCGTTGGTGGCGCCGCCGTAGGTGTACTTGACCATGTGCAGGAAGAAGTAATCCACATGCACATCGGGGTCATCATTGAGGACCGCGTCCACCTGGACCTTCACCGAGCCAGAGCCTCCGTCCCCGCCTATGACCCCCAGGATGTTCCTGCCTCCGGCCAGGCTCACCGCCTGCCCCAGAGGGTCGCCGCTCTTGTAGAGGGTGATCGTGTTCACCGCCTCGTCGATGAAGTACTGGCCGGACATGTAGTTGCTCATGCCCACGACCGGTTTGTCATCGTCGGCGATCGAGTCCGCCAGGTCCAGCATCGCGTCCCTGTGGTCGATGACCCAGTTGGTGTAGGCCTCGGCGCGTTCGACGCTGCCGAAGATGTACCCCGCCTTGAGTATGCCCTGGATGAAATTGGATTTCACCGTGTCGGTCAGATCGGGCACGTAGAGTCCGAGATAGAGGACCTCGCAGTCGACGATCTTCTCCTGCTTCTCCTCATACTTGGCGACTGTGGAAGGGGCGAAGATCAGCAGGACGTCCAGGTCCATGCCGTTGATCATGTCGTAATCCGGCTCGCTCATGTTGACCATGTTCTCCAGTCCGGCCGCCTGGGATGCGTTGAAATAGAAGTCCCTGCACAGGTACGGGGCGTTGTCGACCGCCGCCACCTTGTCGGCCTGTCCGAGGATGAGCATCATCTCGACGTTGGTGAAGTACTCGGCGCCGATCCTGCTGATGTCCAGGTCGATGTCCCGCTCGTTCTGCGCACCGTCGAGGAACCAGAGATGCGCAGCGGTGCCGTCGGCGATCGCACGGATCTGCGCGACGTCCTCGGTATCGATGACCCCGTCGTTGTTGGCATCGGCGAAACGGAGGCTCATGCGCTCCTCCAGCTCGGCCGTCCTGTCGTCGTCCCCGGCATCCCGGGCCTCTATGTACCGCTCGACCAGGTCCGCATCGCTGTGGTCGACCCGCCCGTCTTTGTTCGCATTGCCGAAGATCTCCAGATCGACATCGATCGGACGATCCTCCCCGCCTCCGAGGAAGTGGTATGCCACCACTCCGCCGGCCGCCACGAGGATCACCGCGGCAAGTATCGCACCCGTTTTGGTGTTCATGAGGCAGGACCTGCATCAAGCTATATAATACATACTTATTTCAAAAAGGTAACACTAACGGCAAAGCTATAAGATATCAGTGCATAATCACGGAACATGAGGCTGAAGATGGAGGGCGTGGAATTCAGCTACGGCAGCAACGCCGTGCTCCGCAACGTCGGCCTGGAGCTGCACCCCTCCGAGATCCTGGGGATCCTCGGGCCCAACGGCTCGGGCAAGACCACCATGATCCGCTGCATCAACGGCATCCTCACCCCTCAGCAGGGCAGCATCGCCCTCGATGCCGATGAGGTGCGCTCGCTCCCGAGGAGGGATGTGGCGCGGAACATCGGCTACGTCCCCCAGAACGCCTCATCCGATATCGGCTCGCCCAATGTATTCGAGGTCGTGCTGATGGGCCGGCGACCGCATGTGAGATGGGAGTTCGGCGAGAACGACGAGGAGATCGCCTGGGCGGCCATGGAGGAGATGGATGTCAAGGAGTTCGCGGCCGTCGAGTTCTGCAAGCTGAGCAGCGGTCAGGCGCAGCGGGCGCTCATCGCCCGGGCCATCGCTCAGGAGGCGAGGATCCTGCTGCTCGATGAGCCGACCAGCAACCTCGATGTGAGGTATCAGATCGAGGTGATGGACACGTTGCACAACCTCGTCCACAGGAAGAGGATCGCCGCCTGCGCCATCATCCACGACCTGGACCTCGCCATGAGGTTCTGCGACAAGGTCGTGCTGCTGCATGAGGGGGTCATCGCCGCAGCAGGGCCCACGCGCATGGTCCTCAACCCCGAGAACATCCGCAGGGTCTACGGCGTGGATGCGGTGATCGACGAGACCTACAACCGGCCGCGGGTATTGATCATCTGATACCGCTGCACCGGTCATCGTCTTCCCGGCAGAAGGCCGTCAACGGACCCGCAGGTGGTCGGAAGGTGGTGAAAAGTGCTCCCAACGGGATTTGAACCCGTGTCGAAGCCTCGAGAGGGCTTCATGATTGGCCGCTACACTATAGGAGCTGTAGACCCCCGATACATATCTGATTAATAAATATTTCTGAAAAAGAGGTCGGGCGGCACATCATCGGAACGATCGCGCAGCCGGTCTCGGTGCCGGTATCAGACCCGACCGGGTCTGACCGGCGGGGACGGCGGCAGCATGCGTTTATGCCTGGTCGCCTCCGTGCGGGCCCTCACCGCCGCGACCCCGGCGGCCGGTATGCCGGTGAGGCCGGCAATCATCCCGTCGTCCATGGATGATGCCAATCCCTCGAGGATGCGGTCCAGGTCGGTGTACGGCAGGCCGAGGTCGCCCTCGTCGGTCTGCCCCTCCCAGAGTCCGGCGGACGGCGCCTGGTCGATGACCGCCTGCGGAACGCCGAGGAGCCCGGCGAGCTGCCGCACCTGCGTCTTGTACAGTCCGGCGAGCGGACGTATATCGGCGGCGCCGTCGCCTGATTTGGTGAAATAACCCAGCATCAGCTCGCTGCGGTTGGTGGTGCCGACCACCAGCCGGCCTTCCCGCCGGGCGATGTCGTAGAGCACCGCCATCCGGATCCTGGCGACGGCGTTGCCGATGTCGACGCGCGTCCTGCCGGCGGCCGGATGCGAATCGATGAAGGCGTCGATCACGGGCTGCACCGCCACCTCCCGGTGGTCGGAACCGCGGCCCGGCCCGGAGACGTCGGTGCCGGCGGCGAGCGGCATCGATACCGTCACCACCTCCTCCGCGCCCAACGCCCTGATGCACAGCTCGGCGACGGTGACCGAGTCGAGGCCTCCGCTGAGGCCGAGGACGACACCGCGGCAGCCGGCCCCGGCGACCGCGTCCCTGATGAAGCCTGTCAGCCTGACGACGTCGTCGGCGTCCGCCGGGCGCAGCATGATGCCCTCCATGCCGGCGTTATCAGGATGGATGTAGAAAAACATGCGCTCCCCGCCACGGACGCGGGCCGCCGTGCGGCGGATCCGCCGGAGTCAATAGATATACGATGAAGTCCATTTCTGACCATGGGCGTGAAGATTGCGCTGTGCCAGATGGTGTCGGCCGGGGACGTCGGCAGCAACCTCGACTGCATCAGGCGGTCGATGACGCATACCGACGCCGACGTCTACGTCTTCCCGGAGCTCTTCCTCACCGGCCGTGACGCCGACCTCATGTCGCTCAGGGAGGATGTGGAGTTCGCCGTCGACCGCATGTCGATCTGGTGCTCGGAAGTCGATGCCGCCTTGATCTTCGGCGCTCCGGCCTACGTCGACGGAACCATCCGGAACTCCGTCTACTTCGTGACCCAGGGCGAGACGGTCCGTTACGACGGTCCGCCCCTCACCGCGGAAGAGGCCGCACCGGGCGGCGACCCGGTCGCGGGACGGTTCAAAGGCGCGACCTTCGGGCTCGGTCTGGGCAGCGGCCCGGACCCGGCCGGCCTGACCCGGCTCTACGCCGACGGCGGTGCCTGGATCGTCATCTGCCCGGCTTCGGTCGACGGTGCCGGGATGGGGCATTGCGACCGCATGCTCCCGGAGCACTCGCGGGACAACCTCGTGTACACCGTCTTCGTCAACAGCCCCGTCCGGCCCGGGGAGGGGGCCGGCGGCCGTTCGCGCCTGATCGGACCGGACGGGGACACGCTGTTCGAGGCCGGAGAGGACGAGGGGATATCCTGCGTCTACCTGGATGAGGCCGTGGTCGATAACATCCGCAGCGCCCGCCGGCCCCGGTCCGGACCGCTGGGCAGCACCCGGTGGCAACCCTGATCAGTAGTCACCGAGATCGCTCATCCGCACGTAGCGGGCACCGAGCCATCCGGCCAGACGGGGGGCGTCCCGCCGGCTGGTGTTGCCGAATCCCGCATCGATCACCGTCCAGGTGGTGCCGGGCAGATCCATCGTGGTCGCCAGCCGTCTGAGCTCCGGCAGCGGCTGCGCCCCGCGGGCCAGCGGCACGTTGCCCTGACCGTCGGTGATCAGCACGATGTGGCAGTTCTCGCCGGGGTACTTGCGCTGGTGGTTCAACATGAAGGTCCGGGCGTTCGTCAGCGCCAGGTTCAGCGGCGTGGCCTCTCCGACCGGCGCCTCGGACAGCGTCCGGCAGATGGTCTCGACGGAACGGGTGAACGGCACGGCGATATCGGCCCGGTCCGCCCTGAAGGTCATCAGCGCGACCTTGTCGCGTTTGATGTAGCTCTCGGCCAGCATCGCGCGGATCGCCTGGTGGATGATGTTCATCATATTGCCGACCGCGAGCGAGCCGCTGACGTCGACCATGAAGAGGAAGGCATTGGTCTCGCGCTTGATCCGCACCTTGTCGCGGATGTCCTGCGATTCGATGACCATCCTGCCGCCGCCGGGGGACCTGATGCGCTGATACGGGGCGGCCTCGCGGACCGTCGCCCCCAATGCGGGGTCGGCGGGCCTGCCCTCGGGGATCCTGTCGCCGCGCTGCCGCCCTTTGCGCTCGGCGACGGTGCGGGCCTGCCTGTGGCGGCCGGCGCCGACGATCTCGTGCAGACGGATGTTCTCGAAGTCGGCGATGACCCCGAGCTCGTCCCGGATCTCCTCGAGGAGCGTGTCCTCCTCTTCCTCTCCGGGCGGTTCGCCGGCCACCACCTGGACATCGGGCAGGATCAGCTCGTCGTACACCTCCATCACCTCGGTGTAATCGTCGTCGAAATCCTCGTCGTACCCCTCGTGCGGGTCCTCCGGGATATCCGGGATCGGCTCGGCCTCGCGCAACCCGTCATCATCGTCACCCTCAGCGGATGCCCGGTGCGACAGGCACATGATGCCCGCATCGCGGAGGTCCTCATCGGCGATATCGCGGGCGCCGCGCAACGCCGCCAGCGCCCTGGCGGTCCTGGCCATGGCGAGCTCCCCGCGGTGGCCGGGCACTTCCAGCCCGGCACAGATGCCGGCGATCCTCAGCGCGGTCGCGCGGTCGACCGCGATGCCGCCGACGATCCCCCTGGCGGTGCGGATGCGCTCCGCGACCTCCGCATCCCCGTCCGACGCCTCGGTCAGACCGAGGCCGGCGGCGACGATGTCGGCCCTGACCGCCGCGTCCCGTTCGGGGAGGATGCTGATGCAGATATCGAAACGGTCGGCGACCGACGCGGTCAGTTCGCCTTCGACGGGGTCCATCGTCGCCAGCAGCGTCGCGTCCACGGTGTACTCGGCCGACACCGCCCCCCGCTCCAGGGACACCCGTCCGGACAGGACGCACTCGGTGACCGAGCTGAGCAGCCGCGGGTCGATGAGGTTGACGTTGTCGATGTGGAGGAAACCGCCGTCGGCACGGCTGAGCAGGCCGGCGACCGCCATCCTGCGGCCCTCGCGGACAGTCGCTTCGACGTCGAGTCCTCCGAACATGTCCTCCTCCGAGATGCTCGGCGGGACCTCGACCGTCACCCGGTCGGGCACTATACGGGAGAATGCCCGCACCAGCACGCTCTTGGCGGTGCCGGACGGCCCCCGGATCAGCACCCCTTTGATACCGTCATCGACGGCAGCGCACATCAGCGCCTTCTTGGCGAGGTCCATGCCCCGCACGTCGGCGAATGCCGGATCCCTCATGGAAGTCCCCGGATGAACTCGTCCAGCTCTCTCCGGTTGAACCCCGTGCTCTCGAACGGGCGCTTGCGCACGCGGTGCCCCAGGACCATCGGCGCGACGACGGCCAGGTCATCGCGGATGACCGAATCCCGACCTTCGAAGGCCGCGTTGGCCCTTGCCGCGCGGATGAGCGTGATGTCGGCCCGCAGCCCCTCCATCTCGAAATGGATGGCGATCTCGGAGGCCGTGGTCACCATATCCATGCCGACCTCGATCCCGTCGAGCCGTTCCCGCGCAAGGCGGATCCTCCCGGCCAGCTCCGCGGTCCCTTCGGCGTGGGCCGCGGTGTACGCGGCCGGGTCGCGGTCGAATTCCAGCCGGCGGATGACGACCGCCGCCCGCCGGTCGACCGAGCGCTCGCCGACGACCTCGACGCAGAGCCCGAAGCGGTCGAGCAGCTGCGGGCGGAGCTCGCCCTCCTCGGGGTTCATCGAACCGACCAGTATGAAGCGGGACGGATGGGAGAAGGAGACTCCCTCGCGCTCGACGTAATTGGTGCCCATCGCGGCCGCGTCGAGCAGCAGATCGACGATGTGGTCCTCCAGCAGGTTGACCTCGTCGACGTAGAGCAGGTTGCGGTTGGCCTGGGCCAGCACCCCGGGTTCGAAACGTCGCCGACCGGTCTGGAGGACATGCTCCAGGTCCATGGTGCCGATGATGCGGTCCTCGGTGGCGCTCAGCGGCAGTTCGACCACCCGCATCGGGACGGTCACCGTCGGGATCGGGCCGGCGGCCGCCCGCTCGGCGCACTCGGTGCACATGCTCCCGGGATCGGCCGGGTCGCAATGGAAGGGGCATCCCTCCGCCTGCTCGGTTCGCGGCAGGATCTGCACAAGCGAGCGGATGGCGGTGGATTTGGCCGTCCCCTTCTCGCCTTTCACCAGCACGCCGCCGATACCGGGATCGACGATGTTCAGCAGCAGCGCCCGTTTCATCTCATCTTGCCCGACGATCGCCACAAAGGGGAAAAAAACGTGATTCGCGGATGACATTGTATCCCTTGCAGAATGCGCTTATGAATTAAAAACCGTACATGCGGTTGGATGCCGCCGCCTATATAACCGACCGGACGGATTCGTCGGCCCTCACCCGCAAACACTTATAAACGAGGAGCAATTAACGGTGATTGAGCCGAGATAGCCCAGCCCGGTAAGGCGCGAGCCTGGAAAGCTCGTGGGAATCTCTCCCTCGGGAGTTCGAATCTCCCTCTCGGCGCCATATCCATTCTGGAACGCCCGTCCGGCACGGGCGGGGCGGCCGTATGCGCCCTCCTGTCGACGATTGCGCGTGCGCCATTTAAATATCATAATATAATTGAACTGTCAGTTAAGGTCGGGTGAAACCGTGTTGGTGAACGCAGAGCTATATGTTAAGGATCTCCCGGGGCAGCTGGTGGGCTCATTGGAGCCGATATCTATGGTCAACGGGAACATCGTCGGAGTCGTGCACAACCGCGACAGGATCATCAACCAGAGGATCTGCGTCAACGTCACCTTCGAAGTCGGCAGCAACGAGGACCTGGAGGAGCTCAAGAACGTCTGGAAAGCGAGGGACGTCCTCATCGACACGATCGGATCGGTCTATCGGACCGCCTCGATGGAGTACCTGCTCCTGGGCAACTTCAACGCCTCATACGTGGAGGAGCTGATCGACAAGGCCTCCGAGACCGTCCCCTTCGAATCGGTCGACGTCAGCTACTCGACCGCCAACCACACCAAGACGCGCACGGCGATGATCAACGCCGAAGTGCTGAACGAGGATGACCTCGACACGCTGGGGGGCATCTTCGAGGAGTCCTGCCGCGAACGCGGCATCGTCTACATCAGGGGGCTCTGAGATGAGGCTGGTCATCGCCGGTTTCGGCACGGTCGGCCAGGGCTTCTCCGAGGTGATCGCCTCCAGGAGCATGTTCTTCCGCGAGCGATACGGCAAGGACGTGCGCATCGTCGGCGTCATGGATTCGAAGACATACGCCGTCGACCCGGAGGGCCTGGACCCGCTGAAGCTGGTCGCGACCAAGGTCGGGACCGGCAGGGTCGGCGACAGGGAGTACACCGACCCGGCCGCCGTGATGGATGCGGTCGACTACGACCTCCTGGTCGAGGTCAGCCCCACCGATGTGCTGACCGGGGGCGTCGGACTGACCAACATCGTCCATGCGCTGGAGAACGGCAAGGACGTGATCACGGTCAACAAGGGCCCGCTGGCCCTGAAGTTCCCCGAGCTGATCGGACTCGCCCGCAAGAACCGCTGCAAGTTCAGGTTCGAGGGGTCGGTGGGCGGCGCCATGCCGATCATCAACCTCTGCCACGAGAACCTCGTCGGCGAGCGCATCAGATCGATCCGCGGGATCCTCAACGGGACCTGCAACTACATACTCAGCAAGATGGACAGCGGCCAACCCTTCGAGCAGGCGCTCAGGGAGGCCCAGCAGCTGGGGTACGCCGAGACCGACCCCGCCAACGACATCGAAGGTTACGACGCCGCCTGCAAGGTGGTGATCCTGGCCAACTCGGTGTTCGGCCGGAACGTGACCTTCTCGGATGTGAAGATCACCGGCATCAGCTCGATCACCAGCGAGGCCGTCGCCCTGGCGGCGGCGAACAACATGGTGATCCGGCTGATCGGAGAGGTCTCGGACACCAAACTGGAGGTGTCACCGCGGCTGATCCCCAAGGGGCATCCGCTCAGCATCTCCGGCACATTGAATGCCGCGCAGATCCTGTCCGATCTCGCCGGACCCATCTCGATCACCGGCCGGGGAGCCGGACGGATGGAGACAGCTTCGGCGATGCTCAGCGATCTGATCGCGGTGATGGATGCGAGGAAGTGAGTGATGACCAAGAGAACCGTAGTGATGTATGATACCACGCTGCGCGACGGAGCGCAGTCGGAGGGCATCGCCTTCTCGGTCGAGGACAAGCTGGACATCCTCGATGCGCTCGACAGCTTCGGCGTCGGCTTCGTCGAGGGGGGCTGGCCGGGATCCAATCCGAAGGACGACGAGTTCTTCAGACGGGCAGGCGAGAAGGAGCTCGAGAACACCGTGCTGACCGCCTTCGGCAGCACCTGCCGCCACAGCATCGCCGCCGAGGACGATGCCAACCTGCAGGCGCTGGCCGCCTGCTCCGCCGAATGGTGCTGCATCTTCGGCAAGACCTGGGATTTCCAGGTCGAGGTGGCTTTGCGCATCCCCTTGGAAGAGAACCTCCGGATGATCGAGGACAGCGTGCGCTTCCTCCGGGGATCCGGCAAGCGGGTGATGTTCGATGCCGAGCATTTCTTCGACGGGTACAAATCCAACCGCGATTACGCCCTGAAGGCGCTGGCCGCGGCGGTCGAGGGCGGAGCCGAATGGCTGGTCCTCTGCGACACCAACGGCGGCTCGATCCCCGAGGAGGTCAGGAAGGCGACCGAGGACGTCAAGCGGACCTTCGGAGACGTCAGGCTGGGCATCCACTGCCACAACGATTCCGAGCTGGCGGTGGCCAACTCGCTGGCCGCGGTCGAGGGCGGTGCGGAGATGGTGCAGGGCACCATCAACGGCATCGGCGAGCGCTGCGGCAACGCCAACCTCTGCTCGGTGATGGCCAACCTCTCGATGAAGATGGGGTGCGAGCTCTGCGCCAAGGACCTCTCGGGCCTGACCGGGCTGTCCCGCTTCGTCGGCGAGGTGGGCAACTTCGCCCCTCCGTCGGGATTGCCGTACGTCGGCGAGAAGGCCTTCGCCCACAAGGGCGGCATGCACGTGTCCGCCATGGCCAAGGACTCCCGCACCTACGAGCACATCACCCCGGAGACCGTCGGCAACCGGCGGCGGATCCTGGTCTCGGACATGTCCGGCAAGGCCAGCATCGACTCCAAGATGGCGGAGTTCGGCATCGACCTCTCCGACACCGAGAGCCGGGAGGTGCTGGACCTGATCAAGAGCCTCGAGGCCCGGGGTTACGAGTTCGAGGGGGCGGACGCCAGCTTCGAACTGCTGGTCCGGCGGCTCAAGGACGGCTGGGAACCCCCGTTCAAAGTGCTGGGTTTCCGCCTGTACATGGACGACAGCGGCGGAGACGTCATGGTCTCCGAGGCCAGCGTCAAGGTGGCGGACGCCGGCGGCAGCATCGAGCACACGGCGGCCGACGGCAACGGGCCGGTGAACGCGCTCGACAACGCGCTGCGCAAGGCGCTCTCGCGCTTCTTCCCCATCATGGAGGACATCCGCCTGACCGACTACAAGGTGCGCGTGCTGGACGAGAAGTCCGCCACCGCGGCCAGCGTCAGGGTGCTGATCAGGTCCACCGACGGCAAGGACAGCTGGACCACGGTCGGCGTCTCGGAGAACGTCATCGAGGCCTCGATGCACGCCCTGGTGGACTCGGTCGGCTACGCCATGCTCAAAGCGGAAGAGAAGGAAAAGATGTGATCGATACATGAACAGGACAATCATCACCCTGATCGGCAGGGATAATGTCGGCATCATCGCCGCGGTCTGCAACTACTTCGCCGAGAACGGCATCAACATCCTGGATATCAGCCAGACCACGGTCCAGGAGTTCATCAACATGATGATGATCATCGATATGACCGGATACGGGAAGAACTTCAAGGAGCTGACCGAGGACCTCGACGCCGTGGGCGAGAGAATCGGCGTGAAGATCAAAGCCCAGCAGGCGGAGATCTTCTACGCGATGCACAGGATCTGATGCGCATGCTGGAGATGAGCGAGGTCTTCGAGACCAACGAGATGATCTCCGGTGCCAACCTGGACGTCAGGACCATCACCATGGGCATCAGCCTGATCGACTGCATCGACTCCGACCTGGATGCGATGTGCGGACGGATCTTCGACAAGATCACCGGCTGCGCCAGCGACCTGGTCAGGGTCGGCGACGAGGTCGGCCTCGAGTTCGGCATCCCCGTGATCAACAAGCGCATCGCGGTCACCCCGGTCTCGCTGGTGGGCGCCTCCGCCTGCAGGACACCAGGCGACTTCGTCAGGATCGCCGAGACGCTCGAGCGGGCCGCGACGCAGGTGGGCGTCAACTTCATCGGCGGTTACTCCGCGCTGGTCCAGAAGGGCATGACCCCGGCCGACGAGATGCTGATCCGGTCGATACCTGAGGCGCTGGCGGTCACCGAGCACGTCTGCAGCTCGGTCTGCCTGGCTTCGACGCGGACCGGCATCGACATGGATGCCGTGCGCCTGATGGGCGAGGTCGTCCGGCAGACCGCCGAGGCGACCGCCGACCGCGATGCGATCGGCTGCGCCAAGCTGGTGGTCTTCTGCAACCCCGTCGACGACAACCCGTTCATGGCGGGCGCCTACCACGGGGTCACCGAATGCGATCGGGTGATCAACGTCGGCGTCAGCGGACCGGGCGTGGTCAAGACCGCCGTCTCCAAGGTCAGGGGCGAGGATTTCGAGACGCTCTGCGAGACGATCAAGCGGACCGCCTTCAAGGTCACCCGCGTCGGCCAGCTGGTCGCCAGCGAGGCCTCCGCACGGCTGGGCGTGCCCTTCGGCATCATCGACCTCTCGCTGGCGCCGACGCCCGCGGTGGGCGACAGCATCGCCGACATCATCCAGGAGATGGGTGTGGAGGTCGTCGGCGCGCCGGGGACCACGGCCGCGCTGGCCATCCTCAACGACCAGGTGAAGAAGGGCGGCGTCATGGCCTCCGCCTACGTGGGCGGGCTGAGCGGCGCCTTCATCCCGGTGTCCGAGGACAGGTCGATGGCGCACGCCGCCGAGATCGGCGCGCTGAGCCTCGAGAAGCTCGAGGCGATGACCTGCGTCTGCTCGGTCGGCCTCGACATGGTCGCCATCCCCGGCGACACGCCGGCCAGCACGATCTCGGGCATCATCGCCGACGAGATGGCGATCGGCATGATCAACCAGAAGACGACCGCGGTGCGCATCATCCCGGTGATCGGCAAGGCCGCCGGCGACTTCGCGCATTTCGGCGGACTGCTGGGCGAGAGCGTGATCATGCCGGTGAACCGCTACGGCTGCGCCGGGTTCATCGAACGCGGCGGCAGGATCCCGGCGCCGATACACAGTTTCAAGAACTGAGGGCGGCCCGGACCAAACCTTTTAGGATCCTCTTATCCGGACAGATGCCGTACCGGTCGCGGATGCGGTATGGCCACCGTGTTCTTTATGAAAAGTTGAGAAGAAATTTATCCCCCCTCACGGGGGAGAGGTGCAGCTGAAGTGCGCAAGTGGTGGGAGCAGAGGGATTTGAACCCCCATCAGCGGGTTTCCACCACGGGGGGAGCTACCCCCCGCGAAATCAGTGAGTCATCGCTCCAGTTAGTCATCAACTGTCAGCAAACTCTTCCAATCACGCTCAATAACTGGAGCCCGCCAGTCTACCAGGTTAGCCTATACTCCCATGGTAAATGGCCCTACTCGGGTCACTTCTTGCGCAACTTCGCTGCTCTCTTTCTTCTTCTCATCTTCTTCTTGCGCCATTTCCAACGCTGATTACCGCGTTTCTTCCAGGCGCGTGAACTTCTCTTCATGATTTTTCCTCTTGTTGGTTTACACCGTTCTGATGCCAACCCTCAGGCGGGCCCGTCGGGAATTTCGGTCCCGTATTAGGGGACTTTCGAACCCGAGGCGTCTGGCTTAGAAGGCCAGCGCTATATCCTGGCTAAGCCACGGGCCCTGCAACCCTTCATTCATATCTATCATTTAAAGGTTTAGTTGCAACCCGGCGGCAACCCCGCTTCCGGGCCGCTGAAACCCCCGCAGCCGGACTCAGAACGGCCACAGCTCCGGATACTGCTCGGAGATGTACACGCTGATCGAGTCGCCGGTGAGCAGCAGGGAGACCGCCTCGACGATGCAGATCAGTGCCAGCAACACCAGGAACGGCCACCAGTTGAACAGCTTGCCGAAGAGCATGACGACCTTCTCGATGAAGTTGACGATGGTGTACACGATCACACCGATGAGGAAGGCCGTGATCGCCCGCGGCCACCCGCTGGCCAATATGTCGAGGTGCTCCGTGCCTGCGAGCTGACCCAGCGAGACGTAGGCGACCGCGATGACCACCAGCGCCAGGATCACGGCGAACTCGACCTCGCGGAACGGCCTGATGATCAACGTGAACCCCAACAGGATCGCCGCCACCGCGGTGAAGAGGCCCCAATCCGCATATCTGGGCAGCATCATCACGACCATCAGCACACCGATGGCGAACCCCAGCGCCATCGTGCCGCGGTATGTCCAGGATTCCTTGTCTTTCACATAGGCGTGCACGATCAGCAGGGCCAACAGGCTGCCGATCAGCAGGATCACCGCAGGGGCGTTGCCGTCGTAGAAGTCCTGCAGTAACGGTACCAGGTCGTCCATGCCGGTACATCCCGTGGAAGGATATTAATCTGATTCCCCTCCCGCGCGTGCATTTCACGCGGAAACATGTGATATAGTCGTAACACCTACGGCAACGCATGGAGCTGGGTGCATTTGTAACGGTCGCCACGACCTTCTTCTTCATCCTCAACCCGTTCTCCAGTCTCTCGCTCTTCATCTCGGTGACCAACCGTCTCGACCGGGGGTCGATGAGCACCTACGCCAACAAGGCGGTGTTCGTCGCCGCCATCCTGCTGGTGGTGTTCGTCCTGATCGGACCGAATCTGATGCAGGGTTTCGGCGTGACGATGGACAGCTTCAGCGTCGCCGGCGGCATCGTCCTGTTCCTGATGTCGATGGAGCTGATCTTCGGGCTCAGGCTGACCAACATGGATGACGAGAAGGGCGCCTCCTGGGCGATCATCGCCACACCTATCCTCACCGGGCCGGGGATGATCACCAGCGCCATCCTGCAGTCCAACAGCTACGGCATCGGCGTGGTGCTGCTGGCCGGCATGCTGGCGCTGTTCGTCACCTGGATCGTCCTCCGCAGCGCCACCCGCATCATGAAGGTCATCGGCGAGCAGACCGTCGGCATCCTCTCGCGGATCATCGGCCTGCTGATCACGGCGATGTCGATCGAGCTGATCTTCAACGGCGCCGCCGAATGGTTCAGCAATCACGCGATCGGCGCCATCCAACTGCTGATCTGACGGCCGTGCCGAAATCAATACATAAAACCAAGTCGATGGTGTGGAGGATACAGACAGGGGGCAGCTGATATGGACGAGCATCTGGAGCATATACGGGAGATGAAGATCAGACGGACGGTCGAGGCATTGCAGCGCAACAACATCGACGGGTACCATGCGCATTCCGTCAAGGAGCTGCACTCGCTGGTGCGGGAGATCGTCCCGGAGGATGCCCGGGTCGCCGTCGGCGGCTCGCTCACCCTGGCTCAGACCGGTGTGCTCGACATGCTCCGGGAGGAGTATGATTTCATCGAGCACGACCTGGGCGACCTTGAGTCGGTCAGGCGGACCTTCTCTGCCGACGCCTTCTTCTGCAGCGCCAACGCCATCACCGAGGAGGGGGGCATCTACAACGTCGACGGCACCGGCAACCGGGTGGCGGCGACGCTGTACGGCCCGGAGAAGGTGATCATCATCGCCGGTGCCAACAAGATCGTCGGCGACCTGGAGGCGGCGATCGACCGCTGCCGGGAGGTGGCGGGACCGGCCAACGCCAAACGGCTGAACCGGGCGACGCCCTGCGTCAAGACCGGCCGCTGCATGAACTGCAACTCGCCCGAGCGCATCTGCAACGAATACGTGCTGATCAGACGCCAGCGCGCCCGCGGACGCATCCACGTCATATTCCTGACCGAGGACCTCGGGTACTGACCGCGGCGTCACCCTCTGCGGCCGTTGCCGTTGAGCAGGTCGCCGGGACCGTGCGGGTGGCTGTGCATCAGGTGCCGGTACTTCGCCGAGTCGCAGGGGACCACGAAGGGCACCCCGCGATGGTCGATGATGTTGACGTCGATGCCGTAGACATCGGCGATCAGCTCCTCGGTGATGACCTCCTGGCCTCCGTACGCGGCGACCTCCCCGTCCTTGACGAAGAGGAACCTGTCGGAGTAATGCACGGCGAGGTTGATGTCGTGCATGGTCATGATCGTGCACATGCCGCGCGACCTGACGATGTCGAGGATCGTGTGCATCGCCCGGTGCTGATTGGAGATGTCGAGGTTGTTGGTCGGCTCGTCGAGGATCAGCACCGAGGGCTCCTGGGCGATCGCCCGGGCGATCTGCACCTTCTGGAACTCCCCGCCGCTGATCTCGTCCATGTACTTCAGGGACAGGTGGGAGATGCCCAGCGCATCGATGACGTCGGCCGCCTTGCGGATGTCCTCGCGGGATGCGCTCCATTCGATGTACGGCCTGCGTCCGAGCAGGACGGTGTCGAAGACGCTCATGCGCGAGACGGGCACCTGCTGCGGCACGAAGCCGATCCTCCTGGCCAGACCTTTGCCCTTGATCCCCGAGATGTCCTCGCCGTCGACGGTCACCCTGCCCGAGGACGGCCGGTTCAGCCCGCAGATGCATTTGAGGAAGGTGGTCTTCCCGGTCCCGTTCGGGCCGAGGATCGAGGTGATCGAATCCTTCCCGGATTCGAACGACATGCCCTTCAGCACCTCGTGGTCGCCGTATGAGAAACGGACGTCCTCCGCTCTGATCATCTCCGCCTCCCCCCTCTGAGCAGTATGAAGATGAACAGCGGGCCGCCGATGGCCGAGGTGATGATGCCCACGGGGATCACGGTGGCGAAGGCGAAGGAGCCGACGACGTAGGCCATCAGCAGCACCAGGGCGCCGATCAGCATCGATCCGGGCAGCACGTAGCGGTTATCGCTGCCGACCACCCGTTTGACGATGTGCGGACCGACCAGCCCGATGAAGCCGATGACCCCCATGAACGAGACGACGACCGCGGTGATGACCGCCGACAGCGTGAGGCCGATGACGCGCGTGGCCCGCATGTTGACTCCCAACCCTCCGGCCACCTCCTCGCCCGATTCGATGGCGTTGTAGTCCCAGCGCTTGTAGAAGAAGTACGCCGACACCGCCAGCAGCACGGCGCCGATCAGGAGCAGCTGGCTCCAGGAGACCTTGCCGAGGTTGCCGAACTGCCAGAAGACGATCGCCGACAGCGCCACATCGTCGGCGATGAACTGCAGGAAGGCCAGCCCGGCCGAGAAGATCGAGCTGATCGCCAGGCCCGCCAGCACGATCGTCTCCGGGGTGCAGTCGGTGACCTTGACCAGCAGCAGCATCGTGCCGGTGGCCAGCATGGCGAAGGCGAAGGCGAACAGCGTGACCAGCACCGGGTTGGTCACGTTGACGTAGGCGGCAGTACTGCCGACCACCGCACCCCCCTGGAGGAAGAGGATCGCCAGCGATGCCCCGAAGGCGGATGCGTTGGACAGGCCGAGTGTGAACGGCGAGGCCAGCGGGTTGCGGAGGATGCTCTGCATCACCGCGCCGGCGATGCCGAGGGCGGCACCGGCGAACATGGCGGCGACGACCATCCTGAAGCGCAGGTCCCACACCACCGTGGTGTTCCACGAGTCATCAGGGAACACCAGGTACCTGAGTATGTCCGCATACGACAGGTCCGAGGAGCCCAGCCCCATCGTGAGCACCGCCAGCAGCACGAGCGCCAGGGCGGCGCCGATGACGAACATCAGCTTCCTGCGGGAGTACCGCAGGTAGCCCTCCGCGGTGCCCGTGCCGCGTCCTCCGATCGATCCGCCGTCGGGTGCCATCAACTCACTCCTGCGACGCCGTCATCCGCATCATACCGCCGCGAAGCCGTACCTGTTCCCATGCTTGACGACCTCCACCTCGCCGAGGAGCGGGAGCTCGACGCCGTTGCTGCCGGACGTCTGGTCGAACAACGCCGACATGTCTCCCAGCACATCGGCTCCGTTGTCGCCGTAGAACGATGTGAAGATGCCGTTGATCCTGTCGACGACCTCCTCATGTGAAAGGGTGCCGTAGACCAGGTGCGCAACGTAGTAGGTGCCGGCTAGCATGCAGTCGTAATTCATGCCGGTCCTGACGATCGGTATGGTGACGTAAATCGGTATATCATTGGCCGGATCCTCATCGTTGTTCGTCCTGTATACATACTCCAGGAACAGCTGGCTTTGCTTCTCCCCGATCTTGTCCGAGGATGCGGGATCCAGGATGATCATGTCGATGTCCATGAGCGGGAACTCCTCGATGTTCAGCTCCGCCTTCTCGGATATCGCCTTGCCCTTGTACGCGTTGCTGACACCGATGATATCGAACGGCATGTAACGCGGGAATGTCGTGTTGAGGGCGTTGGTCCCGGAGATCGACACCCCGGCCACATAGACGTCCGTATCGGATTCCCCGGCGAGCGACTGCAGGTCTGAATATGCGGCCTCCATCTCCGCGATGATCTCCTGTGCGCGCTCCTCCTTGCCGAGGAGGGTCCCGATGAGATTCACCGTGTGCAGGAAGCCTCCGGTGACCTTGCCGTCGTCATCCCACAGCGGAGCGGTGATGCTCATGTCCCCGACGACGACCAGGTTGCATGATCTTGCCAGGTACCTGCAGTTCTCCTTGTAGGCGTTCCAAACGTTCTCCTGGACGATGACCAGGCTGGGGGATTTCAGGCTTATGCTCTCCGCGGTGGATGCGTCCAGCGCACGATTGCTGTGAACGTCGGTGATATCCGTGTACGGATAAGCGTACGAGTACGCCCTGCCGCTGTGATTGGTATCGGTCTCCTCCTCATCAACTTCGATGATCAGATCGTAAGCATCGAACATCGACAGGAATCTCAGAGGGGTGCTGGCGCCGACGGTGACGATACCGTCGTCCAGCGACTCCGGCACGGGGACGAACCTCCCCACCGCATCCTCCACCATGCCTGTCGTATCGACGGGATCGTCCTCCCCGCCGGCGGAGGTCAGTAGATACACGCCCGCACCGGTCAGGATCAAAGCCGTGACCGCTATCGCTGCCAGCATTCTGCTGTCCATGGGTTTGGTAATACTAATTCAATATTATTAATACTTCGTAATATGTATTAAATAATCTTATGCTTTAACCGCTGCATGGACCATGACTTATGGAAGGCCTGCGTCGCGTTCCACGGGCACTCCTGCCCGGGGCTGGCATTCGGATACAGGGCCTCGGAACTGGCCGCCGAGCAGCTGGGCATACCGCTGGACCGGGCCAGGGACGAGGAGCTCGTCTGCGTCGCCGAGAACGACGCCTGCGGGCTCGACTGCATCCAGTACCTGCTGTCCTGCACCGTCGGCAAGGGCAACCTCATCCTGCGCATCCGCGGCAAGTCGGCATACACCTTCTTCGACCGCCGCACCGGCAAGGGCGTGAGGCTGGTGGCCAGGCCGTTCGACCGGGAGGCGTACTCCCGCGAGGAGCTCACGGAGAGGCTGCTGACCCTGCCGGTCGGAGAGGTCTTCGAGGTCAAGGAGCCGCTGTTCGGATTACCGGAGAAGGCGCGCATCTTCGACAGCAGGACCTGCGCGGCATGCGGCGAGGCGGTGCGTGAGGACCTGATCCGCTTCCAGGACGGCGTCGAGGTCTGCCTCGACTGCTTCAGCGGCTACGACCGCGGCTGGTGAGCATCCGGCCGGCTGAATCTTGAAGAGCCTCCGTGAACGGCGGGACCGTATTGGCATCGGTCCCGCCGTGTTTTATATGCGGAGGGCGGCGGCCGGTCGGGAGACGGGTGCGCAGGATGATGGGATAAGATGGTGGACAGGGCGAGATTCGAACTCGCGGCCTCTACAATGCCAATGTAGCGATCTTCCAACTGATCTACCTGCCCGATCAGATAATCAGTGCATTGACTGATTGTTATTAAACCTTTCTAACGACTCAGTCGAAATCGACGTTGAGGACCGACTGAAAGCGCTCTTTCTCGCCGGGTATGCGGGTGGGGTACTCGGCATTGACACAGGCCAGGCAGAGCTCGTTCTTGGGTTTGCCGATCGCCTCGACCAGGCCGTCGACGCTGATGTAGCTGAGCGAATCGGCGTCGATGATCCTGCAGATCTCCTCGGTCGTGTGCCGGTTGGCGATGAACTGGTCCCGGGACTTCATGTTGACCCCGTAGTAGCAGGGCGCGATCACGGGCGGGCTGCCGACGCGCACATGGACCTCCTTGGCCCCGGCCCCCCTGAGCATCGCGATCAGCCGCTTGAGCGTGGTGCCCCTGACGATGCTGTCGTCGACCAGGAGCAGACGTTTGCCCTCGACCGTGCTGCGGATCGGATTCATCTTCTCCGATACCGCCGCCGCGCGGTCGTTGTGGTCCGGCAGGATGAAGGTGCGCTCGGCGAAACGGTTCTTCATGAACCCCTCCTCGTACGGGATGCCGGTGAGTATCGAGTAACCGATCGCGTGAGCACGCCCTGAGTCGGGTATCGGGATGACGATATCGGCCTCGACATCGCTCTCGCGGGCGAGGATCTCGCCGATCCGCTTCCTCACATCATAGACCTCGCATCCGTCGATGACCGAGTCGGGCCGGGCGAAGTAGACCCATTCGAACATGCAGTGCGCCTTGCGCCTGGAATCGGTGAGACCGCCGTGGGAGATGACCTCGCCGTCGGTGATCTCGACGACCTCGCCGGGCCGCACATCCCTGATGAACTCCCCGTTGAGCGCATCGATGGCGGCGCTCTCCGAGACGATGATGTGGCCGTCAGGGATGCTGCCGATGCACAGGGGACGGAGGCCGTACGGGTCGCGGACGCCGAAGAGCCGGTCGTTGATCAGGATGACGAGGGCATAGGATGCCTCGATCTCGGTGATCATCGCCTTCAGCGCGCGCACCGGGTCCCTAGTGTCGGTGAGATGCTTGACGAGGATGCCCGTGATCAGCTCGGTATCGGAATCGATGACCAGCGACTGGCCTTCGGCCAGATGGCGTTTGCGGAGTTCGGGGTAGTTGACGATCTCCCCGTTATGGGACATGGCGATGGACCCGGAACCGAATGCGACGGCGAAGGGCTGGGCCTCGATGACGGAGTGCGGACGCGAGACGGAATACATGACGTGGCCGATGCCGACCCGTCCGTGGATGCCTATGAGATTGCCGGGAGCGAGGGCGGTCTGGACCAGCCCGCTGTCCTTGGACGTGCGGATCCGGTCCCCTTCGAAAACCGAGATGCCCGCGCTCTCCTGGCCGCGGTGCTGGATGATCATCAGGGACTTCAACAGCGCAGGGACGACGTCATGCGAGGCAGCGATGCCGACGACGCCGCATTTGTGCTCGGGTCCCGTCATGAGCACCAGCTTAGTTGCGGAGTTTCGCCCAGGCGTAACTCCTCAGTTTAGAGGTCTTGCCATAGCCGCATGAGGCGCATACGCTCTTCCTCACGTGGTACGAGCTGCTCCCGCACCTGCGGCAGGGGATGTGTACCTTCTTGGTGTTGTGCCTGCCTTTCGCTGTAGTTCCCTTTCCCATGTGAATCTCCCCTTATGGCGATATGTAGATGACGTTATCCCCGCGGACGATGACCATGCTCAGTTTCCTCACGGATTCGCCGTCGATGAACTCCTCGGCGTTCTTGAGCACGACGTTCATGTGCGGATCGTATCCGTCGAGGACGCCTCTGTACTCCCGTTTGCCTTTGAGTTCGACGATGACGTTCTTGCTCACCGCCTGACCGAGGGCTGATAATGGTTTGATCATACTAGCCACTGTGTTCTCCATATTGGATATAGTATATGAACGTTATTCCCGACTCCGGGGGACCTCGGCGGCATGTCTCACACGTAGGCACCGATCGCGGGTGCATCCAGGCGGTCCATGTCGTAGAAGATGATCGCCTCGCGGATGCCGACGGCGCCCATGCCGTGACCGAAGAGGCGGTCGAGCAGCGAGGCCCTCCACATCAGGTCGACGATCGCGGTGGCGATGCTGCCGTAGTAGGCGTTGGCCATGTCGTCCTCGTAGCCGTTGTAATCGATCAGCGAGAACACCTGCCCCATGAAGCTGTCGCGTTCATTGAGCACGGCGATGTAGTCGGCCAGCAGTTCGCGGCCGTCCTCCTCCGGAGGTTTCAGGCCGACCTCGCCGGCGGGGACCGCCCCCTTGGGGATGAGGTCGCCGGCATCGGTCAGCAGATTCCTGCGGATCTCCCCGTCCCGCAGCAGGAAGACGTTCCAACCGAGGTCCGGGTCACAGTAGACCGGGGCGCTGAAGGGGTCGGGGGAGTCCAGTGAGAGCAATGCCGCCTCGCGGGCCGCCTCCTCCAGCTCGGCCAGGTCGTACTTGGGCGCGGGCCTGATGCCTTCCAGGGTCATGACCGGTTCCATCATCGAGGCTTCCATCACCTTGTTCAGGAACCCGAGGTCGGTGAGATTCATCAGGTTGCCGCGGACCGCTGAGCGCAGTTGCTCCGGGTCGGAGAGCACACCGGCCTCCTCGCAGTTGCGGTAGAACTGCCGGTAGGTGTCGCGAGAACGGGGGATGGCGTAGGCGATCCGCCGGTCGGCGGAGGCGACCGCCGCCTCGGCCTCGGCGCGCGCGTCGGCGCCCCGGCCGGTCCACAGGCCCCTGCAGGAGAGGTTCGCCTCCGCCCGCACCCGTTCGCCGACGTAGAGGCGGTAGGGGTATTGGCGGCAGAGGGCCGGGCGGTCGGCGTAGATGCCGCATCTGCGGTCGCCTTCGGTGAGGAAGACGCAGGATCCCTGGCCTTTCTTCATCGCCAATGCGAGCTGTTGCCCGTCGCCGCGGCCCGCGACCATGCTGTCGCGGTGGTTCTCCCTGAAGAACGCCCGTTCCTCCGGGAGGATCTCGGGTTGGCACAGGCAGCAGAGCCCGCATCCCTCGAGGCACTCCATCGTCCTGCCTGTGACCTCTGTGTAATCAACCTCGTAACTGCTCAATGACATCCACTCCGACGCGGTCTCCGCAGAACTCGCCGTCCTGCACCTGTATCCCGCCCCTGATTATGACAGTATCGGGGAACACGGCCTCCATGCCCGCATAGGGCGTGTGCCCGCACCTGCTGTGCAGGCGCCGGGGGTCGACGGGCGCGGCCCTGCGCAGGTCGAAGACCGCGAGGTCGGCATCGCGGCCGACGGCGATGCCGCCTTTGGCATCGAGACCGAAGGCCGAGGCGGGGTTGGACGATCCCATCATGACCGCCTGCTCCAACGGGATGGTGCCCGTCCGGACCATGTCCATCACCAGCGGCACGGTGGTCTCCACACCGGGGATGCCGGCCGGAGCCTCGTCGAAGGGCGCCTCCTTCTCGTCTGCGGTGTGCGGGGCGTGATCGCTGCCGAACATCGTGGCCCGGCCGGCGAGGAACGCCTCCCAGAGGCGTTCGCGGGTGAGCGGGTCGCGCACCGGGGGGTTGACCTTGAATTCCGCCCCGGCGCGGCCGACCGTATCGAACAGCAGATGATGCAGGGTCACCTCGGTGGTGAACCCGTACGAGGCGGCGAGCTCCAGGCCCTCCGCCGTGGTGTTGTGGCAGATGTTGACCGCCTGCCCCCGGTACCTGCCGAGCCTGCGGACCGCCTCGTGCTCGGCCGCGACCGGGCGGTTGCCGTGGTGATCGGGGATGCCGTGCTCGGGGCGGACGGAGATCATGCGGTCGTCCTCGGCGTGCACGCTCAACCGCTTGCCGGTGCCGGCGAGCGCGGCCATCGCCGCGGCGATCCCGTCATCGTCGTTGAGCAGGATGCGGCCGGTGGTCGAGCCCATGAAGAGCTTGAATCCCGCCGCATGCGGAGCCATGGCGGCGATGTCGCAGCCGGCGGTCACCGCGGCGATCAGCCCGTAGTCCGCATGGGCCCGGCCCCGTATCGCGGCCTTCTTGGCGGCCAGCGTCGCGACGTCGGTCGTCGGCGGGAGCGTGTTGGGCATGTCGAGCACGCAGGTGACACCGCCGTGCACCGCGGCCAGCGTCCCGGTGGAGAAATCCTCCTTATGTGTCATGCCCGGGTCGCGGAAGTGCACATGGGGGTCGACGAAGCCCGGCAGCACGATACCGCTCCCCGTGTCCAGGCGCCGGTCGCCGCGCAGCCCGCTGCCGACGGCCGCGATGCGGCCGTCGCGGATGCCCAGTTCAGTGTGCGTCAGTCCGCCGGCGATGAAGACGCGCCCCTCCACGACCAGGTCGAACCCGGTCAAGACCGGACCACCTTGCCGTACGGGGCGGCCTCGGAGAAGATGTCGCCTTTGAATGTCCAGACGCGGACATCCCCCTCCCTCCACGCCCGTGCGGGAAGGCCCGCCTTGCCTGCCAGGGCATCGAAGGTCTGCTCTTTGCTCCAACCCTGCTCCGGCGCCACCTGCGGCAGGAACAGCGCCCTGCGTCCGCGGACCTGGAGGATGATGCCGTCGATGCCCAGCTCGATCTGCGGCAGCAGATCGCCGGCATCGGAGAACTCCAGCTCGGCGGGAGGTGTCAGCACGGTCACCTCGACCGTGCACTCCCTTGCCTCGCCGGCGGTCAGCGGCGGGAACCGCGGGTCGTGGCAGGCCGACACGGCGGCTTCGACCAGCGCCTCCTCCAGCGGCCGGACGGGTTCGGGGAAGCCGATGCAGCCCCTGAGATCCCCCGACGGGTAGAGGGAGATGGTCACGAAAACCCCGCGGTTACCGGAGAACGAGCGCGGGAACGACAGGTCGACCGACTTGCCGGACACCTCCGCGTCGATGACCGTGCGGGCGGCCCTGACGGCGATGACGCCGTCCTCGTCGGACAGAGGCATCAGTCCTCGGGACGCTCCGAATCGGTGATGGGAATCTTCCGCATGTCATCGCCCGAACCGGATCCGTCATCCTTCCCGCCGTCCCGCGCGGCCGCGGCCTCCTCGCGCAGGTTGCGGGCCCTGGCCATCGCCTCGGCGGCGAACCCGGGGACCGGTGCGGCACGGGCCAGCGCCTCGAGTGCCATCATGAACTCCATGCCGGCTGTGAGCACGTGCCGCTGGAAGTCGGGATCGGTGAACATCGAGATGGCGCCGCCGACGGCGTCCTCCGCGAATCTCATGCCGCGCTCCGCATAATCATCGGCGTATTCGCGGCTGCGGTGGAAGGTGTCCCTGGCCAGCTCCTCCTGGGCGGCGGCGAACTTCCTGATGTCGGCACGTTCCTGCTCCAGCGTCTCGGAGATGAGCTCCCGCTCGCGGGCGAGCAGCCGCTCCACCATCTCCCTGTTCTCGCGGATGAATGTCTCGATATCCGGTTCCTCACGTCCCTTGTCCTGTGCAGTCATGTATCAATCCCTCCTGAATCTGACGACCAGTCCGTGATCGTTGAACTCCGCCCCCATCATCTCCGAATCCCTCAGAGACAAAGGCAGGCTGACCGTCCTCCGGTGGTCGCCCGTCTGGATGATAATAGAGTTATCCCTGGTTTTAAAGAGTTCTATCTCCCCTTTATCGACGAAGGGCATCTTGATGTGGAGGAGATCCTCCCCGTCGACGGTGTCGAAGAACATCGGATTCTCGGTCACATACACCCCGACGGCATCCTCGTCGCCGTAGATCATCGAGGCCAGCCTCTCATGCATCTCGAGGCCCAGCGGCTCGCCGGGGAGCATCTGCGCCTCCAGCACCTTCAGCGGCGCGAACGACTGGCGAATCTCGGCGAGGTTGCGCTCCTGAACCTCCAGCCGCTCCGCCATGAACGGGGAATCGGCCGAGTCGGGATAGATCTTGTTGACGACCAGGCACTCGACCGTCTTGTTGTAGAGGCACAGGTAGGTGTAGGCGCGGCGGGTCTCGGCGATCGACATCCGCTCGGGGGTCAGCACCAGCCTGATCGTGGTCTGCTCGTGGTCCTCGAGTATGCCCTTGACCCGCTCCATGTTCTGCTTGATGCCCTCCATGTCCGCCATGAAGGCCTTGGACGGAATGGGCAGGTTCATGATCTTGCCCACGGTGTAACGCGCCAGTGAGACCACCTTCCGGAACAGTCCGTAGATCTTGTCGATGTAGAGGTCGGAGACGTCCGGGAAACTCAGCAGCCTGAGCGTCTCGCCCGTGGGGGCGGTGTCGATGATGACCACGTCGTAGAGGCCGTCGTCCCTGAACCGGAGCATGTGGAAGAGGGCGGCGACCATCTCCATCCCGGGGAAGATCGCCATCTCGTCGGCCGATATGTCGTCGATGCCCTGGGAGACCATGAATTCGGCGACGTAGTCGCTGATCGCCGACCACCGGGTCCGCATCTCATGGAGGATGTCCAACTCCAGGACGTCGAGGTTCGGTGCGACATTGACGATCTCGGGTCCGAGCCGCATGTCGAGCGCATCGCCGACGGAATGGGCGGAATCGACGCTCATGAGTATCGTCCTGTGACCGTCCTTGGCGGCCCTGATGGCGGTGGCCATCGACACGGAGGTCTTGCCGACACCGCCTTTGCCGCTGAATATGATCGTTCTCATCATGCATCGGACCGTGTTGCGCGTATAAAAGAACAGACGCGCAGGATGACGGGCCAGATGCTCGGTGCGGATCCGCGGCCGCTGCGGGATGCCCGCGGGAAACGGGTCCCGATGCAGCGGGGATCTGGAGAAATGTGGTGCCGAGGATGGGTTTCGAACCCATGACCTTCGGATTTCCCTGGAAGAGGTCTGTTGACCAGAACCCTATGAGTCCGACGCTCCACCAGGCTGAGCCACCTCGGCACGTGGGATGGGGGAATTGGTTTAGGTTTAAAGAGTTTGGGGAGGTGTCCAGGCGGTTCAGTCAGCCTCTTCCTCGTCGGATTCCTCTTCATCGGAGTCATCGTCCTCGTCGGATTCCTCTTCATCGGAGTCGTCATCCTCGTCGGACTCCTCGTCCTCCTCGGCATCGTCGGATCCCTCTTCTTCGGGGTCCTCCTCGGCCTCGGGAGCCTCTTCCTCGGGCTCTGCGGCCTCCGCGGGCTCCTCCCTGATGATGGATTCGGGCTCGTTCTCCCCGACCTCGAGGATCTCCGTCTTCTTGATCTCGATCCTCCTGATCGGGATGACCACGCGGCAGGCCCTGGCGAGGTCCTTGCCCAGATCGCCGGAGATGACCGCTTTGATCAACTCGGCCACGGTCATGGCGGAGCCGGTCTCCAGGAGGGTGGCCTCGATGACCTGCCTCATACCGACCTCCTGCGAGGCCTGGATGCGCTTGTCCGCGATGGACATGGTCTTGACCCTGACCTTGAAGCCGTCGGAGGTGGTCACGTCGACGACGTGGTCGGTCTTGGTCTTCTTGCGGCGGGTCAGCCTCCTGACGTAGTCACTGGTGTACTCGTGCCCGGTGAAGCTGGTCTTCAGGTCGTGGCCGTCGACCGATTTGACCCGGAACTTGAGCTTGATGTGCATCTTGGAGAAATCGCCGGTCAGATCCTGCACCGTGACCTCGGAGGTCCTGCCGATGAGGCTCGCGGGATCGGCGGAGGGCGTCTCCCCGATCACGGACTCGTTGAACATCGGCGGCGCGTGGATCGTGTACCACTCCTTCGCCTTCCATTTATCTTTCACCTTGCGGCCGGCGCCGCCCTTGGATCTCCGCGTGGATTTCGTTCCTGTCATGATGATGCTCCCTGCTCGGAATTGAGTGTACATCTGCTGATTCTA
Organism: Candidatus Methanogranum sp.; assembly: GCA_050309445.1. Lineage (GTDB taxonomy): Archaea > Thermoplasmatota > Thermoplasmata > Methanomassiliicoccales > Methanomethylophilaceae > Methanogranum. The sequence goes on along the minus strand of JBNRMI010000018.1, from coordinate 13,973 downwards.
TTAAAAGATTTGTTCGGGGTCCATTCTTAAATCCGCAGATATCCAGATGTTTTGAATATACCATAAATGTAATAATTCATCCTACTATGGTCAGTACCGCTTGTATATAATATTTGGCGTACAAACGGATATCCGGAGGATGCCTGCGCACGGCAGATGCGATGGAAAAGAAAGGAAGAGGGCGTGAGCCCTCGTTTTGACCTCAGAAGGTGACCGGCACCACGTGGGCGGAGAATCCGAGCTCCTCCTCGGACATGCCCATGGCCAGACCGTAGATCTGGCAGAGGTGGAGCACCGGTATGCTGAACCCGAGGTCCTTCTGCACGGTGTCGAACTGCATGTGGCAGAACGGGCAGATGTCGACGATGTAGTTCGCCGAGGACGCGGTGATGTTCTCGAGGTTCGTCTTGGTGAACTCCTTCGCGACGTCGGAGAACCCGGCCCTGACACCGCCGCCCGCGCCGCAGCACAGCATCGGCTGCTTCCGGGGCATGCACTTGGCACCGGTGGCCTCGATCAGCGCCTCGAGCATGTTGGCATCCTCGGGGTCGTCCAGGTTCTTGATCTTGCTGGGCTTGAGGAAGTGGCATCCGTAGAATGCCGCCACATTGTGCTCGAAGGGGTTGGTGACCGCCTCCTTGATCCTCTCGATGCCGACCTCCTTGAAAAGGACCTCGGCGAAGTGGAAGACCTCGGTGGTCCCCTTGTACTCCATGCCGATCTCGGCCAGGACCTTGTTGACCTCGGCGAGCGCCTCGGCATTGCCGTTGAGCTCGTGGGCGGCATCGAAGAGCGAGCCGTAGCAGCCGTTGCAGATCGTCACGATCGGCAGGCCGCGGGCCTCCGCGAGTGCCAGGTTCCTCGCCGCCGCGGCGAGCCAGGTGGTCTTGCTGAACGCCCTGATCACACCGGGTGCGGGGCAGCAGCTGGCATCGTCGAGTTCGACGAGTTCGATTCCGAGCCTCTCGCAGACGACACGGGTGGACTTCTCCACACCGGGGTATCTCAGAGGCGCGATGCAACCTAGGAAGAATGCGTATTTCGCCATATGTATCATCACTCCACTATCTTGTCGAAGCCGGTGGCTTTCAGGATCTTGCCGAGATTCTCCATCGCCGTGCTGTTGACGAGCACCGTGGGCGGCAGCTCGGGCAGACCGATGGCCTTCCTCTGCTCCTTGACCTTGTCGGACACCGTGACCGCATGGCCGATGCCGTAGAAGTTGGTCGCGGTGGGCTTGTGGTTGGGCAGCATGTGGCCCTCGCTGACCGCGATGTTCCTGAGCGCGATGACGATGTCGACGATCGGCACCTGGCGGGGGCAGCGCTCCACGCAGGTGTAGCAGGTGGAGCACTCCCAGAGTTCCTCGCTGTTGACGATCTCCTCCTTGAGGCCGAGCTGCGCCATCCGCATGAGCTTCCTCACCCTGTACGACGTGCGCCTGCCGGAGGGGCAGTCGGCGGTGCAGGTACCGCACTGGAAGCACATCTTGACGTCTTCGGCTCCCATTCCTGCGAGCTGCGTCTCGAATTCCGGATTAGCTTTAAGTTCCGTGATAATCACCTGGAAGCGTCCATCAAGCTCAACATATATAAAAACTGGACACGTCCCGGCATCGGCATTACCTTTTAGGTTAAATGTCACTTTATATCCTTTGACAGCAGGGCCTTCATCAGCCGGGACACCTGCGGCGTCTCGCGGCGGTAGATGGCGGTGATGGAGTGGCGGAGGATCTTGGGATCGACCGCGCTCTTCAGCCGCATCCCCTTCCTCAGCAGGAGGAACTCGTCGACGAAGAAGCTCTTGTTCGAACCGAGCAGCTCCGAGAGGGAGAATGTCTCCGAGTCGATGCTGTACTTGCGCCCCATGGTGTCGAGGAACATGAACGCCACCCGCTGCGCCCCGTACCTGTACCTGATGAACGAGTCGCCGTTGTCGACGAAGGTCATGCCCATGTAGCCGACCTCCATCGCCTCGAACTCCTCGGCATCGAACAGGTACAGGGGGTCATCGATGACGGCGAAGTCGGCCAGGTCCTCCTTCATCATCCTCAGGTTGTGCCGGTCGTCGGAGATGACGAGTTCGACATCGGTCATCCTCAGCGAGGACAGCACCGACATGATCAGGTCGCTGGTGACCGGGCTGCAGCAGATGGTGAAGCCGTGATCGTCGGAGCAGCGGAGCTCGGTGGTCTCGAAGATCTGCAGGATCTCGTCGCCCTCGGCGGTGAGCACGGTCCCGGCCGGGGTGGACCGCGTCACCGGCGCCCCCGCCGCCTCGCCGACGGCCCCGATGTACTTGTGCACCACCGGCACGGAGATGCCCAGCTGCCGGGCCGCGGCGGCCATGCTGCCGTTGACCGCCACCGCCCTCAGGGCCTCCAGCTGCCTGTGGGTGACCACCTTGCCGTTGATCACCTGCTCGGTCCTGATCCTGATATCCACGTGCCGTCATCGGCCCGGGGGTTCAAATAACGTTGGCTCCGGCCAGATGCGCCCGCCCCGGGGCATATCAATAATACCGTGAACGCACTCTCGGCGACGGAGACGGCGGGTCCGCGGGGACGCGTCCGCCGGGCGGTATTCATGGAGCGTGCACTGAACGACAGGATCGCGGTGATCGGGCTGGGCAGCCCGATCATGAGCGACGACGCGGTGGGTCTGGAGATCGCCCAGAGGATCGAGGACCTCGGGATGGAGGGTGTCGACACCATGCAGGAGGCGGTCGGCGGCCTGGAGCTGCTCCCGCTGATCCGCGGTTACCGGCATGTCATCGTCACCGATGCCATCCAGACCGGGGGACAGCCTCCGGGCACGGTGATGATCTACGACCTCGACGATTTCGAGGACACGGTCGGCAACACCTTCGCCCACGACATCAACCTCGCCACCGCGATCAGAATCGGCGAGCAGATGGACCCGTCCACGATGCCCGAGAAGGTCATCTTCGTCGCCGTCGAGGTCGCCGACATCGTCACGATGAGCGAGACGATGACCGAGGAGGTGGAGGCGGCGGTGGGGCCCGCCGTCAACGCCGTCCTCTACATGATGGAGCGGCTCAGATCTCCAGATGCGACGGATCGTAGCGGCTGAAGCCGCCGTCATCGCCGCCCAGCACCGCGATGTTGAGGCGGTCGGCGGCGAGGATGCCCTCGGCCGCCCGCATCACCTCCTCGGCGGTGACCGCCTCGACCGCCTCCAGCCGGTCGGCGGGCGATTCGCAGCGGCCGGTCAGCATGAACTCGCGCCCGAGCCGGTACATGCGGTGCTCGGTTGATTCCATCGCCCGCACGTACGCCCCCTTCAGCAGCCGCTTGGTCCGCTCCAGCTCGCCCTCCGCGATGCCCTCGGCCTTGAAGTGCGCATAGGTGGCGGCCACCTTCTCGATCGCCTCGATTGCGTTGCCGGCGGTGCAGGAGAGGTAGGCGACCATCGCCGCCGCATCGGTGTACTGCTCCACCGTGGAGTAGACGGAGTAGACCAGCGCGTTCTTCTCGCGCACCTCCTGGAACAGCCGCGAGCTGGTGCCGGATCCGAGCATCGCGCTCAGCACCAGCGCCGGCACCCGCAGCGCGTCGTCGGGACGGCAGGCGGGGAAGCCCATCCCCACGTGGATATGGTCGGAGTCGTTGGCGGTGAAGCTGTACCCGGCCCGCGGAGGAGCCGGTGCGGTGCGCCGGGACGGCCGCCTGCCGGCCATGCCGTCGAAGGCCTCCTCCGCCCAGCCGGCGACCTCGTCGGCGTCGGTGTCCCCGGCGGCGAACACCGCCAGGTTGGGCGACCCGTAGCGCTCCTCGTAGTACTCCCTCAGGTCCTCGGTGCCGATGGCCTCGACGATCTCTTCGGGGCCGCCCTCGTCCTGCGAGAGCGGATGGCCCCGCCAGATATGCTCGGAGAACAGGTCCCGGATGTACACGTCGGGCTCATTGCGGATCATGCTCAGCTCCTGCAGGACGATCCTGCGCTCGAGTTCGACGTCCTCCGGCTTGATCAGCGGGTTGGCGACGATGTCCGCGACCATCTCGCGGGCGACGTCCTCGGTCTCCCGGATGGTGACCGCGTGGTAAGCCGTGAGCTCCCGGGCGGTGAAGGCGTTGAGCTCGCCGCCCGCCCCCTCGATCTCCTTCGCCATCTGATAGGAGGTGCGGTTGCGGGTCTCCCTGAAGACGACGTGCTCGAGCAGATGGGAGATGCCCTGCATCTCGGCGGGCTCGTCCCGCGAGCCGGTGTCGACCGCGACCATGTACCCGGCGCTGCGGGAGCCGGCGATGCGCTCGGCGGCCACCGGGATGCCGCCGGCCGTGCTTGATGATGATATCCTTTCCGCGTTCATTGCTACCGCGGTCGGACAGTCGATGCGTTAAATTAATAGTTTCAGTAGGACTACAGCAGGCCTGATGTCAGAATTCGAGGTGCTGGGCATGCAGGAATCCGGATTCGTGTCCCCGGTGGCGGTCATCGGGTTCCCGACCGTCGGCTTGGTGGGCTCGATCCTGGCCAGTTATATCTCCAAGGCCATGGAGATGGAGTACGTGGCGGGCATCGCCTCGCACGACCTCCCCCCTTACGCGCTGATCCACGGCGGGGAGCCCTATCCGCCGATCCGCTTGTACGGGCACCGTCCGGAGGAGGGGCGCCACCTCGTGGTGGTCACCTCCGAGGTCACCCCGCGGCCCGAGATGAGCCGCGGCATCGCCCTCGCGGTCCTGGATGTGCTGGAGCGCTTCGGCGTCTCCGAGATCATCTCCATCGAGGGCGTGGGCCGCTGCGACCAACCCGATGACCCGTCGGATCCCGGCATCGTCGCCTGCGGGTCCGGCGGGGCCGCCCTCTCCCGCGCACGCGAAGCCGGGATCGGCATCCTCTCCGACGGGCTGGTCCACGGCGCGACGGGGGTGATGCTCTACGAATGCGCCGACCGCGGCATCGACATGCTGGCGCTGCTCTGCCCGGCCAACCCGGGCATGCCCGACCCGCGGGCATCGGCGGCGCTGATCGCCTCGCTGTCCAAGCTGATACCCGGTCTGGAGGTCGACCTGGAGCCCCTCCTCAACGAGGCGGCGGAGATGGAGAGCCGTGTGCAGGATACCGACCGGGATGAGTGCGGGGACACCTTCCGCCAGCTGTACGGGTGATCGCATGCTGGTACCGACAAGCTTCTTCACAACCTCCGGCAAGGCCTCGAGCGAGGTCTCCGAGCTGAACGCCTTCGATATCGCCCTGATCGGGGCCGGTATCGCCGAGCAGAACCTGCTGGCGGTATCATCGGTCATCCCGATCGGGGCGGTTGCGACCGAACCGTCCGAGTTGGACATGGGTGCGGTCACCCACTGCGTGATGTCGCAGATGCGGGGGACGGAGGGCGAGGTCATCGCCGCCGGCATCGCCTACGCCTACCGCACCGACGGACGCGGCGGCTATGTCGCCGAGGGGCACCTGCACGGATCCGCCGTCGACCTGGATGCCGAGCTGCGCGACAAGATGCGCGAGATGGCGCGGATCAGGGGCGTCGGTCTGGGCGAGGTGCGCACGGTCATCGAGGAGCTGCGGGTGCCGACCGGCAGGTTCGGCTGCTGCATCGCCGCGCTCGTCTTCACCGGGTACAGGTGATCGCATCTACTCGGTCGTCCCCTGCCCGTACTGCTCGCGGCTGCGGATCATCGACGAGCATAATCTCAGCTCCGACTGCCCCTATTGCAGCAGAGGCTGCGAGCACCGCCGCTGCCGGCGCCTTTTCAGCGACCGGTCCCAGTCGGTGTGCCGCGAGGCGATCGGCCGGCTGCACGGATTCGCCCCCGATGACGATGAGGACGACGGCCGGATCGAACGCGTCCGCGAAGCCGACCCGGTGTCGACCCTGGCCTACAGGTACGAGCGATGCGGTTCGACCGAGGAGCGGATGGAGCTGCTGGCCGAGGGCCTGACCGCGATCCACGGCAGTTTCACCCTCGAGGACGTGGCCGAGATCGACCCGCGGGATGCCGGGAAACTCCTCGAGGGCATGCACCGGCGCTGCCTGGTCGCCGAGGTCGGACCCGGACGCTACAGGGGCTGAACGTCATCAGCGCGGGATATCGTCCCGTTTCTTCCCCTCGGCCCTGAGGACGTCGCGGACGACCCGCGACAGCTTGAGGACCACGTTGCGGTAGAAGTACCCGACGGCGATGGCCAGTGCTGCCAGTGCGGCCAGCCACATCATGAGATCCCCCGACGCGCTCATCGAGGCGAACATCACCAGGACCAGGGCCGCGTTGAACAGCAGCGCCTGGAGCGCGAACTCCGCCACCCGGTGCCGGGCGATGCCCTCGGCGACCGTGGTGCCGATGGCCGAGAACGCGAATATGTGCACCAGGCCGTAGATCATCAGCAGGGAGTACCCGGCGAGGCCGATGCCCTCGTCCAGGCCCGCCGCCGTCCGTGCGACGTAGAAGATGAGGCCCAGGGCGAAGATGCAGCCGGTCCCCAGACCGAACCCGAACCCGTAGAAGACGGTGTCCGAGCCGCCGCGGAAGCGCTTGAGGTTGAAGACGGCGACGAAAGCCAGCACCTCGATCAGCGCCAGCAGCAGCTGGTAGATCGGGGATTCCAGGACATAGGTGTAGACCGTCAGCAGCAGCGTGCCCGCCACCAGGCCGATGGTGAACAACAGGAACAGCGAGGGATCGCTGAAGAACGGCTGGCTCACCGCCGGGTAGGTGTATCTGCGCAGCACGGCGTACATCAGCAGCAGCGTCGGCAGGAACGCCATGACGGCGGCGGTCGCCAGCAGCATGTCCATGCCACCGCCAGACGGTGGGGATTTATTAAACCTTCCCGGGGGCACCGGCCCCGCCGGTGCCCGGGGAGACGACGGTCATCTTGTCGAAGTAGTGGACGACCATGCACGACCGCTCGCAGGCGCCGCAGCGGGTGCAGCGGCGCGGATCCACGCGCATGCCGCCGTCGATGGCGATCGCGCCGTGCGGGCAGCTCTTGGCGCAGATGCCGCAGCGGGTGCAGAGCTGCGCCCGGAGCAGGCCCTTGACCGTCCGCTCGAACAGCTGCCCGGCCGCCTCCGGAGTCTCGGCGACGATCGACACCTGGCCGCCGCCGAACACCTTGGCCCGCCCCTGCGGCGCGCGCAGCACCGCCGTCTCGAACTCCGGCGAGTAGCGGACCTCGCCGATCGTGCTCAGGGCATCGGCGGTGTAGGAGAAGTCGCGGTTGCGCGGCAGCACCGCCACCGCCTCGACCGAGTAGCCGCCGGCGGCGCAGGGCGATGCGCCCTTGGTCATCCTCAGCTCCATGCTGCGGCCGCGGGCCGGCTCCAGCCGCAGGTCGAGCCCCTCCGCCAGCCGCACCATCTTGGGCGGCAGCACCTTCCAGCGCCAGAAGCCCATGTCGACGTACTCCGGGGGCAGGCCCTGCGCCGCGGCATGCTCTCTGAGATACCGGTCCCAGTCCTCATACAGCCCGGGATGGGTGCGGGCGACGTTGCTCCACTCGCCGGAGGGGCAGGAGGCGCAGAGGTAGCAGCCGATGCGCTCGAAATCCATATCGTAGAGCGGGTTGTACTCGAAGCCCCGCATCCAGATGTAGCCCCAGACCTCGGCCGCGGTCCAGTCGCGGATCGGGTTGAGGTTGATCTGACCGGGGACGAACGGGTTGCGCGAGACGAACCCCAGCCGCGCGCGGGAGAACGACTCGAGGCCGCGGTTGCCCTCGACCGTGACCGTGCCGCGCGGGTACTCGCGGGCGATCAGTTCGGAGACCGGCCCGAGCTTGCAGACCTTGCAGCACCAGCGGAAGTCCTTGGCCGGCGGGCCGAAGTCGCCGACGTTCTCCCGGAAGGCGTCACCGGCCCGGGCGGTGTGCAGCGTCTCGCCGGCCGCGGCGGCGAACCGCTCCACATAATCGACCGTCTCCGGGAACTCGATCCCGGTGTCGATGAACAGCAGGTCGACGTCCCCGACCGCCCTGGACGCGAGGCCGTAGGCGGCGAGGGAGTCCTTGCCGCCGGAGAACGACACCGTCACCGGCAGGTCCCTGCCGCTGACGAACGAGCGGATGTCGCTGACCGCCGCGGCCTCCAGTCCGAGCAGGCGGTCGCGGTTGGCCGCGATGAACGTCCTCCTGCCGGACCGGGGCGACCGCGGCCGCCCCTCCTGCGGACTGAGGTCGCGGACGCGGAAGGCGCGGTCGGCCGTGCGGATCGCGTCGCTGTCGGCCAGGGCGATGCCCGTCCCCGTCCGCGGACCCCGCTTCAATATCAGCGGGTCGCCGGCGCGGAAGTCCCCGAGCACCCCGGAGACCGTTTCGCCCGGCAGGGTCTTGCCCTTCAGATGACCGCCGGCGCCGCCGAAGGACACGATGTTCGACGTCGCCGCGTCGGCGAGGAGGTCGGCGCCCGGCTGGCGGAGCTCGAGCCTCAGCCTCCCGGCGGCGACGTCGAAGAGCATCACCCCGACGACCTCCCCGTGGGCGACGACCTCGTCGGTGCGGTCCTCGCCGGGTATCTTGTTGAGGAAGACCGCCCGGCCCTCGAAGGGTGCGAAGGTGCCGAACGCCCCGATGAACAGGTCGCGGAGGATCGCGAGGCTGTCGCCCGTGCAGGGGCGGATGTCGCCGGGGCTGTTGACCTCGAACCGCCTGCCGGCGGCACCGCAGCGCGAGCAGCGGTCGCCCAGTAACAGGGTGCCGCAGCCGTCGCACCATGCGTAGCGCCGCTTGCCGTGCGCGGTTCTGACCTTGGACATGGCCCGTATCTCCGCATATCTATATTTATAAATGATGACGCGGTTCGCGGGAACATGGACATGAACGGGCTGAGGAGAGTGGACCCGGGTTACCGGGGCGGCGGCGACCGCCTGCGTTTCAGCAGGACCGAGATCCTGCACATAGCCGCCGCCGTCGCGGCCCTCTCGCTGGCGTTCGCCGTGCTCCTCAACAGGGGCAGCCGTCTGCACGAGGACCCCGTCGTCAGCTTCCTGATGCTCCTGGTCCTCTCGTGCTTCCTGGTCGCCTGCAGCTTCCTCACCCACGAGCTGGGGCACAAGTACGTGGCCCAGTACTACGGGGCCTGGTCCGAGTTCCGGGCCTATCCTTTCGGATTGGCCATGGCGGTCTTCACCGCCTTCATGGGCTTCCTCTTCGCCGCACCCGGCGCAGTGTACATCGAGGGCGACATCACCCGGGAGCAGAGCGGCAAGATCTCCCTGGCCGGGCCGATGGTCAACTTCGTCATCGGCGCGGTCGCCATCGTCGCCTGGATCAACACGACCGGGCTGGCTTCAGGCATAATCTTCTATCTCGCCTGGCTCAACGCCTTCCTCGGCGTGTTCAACATGATCCCGGTCAAGCCGCTGGACGGTTCGAAGATCATCGCCTGGAAATGGCAGGTTTTCGCCGTCATGATGGCGATCGGCATCGCGCAGCTGGCGTTCCTGTACCTGTATCCGCTCTGAGAAGGACGGTAAGGTGTTTCGGGGCGGCCGCATGCGGCGGCCGCCGCGGGGTGCTCACTCCTGGCAGGGGCAGCCGCAGTCGCTCAGGTCCCGGCACCCGACCCCCGGGCAGGGGTAGCGCAGATGGGTGAGGATCGATCCGTCCCACTGCTCCAGCTTGCCGGGGTTGAGGATGTTCTTGGGATCCATCGCCCGCTTGATCGCCCTGATCGACGAGAGCACCGAGGCCCGCTCGCGCTGGAAGCTCGGCGCCTTGGCGATGCCGACGCCGTGCTCGCCGGTGACGGTGCCGCCCAGCCCGATGCAGACATCGAAGATCTCCTCGACCGCCTGGATGCCCCGCTCCCACTCGTCCTTGTCGGTGGGGTCGATCAGCATCTTGGTGTGGAGGTTGCCGTCGGCGGCATGCCCGTAGGTGGCGACCGTGACGCGGTGCTTCCCGGCGATCTCCTGGAACGCCCTGACCGCCTGCGGCACCTTCGATACCGGTACGCCCATGTCGTCCGCCAGGGACACCGAGGAGAAACCGGGCTTCAGCGCCGACAGCGAGGTCATCACCGATTTCCTCGCGTCGGTCCACCTGGCGATCTCGGCCGGGTCGTGCGACGGGGTGATCGAGATGGCGCCGATGCCCGTGGCGATCTCCTCGATGACCTTGAGGTCGCGACGGACGATCTCCTCGGACTCGCCGTCGACCTCGACGATGATCAGCGAGTTGACGTCGGGCAGCGGGTTGCCGCGGGCGCTGTTGACCGCCGAGATGCTGACGCTGTCCATCAGCTCGCAGGAGGCCGGTATGAGCGGCTTGGCGATGATCGCCGCGATGCACTCGCCGGCGCCCGACAGCGTCTCGAAGCCGCAGAGGCATGACGCGGAGAACTTGGGTTTCGCAGTGAGCTTGAAGGTGATCTCGGTGATGATGCCCAGCGTGCCCTCGGAGCCCACCAGCAGCCGTGCCAGCTGGTAACCGGACGAGTCCTTGATCGTCCTCGTCCCGCTGCGCACGATCTCCCCGTCGGCCTTGACGAAGGTCAGGCCGAGGACGAAATCGCGGGTGGCGCCGTACTTGACTGCCCGCATGCCGGAGGCGTTGGTGGCCACCATGCCGCCCACCTGGCAGGCCTCGCCGGAGCCCGGCGAGGGCGGGAAGAAGAAGCCGTGCTTGGAGAGCTCGGCGTTGAGGTCGTTGTAGACGCATCCCGCCTCCACGTCGACCCAGAGGTCGGCCACGCTGATCTCCTTGATCCTGTTCATCCCCTGCATGGTCATGACGATGCCGCCCTTGATCGGCACGGCGGAACCGCAGAGGCCGGTGCCCGCGCCCCTGGGGACCACGGGTATGCCCTCGCGGTAGGCGATCTTCATGACCTCGGAGACCTCCTCCGTGGTCCTGGGCCTCACCACCATATCCGGGGTGTTGTGGAATATCGACGCGTCGAACCCGTATGTGTACAGGTCGGCCGTCCTCGTGGAATAGCCGTCCGCCCCGACCACGTTCGCTATCTCGTCTATGATTCTCTGTTCCATATTGAACACCAATCACCCTCAATAGTATACCAGATTATAAAACGGATACCTATGGGGCGATTCCCGGGGGCGCATCGGCGCACCCCGGGACGATGTCGCGGGAAGGACGTCAGAGGCCGCGTTCGGACATCATCACGGCGATCTCGCCCTCGTTGATGCCGACCATCGCCGGACCGAGGTCCTCCGACAGCTCGGCCAGGACCTCGGGGTCGTCATAGTGGTGGACGGCTTCCACGATGGCTCTGGCCCGCCGGACGGGGTCGCCGGATTTGAAGATGCCCGAGCCGACGAAGACCCCTTCGGCCCCCAGCTGCATCATCAGCGCCGCATCCGCGGGGGTGGCCACACCGCCGGCGGCGAAGTTGACCACCGGCAGCCGCCCGTGCTCCGCCACCTCCGCGGCCAGCTCCAGCGGCACCTGCATCCGCTTGGCCGCCTCGTAGAGCTCGTCGGCGGGCGTGGCTGCCAGGGAGCGGATGTCGGCGTTGATCGCCCGCATGTGCCTGACGGCCTGGATGATGTCGCCGGTGCCCGGTTCGCCCTTGGTCCGGATCATCGAGGCGCCCTCGGATATGCGTCTCAGCGCCTCGCCGAGGTCGCGGGCCCCGCAGACGAACGGCACGCTGAAACCGGTCTTGTCGATGTGGTGCACATCGTCGGCGGGCGAGAGCACCTCGCTCTCGTCCACGTAATCGATGCCGATCGCCTCCAGGATCCTGGCCTCGACGAAGTGGCCGATGCGGACCTTGGCCATCACCGGGACGGAGACCGCATCCTGGATGCCCCTGATCATCGCAGGGTCGCTCATCCGGGACACCCCGCCGGCGGCGCGGATGTCCGCCGGGATCCGCTCCAGCGCCATGACGGCGCAGGCCCCGGCATCCTCGGCGACCGCCGCCTGTTCGGCGGTGGTGACGTCCATGATGACGCCGCCTCTGAGCTCCTCTGCCAATCTCCTGCCGGGTGTGATATCTTCCGCAGACATGTTATCATCCGGGATTATGAGGACATAGTATGTATATTTATTTCTATCAATGTATACGATTATACATTATATCACGACTTCCCGACCTCCGGCGACGACCCCGTGGACAATCTTTTTAACAGCAATCCGTTTCCCTGACGGCATGAAGACCAAGATCGTCCTGCTCGGCCCCCCGGGATCGGGTAAAGGGACCCAAGGCGAGAAGCTCAGCGAGGAATTGGGCTATGTCAGGCTGTCGACGGGGGACATGCTCCGCGAGGCGGTCAGGGACGGCACCGAACTGGGCGTCAAGGCCAAAGGCTACATGGACAGCGGCGCGCTGGTGCCGAACAGCCTGATCATCGACCTCATGATGGAGAAGATCGGCTCGCTGGAGGAGGGGACCGGCGTGATCTTCGACGGGTTCCCGCGGACGGTGGAGCAGGCCGATGCGCTCTGCGAGCAGATCGATATCGACCTGGCGCTGAACCTCGATGTGGACGATGACGAACTGATCGAGAGGCTGACCAAGCGGCGCAGCTGCCCGACCTGCCACTGCGTCTTCCACCTGACCCACTGCCGGCCCGAGGTCGAGGGCGTCTGCGACAAGTGCGGCGCCCCGCTCTACCAGCGGGACGACGACTGCCATGAGACGGTCTGCAACCGGCTCGAGGTCTACCGCATGAACACCCTGCCGCTCATCGACTACTACCGGGGCAAGGGCGTGCTGGTGACCATCGCCGGCGTCGGCGGGATGGACGATATCTTCGCCAAGGTCCGGGAAGCCGTGCGCTGAAACCGGATACGGGTGCGGATGCGCACCCGTTCCGGGTGAAAAACATTATAAAGTACTCCGTGCTAAGCCCCAACCACAGCCTCGTAGTGTAGTGGTCAATCATGTGGGATTCTGGATCCTGCGACCGTAGTTCGAATCTGCGCGAGGCTACCATTCCCCCTTCTGGCCCGTATGTGCCGCCGTTCCGCGCCTGCACCCTCTCCGATGCGTCCGGCAGCGGCCGGCCGGCCCGATGATGCCGGAGGTTCCGGTGTCAGTACTCACCGAGGTCGCCGATGCCGATGCACCTGGCGCCGAGGAGCCCGGCGAGCATGCGGGCATCGTACCTGCCGCCGTCCTCCGATCCGTCCCCTGAATCGATCACGGTCCACTCGACGTCGGGGTGCCTGACCGCCGCGGTGACGCGCTCGAGCTCCTCCACCGGCTCCGCGCCCGGGCGGGCGGGCAGTATGGGGCCGCCGTCGGTGATCACGATGATGTAGCATTTCTCCCCCGGATGCTTCCGGAGGTAGTTGACCGCGTAATCACCGGAGACGATGAGCGCGTTGGCGAGCGGCGTCGAACCGCCGGCGGGCGTCTGCCCCAAGGTGTCGCAGATCTGCTCGACCGAGCGGGTGAACGGCACCGCGATCTCGGCCGTCCTCTCCCTGAACGTCACCAGCGCCACCCGGTCCCGTTTGACGTAGCCTTCGGCCAGCATCGACCTGATCGCGTTCTGCACCGGGCCGAGCAGGCCCCTGTCCGCCAGCGAGCCGCTGACGTCGACCGTGAAGATGAAGGAGCCGGCCCTGCGCCTGGTCCTGATCTTCTCGCGGATGTCCTGCGCCTCGATCCTGATGCTCAGCCCGCCCCGCTCCCTGATCCTCTGGAAAGGTGCCGCCGCACGCACGGTGGCATCGAAGGCGGGATCCGAGACCCTCCCCCAGGGTATCCTCGAGCCCCTGTGCCTGCCGGTGTTTCTCGGCGACAGCGGGGACCGCGGCCCGGTGACGCCGGCGATCCCGTGCAGGCGGAGCGCCTCCGTTTCCCCGGCCCCGTCCAGGAAGTCGGAGACCCTGGCGAGCACCGCATCGCGGCCCAGGGTTGCCGCGGCGTCGTCGGCGACCCTGCCGGCGGTCGCCGCGGGCCCGTCCCCGTCGCACCCCCCGGGCGGGGGAGCGGTCGCCGTGCCGCCTGATCCGGGGACCCCGTCGGAGGCGGGACCCCCGTCATCGCCGGGCGCCTCCTCCGCCCGCCCGGCGGCC
>JBNRMI010000017.1:0-6733 GCA_050309445.1 Candidatus Methanogranum sp. | reverse complement strand
GCGCCCCCCACCCGGTGATCCGCCGCCTCGGCGTCCGGGCGGCGGATCACCGGGTGGGGGGCGCCGGTCGCCACCAGCACCAGGTCGCTGTCGGCGACGGCGTCGGTCTTGCGGTCGAAGCTGACCGCGCTGCCGCCGAGGCGGTCGGCCAGCTCGCGGGCGTGGCCGAAGGTGCGGTTGGAGACGAAGACGGCGTGCGGGCCGCGCCCGGCGAGGTTGGCGGCGATGACCGAGGCCATGTCGCCGGCCCCCAGCACCGTGACCGTCTTGCCCTCGAGCGTGCCGAGCCGCTCCTCGGCCAGCTCGACCGCGGCCGAGCCGACCGACACCGCCCCCTTGTTGAGCGCGGTCTCGGAGCGCACCCGCTTGCCGACCGCGAGGGCGCGGTCGAACAGCCGCGCCAGCGTGCCGTTGGCATGTCCGTTGCCGCGGGCGTCGTTGTATGACTCGCGGACCTGGTGCTGGATCTGGTCCTCGCCGACGATCAGCGAGTCCAGCCCGCAGACCACCCGGAACAGGTGGCCGACGCTGCCCTCGCCCTCGAGGATGAAGGCGGTGTGCCCCTCGCGGCCGAACGGCAGGCTCCGCCGGGCCACCTCCTCGAGCGCCTCGCGCGTGCCGGCGCGGTCGCGTGTGGATGTGTAGAGCTCGAAACGATTGCAGGTGCTGACGATCACGTGCTCCTCGACGGAGGCCAGCGTGCCGATGCGCTCGCGGATGTTGCGTTCGAGCGACGGCAGCACCTCGCCGAGGCCGGAGATGTCCCCGGCCGAGCGGTGCGTCACGTGCAGGCTGACGATCACCGCAACCCTCCCCTCGCCATGGCGGCGGCCAGCGCCTCGGCGCGCCCGCCCGCGCGCAGCAGCTCCCAGATGCCGGGGTCGCGCAGGATGCCGGCCAGCAGCTCCGCCCGGTCATGCTGCGCCGGCACCTGCGACATCACCGCCGGGCGCAGCTCCTTCAACAGGGACATCATCGCGTCGTAGCCGGGGTCGAGGAACCCGTCGAGCACCTCGATCAGATAGGGCGGGAAGGCGGGGGCGCTCCCCCGCGAGGAGACGGCGACGGTGTACTCGTCGCGCTCGAGCACCGAGGGGCTCAGCAGGTCGCCGCCCCCGTGGGCCGAGTTGACCAGGACGCCCCTGCCGGCGGCGGTGTCGCGGATCATCGCGTTGAGCTCCTTGTCGCCGGTGGCGGCGACGGCGATGAACGCCCCCTCCAGCTCGGAGGCGACGCTGCCGGCGTCGAGGTCGGCGATGACCACCTCCTCGGCGAGACCGTATATCTCAGGCAGGACCTCGGCGGCCACCGCCCTGATGCGGTAGCCCTCCAGATAACGGCATTTCCTCAGCGCCACCGGGCCGCCGCCGAAGACGACGGCCCTGCGGCCGTCGGGGCGGATGAGGAAGGGGCGCATCATCTGCCGGCACCCCCCTTCTTGACGATCACCGTGGTGAAGTACCCGTGATCGCGCGAGGCGTCGAGCGGCCCGATGTACTCGCCCTCCATGCCGGCGTTGCTGACGACGGTGGCGCCGTCCGCGGGGATGCCCCGCTCCTCCAGCAGCCGCGCCAGCGTGTCCAGCTCGCGGCCGGCCTTCATCACCACGACGTTGTCGAAGAGGTCCAGCGCCCGGCCGACCAGCGGGTTGCCCCTGACCGCGGGGACGATGGCCAGGCCCTCGTCGCCCATCACCAGCGGGATGCCGGCCAGCGAGGCGCCGCTGCAGAAGGAGGGGATGCCCGGGACGGTCTCGGTCCTGAAACCGCGCCCGCGGACGTAACCCCCTGTGTACATGAAGGTGCTGTAGACGGAGATGTCGCCCAGCGTGATCATCGCCACGTCGTCCCCCTTCTCCAGCTCGCGGACGATGGCCTCGGCGGCGGCGTCGCCGCATCTGAGGTAGTCGGAGGGGTCGTCGCTCATGGTGAAGACGGGTTCGAGGATGCGCTTGCCGGAGAGATCGATCTCGGAGCGGATGATGCCGAGCGCGGTGCTGTGCTCGCCCTCGGCCCGGACGGGGGCGACGACGACCGGGCAGGCCTCGATGACGCGTTTGGCCCGGAGGGTGATCAGCCCGGGGTCGCCCGGGCCGACGCCGATGCCGTACAGCGTGCCGCTCAGCCGATCACCCCGTCCATGCGCCCGGCGTCGCGGTAGCCGCGCGGGGTGATCATGCGCCCGCCGGACACGTAGGTGCCCGAATTGCCGACGATGACGATCGAGAACATGTCGACGTCGGCATCGGCCAGCTCCCCCAGGGTGGTGATCGCGGAGGTCTCGTCGGTGCGTCCGGCGTGCCGGACGATGCCGACCGGCGTCTCCGGCGGACGGTGTCGCATCAGGATATCCGCGGCCTCGGTCAGGTGGGCGGTCCGCTTCCTGCTGCGGGGGTTGTAGAGCGCGATGACGAAGTCCGCCTGCCCGGCGCAGTCGACGCGCTTCATGATCAGGTCGTAGGGGGTCATCAGGTCGGAGAGGCTGATCAGCGCCGTGTCGTGCATCAGCGGGGCGCCGAGCACGGCGGCGGCGACGGAGGCCGCGGTCATGCCGGGCACCACCTCGATCTCGATGTCCGCCCCCATCTCGTCCGCCACCTCGTAGACGATGCCGGCCATGCCGTAGATGCCGGAGTCGCCGCTGCTGACGATCGCCGCGTCGCGGCCCTCCATGGCGGCGGCGACCGCCGCGCGGCAGCGCTCGACCTCCCCCCTCATGCCGGTGGAGACGTACTCCTTGTCGGCGGGGAAGGCGTCGCGGATCATCCCGATGTAGGCGGTGTAGCCGAACACCACCTCGGCCGCGGCGATCGTCCGCTGCGCCAGAGGGGTCATGTGCTCCGGCCCGCCGGGGCCGAAGCCGACGACCGCCAGCCTCCCGGCCGCCATTCAGGCCGGCCTCCCCTGGCGGTATCCGGTGGTGAACCCGGGATCGTAGAGCTTGGACAGCGAGTAATCGTCGCCGAGGAAGCCGCCGACGAGGATGATGGCCGTCCTGGCGATGCCGGCCGCCGCGACCTTGGCGCCGATGTCGCGCAGGTCGCCGACGACCGCCTCCTGGTCGGGCCAGGAGGCCCTGTGCACCACCGCCGCCGGCGTCTCCGGCGGGTAGCCGCCGGCGATCAGCTGCGCCGCGACGTCGTCGATCATCCCCACCGAGAGGAAGATCGCCATGGTGGCCCGGTGTGCGGCCAGCTCGGCCAGGCTCTCCCCCTCGGGGACCGGCGTGCGGCCCTCCATGCGGGTGAGGATGACCGTCTGCGAGACATCGGGCAGGGTGAACTCCTTCTTCAGCGCCGCGGCGCAGGCGAAGACCGAGCTGACGCCCGGCACCACCTCGTAGCCGATGCCGAGCCCGTCGAGCCGGTCCATCTGCTCCCGGATCGCCCCGTAGACCGAGGGGTCGCCGGTGTGCACGCGCACCACCTTCCTGCCGGCGGCATGCGCCGCCGCCATGACGCCGATGACCTCGTCCAGATCCATATGGGCGCTGTTGTGGATCTCGGTGCCGGGGCGGCAGCCGGCGAGCACCCCGGGGTTGACCAGCGAGCCGGCGTAGACCACCGTGTCCGCATCGTCGATCAGCCGCTTGCCCTTGACCGTCAGAAGCTCCGGGTCCCCGGGGCCTGCTCCTATGAAGTGTATCATCTCATCACCTGTCCGGCCCTGGGCCGGTTCCGTATGCCGTTTCGTATCCCGTATCGTCTATATAACTTGGTTGATACAGCCAACTGTCGATTACATCCGATGCGCTGCGGTGTATCGAGACGTATCGCCGTCATCGCACCCTCCCGGCCAGCCCCGCCGCCCAATCATCCTCGGAGAGCGCGTGGCGGTACATCCAGGTGCCCACGGCGTTGCCCGCGCAGAGGCCGTCGTATCCGCCGAAGGCGCCGGTGCCGCGCAGCACCCGGTAGCCGAAGCGGGCGCCGTCCGGGCGGTCGACCTTGTAGTAATGGTAGATGTGGCCGCGGACCTCCCCCGCGGACAGCGGGTTGCCGGGCAGCGCCTCGGCGCGGATGTAGGACGGGCCGCTGCGGCCGCCGTCGGCCGAGGCCGCGGCGTCGAGGATCCCCGCCATCCGGTGGCGGGTCCCGCCGGCCTCCAGATAGCTGCACATGGTCAGCATGCCGCCGCATTCGCCCAGGACCGGGGCGCCGTCGGCGGCCGCGGCGGCCAGCCCCTCGAGGAAATCGCGGTTGGCGGCCAGCTCGGCCGCGTGCGCCTCGGGGAAGCCCCCGCCGAGGTAGTGGATGTCGGCGTCCGGCAGGGGATCGCCGGCGACCGGGCTGTAGGTGCGCACCCGGATCCCCGAGGCTCCGAGGCACTCCAGGTTCTCCCGGTAATGGAAGCAGTAGGCGCCGTCGACCGGCACGGCGGCGGTGAGCCCGCAGTCGCGCCGCACGTACGGGGAGGCGTCGGGCAGCACGGCGCCGCAGCGCTCGGCGACCTCCATGAACGCGTCCGTATCGACCGCCTCGGCCAGCTCGGCCAGCGGTCCGACCGCTGCGCGCCCCGGCAGCTCCGGGGCCTCGAGCCCGATGCGCCGCTGCCGCGGCGCCCGGCCGTCGTCCCGGGGCACCATGCCGACCACCCTGACATCGGTGTACCGCTCCATCGCCGTCTCCAGCTTGGCCGCGTGTTGGCGACCGGAGACCTTGTTGAGGATGACGCCGGCGATGTCCACCTCCGGGTCGAACGACCTGAACCCGTTGACGATCGCCGCCGCGCTCCTGGTCAGCGAGCGCGCGTCCAGCACCAGCACGACCGGGAACCCCAGCAGCTTCGCCAGATGGGCCGTCGAGCCGATGTCGCCGTCGCCGTGCATCCCCTCGTACAGCCCGCGGACGCCCTCGACGATGCAGAGGTCGGCGTCCTTCGACGCCCAGCCGACCAGGTTGCGGATGACGTCGCCGTCCATCAGGAAGGAGTCGAGGTTGCGGGAGGGGCGCCCGGTGGCGGCGGCATGGTACTTGGTGTCGATGAAGTCCGGTCCCGCCTTGAAGGCCTGAACCTTGTATCCGCGCGAGAGCCGGGCCATCAGGCCGGTGGCGATCGCGGTCTTGCCGACGCCGCTGCCGGCGCCGGCGACGACCACGCCCTTCATCTCCCCTCCAGCAGCTCGCGCAGCGTCTCGGCCGTCTCCAGCGGCACGATGCCGCGCGCGCCCATCACCAGCGAGTGGCTGGCGACCTCGCCGACCGCCTCCAGTCCGCGGGAGAGGTAGTTGGCCAGCTGGCGCGGCTGGTCCGAGATGAGGATGTCGCCGGCGGCCAGCCCCGGATAGGCGTGGCAGATACCCGCCACGACGGTGAGGTCGGGGGCGAAGCCGTCGACCAGCCCGCGGGCGGCCGCGCCGGCGACGGCGTACTCGTCCAGGCCGCCGACGGTGCCGTCGAGCACCGTCCCGTGCGCCTCCAGGTCGGAGAGGATGTCGTCGCAGTAGCCCCTGATGCGCGGCAGCCCCCTGCCGCGGTCGAGGTTGGCGACCAGCAGCGTCTCGCCGCCGAGCCTGCGGCGGGCGTCGTCGACCGCCGTGAGGAGGTCGGCGAAGCGGTAGGCGAGCTCCTTCTTGGCCAGCATCACCACCGCCACCCTGCCGCCCGCGGCGAGCACCTCGATGATGCGCGAGGCGGCCCGCAGCTTGGTCAGCCCGCGCGACGGCTCGAGGTAGCTGCGGGCGGCCATGCCCTCCCGCCGCTCGAGCTCGGTGGCGGCCCGCATCAGGCCGATCTGCCGCTCGGTCTCCTCCGGCGCGATCAGCCCGGCGTCGCGGCCGGCGCGCAGCGCGCGGACGGCGCCCTCGGTGTTGGCGCCCATGCAGCCGTGGCAGTCGACCGCCAGCACATTGCAGTCCAGTCCGGCGCGGGCGATGGCCGATCCCATGTCCTCGCCGATGATCATGCTGGCGCAGGTGCCGACCACCGCCACCGTGCGCGGGTCGAAGCGCTCCCGCACCTCCCTCAGCGTGGCGATCAGCGACTCGGAGGCGCCGAAGATCAGGTCGTCGTCGCCCATCGCCGAGGCGACCACCCTGATGCCGGCCTCCTCCAGCGGCCGGGAGGCCATGAAGCCGCATCCGGCCGGGCCGTGGACGACGATGACGTCGACGTCCATGTCGCGCAGCGTGTACATGGCAGCGACGATCGGGTTCGGCCGCGGATGCATGACCCTGAAGCTCAACGGTAGCCCTCCTTGACGAACTCGATGACCGTGCGGGCGCCGGCGGGGACGGCGGGGCGGACGCCCCCGTCCGCGTGCAGCACCGGCACGCCGTAACCGGCGGCGATGCGCCCGATCTCGCCGGCGTCCATCCTGTCGCACACCTTCCTGTCGACCGGGTCGACGACCGCGACCGCATCCGCGAGCATCCCCATGCGGTCGAGGGCGGCGAACGTCCAGGCCGCCGAGGCGGCCGAGATGCCCGGGTTGCGCTCGATGACGCGCGTGACGCCGTCGCCGGCGGCGATCTCGCCGCGGCCGGGCACGCCGCCGAAGGACTCCAGCCCCTCGACGACCGCCTCGCGGGGGATGCCCATCTCCCGGCAGACGGCGACGGCCAGATCCATCGCCTCGGTGTAGGCGGCGACCAGGTAGTCGCCGCGCAGCATGACCGCGGTGCCGCCGTCATAGCGCAGGACCGCCGGCACCGGCCCGCCGGGGCGCGGGACGCCGGCGAGCGTCACCTCCCCGCCGTAGCCGATGCACTCCCTGCCGTATGCGCTCCAGAACCC
>JBNRMI010000016.1:0-2791 GCA_050309445.1 Candidatus Methanogranum sp. | reverse complement strand
ACCAGATACGGGCGCTACTGCTCGGATCTGACCCGCACCGTCTTCTTCGGCGAGCCCGATGACGAGCTGCGCCGTGCGTACGAGGTCGTGCTGGCGGCGCAGGAGGCGGGGTTCGCGGAGTACCGCGACGGCGCCCCGGCCGCGGCCGCGGACAAGGTCGCCCGTGACATCATCGACGCCAGCGAGTTCAGGGGGAGGTTCATCCACACCTTCGGCCACGGCATCGGCATGGAGGTCCATCAGGGCATCTCCGTCCATCACCGCTCGGAGCAGGTGCTCCGCGCCGGCAACATCGTCTCGGCCGAACCGGGGATCTACCTGCCCGGCAGGGGCGGCATCCGCATCGAGGACACCTGCCTGATAAAAGAAGGGGGCGCCGAGCGCCTCACGGGCTTCCCCCGCGGGCTGACGGTGATCTGAGCTCAGATCCGGCGTTCGATGATGATGCTCCGGCGGTCGCCGGCGCGCTCCAGGCCGGAGCAGTCGCCCTCGATGCGCCCGATGCGCACCACCGGGTACCGGGACACCGGGCGCCGGTCATCGCCGCTCAGCGGCGTCGGGCCGTAGAAGATGCACAGCGCCCCGGCCCCCGGCCAGTAGGCGATGTCGCCGGCCTCGAGGACCGTCTCCCGCTCCGCGGGGATCCGGGCCTCGACCGGCAGTTCGAAGTAGATCTGCCCGCCCAGCATGTTGATGCGGACGCGGAGCGGCAGCGAGAGCCAGACGGCGTTGGCTATATCCGAGTCATCCAGTTCGGCGGCGTACTCGCCGCCGGCTGCACGGATCAGGATCCCGGCCATGACGCCACCCGGCCCCCGGTTCAGTCCTTCCTCTCGAAGAGGTGCCTGATCTCCCTGCCGGTGGCCTCGATCTGGAGTCTGCTCTCGTCATCCTCCATCCGCTTGAGGTTGACCAGCCCGGCCTTCCACTCGGCGCGCCAGTCATCCTTGAACTTGCCCGACTCGATCTCGGCGAGGATCGATTTCATCCCCTCGATCGACTCGGGGGTGATCACGCGGCCCCTGCGGGTCAGACCGCCGTACTCGGCGGTGTTGGAGACGCCGTTCCACATACCCATGAGGCCGCCGTCGTTGACCAGGTCGGTGATCAGCTTGACCTCGTGCAGCACCTCGAAGTAGGCCATCTCGGGCGGGTAGCCGCCGTCGACCAGGGTCTTGAACCCGCCGAGGATCAGCGCGGTCAGCCCGCCGCAGAGCACGGCCTGCTCGCCGAAGAGGTCGGTCTTGGTCTCGTTGTCGAAGGTGGTCTCGAAGACGCCGGCGCGGGTGGCGCCGATGCCCTTGGCCAGGGCGAGCGCGGTCTCCATCGCCTTGCCGGTGGCGTCCTGGTGGATGCAGACGAGGGCGGGCACGCCGAATCCCTCGAGGAACTGCACCCGCTCCATGGCGCCGGGCGACTTGGGGGCCATCATGATCACGTCGACGTCGGCGGGCGGCTCGATCAGCTTGTAGGTGATGGCGAACCCGTGGGCGAATTCGAGCGCCGCCCCGCGCTTGAGGTTGGGGGCGACGAACTGCTCGTAGATGTCGGGTTGCACCTCGTCGGGGAGGAGCATCATCACGACGTCGGCGCCCTTGACGGCGTCGGCGAACTCCGCGACCTTGAGCCCGTCCTCCTGGGCGAGCTTCCACGAGGGGCCGTCGCGCCTGACGCCGACGGTGACATCCAGGCCGGAGTCGCGGAAGCAGAGGGCCTGAGCCCTGCCCTGGGACCCGTAGCCGAGGACGGCGATCTTCTTGCCTTTCAGGACCGTCAGGTCCACATCCGAATCATGGTATATCTTCATGGCTTCACCTAATGTTGTGCCCAAATCCCCTCCCTACACTAAAACATATCGCACGGGCCGTGCCGTCATCCGACTTCGCGGATCAGAACCTGCAGCGCCCCCTGATCATCGGCAGCGCCGGGTTCGGCGGCAGCATCGGCGTGATGTTCTCGTCGGGGTCGACCATGACCTCCACCAGGCAGGTGCGGCCGCAGTCGAAGGCCTGCTCGAACGCGTCGCGGATCTCGCCCGGCCGCTCCACGCGGATGCCCTCGGCGCCGAACGCCTCGGCCACCTTCATGAAATCGGGGCCGTCCTGCAGCTCGGTCTCGCTGTAACGGGAGTTCCAGAAGAGGTTCTGCCACTGCTTGACCATGCCGAGCCAGCCGTTGTTGAGCAGGCAGATGACCACCGGCAGGTCCTCGGCGACCGAGGTCGTCAGCTCCTGGATGACCATCAGCAGTCCGCCGTCGCCGGTGACGGTGACCACATCGGCCTCCGGCCGGGCGGCCTTGGCGCCGATGGCGGACGGCAGGCCGAAGCCCATGGTGCCGAACCCGCCCGAGGAGATGAACTGCCGCGGACGGCGGATGTCGAGGTAGTGCATCGCCCACATCTGGTTCTGGCCGACATCGGTGGTGACGATGATGTCGCCGTCGAGGAACTTGTTGAGCTCGTGCATCACCTTGTGGGGCACGATCGGCTCGCAGTCGTAGTTGAAATCGCAGGCGCACCTGGATTTCGTGCTGCGGATCCTGTCGTCCCACTGCGTCCGGTGACCGGTCTCCGCGCCGAGGGCCCCGAGCAGCAGGCGGGTGCCCTCCCTGGCGTCGCAGAGCAGGTTGACCGAGTGGTGGCGGGCGTGCTTGTCGAACTCGGTGGCGTCGATGTCGATGTGGATGACCCGGCAGTTGACCGGGTCGGTGTGCGCCGTGAAGGTGCGGTCGGAGAACTTGGTGCCGATGGCGATGATCAGGTCGGAATCCCTGAACACCTCGAGGGCGC
>JBNRMI010000015.1:0-5159 GCA_050309445.1 Candidatus Methanogranum sp. | reverse complement strand
CGTAATATTCTCCGCCCCTCTGCCCTCGATGCCGTCGATGACGACACCGCGCTCGGACGTCCTTCTAGCATCCACCACGTCGAACGGCTCGTTCAGGGCGAGACCGAACACGTCGAAGCCCGAGCCGAGGTTGGAAAGCGTGGCCGGGGACGCCACCGTTACCCTGTCCTTTGTCATGCCTGCACCCATTACCGCCTGGACGGTCGTGAGTGTGCCATTTCCCACCTGGCTATTAATGTTTCGTACACGGGCAGAAGGGAACATCGAGATCCGCAGGACGATGCGGCGAATACGACCATGTGGCATGGTCCAGCGAATTTTTTATATGCGCACCGTCCGATTCCCGCTCAGCATGGTCAAGACGACTGTTCTGGGTGCCCGCGGACAGGTTGGCGACGTGGAGGCGTTCATTGATGCCCTGCGCCAATTGAACGGCGGTGAGGGCCTGGCCCTCGATGCCGACATGATCTGCGGGAAGGACCACCTGGTCTCCGCCGCGATGCACGCCACCAGGGCGTTCGAGCGCGGCGACAACGTATCCGGCTCGGTGGTATTGGAAACGCAGCTGTATGCCTCCGGGGAGCGTCAGATCTCCAAGGCGATGAAGAAGATGGGGATCAAGCTGGGGATGGAGCGCATCGCCCTGGTGTTCTTCAACGTCGAGGACCCCAACGCGGCGCTGGAGCGCCTCGGGCTGGTCCGCGACGACGACGTCCTGGACGCATCGGTCGAGAAGGCGATCAGGTTCGGGATATCTCCCGACGAGCTCAAGGCGGTCCCGGAGGACATGGTGGAGGACCTGGTGCTGGAGCGTGTCGCGTTCGTCAGGATGAACAAGTAGTCAGCGGGCTGAACCACGGGCAAATCATTAAGAATGGCCACGGGGATTTCCAGGCCATTCCGGGGACAGCCATGGCCATGGAGGGAAGGGAAGCTTGAGCAGCGACTACCTGAAGCAGCTTCAGCTCACCAAACAGCTCGAGCAGAAGGCCAGGGAGCTGGCCAAGGAGCGGCGGGATGCCGAGGCCAGGCTGCAGGCCGCCCATGATGCGCTATCCTTCGCCTGTGCGCTCAATCTCGACGTCACCGACGCCGAGGCCTCGCTGGCGGCCGCCTCGGAATCGTTCTCCAAGCGGGAGCACACGGCTGCCGTGGCACAGGCCGACCGCTGCCTGGAGAAGGTGAGGGACCTCGAGCGAAATCTGTTGGCGACCATCGTCGAACAGGTCCGGACGGAGATCGAGGCCATAGGCGGCAGCGAGGAGCTGGAGAAGCGCCTGGAAGAGGCGCTGGCCATGTCCGAGCGCCCACACGAGGCGCTGGAGCTGGCAGATGTCATCAGGGGCGACGTCGCGCGCCTGGCCGAGGAGCGGCTGAGGCAGCGGGTGGAGCGGGCTAAGGAGCTGCGGAGATACGCGGCCTCCATCGAACTTCAGGTGGACGTCAGCGACGAAGATATCGACACGGTCCTCCCGCATCTGTCGGACAACGGGCCGGAGGCGGCCTGGAAGGAGCTCGACGCATTGATGGAGCATGTTCTAGCTCCATTCCGATCGCTCTTCGATGGAAGGAGCTCGGAGATCGTCGGGCTGGTGGAGCAGGCGTCCCGCGCCGAGGTCTCCCTCGACGCCCTGACCGACCTGGTCGACGAGGCCGAGGAAGCATTGCGCTCCAATGATGCGGAGCGGGCGCTCGAGCGGCTGGACGAAGCTGAAAGGCGTCGCGACGATATCTTGATCGAGGCGGTGCGGCGGCGCATCGATGCCCTGAGGGCGGAAGCGGACGAGGTAGCGGACAAGGGCGGGGAGCTGACGACGTTCTGGGCAGAGCTGCGCTCGAGCGAGGATGCCGTGGGAACGATCGTGCTGGAGCCGCTCCGCCGGGCAGGCGAGGCGCTGCAGGAGGCGCGCGCCGAGGTGCTGATGAGGGCGATGCAGGCCCTCCGCCCCCGGCTCATGCTATCTCACCGCCTGGGAGTGGACATCTCCGAGGCGAGCTCCCTGCTCGATGAGGCCCGCGACCTGCTAGCAAGGCGAGAACTGTCCACCGCGCTCGAGCTGACGGACCGTGCCAGGGACGTGCTCGACGCGGGCCTGAGCGGCCACTTCGCCCTGGCCGACGAGCTGGCCCGCACCAGGGAGCTGTTCCTCACGGTAAGGGGGCTCCATATGACCCAGGGCGAGGCGTCGGAGATGGTCGCCGAGTCGAGAAGGCTCGCCCTGGCCGGCAAGATCGATGAGGCGCGCTCCCTGCTGGCCGGCGCCGCCGAGCGTTTGAACGCCCTGATGCTCGATGTCGGCACCCGAAGGGTCTTCTCGGGACTCGCCAGCCTCTCACAGGCGATCGCCGTCGGGGCCGATGTGGAGGGCGAGCGGCAGCGGCTGCTCGACGCCCTGGAGGATTTCCGAAGCGGCCAACACCGCGCCCTGTCGGAGCTGGAGGAAGTCGCCGGCCTGATACAACGCGCTTCGTCCGAGGCCGCGGCGGAGCGCGTCCGGTCCGCGTCAAAGAGGATCTCCTCGCCCTCGGTGGACCTCTCCGACCTCGCGCCCCTGGTCGATGAGGCCCATCAGCTGCTGGGCGAGGGGGAACTGCTCAACGCGGTGGGCATCGCCAGGGATGTCGAGCAGGAGGCCATCTTCAGACAGCGGGACGCGTCCGTCGCGATGGGACAGAAGGCGAACGAACTGATGGCCTTGAGCCGGGAGCTGGGCTGCACCTCGAACACGATCGGGCAGAAGATGGCCCTCGCCCATCGCTCCCTGGACCCCGCCGATACGGCGGCGATGTACGCTGACGTCATCAGCTACGCCACGCAGCTCATCAGGGACGAGCTGACCTCCCTGCTGGCCCGCCTCTCCAGGGATATCGCCACGGCCCGCCGGAACGGCGTTTGGGTGGAGAGGGCCGGCAAACTGTCAGATGATGCGGCGCATAAGCTGCTGGCCGACGACATCGTGGGATGCCATGCGACGATGGTCGACGCGAGAGCGGAGCTGGAGAGGGCTTCCGCCCTCCATATGGAGACCTACAACCGCATCGCCTTCCTGACCAGGGCATTGGGCCAATCAGGGCTGCCGGCCAAGAACCCCGCCCAGGCCAGGCTGGATGCGACCAAGCGGCTGTTCGAGGCCGGCAAGTACGACGGCGCCAGGGTGTCGGCCAACGCCTGCCTCCAGGAGCTGGAGGGCCTGGCGGCCGCCAGCCTCATACCGGACCGAATGGAGGAAGCGCGGGACCTGGTGGCGCTCCTGGAGGACCTGTCCCTCGACATGCCCGAGGTCCACGCACTGATGGGAAAGGCCGAGGAGAGTTACGAACAAGGCAGGCATGAGGAGGCGCTGTCCTCCCTCAAGGAGATCGAGCGGGCGGCGTCCAGGGCCGTCCGGAAGGGGCTGAGAGCAAGGATAAAGGAAACAACCTCCCAGCTGGACCTCTGCTCAAGACTGGGCTGCGATGTCGCTTCGGCGAGGAGCATATTGGACCGGGCTGCCTCGATGCTGAACGAGTTGCGGTACCAGGATGCCCTGAGGGCCGTCCGTTTCGCCGACAGCGAGGGCGAACGCCTCTTGGCGCTGTTCCGTTCGGTGCAAACGAACCTCGAGCGGGCCGAGATGTACCTCGAGGAGGCGGAGGAACGCGGGGTGCTGGTGGAGGAAGCGCACGCGCTCCTGGAGAGGGCCCATGACGAGATGCGCGGCGGCAAGCAATCGCTGGCGCTGGAGCGCGGAAGGATGGTCCACGAGCTGGTGTTCAACGCCGTCTCCCCACGCCTGGAGGCCCACCTGGACGAGGTCGAGTCCAGGCACCGCCTGTCCGACCTGGAGGGGGGCGACCTCCGCTCATGGGGGATCGATCGTCAGACCGTGTCGGACGCGCTTCAACGCGGCCCGCGCTGGGCGTACCTGATGGCGGACCGATACGAAGAGGTGTTGAAGGCCGTCGGCGAGATACGCGCTCGCGCGCTCTCGGCCCTTGAATCGATGCCCTCGACCGTTCCGCCCCGCGACGTGAGAGCGGCCAAGGAGGCGTTCGAGAGGGGGGACTTCTTGCATTGCATCTCCATCCTGACCCCATCGATGGCCGAGGAGCCGCTGCTAGGTTCGCTGGAACGTCGCCGCACGGCCATCATCGATGAGCTTCGAGATATGGGCTCAAGAACGCCGGGGGCGGATATCGACCGATCGCTGGACGCCATGAGCACGGCGTCCCCCAAACAATTCTGGGAGCTATATAGCGATGTCATTGAGGCCCTCGCCGTCAGGCGCCATGAGATGCGGAGGGAGCGTATAGGCCACCTCATCGATTCACTTCGCGCCATCGCGCTGCTGAGGCAGGGGTCCCGGCCCGCCATGGCGGAGGAGCTTCTCTCCCGCCCGCTGTCCGGTTTGAGCGATGACGACCTCCAGGCCCTTGAGGAACTGAGGGGCGAGGCTGAAGGGATCATCGTCGCGGACATCGAGCGCGTCAGGAATGACGAACAGGCGCACAGCGCGTCCCAGAATGCATTGGCCAGGGCGGAGGCGCTGCTCAGGGATGGCTGCTACACCCTGGCCGCCCAGGCGGTTCGGGAAGCCGTCCTCGCCCGGGGGTGGACGGTCGAGGAACGAGAAGCCCTATGGACGGAGTGCGCCCATCTGATGCGCAGGGTATCGGCCCTGGAAGAGCTGGGAGGGGACCTTGCCGAGACCAGGAAGAACTTGCACAAGGCCTTCGTCTCATCCCCGGGCCCGTCGCGGGACGCCATGGCCGACGCTTGGTCCCTGGTCAATGAGGAAGAGCGTCTGCTGCTTCCGTCCATCCGCGTGGAGGTTCAGCGGTCGACATCGAAGGATGGTTGGAGCGGGATGTCCATCGTCCTGGTGAACGAGGGCGGCATAGCGGTGGGCCTGCGCGCCGGCGCCAAGGGCAATGTGCGAGGAGCCCTGCCCGACGCCCTCCCCCTTGGCAAGAGGCGGGCAGAGATCGAGGTAAGAGATAACGCATCCGTCCGTCTGTTCTACCGACCGCTGTGTAGCGCGAAAGAGGAGTCGATACCTGCTCTGATCGAAGAGGGCATCTAAGCTCTCCGGCCATCGAGCTCGAGCCTTTTGCTGAACGATCGAGAGCACGGTCCTTGCGGCAAAAAGTATGACAATCGCCCTATGACGGATCATTGA
>JBNRMI010000014.1:0-7647 GCA_050309445.1 Candidatus Methanogranum sp. | reverse complement strand
CCCCTCCCCCGCGTCGCGTCCTGTCAATCCGGCGGGAGCGGCACCGGGGACGGCGGATCCGTCCGGTCATGCGGCCATCCCTCAGCCGATCCGGCGATTCGGACGATGCGGCGTCCGGGATCGTTCTCAGGGAAACCGAATCCGCGGATGCGTGAACCGGCTAGAACCCGCCGCATACCGCCCGGGTATAGCCGCCCGGCGCCTGCTTGAGCATGCGCCGGGCGGCTCCGCACCCTGCCCCGGCGGCTGTTCCCGGCCGCCGCCGGCACCGGCACCGGCTTCATGCCGATTCCGAGGATTCCGTCGGCCGCGAAGGAGCAGATCGAGCCCGGATTCAGCGGATAACCCCGTTTCGGAAAGGGTCCGGCGGTCGGACGTTTGCAGAATTCACTGAATCAGGCATCGTTCCGCATGTTCCGGATGATGATCCGTGGTTATCCCGGTTTCCGGAGTCGGAACCGGTCTCCGGATGAAGAAGTATGTCCGGGATGTCTCACGGGGATACGGCATTCTTCGATCTGAAGCGATGATGCATCGGGCGATCGTCGCCCCCTCTTCGCGGGCGCGTTGCCTCAGACCAGCAGGTTGTACTCGTCGGTGGCCTTGACCGGCAGCACCCCGCCCCTGGCCACCCGGATCGCCCCCGCGGCCGCGGCGGCCCCCTGGACGGTCGTCAGGAACGGTATCTCCAGCTCGACCGCCAGACGGCGCATCCTGTGGCCGTCGCGCACCGCGCCCGACTTCTGCGACGGGGTGTTGATGATCAGGTCGATCTCGCCCGCCCGCATCATGCCGATGGCGTTCGGGTTGAGGTTGTCGTCCAGCTTGAACACCGTCGTCGTCTCCACCCCGTTGTTGCGCAGGTAGGTGGAGGTGCCCTTGGTCGCGTATATCTTGAATCCCATCTCCCGCAGGTCCCCGGCGATCGGCAGCACCCGCTCCTTGTCGGCGTCGTTGACGGTGATGTACACCCCGCCGCTCACCGGCAGGTCCTGCCCCGCGGCGGTGAACGCCTTGTAGCAGGCGGTGTGGAAATCATCGTCGATGCCCATGACCTCGCCGGTCGACTTCATCTCCGGGGTGAGGATCGAGTCGACCCCCGGCAGCTTGAGGAAGGGGAACACCGACGCCTTGACCGCGTAGTGGTCGATCGGCCTGTACCCTGACAGCCCCAGCTCCTCCAGCGTCCTGCCCAGCATCACCTTGACGCCGATCTTGGCCAGCGGCACACCGGTGGCCTTGGAGATGAACGGCACGGTGCGCGAGGCGCGCGGGTTGGCCTCGATCATGTAGACCTCCCCGTCCTTGTACGCCAGCTGCAGGTTGATCAGCCCCTGGATGCCCAGGGCCAGGGCGACCTTCGCCGTGATGTCGGCCATCCGGCCGACGACCTCGTCGCTCAGTGTGAACGGCGGCAGGACCATGGTGGCGTCGCCGGAGTGGCATCCGGCGTACTCCACATGCTCCATGATGCCGCCGATGTAGACGTCGGTGCGGTCGCAGACCGCGTCGATGTCGACCTCGATCGCCTCGGTCAGGTACTCGTCGACGAGGATCGGGTGGTGCCTGGAGACGCGCACGGCGGTGTCCACGTACATCCTCAGCTCCTCCTCGGAGTAGACGATCTCCATCGCCCGTCCGCCGAGGACGTAGGACGGCCGCACCAGCACGGGGTAGCCGACCTCCTCGGCGATCGCCCGCGCCTCTTCGAACGAGTGCCCCGTGCCGGAGCGCGGCTGCCTGATGCCGAGCTCGTCCATCAGCTCGGAGAACCGCCGCCGGTCCTCGGCGGCGTCCATCTGTTTGGGCGTGGTGCCCAGGATGGCCGTCCTGGTGCCCGCCAGCGCCTTCTCCAGGTCCAGAGCGAGGTTGACGCTGGTCTGCCCGCCGTACTGGCAGATGACCCCGTCGGCGTCCTCGGCCTCGATCACGTCGAGCACGTCCTCGAGGTCGAGCGGCTCGAAGTAGAGCCGGTCGGAGATGTCGTGGTCGGTGGAGACCGTCTCGGGGTTGTTGTTGATCATGACCGCCTCGACGCCCTCCTCGCGCAGGGCCATGACGCCGTGCACGCAGCAGTAGTCGAACTCGATGCCCTGGCCGATGCGGATCGGGCCGCTGCCGATCAGCACCACCTTCTTCGCATCGCCGCCGGCGGAGGCCTCGTCGCTGCCGCCGTAGGTCGAGTAGAAGTAGGGCGCCTCGGCGGCGGTCGCGCCGGCGCAGGTGTCGACCATCTTGTAGACCGGGCTCACCTCCATCGCCCGGCGCACCAGGCGCACCTCGAGCGGGTCGCGGCCGATCAGCCTCCCGATCGAATCGTCGGAGAAGCCCATCGCCTTGGCCTCGCCCAGCAGCGCGGGGGTCAGCTCCTCGGAGGCGATGCGCTTCTCCATGGCGATGATGTTCCGCAGCTTGTTGACGTAGAACACGTCCCATTGCGCCAGATCGGCGATGCGCTCCGGCTCCCAGTCACGGCGCAGCGCCTCGCCGACGGCGAAGATGCGCCGGTCGGTGGCGTGCTCTAGCTCGTCGATGAGACCCTCCTCGTCGAGGTCGATGCCGTCCAGGCCGCGGACGCCGATCTCCAGCGACCGCAGCCCCTTCAGCAGCGCCTCCTCGAAGGTGCGGCCGACGGCCATCACCTCGCCGGTCGATTTCATCTGGGTGCCCAGATGGCGGTCGACGGTGCGGAACTTGTCGAACGGCCAGCGGGGGATCTTCACCACCACGTAGTCCAGCGCCGGCTCGGAGGCGGCGGTGGTCGTGCCGGTGATCTTGTTCGGTATCGTGTCCAGCGTGTGGCCGACGGCGATCTTGGTGGCGACGCGCGCGATCGGGTAGCCGGTGGCCTTGGAGGCCAGTGCCGAGGAGCGGGACACGCGCGGGTTGACCTCGATGACCCTGTACTCCCCGTCCTCGGGGTTGAATGCGAACTGCACGTTGCAGCCGCCCTCGATGCCGAGGGCGCGGATGATATTGACGGATGCCGACCGCAGCCGCTGATGGTCGGTGTCGGAGAGGGTGAGCACGGGCGCGACGACGATCGACTCGCCGGTGTGGATGCCCATGGCGTCGATGTTCTCCATGCTGCAGACGATGATGCAGTTGTCTTCCGAATCGCGCATGACCTCGTACTCGTACTCCTTCCAGCCGAGCACGCTCTCCTCGATCAGCACCTGGTGGATGCGCGAGTAGGCGAGGCCCCTGGCGCAGATCTCGGCCAGTTCGGATTCGTCGTGGGCGATGCCGCCGCCGGTGCCGCCCAGCGTGAACGCGGGGCGGACCAGCACCGGGTACCTGCCGATGGCCCTGACGGCTTCGATCGCCTCCGGCAGCGAGCGGACGCTGCGGCTGACCGGGACGGGCTCGCCGATGCGCTCCATCGCCTCCTTGAACAGCTCGCGGTCCTCGGACATCAGGATCGCGTCCGGCTGGGTGCCGACCAGCTCGACGCCGAGGCGTTCGAGCTCGCCGCTCTCGGCCAGCTCGGAGCAGATGTTGAGCGCGGTCTGACCGCCCATGCCGGAGACGATGCCGCCGATGCCCTCCTTCTCGATGATGCGCGCGACCACGTCGGCCTGCAGCGGCTCGATGTAGATGCGGTCGGCGGTCGAGGGGTCGGTCTGGATCGTGGCCGGGTTGGAGTTGACCAGCACCGTCTCGAAGCCCTCCTCGCGCAGCGAGAGGCAGGCCTGGGTGCCGGAGAAGTCGAATTCGGCCGCCTGCCCGATGACGATCGGCCCCGAGCCGATCACCATCAGCTTGCGACGGTCGCCGCTCACAGCCTCCCCTCCCTGACGGCGTCGGCGAACCTGCCGAAGAGGAAGGCGGTGTCACGCGGGCCAGGGGCGGCCTCGGGATGGTACTGGACGGTGAAGACGGGGAGGTCCTCGTGGCGCAGCCCCTCGATGCTGCCGTCGTCGACGTTGACCTGCTCGACGACCAGGCCGGTGCCGGCGAGGCTGTCCCCGTCGACGGCGAAGCCGTGGTTCTGCGAGGTCATGTAGATGCGGCCGCCGAAGCGCACCGGATGGTTGCAGCCGCGGTGGCCGAAGCCCAGGCCGGTGCTGCCGGCGCCGAAGGCGGCGGCGACGGCATGGCCGCCGAGGCCGATACCGAAGACCGGCATCTCCGTTGAAAGCGAATCGACCGTCCCGACGACGGTCGATGCGAAGGATCGATGATCGGGACGGCCGGGCCCGTCCGACACGAGCAGCCCTCCGATGCCCGATTCGGAGATGACATCCGCGGGCGTGTCGTGCGGGAAGACGGTCACGTCATGCCGGAGCAGCAGCTCGCGCAGCACGCCGCGCTTGACCCCGCAGTCGAGGATCCCGACCCGGCCGCCGTCGCCCCCGCGATGGACCGCCGGTTCGCGGCAGGAGACCTCGGCGACGAGATCCCCGTCATCCGCCGCGGCATCCCGCAGGCGGCCGGCGGCGGCCTCGACCGCGGCGCGGCCGCGGACGACGGCCCCGCGCATCCCGCCCGTATCGCGCAGATGCGCCAGCAGGCCGCGGGTGTCGATGCCGGCGATGCCGGGCACGCCGGCATCTCTCAGCAGGCGGTCGAGCGTCCCGCCGCCGTACATCATCGAAGGCTCGTCGCAGTGCTCCCTGACCACCAGTGCGCGCGCGTGCACCGCGTCCGACTGGGAGAAGCGGGCATCGGTGCCGTAGTTGCCGATCATCGGATAGGTCATCACGAGGATGTGACCCCTGTGCGCGGGGTCGGTCAGGCTCTCCTGGTAACCGCCCATCCCCATGGAGAATACGACCTCGCCGGACGCGGGGGCATCATGACCGAAGGGTTCGCCTTCATACATGCTCCCGTCCCCGAGGACCAAGTAACTGCGTGCCATCAAAGTAATTTCAGAGATGCGGATTGTATATAAGGCATTGGGTCGGGCGCTGACAACCCTCCGAAACCGTTGTCTGGAATCGAACAACGGCTCCCCGCGGCGACTGTGAACGCGGTCCCGACGGCCTCCTCAGGAGCCCGCCGTCCGGCGCCGGCCGTCGGATCCCGCGGTCCGCCGCCTTCCCCCGATGCCCGGCATCCGCCCGCGACGCCGCCGACCGGCATCCGCCGATTCCGAGGGTGCGCCGGCCCCGAGGGTGCCGCCTTCGGACGTCCGCCGTCCCCTGCATAAGCTTAATCACCGCCGGTTGCATAGGAAGCGGCCATGAAGATACTCGGCAGGGACCGCGGCAGCGGCAGCATCAGGCTGCTGCCGGAGACCGATGAGGACCTGTGGCATCTGTACAACGTGCTGGAGGCGGGCGACCTGGTGACCGCCTCGACCACCCGCCGCGAGGAGAAGGCGGCCGACAAGATCCGCGCCGAGAAGGCCGAGAAGCGCCGCATGACCCTGGGGATCAGGGTGGAGAAGGTCGAGTTCTCCGAGGACGACCTGCGCCTGCGGGCGCTGGGGATCATCGAATCGGGCCCGCAGGACATCGGACAGTACCACACCGTCGTCTTCGAACCGGGCGATAAGCTCACGCTCTCCAAGGAGCACTGGCGGGGGACGCAGCTCGACCGCCTCGAGCGCGCGGTGGCCGACACCGACAAGCCGCGCCTGGCCTTCGTCTCGCTCGACCAGGACGAGGCGACGGTCGCCGTGCTCAGGCAGTACGGGCTCAAGGAGCTGGCGCTCATCCGCTCCGGCCGCTCCGGCAAGCAGTACATCGAGAAGGGGCGCCGGGACACCTACCACGACGAGATCACCGAGAAGCTGGCGGCGGTGCTGGAACCGGGGATGCCGCTGGCGGTCCTCGGGCCGGGCTTCGAGAAGGAGACGCTGGCCGAGCACCTGCGCCGCAAGGGCGTGGAGAACCTGCACGTGTACCACACCGGCCACTGCGGCATGACCGGGGTCAACGAGCTGATCAAGACCGGCATGGGTTCGGAGATGCTGCGCGAGTCGGCGGCCGCGGCGGAGATGGAGGCGGTCGAGGAGCTGATGGCCGGCATCGGCAAGGACGGGGCGGTCACCTACGGTCCGGCCGAGGTCGCGGCCGCCGCCGCGGCCGGGGCGGTGGAGACGCTGCTGATCCTCGACTCGCGGCTGCGGGAGACCGACATGGACGAACTGGTCCGGGCGGTCGAGGCGCAGAACGGGAGGATCGTCATCGTCTCCGAGCACCACGACGGCGGGAGGATGCTGGATTCGCTGGGCGGCACCGGGGCGCTCCTGCGGTACAGGATCTGACCGGAAGGTACGTCGAATGACGTAATCCGACCGCCCCGGACGGCCGTCCGGGAAAACGTTTAAGAATGATAACCCTTAATCATGTCATTCGATTCTGCAAGGAACACATCCGGTCTGCCGGGCTTAGCCCGACGGATCCGTTATCACATTGTGAGGTTATTATCATGAAAAGCTATGACGAGGTAAACAGCATCCTGGACAAATTCGAGCTCGCGGCCTGCGACACCACCCTCAGGGACGGCGAGCAGACCGCGGGCATCGTCTTCTCCAACGTGGAGAAGTACAGGATCGCCCAGCTCATGGACGATGCGAACGTGCAGCAGATCGAGGCGGGCATCCCCACCATGGGGGCCGACGAGAAGAAGGCCGTCCGCCACATCGCCCATATGGGGCTCAACGCCTCCGTCCTCGGCTGGAACCGCGCCGACATCGGCGATATCGACACCAGCATCGACTGCGACGTCGACTCGGTGGCCATCTCGATGTCGTCCTCCGACATCCACATCGAGAACAAATTGAAGAAGAGCCGGGAGTGGGTGCTCGAGAAGGTGGTGGAGAGCGTCGAGCACGCCAAGGCGCACGGCCTCTACATCTCCTGCAACGGCGAGGACGCCTCCCGTGCCGACATCGACTTCCTGATCGAGTTCGCGCGGGCGGCCAAGGACGCCGGCGCCGACCGCTTCCGCTACTGCGACACGATCGGCAGGGAGCTGCCGTCCACCTGCTACAAGAGGGTCAAGCGCATCATCGACGACGTCGGCATCGACGTCGAGATGCACACGCACAACGACTTCGGCATGGCCACCGCCAACTGCATCGCCGGCATCGAGGCCGGCGCCAGGTTCGCCAGCACCACGGTCATGGGCATCGGCGAGCGGTCGGGGAACACCCCTCTGGAGGAGATCGTCATGGCCGCGAAGCACCTGCTCTGCAAGGACTTCGGCATCATCCCGATCAAGCTCCGGCCGCTGGCGGAGTTCGTCTCGGTGGCGGCCGACCGGCCGATCCCCGTGCACAAGCCCTTCCTCGGCAGCAACTGCTTCGCGCACGAGGCGGGGATCCACGCCGACGGCATCATCAAGGATGCGCAGAACTACGAGCCGTACGACCCCGAGGAGATGGGATTGGAGCGGACGATCGTCATCGGCAAGCACTCCGGCCGGAACACGCTGGTGACCAAGCTCGGGGAGCACGGGATCGAGCTCGGGGACGAGGATGCCGCCGAGCTGCTGGACATGGTCCGCCGCTATGCGGTCAAGCTGCACCGCTGCATCTCCGACGAGGAGCTGGTGGCGCTGTACAACGACCTCAAGCGGGGTCAGAACCCCTTCGTCGACTGAAGACGCCCGGGAAGCGGTGCGACCGGACGGGCCGCAGGCCCGTCCGGACCCTTCCCGTAATCCTTTACCCCCCCCCTCCCCCCCCCCCCCTCC
>JBNRMI010000013.1:0-62984 GCA_050309445.1 Candidatus Methanogranum sp. | reverse complement strand
CTCGATCGGGAGCTCCCCCTCCGCGGCGAGGATCCTCGCCGCGGAGGGGGAGCTCCCGATCGAGGTGCTCAACGGACGGCCGGGTTACATCAACCTCCTGGACGCCCTCAACGGCTGGCAGCTGGTCACCGGACTGAGGGAGGCCACGGGGCAGCCTGCGGCAGCCTCGTTCAAGCACGTCAGCCCGGCCGGCGCCGCCATCGGCACGCCGATGAGTCCGACCCTGGAACGGATATGCTTCGTGGACGATACGGAACTCTCCCCGCTGGCCAGGGCCTACGCCAAGGCGCGCGGAGCCGACCGCATGTCGTCGTACGGCGACTTCATCTCGCTCTCCGATGTCTGCGACGCACCGACCGCCGAGGTGATCGCCAAGGAGGTGTCCGACGGGGTGATCGCCCCGGGTTACGACGATGACGCCCTGGAGATCCTCAGCGCCAAGAAGCGCGGCAGGTACGCCGTCCTCGCCATGGATACGGATTATGTGCCGCCCGCGACCGAGAGGAAGGATGTCTTCGGCATCACCTTCGAGCAGGCGCGCAACGATGTCCGCATCACTGAAGAGGTCTTGCGGGACATCCCCACCGCCAACAAGCACATCCCGCCGTCGGCGCGCGACGACCTGCTGATGTCGCTGATCGTGCTGAAGTACACCCAGTCCAACTCCGTGTGCTATGTGAAGGACGGACAGACCATCGGCATCGGCGCCGGCCAGCAGTCCCGGGTGCACTGCACCCGCCTCGCGGGCGACAAGGCCGACAAATGGTACCTGCGCCAGCACCCCAAGGTGCTGGACCTGCCTTTCAAAGACGGCCTGCGCCGTCCCGACCGCGACAACGCCATCGACGTCTACCTCTCCGAATACGACGAGGACGTGCTCGCCGACGGCAACTGGGAGCGGGTGTTCTCCGAACGGCCGGAACCGCTGACCCGGGAGGAGCGCTCCGCCTGGATCTCCACGCTCAGCGGGGTATCGGTCGGATCCGACGCCTTCTTCCCCTTCGGGGACAACATCGAGCGGGCGCGCCGCAGCGGCGCGGAGTACGTGGCCCAGACCGGGGGATCGATACGCGACGACGACGTCATCGCGGCCTGCGACCGCTACGGCATCGCCATGGCGTTCACCGGCATCAGGCTCTTCCATCACTGACCGCACGGGATATGATGCCCATGACCGACGCCGATGCGGAGCTGAGGGGTTTCCTGCGGTCGGCCGGCCGCACGGCGATCGCCTTCTCCGGCGGACTGGACAGCACCTACATCCTCGCGACCGCCATGGACGTCGGACGCGGGGAGCATGTCGCAGTCTTCGTCGACCTGCCGATGCTATCCGAAATCCAGAGGACCGCCGCGGCGGGGATCGCGGAGGCGCTGGACGCCCCGATGGTCGTCGTGAGGCTCGGATGGGACGACCTGCCGGGCATACTGGGGAATGACGAACGCAGATGCTACATCTGCAAGCATGCGGTGTACGCCGCGGTCCGGGAGGTCGCCGCCGACCTCGGACTCGACGCCTGCGTCTGCGGCGACAACCTCGATGACCTCCATGAGCACCGCCCGGGGAGGGCGGCGGCCGCGGAGCTGGACATCCTCAAACCGCTGGAGACGCTGGGCATCGGGAGGGCCGATGTGGTCGCCGGGATCCGCGGACGGGGCCTGGATCCGGTCAAGGACACCTGCCTGCTGACCCGCCTGCCCGCCGGCACGCCGGCGGACCTGGCGGCGATGCGCGCGGTTGAAGAGCATGAGGCGGCGGTGCGCCGCATCTGCGGCATCCGCCGGGTGAGGTTCCGCCTGGACGGGGACCGCGCCCTGGTCCAGACCTCGCCCGCGGAGACGCCGCTGCTGCTGGGGTGCTCGGAACCGCTGAGAGTCCGCTTCTCAGAGCTGGGCATCAGCCTGCGTATCGATACGGAAGGGTACCGCGGCCTCGACTGAAGCTCAGCCGCGCCTCTCCAGGTCCTCCTCGCGGACCCTGGCTATGAGCTCGTCGGTGCGCATCGCCCCCAGGTCGCCCGCGTCCCGGCTGCGTACCGACACCGTGTCGCCGGCCTCGACCTCCTTCTCGCCGATGATGAGCATGTAGGGCACCTTCTCCAGCTGCGCCGCGCGGATCTTGTAGCCGATCTTCTCCTCGCGGTCGTCGAGCTCGCACCTGATCCCGGCCGCCCTGCAGGCGTCGGCGATCCCGCGGGCGTGCGCGTGCGACCGCTCCGAGACCGACATGACCTTGACCTGCACCGGCGCCAGCCAGACCGGGAACCTCCCGGCGTAGTGCTCGATGAGGATGCCGATGAACCTCTCGATGGAGCCGTAGACCACCCGGTGCACCATGATCGGCCGGTGCTTCTCGCCGTCGGCGCCGACGTAGTCGATGTCGAAGCGCTGCGGCATCTGGAAGTCCAGCTGCACCGTGCCGCACTGCCAGGTCCGGCCCAGCACGTCCTCGAGATGGAAATCGATCTTCGGACCGTAGAAGGCCCCGTCGCCCTCGTTGACCTTGTACTCCAGGCCGGAGGCCCCGAGCGCCTCGGTCAGCGCGGCGGTGGCCGTCTCCCAGTCCTCGTCGCTGCCCATGCTGTCCTCCGGCCGGGTGGACAGCTCCACATGGTACTTGAATCCGAACCTGGTGTAGATCTCGTCGATCAGCCGGATGACCCCGACGATCTCGTCGGTGATCTGGTCGGCGGTCATGTACAGGTGCGCATCATCCTGGGTGAAGCACCTGACCCGGAACAGGCCGTGGAGCGTGCCCGAGCGCTCGTGGCGGTGGACCAGCCCGAACTCGCCGACGCGGATCGGCAGATCGCGGTAGGAGTGCGCCCCGCGCTTGTAGAGCAGCAGGCTGCCGGGGCAGTTCATCGGCTTGACGCAGAACTCCTGGTCGTCGATGAGGGTGGTGTACATGTTGTCCTTGTAATGATCCCAGTGGCCGGAGGTCTCCCACAGCTGACGGCTGAGGATGATCGGGGTGCTGATCTCCATATAGCCCTCCCGGGTGTGCACCTCCCGCCAGTAGTCGGTCAGGGCGTTCCTGATCACCATGCCCTTGGGCAGGAAGAAGGGGAATCCCGGACCCTCCTCGAGCAATGCGAACAGGTCGAGCTCGCGGCCCAGCTTGCGGTGGTCCCGCTTCTTGGCCTCCTCGATCAGCTCCAGATGCCTCTCCAGGTCCTCGCGGTTGAAGAAGGCGGTGCCGTAGATGCGCGACAGCATCTTGTTCTTCTCGTCGCCGCGCCAGTAGGCGCCGGCGAGGCCGGTCAGCCTGAAGGCCTTCACCCCTTTGGTGTAGAGCAGATGCGGACCGGCGCAGAGGTCGGTGAACTCGCCCTCCTTGTAGAAGGTGATGCGCGCGTCCTCGGGCAGGTCCCCGACCAGCTCGACCTTGTAGTCCTCCCCGCATCCCCGCAGGTACTCCAGCGCCTCGTCGCGCGGGAGGGAGTGGGTCTCCACTTTGAGGTTCTCCTTGACGATCCGCCTCATCTCCGCCTCGATCGCCTCGAGGTCCTCGGGGGTGAAACCCCCCTCGATGTCGAAATCGTAGTAGAAGCCGTCCTCGATCGCGGGGCCGATGGCCAGCTTGGCTTCGGGATGGAGCCGCTTCACCGCCTGCGCCAGGACGTGGGCCGCGGTGTGCCTGAGGACATCCAGATCGTCATCGCATTCCTCCACCCTGCCGTCGTTGTGTAGAACCTTCATCGAATCACCTGTCAGCCCCGGATGTTGGGGCGATTACCGTCACGTTATATAAACCTGCGATTCGGGCATCACAGGTTCCAGGGGATGGTGTGGAGGCGCAGGGAGGATGCATCACCGGCCGCCAGTGCCAGCAGCTCGGCGATATGCATCACCGGCAGACCGCCGGGAGCGGCATCGTAACGGGTGAGGCACATCGGGCAGGCGACGATGATGCCGTCGGCGCCGGCTGCCTCCCGTTGACGCTCCTCCATCAGCTTCTCGGACACCCCGGGGATCTTCTTGCCGCAGCAGCCGAACCCGTTGCCGATGAACTCCGCGCCGGTCGCCTCGACGACCCTGACGAGGTCCGCGTGCAGCAGGTCATGATGGCAGCCGGGCTCGATCGCCAGCCTCAGCCTGCGGCCGAGCGCGGGTATGCGCTCCGAGTGGAGTGCGGCGTAGTTGACCAGGTTGACCGCGTCCGCGCCGGACCGGCGCAGCTCGGTGTCGCATCCGGGGCAGAGGGTGACGATCCGCCTCCCTCCGGCCGATGCGCCGATGCCCCTGCGGATCGCGTCGCGTTCATCCTCCCGCATCTGCCGGAAGGGCAGCGGATAGGTGCAGCAGGCGTCCCCGGGCAGCGGGGAGCAGGCCAGCCCCATGGCGTCCAGCGCCACGGTGGCGGCGCGGATGAGGTACGGCGCCTCCGACTGCACGATGCACCCGGTCATCAGCCGGTCGCCGTCGCCCCAGACCGGCTCCGGCCAGCCGGCCGGCGGGTCCGAGGGCGGGCGGACGAACCCCGTCTCGCGGTAGACCGGCCGGAGCACCGAGCCGAGCACTTTGGAGCGCGTGTAGAGCATCACCCGGACCGGGTCGGTGAACTCGCAGACCCGGGAGCACTCGCCGCAGCCGATGCAGTCGCGGACGCTGCTGTCGTCCCCGTTCATCACCGCCCGCGGATCGCAGCCGCCGTGACGGTGCGAGGGGCAGTTCGCGGTGCACCGGCCGCAGCCGACGCACATCGACCGCAGCCGTTCCATGGTCATCGCCGGTTCATCGTCCATATCAGGCCCTCAGATCTTCCAGTGTGTAGTAGTCGGCCCGCAGCTTGTCCGCGAAACGCTCGGCGTTGTGCACTTCCGAAGACGGTTTCTCGGTGTCGATGACGATCCAGCTGACATTGGGTATGCTAAGCTTCGACGCGATCCCCAATGCCTCCTCCAGGGGGTCGGTCGCCTCGTCGTCGGGATCGAGGGCCACGTTGGCGTTGCCGTCGGTGACCAGCACCACATGGCACTGCTCGTCCCGATGCTGCTTGGTGAACACCGTCATGTAGTCGCTGATGTAGACCAGCGCCGCCGACAGCGGGGTCCTCCGGCCGACCGGCAGGTCGTCGAGGATGCGGTGCACCGACTCCACCGACTTCGACGGCGGGAGCACCATCTTGATGGCCTCGGAGTTGAAGGTCATGATGCCCACCCGGTCGCGTTTGGCGTAGTGCTGCTTGAGCAGCGAGAGGATCGCGCCCTTGACGGCCATCATGCGGTTGCGGATGATCAGCGAGCCGCTGGCATCCACGGCGAAGAGGAAGGTGGTCGTGCTGCGCGCCTCCCGGACCTTCTCCCGCAGGTCGGACTTGTCGATGATCACCGCCAGTTCCCCGTCCTCACCGGTGCGCCGCCGCCGCTGATGCAGGGCCGCCGCCCGCACGGTGGCGTCGAAGGCCAGGTCGGGGTTCTTATCGTCGGTCAGCCGCGAGCCGACATACCGGCCGGAGCGGGATTTGCTGACCGCTGTCCTGCGCATGCCGCTGTCGCCCGTGGCCCGGCCGATGTTCCGCGCCGCCTCCTCGAAGAGGTCGATGGTCTCGAAGACCTCGCCGATGCGGGTGATGACGTCCTCGATGTCGCTGCCGAGCGACCCGGCATCGGCCGGATGCTGCGGGACCTTGCCGTCGGCGTCCCCGCCGTCTCCGGCACGGTCATCGCCGGCCGCGGGCACGGGTTTTCTGCGGTCATCGTGTATCGCCCGCCGGATATGCGACTCGCCGGTGCCCAGCAGCTCGTACTCCCGCTTCTTGCCGGATTCACGGTGCCCCTTCCGCGGTTTGCGCCGATGCGGCAGGCACAGCACCGCCGCCTCCTCGATGTCGACGGCCGATACCGCGTCGCGGCCGTCCAGTGCCGCCAGCGCCATCGAGACGCGCAGCATCGACAGATCCCCCCGGAACCCGTCGATATCGGCTGCCTGGCAGATGTTGGCGATGGCCGTCAGGACCTCCTCGCCGGGGACCATCCCGGCGAGCAGCCGCTGGGCCTTGGCCACCTGCGCGGCCGTCTCGTCCGTCTCGTCATCGTAATGCCCGTGCAGGCCCTCGTCGGCATGCTCGAGATTGCGCCGCAGCACCTCCAGCCTCCCTTCCGCGTCTTCGGGGAAGTCGGCGTTGACATGGATGTCGAAACCGTCGGCGATCCCCGGAGTCAGATGGCTGTTGTGCGAGTT
Source organism: Candidatus Methanogranum sp. (assembly GCA_050309445.1). Lineage (GTDB taxonomy): Archaea > Thermoplasmatota > Thermoplasmata > Methanomassiliicoccales > Methanomethylophilaceae > Methanogranum. The sequence continues at coordinate 56,801 of JBNRMI010000013.1, read as the reverse complement.
CATCGTGGCGAAGAGGACCGTGTCGCAGCCGTAGACGGCCGAGAGGCCTTCCCGTTCGACCTTGACCGATCCCTCGTGCACCGCCTCCATCACCGAGCTGAGCAGTTTCGGGTCGAAGAGGTCGACGTCGTCCATGTAGAGCAGGTTGCCGTCGGCCCGTTCCATCAGACCGGGCTCCATCGCCACCCTGCCCTCGCGGATGGCCGTCTCGATATCGAGGCTGCCGAACAGCTGCTCATCGGTGACATTCAGCGGCACGTTGACGATGCTCCTGCCGTCGATGCCGCCGAGCGAGCGGACGACCGTCGTCTTGCCTGTGCCCGAACCGCCGCGGATCAGCACCCCCCTGATCCCCGGATTGACCACCGCGCAGAGCACGGCCCTCTTCACCAGGCCCATGCCGAAGATCGCCGGGAACGGGAGATGGGCGGGGTTCAGTACCCCAGGCAAACGTCCAACTCCCTGAGGTCGAGCACCACTTCCTCGAAGGCGCGCTTCTTCAGCCGGTGGGACAGCACCAGCGGGGCCACCTTGCGGATGTCCCCCCGGGTCACCTCGGTCCGGCCTTCCAATGCCGCCTCGGCCTTGGCCGCCCGGATCATGGTGATGTCCGCCCGGTGCCCCTCCATGCCGAAGTGGATCGCCACCATCACGATGTCGTGCATCAGGCTGTCGGAGATCGTCACCTCGGGCAGGAGCTCCCGGGCCCGGAGGATCCGCCGGCGGAGCTCATCGGTCTCCTCGCGGTGGGCGTTGATGTAGCCCTCCGGGTCGCGGTCGAAGAGCATCCGGCGCCGGATGACCTCCATGCGGGTCGGCACATCGCGCTCGCCGATGACGTCCACTGCGAGGCCGAACCGGTCGAGCAGCTGCGGTCGCAGACCGCCCTCCTCGGGGTTCATCGTCCCGACGAGCACGAATTTCGACGGATGTGAGAAGGACACACCTTCCCGTTCGACGTAATTGGTGCCCATCGCGGCCGCATCGAGCAGCAGGTCGACGATGTGGTCATCCAGCAGATTGACCTCGTCGGCGTACAGCAGATTGCCGTTGGCCTGGGCCAGCACGCCGGGCTCGAAACGTTTCTCGCCGGTCTTCAGCACATGCTCGAGGTCGAGCGTGCCGGAGACCCTGTCCTCGGTGGCGCTGAGCGGCAGCTCGACCACCTTCATCGCCGCCGTCTCGGAGGCCAGCGGCCCTGCGAGCGCCCGCTCCCGGCATTCGGCGCACATCCTCCGCGGGTAGCGGGGATCGCAGCGGAACACGCAATCGCTGACCGTCTCGCGCGGCGGCAGCACCTGCGACAGCGATCGCACCGATGTCGATTTGGCCGTTCCCTTCTCGCCCCTGATCAGCACGCCGCCGATGTTGGGGTCGATGATGTTGAGCAGCAGCGCCCTTTTCATCCCTTCCTGTCCGACCACCCTCACGAATGGGAACAGGACCTGTTCTTCCGTCATATCCGTATCACCTTGGTATCGCGGGGCCGCCTCCGCGGAGGCGCCCTCCGAATCACTCCATCACGAAATCCCTGAGCACCAGCACATTCTCGGGGCAGGCTTGCTCGCAGCGCCTGCAGGCGGTGCCCGCGCACCGGTCCGATTTGACCCTGGCGACCGCCTCCGAACCCTCCTCGACCACGGTCAGCGCCCGCTCTGGGCAGGCGTCCACGCATTCCATGCAGAGGATGCAGCCGTCGACCGTGCCGCTGAGCACGGTCCCGGACTCCTCCAGGATGTGGACCCTGTGCCCCTCGGTCTCGGGCAGATCGGTGCGCGCCAGACGCTCGACCCTGAGGTCGGGCGTCGGTTCGGACAGAGGCGGCAGGTCGTAGATGTCCAGCATGTTGTCGTACTCCGACATCGGCATCCCCGTGCACCAGAGGGAGTACTCGATCGAGTAGACGTTCTTGAAGGTCTCTGCAGTGGCGAACATCACGTGCGTCGCCCTCAGCTTCCTGGAGAACTCGCGCAGCTCCCCGAGGTCGATCCGGCCGGTGGCGATCCAACGGGCCATCATGATCGAGGTGTTGCCGAACTGCACGATGTGCTCGGCGCCCGGCACCACCATGCCGATGTTCATCGCCTTGCGCGCATCCACGTAGAGGCCGGAGGCCCCGGACATGTACGCCTTCTTGATATCGCCGGTCCACAGGCCGGCCTCTTTCAGCAGGGTGAGGAAACCCGCGCGCATCGCGCCGATGGCCTTGCCCGCCTCCTCGACATCACGCGAGCTGATGCAGATGCCGTCCTGCAGATGCAGCCGCTCGTCGGGCGTGAGGATCTTCGGGGTCCTGATGACCTCCTCCCCGATGCCGCAGTGCAACGCGGCGACCACGCCGGTGCCGGTGATGCCGATGGCCCGGACATCGGCCCCGCCCGCTCTGACCGTGTCGCCCGTCAGCGGGTCGACGGTGTCGCCCGGACGGTCGACCATGACCTCGTCCAGCACGGTGCAGGTCCAACCGTCGGCGTCGACGTCGACGTCGCTGATGGCACCGGGGGCGGCGAGCATGCCGCGGTCGATCTGCTGGCCCTCCATCGCGGGCCCGGCGGCGGCCGAGCCGGTGTAGATCTTGTCACCGACGATGAGGGCCATCTCGGCGTTGGTGCCGTAATCGACGACGATGACCGGCTCATCCTCCTCGAGGATGTTGGTCATCTTCAGCATCGCGATCGCGTCGGCGCCGATCTCGTGGGTGACGGCGGGCGGGATGATCACATCGGCGTCGGGCATGCCGAGGATGCCCAGCTCCGATGCCTTCATGACCTTGCCGTTGCGCTCCGGCGGCGTCACACCCAACCGCTTCAGCATGTTCTCGCCGGCATAGGCGAGGTCCCTGATCTCGATGTTCTCGAACAGCGATAACTGGAAGGTGTTGCCGCAGACCCCGACGGTCCTGACCTTCGACAGGTCGATCCCCAGCTCGTCGAACAGTCCGTTCACCGTGGCGACGATCAGGCCGTTGGCGAGATCCTCGCCCGACTGGATGGCGAAGTTGACGTGGTCGATGACGTTCATCCCGGGGATCGGATGCCGTTGCGTGATCGCGGTGGCGACCGTCTCCCCGGTGCCGAGGTCGATTGCCTGACAGCGCAGGCCGCTGGTCCCTATATCCAGTGCTATACAGTATTCCGTCAATTCATCACATCTCCCGAATGCGGTCGCGTATCCGGATCGGAGAACGATGCGCTCAGCACCGCCATCACCGAGACCCCGATACCGAGTGGATCGTGGATTATCCTGGCCTTGGCGTAGGCCTCCTCATCGAATGTGTGCGGTATCCCAGGTGACGCGATCACCGCACCGGCGACGATGTCGCCGCTCCTGACATGCGCGGGGGAGGCGTTGAGCACGAGGTCGTGCGATGCGATCGCACGCCTGACGTCGTGCTCGACGACGGTGCCGGGGTTGGCCGCGGCCAGCGCCTCGGCCTTGGGGACATCGATGTCCGCCAGCACCACCCGGGCGCCCCGCCTCCTCAGCAGAGGGACCGCGTGTCCGCCGACCCTGCCCGCTCCCAGGACCAGCACGGTCCTGCCCTCCAGTCCGCCGGCCGCGCCGGCGAGCGCCGAGACGTACCCCGCGGCAGTGGAATGCGAGTTGGTGGCGTACCTCCTGGCCCGCATGTTGCAGGCGATGAACTCATTGTCGTCCGCCATGAAGAATATATCGGCATCCGCCGACAGCGCCTCGGCCAGACCGGAGATGTCGTGGCCGGAGGTGACGAAGGCATCCATCCCCAGGGCCCGGCAGATATCCGCCACGGATTCCGAGAACCTGGTGATCACCCCCATGCCCGAGGTGACGGGCACCACCCCCGCCCGGTAGCGGCGGAGGTCGACGGAGCCGGCGGCGACGCCGGCGGCGTCGAAGGCCATCTCGGCCAGACCCATGCCGGTGCAGCGCATCATCATCCCGTTGAGGTCGGTGAGCGAGTCGGATATGCCCCTGACGTCGTCATCGGTCAGCCGGGTCATGTCAGACGGCCTCCGGGGAACGGTCGATGTACTCGCAGAGCCCGCATCCCTCCATCGCGCCGGTGATGAAGGCCTTGCGTTTCCGAAGGACCTCCGCGGGGGTCGGACCGCTGTTGATCACGGTCGCCCTCCACACGGTCGCCCCCGGCCGGTAGTCGGTGATCACCAGATCGGCGCCGAAGAGGCGCTCGTGGATGCGCGGTCCGGCTATCGCGCCGAACTCACGTTCGCCGCAGGCGGTCAGCTGCCCGTGGCGGGCCAGGTAATGCTCGTACACCGAGCAGCCGGCCGCGGGCTCCCGGCCGGAGGCGCGGCCCTCGGCCGCGCACACCAGCTCCTCCACCAGGTTGACCCCGGTGGCCGCCTCGACGGCGGCGGGCGTCTGGCTGGGGATGCGCGCATCGAACTCCAGGACCCGGAGGCCGTCCGCGGTGCGGACCGCCTCCACGTCCATCAGCCCCCTGAGGCCGACGGCGTCGGCGATACGGGTGCCGATGCCCTCGAGGACGGCGCGGTCCTCATCGCTGACGGTGTCCGGCTCGCAGACGACCATCTTGCAGTCGTAATCATGATCGAGCACCACCTCGGTGACGGCGTAGGCCTGCGATGAATCGCCGTCGCCGATCACCTCGATCGAGACGTTCCTGCCCGAGACGAACTGCTGCTGCACCGGTTCGTCCCCCAGGCGCTGCACGGCCTCCAGCGCCCGTCGGCGCTGCGCCTCGTCGCGGACGACGCTGACGCCGATGCTGCCGCTCTGCGATGAGGGTTTGACCACCATCGGGAAGCCGCATCCCGGCCAGGGCGCGGGGAGGGGGACGTCCAGCTCGGCCATCATCCGGTTGGACTCAATCTTGGAACGCGACAGCTCGTAGGCGGCGAGGTCGAACAGCAGCGGCCGCTCCGCCTCGGGCACGATGCGGTCGAGCAGGCGCAGCCCGTCCGGTTCCTCGAAGGCCGGCAGCACGGCGTCGCAGTCGGCGATCGCCGCGCGGACCGTATCGGTATCGGACAGCACGTCGCAGTGCAGGAAGGCGTCCGCCATCCCGCCGGCCGGGGCGTCGGCCCTGCGGTCGATGACCAGCGTCTCGTAGCCGGCCCTGCCGGCCAGCAGCACCGCCTCCATGCCCTGCAGCGCGCCGCCGACGATGCAGAGGCGCATCTCAGCAGCCCCCGCGCGGCCGGTGCGCCTCGACGAAGGCGCGGTACTCGGCATCGGTCGCGATCCTGCGGCCCATGCCCTCGAGCGTCTCGATGACGTAGTCCACCGAACGGTGGCCGTCCTCGATGTTGAGCTCGGGCTGGGCCACGCCGGCCAGCTCCTGGTGCGGCGGGATGATCGAGGTGATCACGTTGGCGCCGGCATCGAGGCGCGGCCTGAGGCCGGCGATGCCCTCGACGTCGAGGCTGGCGGGGATCAGCCGGTCCGGGTACAGCAGCCGCATCACCGCGATCGCCTGCAGCTCGGCTGAGGAGTCCTGCGGCCGCAGCCCCTGCATCGGGGTGCCCGCCTGGGGGACGAAGGTCATCGCGCGGATCTGCTCGCAGCCCGAACCGCCCATGCGGAGCACCGCCTCGGCGCGGTCCTGCGCGGTCTCGCCCATGCCGACCAGCATGCCGTCCTCGGCGAGGATGCCCGCCTCACGGGCCCATCTCCGCTGGTCCATCCGGTTGCCGAAGTCCTGCTCCAATCTGAGTCGGGCGAACAGCTGCGGGTTGTAGGTCTCCTGATAGCAGGCGAACCAGTCGGCGCCCGCCTCGCGCAGGGCGGGGAAGGCGGCGCGGTCGATCGCCCCCGGCGAGACCATGACGGCGATGTCGACGGTGTCGTCGACGCTCTGCACCAGGTCGATGAGGTTGGCATGGCCGTCGACGTACATCAGCGGGTCCTCGCCCATGGTCAGGTCGACCAGGTTGACCCCGGCGTCCTCCAGGCTGGCGGAGAGGGTCAGCACCTCCTCCCGGGTCTTCCGGTAGCGGGGCAGGTCGTTGGTCCTCCGGTAGTAGCAGAAGGCGCAGTTGTTCTTGCAGTAGGTCGAGAAGTAGACGAAGCCGTAGAGGAAGACCGTGTTGCCGAACACCCGGTCGCGGACCCGCCTCGCGGCCGCGAACAGCTCGTCGGCGACGTCCTCCGTCGCAGCGGACATGAGCGCCGCGATCTCCTCCGGAGCGACCTCGAGGCCGCGTTCCGCCCGGTTGATGATATCGTGTGCGTCCATGGTATCAGCTCAGTTTGAAGCCGTTCAGGTAGCTGATGCTCCGGCCGGTCTTCCTCACGCTCCCGTCGCCGTCGCGCATCATGATCAGCCGCTCGAGTCCGAAGCCGACGCCGCACCAGGGCTCGTCGACGCCGTGGGCGGGGTCGAGCACATGCGGGCCGACCGCCCCGGAGGAGACCTCCTCGCCGTCGACCAGCACGTCGAGCGTCTCGATGTAGACGTCCGACTCCTCGGTCACGGTGGTGTACTCCAGCCCGACCGCGGACATGACCACGTCGATGTAGCGGCGCAGCTTCTCCGTCGTGTCCCCCTGGGGGCCCATGTCCACCAGGTTGAGCATGGTGAACTCCTCCAGATGCTCGTTGCTGTGCGATTCGGCACGGAAACAGGAGCCGATCTCGAAGATCTTCACCGGACCGTCGGTATGGTTCCTCAGCCGGCTCATGATATGGTACAGGTTGGGTGCGAGCATCGGCCTGAGACAGCGTTTGTCATCGATGAAGAACACCTGCCTGTAGAGCGGATGCTCCTCGGTGATGGTCATCCTGGCCAGCGCGGCCTTCGAGATCATGCACGGGGTGCGGACCTCGATGAAGCCCTCGGCGACCAGCGCCGCGGCCAGCTTGTCCTCGAGCTCGGCCAGCCGGCTCTTGCGGGGGTTGCCGGCCAACTCCTTCAGCCCCCTGGTGTTGCGGGACATCAGTTTCGATATCGTCTTCGAGAAGGCGGCGTCGCGCGCCTCCTCGCTGTCGAATGCGGATTCGTCACGGGGGTCGTCCCCGTACTCCCTTAGCCTCTGTATCTGCGGATCTGTGAATGTGTACTCCATGGCTATCACCTGATGGTGTTTGACAGGAAATGGCGGGAGACCGGGGTGTCGATCCCCGCTGGCTAGGTTCTAGAGACCCGCTGCTCGCCGGAGCGTCCCCCATTTCGATCGGCTTCGGATGGAAAACGAACGGTCTGCCGACCGTTCAAACCCTGCTCGACTAGACGGCCATAGGATTCACCTCAAATGTCAAGGCCGCACTTCCTCAATGTCGCGAGCGCCATATCGTACACCTTCAGATATTCGTTGGAGGGCGTTACCTCCTTCACGTCGTAGCAGTCCTGGAACCGCTTCCCCGCGGGGGGGTTGGCGAAATCCCGCCGGTAGATGCCGACGATGTTGTCCAGCACCTGGTTCGCCTCGGCCGCGTCCATGCCCGCCGCGGCGGCGGCGGCCTCGCCCAGCATCCTCGCCTCCATACCGGTGGTCCTGTCCTTGACCACGCCTTTGGAGGCGGCTGCGCCGGAGACCATCTCGCGGCCGGAGACCGTGTCGGTCACCGCCTGCGCCGCCACTTCGAGCAGGCACATCTCGGTGCATGGACCTGCGAGCGTATAATACTGATTACCCAGGAGCAGACTGGTGTTCGCATCGAGGGCGCAGGCGGCATGGGCCGCCACCTGCAGCGTCTCCCGGGTGGTGGTCGTCCCCCAGCGGATGTGGATCGGCCCGTCCAGGTGCAGGTCGCAGTTGAACAGCACGAACGAGGCGATCATCGTCGCCACGTCGCAGATGGTCGTCTCCTCGATGCCGCCGCTGTAACCGCCGAAGATCGGCATCTGCTCGATCATAATCGTGTCGCCGTTGGACACCCAGCCGGCGATCATGTTCAGACCGCTCATGTCCATCTTCATCTCGTTGAGCTGCGAGACCTCGTGCAGGTCGTAGCGTTTCAGACCGTACTCCGTCAACCCGGAGGACAGCCGCCCGGCCGCCGACAGCGGCGTCTGGGGCCCCTATATGCTCATACCCGGTCGGCCGACGGTGTAGCAGGCCTCGCGGACATGCCGGATCTCGGCCAGCGTCGCGCGGATCTCCCAGGGGGTGTTGGTCGTGGCCGGGTTGCCGTTGACCGTGTTCAGCACCCCGCTCACCAGCGTATCCACCCCGCGCTCCTGCGCATAGCTCTGCATCATCTGCGGGAAGATGTCCTCGGACACGGGTGCGCCGGTGGGGCCCCCCTGGATGATCGGGCGCTTCCTCGAGGTGCGCGGCCGCGACTTGCAGGTCACCCGGTCCTTGCCCTTGCCCAGACGCAGCTTGGTCGGTGCCGTCTTCAGCCCGTCGAAGACCTCGTCCTCGGACACGGTCAGGACCTTGCCGAGGTTGGTGTTGTAGAATCCGGTGGTGACCAGCATGTCGACCCCTGCCAGGAACAGGCGGTCGATCATATCCTCGTCATCGGGTATGATGTTCGTGCCGAAGTTGATGTCGTACTTCTCCTTGACCATCATCGCGTTGGTGGGCACCGTCACGTAATCCCAGGTGTCTTCACGGACCTTCCTGCCAGAATTGAATCTGTTGAATGATTCGAAGACATCGATCGCCCTGACAGAAACCATGGATTATGCAGTTTGCCTGGATATATAAAATTTATGAGAGCTGGTTGATTTGTATTATAAATCTATCCCTTCATTAGATGTATGTTGGGATGTACTTCGGGGTTAAAAGAGAGCCGCGCCCACCTGAATCGGAGGAATGCCCAAACCATGGGCGCGGCGTAAGAGGTTTGGTAAACCCCGGACGTCCCTGCACGGAGCGTCCGGGGGCTGGTTTATCCTGAAGTCATTCAGTGTTTGATGTCGAGACCGGCGGCGCGGAGCGTGGCGAGAGCCTGCTCGTACACCTCGAGGTACTCGGCGGTCGGCTTGACGGTCAGAACATCATAGCACTCGCGGAAGGACTTGCCCTCGGGAGCGTTGTTGTAGTTCTGCTCGTAGTTGGATACGAGCTTTTCGACGATCTCGTTGACGTCGGAGACCTTCATGCCGGCCGCGGTCCTCGCGGCCTCGCCCATGATCCTCGCTTCCATACCGGTGGTCTTGTCCTGCACGACGCCCTTGGCGGCCGCCGAGCCCGACAGGAGCTCCCTTCCGGATGCCGTGTCGTTGATGGCCTGGCACGCGGTCTCGAGGAGACACATCTCGGTGCAGGGTCCGGCCATCGGATAGTACTGGTTGGCGATCAGGAGGTCGGTGTTGTTATCGACGGCGGCAGCGGTGTGCGCCGCGATCTGCAGCGTCTCCCTCGAGGTGGTGATGCCCCACCTGATGTGGATCGGCCCGTCGAGGTGGAAGTTCCCGCTGTAGAGCGCGAAGGACCCCAGGGTCGTGGCGACCGCGGAGATCGCGGTCTCCTCGATGCCGCCGGTGTAACCGCCGAAGATCGGCATCTGCTCGATCATGATGGTGTCGCCGTTGGCAGTCCACCCGGCCAGCATGTTGAGGCCGGCCAGGTCCATCTTCAGCTCGTTGAGCTGGGAGCACTCGTGGGGGTCGCATGCCCTGTGACCTGCGTTGACGGTGCCGGCGACCAGCCTCCCACCTGTGGTGAGAGGGGTCTCGGGTCCCTATACGCTGAGTCCGGGGCGTCCGGCCCTGATCTTCGCCTCCTTGGTGGCGCGGAGCTCGGCCATCGTCGCACGGATCTCATAGGGTGTGCCGGATTTCGCCGGGTGGCCCTCCGTGGTGGTCATGACGCCGTTGACGAGGGTGTCGATGACGGCCTCCTGTGCATACGACTGCATGACCTGGACGAAGATGTCCTCGGAGATGGGGGATCCGGTCGGTCCGCCCTGGATGATGGGCTTGACCGGGCTGTTGCCGTGCCTGGGGTAGAACCGGGCCACGTCCCTGCCTTCACCGATCTCGAGCTTGGTCGGGGTCTTCTTGATGCCTTCCCAGACCTCCTCTTCGGTCACCTTCATGACACGGCCGAGGTCCTGGCAGTAGTAACCGGTGTTGACCAGCATCTCGAGACCGGCCTGGAACAGGTCGTTCTTGGTCTTGTTGTCCTCGGGGACGCTGTTCTTGCCGAAGTCGAGCTTGTACTTCTCTTTGAGTGCGGTCGCGTTCTGCGGGATGATGTTGTAGTCCCACTCGGATTCGGGGACCCTCTTCCCTTTGACGAACCTGTCATATACATCGTATATCGTAAGTGCGCGTGTAACAACCATTTGAATCAACCTATCAGTGTTTTGACGAGATCGACGATCTCGCCTGCGGTCTTCGAGTATCCGTCGGCGCCGATCTCGTCACACCACTGCTGGGTGCAGGGGGCGCCGCCGAAGATCGCCTTGTAGGGCGCCTCGGTCTCCTTGATGGCCAAGACGATGTCCCTCTGTCCCTCGAGTGTGGTGGTCATGAGTGCCGACCCGCCGATGACCTGTGCCTCGTTGTCCTCGGCGGAATCGAGGAAGTCCTGGGCCGCCACATCGGGGCCGAGGTCGATGACGTTGAACCCGGCTCCGCGGAGCATGGCGCAACAGACGTTCTTCCCGATCTCGTGGATGTCTCCCTCGACAGTGCCCATGATGACAGTGCCGCGGAGTGCTTCGGTCCCCGAGGTCATGAGGGGCTCGAGCTGTTTGAGCGCGACCTCCATGGCCTTCGAGGCGGCAACCACCTGAGGCAGGTAGATCTCGGCCTTGTCGAACCTGACACCGATGGTGTCCATGCCGGCGCCGAGGCCGAATTCGACGATCTCCTTGACGGGGATCTTCTCGTCGATCGCTTTCTTGGTCGCGTCCTGGACCAGCTTGATGTCCCAGGTCTCGATTGCGGTTTTGAGCTCCGCAAGGATAGCTTCTTTTGACATGTTCTTCCTCTCTCCTTTCGCCTGCTTCTCACAGACGTGTAATCACCGGGGATATACCGCCGATGTATAAGTTATAATGACAATTCCCCTATATAAGAATTTCTTATAGAGAAAGATATTTTGTGAAAGATATATAAATAATTATCTATACAACCAACTATAACACTTATATAGTAGAATTAAAAAATCGATTTTGGCGCGATGATTAAAAAAATAAGGGGGACGGCGGCGGACCGCCGTCGGTTTTGCCTGTTTCAGATCTTCGAGACCATCTTCCTCGCGACGGCGAAGCCGTAAACCGAGAAGGCGAGGATCACGAGGATCCACAGATACTCCGAGGCGGGCATCCCGTCCGCGAAGTACTCGATCAAGGTGTCCCAGTTACTCATGCTATCACTTCCTCACTTTGCGGACCAGTTCTTCATACTGCTCACGGCCGAGATCGGTGATCCTGAACTTCCGGAGGAGAGCCCCTTCCCGGAACTTGCCCTCCGTGTCCACTTCACAGCCGATGGACTCAATGAACCCGGACATCTGAATCTCGATGATGTCGAAGTTAACGCTGTCCCGCTTGAAATCGGACTTCTTGCCGTATTCCTCCATGATCTGATAGACCACATCGTAGTTCCACATCGGTTCATTGTGGTAGAATATCTCAAGCAGCCTGAATTTAAGCGGCCTGCCGACCATGATGTCACTCATTGCAGGTACCCCCTCTCAGCGAGTCCCAGCCGTCCGTATCTTCCGTGAACAGCAGGAACGTGCCCGCGATACAGATGAGCGCCCCTATGATGTACACCCACTCGAACGTGCCGCAGAAGATGAAGATGAAGATCACCGCCATCAACCCGTAGAGCGATGCCACGGCCTGACCTCTGCCCACTCCGATGAGCGGGAAGGACTTGTACCAGGTGACATAGCAGAATCCGAATGTGATACCCATCATCAGCAGGACCAGGAAGGTCGTGGGCTCGAAGATGCCGGCGATCCCCTCGAGGATCGGCACTCCGGCCAACAGCAGGATCGGAATCATGATGATCCACCAGATCAGGCATTCGAGCATGAACCTCGTGGTCAGCGCGACATCGGGCTCGGAGACGTCCAGGCCCTTGGCCGCGACAGCTCCCTCGGTACCCCATCCGATGATGGCCATCAATCCGCCGATGTAACCCACCGGGTTGACACCGCCGGCCTGAAGATCGTTGTACATGCTGGTGGAGTACACCACGATACCGCCGATCAGGATGACCAGCATACCGAGCATGGCCCGCCGGGACATGTCCTGCTTCAGCCAGAGGACCGAGAGCGAGACACCGATCAGCGGGTAGCAGAGAGCTGCGACCGCCGAGAAGCCGGCACCGATGAAGTACGACGCGATGTACGTACCCAGGATCGCGATCGGCCCGCCGAAGACCGCACCAAGGAAATAGTACTTGGTGCAGCACCTCAGCTCGACGATCGATCTCTTCATCTCCTTGAACTTGCCGAGACCGGCGCACCAGAACAGCAGGGCCAAGACGACGAAGAGCGCATTGAGACCCGTTACCAACATGCACAGGTAGATACCTGCGATGTTGGGGTCGTACATCGTCTCCATCGTGGCCAGCAGCGTGGTGAAAGGAGTCAGTTCAAACGATAGGTTGCCCGGAATATACCAGGCACCCCAGAACACAGCGCACAGCAGTGCCATCGTATAACCGAGTTTGACACGCTGTTTGGTGTTTATTTTCCTAACTTCGTCTACATCCATTGCATTTTCCCCCATACAATTGTGTAAAATTGCCGATGGAGGCGCCACAGGGCGCCTCCATCTCATATCATGTTTATTTCTTCTCGAAGGCGGCCGTGAACTTAGCCGCCGCGTCGGATGCGTTCTCTGTGTAGAGATCCGCGCCGATCTCGTCAGCCCACTGCTGGGTGACGGGAGCGCCACCGACGTTGGTGAGCAGCTTGTCCCTGATGCCTGCCTTCTTCAGCTTCTCCTCGAAGGTCTTCTGACCGGTCATCGTGGATGTCATCAGCGCGGATGTGCCGACGGCGACGGGCTTGAACTTCTGGCAGGCCTCCACGATCTTGTCGATCTGGACGTCCCTGCCGATGTTCTGCACGTCGAATCCGGAGACCTTCAGCATGATCGCGACGATATCCTTCCCGATGGAGTGGATATCGCCCTCGATCGTGCAGATCACAACGGTTCCGAGCTCGGACTCCACCTTGCCGCCGCTCTTCTCGAGTGCGGGCGAGAGTATGTCCATGGCCGCGTTCATCGCGGCGGCTGCCGCCATGACGTGGGGCAGGAAGAGCTTCTTCGCCTCGAAGAGCTCACCGACCTCGGTCATACCTTTGGTGAATCCGTTCTGGATCAGCGCGACGATGTCGGCGTTCTCCGCGATTGCTTTGTTCGCCACATCGGCCGCTGCCTTGTTGTTGTAGGTCATGACAGCGGTTTTTGCTTCCTCTATAAGTGTCATTTATCTTTCTCTCCTCTGTTTGATTTCACTGGGTTGCGAGGAAAGCCTTGTCAGCCTCCTCTATCACAGCCTCCATCGCCTTCGCCTTGTCAGCAGGGATGGGTTCGACATGGTGGTTCTTCAGGATATCGACGACGATCTCGTGGGCGACATCGACGGCGGCCTTGGAACCGGCCGACCTCCAGTCACCGATCATGTACCTGTCGAACAGGAGCGGATCGGATGCCAGATCGATGTTGTCCATCGTGGACCGGTGTCCGATGAAGTCGTTGCCGACGCCGATCTCCTTGATCGCGGCGACCGCGAGCGTCTCATCGTTGATGAGCACACCCTCCATCGCCTTCCTCTCCATCGCGATGATGTCGTTGTCGATGACCAGCTGTTCAAGCGAGAAGGTCATGCCGAGCTCGAGCATCCCGGACCCGTAGATGGTGTTAGCACCGGCCATGGCGGGCAGGAGCGACGTGATCGTCTTCTCGTGCGCCGCCTGGGAGTCGGGGACCTTGGCATCAGTCTACATGCCGGCGACATAGGACGGCAGACCGTAGTAGACGCCGAGCTTGGCGACAGCTGCGCTGATGACCGCGAGTTCGGGCGAACCGACGGGAGCCGTGCCCCTCTTGAGGTCGAAGGTGGTGGTGGACGAACCGTACCAGACGGGTGCACCGGGCTTCGCGATCTGCGAGAGCACGATACCTGCGAGGACCTCGGCGTTGTGCGTCACGAGGGTCCCTGCGAGGAACACCGAGGACGAACCGCCGGCCATGGCCATGGACAGGACGTTCACGGGGATCCCGTACCTCGCACCCTGGATGATTACCTGGGATGCGTTGTAGCTGAGCTCCAACGGGGATGTGGGGCAGACCAGCATGGACATGAGGGGTTTATCACGTGCAAGCTGCTCATCGCCGCCGTAGTATGCCTTGAGTATATCCCAGTAGTACTTGACGTTCTCAGCCACGGGGTCGATGTGGTGGAAGTGCTTGACGGTGTTGGACAGCGAGATGTACATCTCGTGCACATCGGTCGCGCCCTTGCCGGCCCACTCCCTGGCGGAGACCGGGAGGGAGAAGTAGCTGATACCCTCCGCCCAGTCGCACACCTTGGCGACGTTGATCAGGTCCTGACCGGTGGAGTCGCGGGTCTCGTACTTGCCGTCTCCGAGGTAGTTGCACACCTGGATACCCGTTCCGAAGCAGGTGTAGTGCACGCGGCCCTTCCACGACTGCTCGATGGTGTGTTTCTCATCCCTGCCGTACAGGTAGAACGATTTCGGTGCCGAAGCGAGCGCCTGGTTGACCAGGAAGTCGGGGATCTTGACCATCATGGTCTCGAAGTCGACTTCGCAACCTGCCTCTTTGAAGAGTTTCAATCCCTCTTCGTCGGAGACCTGCACTCCGTACATCGACAGCACGTTCCTCGTCGCACGGTCGATGGCCTCGATGCCGTCGTCCGAGAACAGGTCGATTTTCAATCCCTGCATCGAGACGATGCCGGGATACTGTGTCTCTTTCATTTCCTATGTTCCTCCTTTTTTCTCTCAACTTCGCTCAGTTGAGCATCTCCCTGAATCTCTCGCAGCTGTTGATCTTGATACCGAGGAGTTTCTCGATGTTCATCTTGGCTGCGATGCCGCGAGGTGCTCCGGGCAGACCCGTGATGACGCCGATCTTGAGTTCCTCTCTGAGTTCCCTCATGAGGAATTCGTCAGCGATATCCAGGGTCGACACGTCGAGCTTCTTTGCAACGTATTTCTTCGCGTCGTCGATGCGCATGTTCTGGTCGAACTGCATCCTCGCGACGAGGTCGCCTGCGGTCCTGATGCCGCCCATGCCGGATGCCAGGAAGTGGGGCACTGCCATACCGGCGGTGTCGCCCACGCCGACCTATATGCCGTCGACCTTGGCGATCTCGACCATGGCCTTGCCGCATCTGGTCACTGCATCGATGGGGGCGGTCTCGCACATGGGGATCCCTCCGACACCCATGCCCATGTTGACATGGATGGGGATGTTGGTGGCCTCGGAGCACGCCTTGACGAAGGTCACAGCGCGGGCGAGGTTCCACGCCAGGCTCCTGGACGTGTTGGTGTTGGACACGGGCCCGAAGACATTGGCGCCCGCCTTCTCGGCCATCTTGCACTGCTGGTGCGGGAATGTGCCTGCGGCGACGGTGCCTTCGAACTCCATCTCGCCGTGGATGCCCATGACGGACTCCCCGGCCATGCCGATCATGATGTACGCCTCGGGGTTGGCCTTCCTGAGCGCCTTGACGCCGTTGAAGGTGCCGATGCAGTCTGCATCGCCCGCGGACCCGGTGGTGTCGAAGTTGAATCCGTCAGCACCGGCCTCCATGATCTTGGTGCCCACATACTCGATGTCCCTCGCGAGGTGCTTGGCAGCGGCCTCGGAAGCGACCATCGACTCCTCGATGAGGAACTCCCTCATCAGGTCTGCGGGGTTGCCGTAGGGACCGTCAGGAGCGTAGTAGAGACCCATGTTGGGCATGGCACCGTAGAAGAACGGGGCGATGATCTGGTTCTGGATCTCCTCCATCGCCTGCATCTCGTTGGCGATGACCGGCTTGACCGGCTTGATGCTGTAGTCGGCGTGGGCGAGTTCGAAGGTGTCCGCACCGAGCGCCCTCTCGTGGAGGAGCGCGGCCTCGAGCCTGCCGACATCGACACCGTTGCCGCTGTTGCCGTTGTCACCGGTGAAATCGAGCTGTCCGATATCGTAAGTGAGGATGACCTCCTTACCGGGTTCGACGCCGACGACCCTGTTCTTGTCGGCGATGATGTCGAAGATGGCTTCGAGCTCGTTCGCGTCAAGGGCGGGTATGCCGCCCATGTCGCACGCATCTGCCATTCCATCCTGGAGGTCCGCCATGATCTGCTCTTTGGTCATGGAGACCCTCTTGCCGTCACCCATCCTCGTATAGTATTCTGCCATCATAACCACCTGTGCTCAGTACTCCTTGACCTTCCTTGTCGTCTCGGACGCGGTCTCTCCGAAGATATCCGCTCCGATCTTGTCGGCGAAAGCCTGTGTGACGGGCGCACCGCCCACCATGACGACGGTCTTGTCGCGGAGACCCTCTTTCTTCAAAAGCTCGATAACGTCCTTCTGCACGACCATCGTGGTGGTCATGAGTGCGGACATGCCGCAGAACCTGCAGCCTTCCCTGACCTTCTCGACGAACTCCGCATTGGGCACGTCGCGTCCGAGGTCGTGGACTTCGAATCCGGCGCACTGCAGCATCGTCGAGCAGATCGACTTGCCGATGTCGTGCACATCACCCTCGACGGTGCCCATGACCGCGGACTCCTTCTCGGCGGGCGAATCGCCGGAAGCGCACATCTCGGGCTCGAGCACCTCGAGAGCACCCTTCATTCCCGCAGCAGCGCTGAGGACGTGGGGAAGGAACAGTTTCCCTCTCTCGAAGAGCACACCGACTTCGGTCATGCCGTCTCCGAGCGCATCGATGATCTCGTTGGGGGTCATGCCGGCTTTCCTCGCGGCCTCCACTGCAGCCTGGATGCCGGGCACTTTGTAGGCCACCATCGCGTCGTGCAGCGCTTTCTTCTCGTTCTCGTTAGCCATTTTTCTCCCTCTAACCTTCGGACGGAAATCTCAGTGTCCGACCGTTGGCCAAAAGACGTGTAGATGATATATAAACGTAACTGGGAGATAATAGAAAGAATTAAATAATAATTCTTTAGAATCCCGATGACGCTCAGAGATTTTAAGAAGTAATATATAAATCTTTCTTAGGATAAATGTGTCCCGAAACCCCTATTGACAACCAGTTGTATTTATGATTAATTGATGGATGTGCATCCATCCATGCCTGAGGATTTGAATTCACGGGACGGATCACAGGTTTCAACCACGGGTTGCACCTATATAGTGAAGACCGCCTAGAAAACATCAAGTATCCCGTGTTCAATCGAGATGCATGACTGAGGAGAAGAGCCCCGGACAGATGCTCGAGGAGAAACTGTTGGCCAAGTCCAAGGACCTGGGCGAGTTGGATGAGAACCTGTTGGATGAGGCGCAGAGCTTCTGCGAGGATTACAAGCGGTTCCTCTCCTGCAAGACCGAGCGGGCGATCGTCGACTACACCGTGCCCCTGCTCGAGGAGAGGGGCTACACCCCGTACGAGCGGGGCAGGGCCTACAGGGCCGGCGAGCGCTTCTACCACGGCAGCAGGGGCAAGAACCTGATCATGGTGACCGTGGGCACACGGCCGGTGTCCGAGGGACTGAGGATCTGCGTGGCCCACATCGACAGCCCGCGTCTCGACTTCAAACCCAACCCGCTGTTCGAGGACACCGGCATGGCCTTCTTCAAGACCCATTACTACGGCGGCATCAAGAAGTACCAGTGGACGTCGATCCCCCTGTCGCTGCACGGGGTGGTCATGCTCAACAGCGGCGAGTCCGTCAGGATCGACATCGGCGACGCCGAGGGCGATCCGCTGCTCTGCATCACCGACCTGCTCCCCCATCTCGCCCGCGACCAGATGCAGAAGCCCGCCAACAAGGTGGTCGAGGCCGAGCAGCTGAACATCCTCATCGGCTGCTGGCCCTTCGCCGACGAGAAGGTCTCGGACAAGGTCAGGCTGAACATCATGCGCATCCTCTCCGAGAAGTACGGCATCACCGAGCGCGATTTCCTCTCGGCCGAGCTCTACGCCGTGCCCGCCTTCAAGCCCTGCGACATCGGGCTCGACCGCGCGATGATCGGCGCCTACGGCCAGGACGACAGCGTCTGCGCCTACGCCGAGCTGATGGCCGAGCTGGATGACGAGGACCCGCCCTGCACCACCGTCACCGTCTTCATCGACAAGGAGGAGACCGGATCCGACGGGGCCACCGGGATGAAGTCGTTCATGTTCCGCGACTTCGTCGAGGACTTCGTCGCCGCCTATGGCCTCGAGGTCCGCCATGTGCTGGAGCGGTCGATGTGCCTCTCCTGCGACGTCAACGCCGCCGTCGACCCGTGCTGGCCGGAGGTCTTCGAGATGGGCAACGCCTCCTACCTGAACCGCGGGCCGGTGGTATCCAAGTACACCGGCAGCGGCGGCAAGTACTCGACCAGCGACGCCTCGGCCGAGACCATGGGCTTCCTGCGGCGGATCCTCGACGGCGCCGGCATACCCTGGCAGGTCGGCGAGCTCGGCAAGACCGACATCGGCGGCGGCGGGACGATCGCCACCTACATCGCGATGCACAACCTGGACACTGTCGACATCGGCGTGCCGGTGCTCTCGATGCACTCGCCGCTCGAGGTCACGTCCAAGGCCGACGTCTACATGCTGTACAAGGCGATCCGCGCCTTCTACGCCAGCGACCTGGTCAAACCCTGAGCCCGGGGCCGCCTGCGGGCGGCCCCTCACTTCTCGCCGTAGTAGATGTTGACGGCGCCGAAGTTCCTGCTGTAGCACCTCACGTTGCGGAACCCGGCCCTCCTGAACTTGTCCGCCATCCCCTCCCCGTGGGGGAAGCCCTCGACCGACGAGGTCAGCCAGTCATAGGCCGGCTGGCGGCCGCCGATGCTGCGCCCCTTGTCGTAGCGGCGTCCGATGCGGGTGACGCGGTGCTTCAGATAGAGGTCGTAGAAGAAACGGACCAGCCGGTTGTCGGGCTTGGCGAGCTCGGCGACGATGACCCTGCCGCCCGGAACGAGCACCCGGTGCATCTCGCCGATCGCCTTCTGCACATCGCAGACGTTCCTCAGCATGTAGCCCGACGTGACCACGTCGAAGCTGCCGTCGGGGTAGTCCAGGTCGAGGGCGTCGCCCTCCTCGAAGACCACCCGCGCCCCGAGGTCCAGCTCCTGCAGCTTGGCAGCGGCCAGCTCCAGCATGCGCGGGGTGATGTCGATGCCGGTCACCGAGCCCTCCGGCCCGACCCTCCCGGCGGCCATGAAGGCGATCTCGCCGGTGCCGGTGCCGATATCGGCGCAGCGCATGCCCGCGAGCGGCTCGACCCTGTCGAGCATGAAGCGGTGCCAGCCGCTGACCATGCCCAGGGTCATAATCTCGTTCATCTCGTCGTAGTACCCGGCGATCTCGGTGAAGACGTCCCTGACGTAATCGCCCTTGCCCTCGAACTGGGTGCCCTCGGGCTTGATGTCCTCCGTCAGACCACCCCCGTCAGACCGGCATGGCCGAGCAGGTACCCGACGACCAGGAGCACGCCGAAATGCCAGTTGAGCCGGAACGACAGCGGCACCAGCAGCCGGCTGCAGCCGGCGTCGTGCGGCGCCCTGCGGCTGTTGCGCACGAGGATGCGCAGGTCGATCAGGGTCAGGAAGGCCAGGGCCGACCAGGGGGGCAGCAGGCCGGTCAGCAGCAGCAGCGCCAGGATCGGGAAGGAGACGGAGTTGAGGAGGAGGTACAGGCGCATGCTGTTCTCATACGACAGATGCCCCGAGAGCGTGCCGACGCCGACCAAGCGGTCCTCGTGGTAATCGCGGGTCTCGTTGCCGCTCAGCACGCCGGTGAGCATGAAGGCGTTGGGCAGGGAGATGAGCAGCAGCTCCCACGACCAGCCGCCGGCGAGCACCAGATAGGTGCCGGCCGGCATCAGCAGGCCCATGAGCAGGAAGACGCCGACCAGCCCCATGGCGCGGTACTTGTAGGAGATGCCGACGGTGTACATCGCCGCGCCGGCGATGCCGGCCAGCCCGATCAGCAGTATCGGCCAGCCCGAGTAATGTATGAAGACGAGGCCGATCGCCGCGGTGACGACCAGGCAGGCGGCCCCCGCGGCGAAGATCTGCCGGGGCCGCAGCGCGCCGGTCACCAGCTCGGGCGAGCGCGGCTGATTCTCGGCGGTGTCGGTGCCGCGCACGAAATCCCCGTAGGTGTTGAAGAGGTTGGCCGCCGACTGCAGCAGCGCCCCGCCGATGAGGATCAGCAGGAAGATCCACGGATGGAAGTACCCGTCGTGCCATGCCACCGCCCCGCCGATCAGCACCGGCACCACGGCGCCGTGCAGGGACCAGGGGCGGAACGCGTTGTACCATCCCGCCTTGGCGGGCTTCACATCCTCCATGCCGTTCAGTATCCTGTGCTGTTATTAAATCATGCCAGTCACGGACCAATGCCCAAATACCCGTAGGATGTACACCCGGGGCATGAGCCGGACGATCAAGGCACTCAGCAGCAGCAGCGCCTTCATGATGAGCGCCGCACTGGTCCTGTCGCTCGCCACCAACCATCTGGGGATCTTCCCCTCCGAGACCTTCGACGCATCCGCCCGCAGCACGGTGACCATCCTGCTGCTGGCGGCGATGATGACCGTGTCGCTCTCGCGCGTGCCGACATCCGACCTGCGCCCCGACCGCGCGGTGCTGCGCTCGCTGGTGCTCGGCCTGCTGGTGTCCTCGGCGATCCCGATCGCCGGCTATCTGCTGCTCCGGAACGGGACGTACGCCGATGCCTCGCTGGGCTGGGTGTTCATCGCCGCCACCCCCTTCGCCGCCTCGGTGGCTCCGCTGTCGTTCGTGCTGCGCGGCGATATCAAGCATGCCTGCAAATCGACGATCTACGTCTACATCGCCTCGCTGGTCTGGATCCCGCTGGTGATCTACGCCCTCATCGGCGAGATGGTCAACATGGGGAACGTCATCATCACCGTGCTGGAGATCATCGGCATCCCGCTGATCCTCTCCCGCCTGCTGGCCCGGTTCGAGATCCCCCGGGACCTGATGGCGATCGCCCTCAACCTCATCATCGGCTTCCTGGTCTGGCTGTCGGTCAGCCCCACTGATTTCGGCGGTATCGGCGTCACGGTCTTCGCCGTCTTCATCGGCATCGCCGTCTGCCGCACCTTCCTGCTCGGCAACGCGGTCGAGTTCACCGAACGGCGGATGGGCATCCACTGGCAGCAGCGGGTCACCGACATCCTGGTCACCTCGTACAAGAACAAGGGCATCGCCATCGCGCTCTGCGTCTCGGTGCTCTCCGGCCCACTCATCGGCCAGGCGATGATCGCCATCACCGTCTCGATCGTGGTCGAGATCTGCTGGGTGGTGTTCATGGACTCGGTCCTGTTCTCCAGACGGAGGATGGAACGCGAATTGGAACGCGAGGGCACCGGGGTCTGAGCGGTGCTCCGGACCGGCCGGGTGCAACAGAGGAAATAAGTATTGTTGTATCTATCATAGAGTCCATGGTCTGTTGTATACACACGTATATGACCGTCATCGGCATGGTCAGCATCTCGGAGGACGGCGAGGGCAATATCACGGGAGTGTACCTGCCCAACTACAATCTGCCGGTCATGGAGGATCGCAACTCCGAAGCGCTGGATGAGGCCGCGGGACAGATCACGGAGTACTTCTCGGGAGAACGCAGGGCGTTCGACCTGCCGCTCGCATACGACGGCACCGAGTTCCAGAATCTGGTCTGGGAGGAGCTGCAGAGGATACCTTACGGTGAGACGCGCACCTACGCCGAGGTCGCGGCGGCGATCGGCAGATCGAACTCCTACCGTGCGGTGGGCGGAGCCTGCGGCGCCAACCCGCTGCCGATCATCCTGCCCTGCCACCGCGTGGTCAGCAGCAAGAGCACGTTCATCGGCTACGGCGGCGGCTCCATCCTGAAGAAGCGGTTGCTCGATCTGGAGTCCAAGCACTGATGGACGTCCTCGCCGCGATCGTCAGAGAGGCCGATCCGGCGTACGACGCGTTCAACCGCGGCCTGATACCCGGCATCGGCAGGTCCTACGGAGTGCGGGTGCCGGTGCTGAGGCGGATCGCCTCCGGGATCTCCGCCGGCGACTGGCGGTCCTTCCTGGAGACGGAGCGGACCTGTTTCGAGGAGGACATGCTGCACGGCATCGTGATCTCGGAGACGCCGATGGACATGTCCGAGCGCGTCTCGCACCTGCGGCGGTTCGTGCCGACGATCGACAACTGGGCGGTCTGCGACATCACCTGCGGGCGCCGGAGGATGTCCGATGATGAAGCGGGGATCCTCTGGGATCACTGCCTTGAGCTGCTCGACGATGATGAGGAGTTCCCGATGCGCTTCGCCGCGGCGATGATGCTCGCCAACTTCCTCGACGAACACCGCGCGCCGGCGGTGATGGAGCAGATGACCGTCCGCCGCCATCCCGGCTATTACTACAGGATGGGCGCGGCCTGGTGCATCTCCTGCTGCTTCGCGGAGCATCCGGAGCTGACGGAGTAGTGCATGTTCTCCGGGAGGATGGACGATGACATCCTGCGCCGGGCGGTGCGGAAGATCCGCGAGTCCCGCCGGATCGACGCGGGGGAGAAGGAGCGGCTGAAGGCCGAGCTGGCGGCCTTCAGCAGAGCTCCTCGATCATACTGAAGATCCGGTCCGAGTTCTTCCTGCCGATGCGGGCACCCCGCCGCTCGAGGAAGGTCCATCCCCGCTGTTCGCACTCATCTTTGAAATCCCGGCTGGTCACGGCGATCACCTTGCCCTCGGGCAGCGTGTCCTGCTCCAGCATCATCGCGAACATGTCCTTGGGCACGCAGACGACCACCCGGTCGAACGGGCTGGCCACATAGCCGAGGGTGCTCAGGTAGTCCTTGCGCTCCTGGACCTCCTCGTAGTCGGCCCTGCAGGACATGGTCCGGTCGTAGGGTGCGATGGTGTAGTTGCCGGGCACGAAACCGAAATGCGCCGAGATCAGCCCGAAGGCGACCTCGCACATCTTCCTGTCGCCTTTGCTGGCGGTGTCCAGACGGGCCACCAGCTCCTTCACCTCGGTCACCCTCCCGCCGAACATTTCGAACGCGCTGGCCAGCCCCGGCTTGAGGAAGACCGTCGAATCGTTGGTCACCACCAGCACCTGCAGCGCCTTGCCTTCGGGCATCGTCACACCTTCCTGAACTTGTAGGCGATGTTGCAGCTGCCCTCGTCGG
The DNA here is from genome assembly GCA_050309445.1 of Candidatus Methanogranum sp. Classification (GTDB taxonomy): domain Archaea; phylum Thermoplasmatota; class Thermoplasmata; order Methanomassiliicoccales; family Methanomethylophilaceae; genus Methanogranum. The sequence continues at coordinate 33,578 of JBNRMI010000013.1, read as the reverse complement.
ACACCATGCAGGGGCCCTTGGGGTCGGCCGGCCGGCAGGCGGTGCCGAACAGCGGGCACTCCTCCGACCGCATCACCCCGCGCAGCACCTCGCCGCACATGCACCCCTCGGCCTCGTCCTCGACGTCCGGGGTGGTCGCGAGGATGTCGGCATGGACCTTGAAGGCGTCATGCGCCGCGTGCTCGTCCCTGAGCGCGAGCGCGCTCTCCGGAATCGTGGGGAAGCCCCTCCAGGCGCGGTCGGCCGGCTTGAACGCCTCGTCCATCAGCGCCCGGGCGACCGGGTTGCCGGCGGGCCTGACCAGGCGGGTGTACTCGTTCTCGACCTCGTGCCTGCCCTCGGCCCGCTGCCTGGTCAGCATGTAGCAGGCCATGAGGATGTCCAGGGGCTCGAATCCCGCCACCACCTGCGGCAGGCCGTACCGTTCGGAGAACGGCCGGAAGCACTCGTATCCGGTGATGACCGCCACGTGACCGGGCATGATCAGCCCGTTGACCCTGGTCTCGCCCATGTTGAACACCGCCTCGAGCACCGGCGGGCAGACCCGGTGGCAGCTGTAGATGCTGAAATTGGACGGCAGCTCCTTGCGCAGCGGCACCGCGGTTGACGGTGCCGTGGTCTCGAAACCCACCGCGACGAACACCAGCGGCCCGGTCTGCTCGGAGGCCATGCGGACCGCGTCCTCGACCGAGTAGACGATCCTCACATCGGCGCCGCGCGACTTGGCATCGAAGAGGGAGCCGATGCTGGTCGGCACCCGCATCATGTCGCCGAACGCCGTCACCGTCACCCCGTTCTCCGCCAGCGTGATCACGTCGGCGATCTCCCGGCTGGTGGTGACGCACACCGGGCATCCCGGACCCTGCTGGATGGTGATCCCCGCATCCGCGAGCATCTCCTCGAGGCCGAAGCGGACGATCGTGTCCTGATGGGTCCCGCAGACGTGCATGAACTTGCTCTCGAGGCCGAAGTCCCCGATGGCCGCGAGGATGCGCCTGGCGGTCGCCTCGTCCCTGTACTTGAACATCAGACCGCCTCCTCGATATCGATGCCCTTGACGCTGCATGACTGACCCGCGAGCACGGTCACGGGACCTCCGCACTCGGGGCAGGACAGCACCGGGACGGCATGGTCGCCGTACGACCGGCCCAGGTCCAGCATCTGCGCCGGACCCTCATACTCGCACTGCCTGCATCCGATCACGATATCCTCCTCCTCGATGACCAGCTCGGAGCCCTCGAGGAGCGTCCCCCTGGTGACCACCTCATAGGCGAACTCCATCTGCTCGGCGCCGAGGTTCGTCAGCTTGCCGACGACGAGTGTGACGGAGACCACCGACTCCACCTTGTGATTCCCCAGCTCGACCAGGATCGCCTTGACGAAGTCCGAAACAACTGCTACCTCGTGCACGACGGTGTATCGTCGGCATCCGTTTTAATATTATCATAGGACCCGAGGGCGGGGGCATCAGCGGCCGGACGACGCGCGGTGGTCGCACCAGGGGCCGACCGGGCATCCGTCGCAGCGGGGGCTGCGGGGCAGGCAGGTCAGCTGCCCGTGGCGGACCAGCAGCCGGTTGATGTCCGACCAGCGGGACTCGGGGGTGATGGCCATGAGCCGGTCCTCGGTGGCCGCGGGATCGGCGGTGTCGACCAGCCCGATGAGGTTGGAGATGCGGTGCACATGGGTGTCCACGCAGACCGCCGGGAGGCCGAAGGCGTAGGAGCGCACGCAGGCGGCGGTCTTCCTGCCGACCAGCGGCAGCGACATCAGGTCCTCGGCCGACTCGGGCACCCGGGAACCGAACCGCTCGACGAGGATGCGGCTGCACTCGATGACCGCCTTCGCCTTCTGACGCGGGAAGCCGGCGGGCCGGATCAGCTCCTCCACGGCCGCGGGGTCGGCGGCCGCCAGGGCCTCGGGCGTGCCGTAGCGGGCGAACAGCCCGTCGGATGCCCGCCGGGTGTTGTCGTCGCGGGTCCGCTGGGAGAGCATCGTCGCAATCAGCACCTTGAACGGATCGCCCTCCCAGGACGGGCGGGTCCCCTCCGAGGAGCGGCCGGGGTAGGCGCCCTCGCCGATCGCCGCGGCCAGCGTGTCGAGGATCAGGACGACATCTTTCTCAGCCATTGCAGCGCCTCCCCCGCCATATGCAGCGACCCGGTCACCAGGATCATCTCGTCCGTGCGCCTGGCGGCGACGGCGGCGTCCATCGCCGCGGCGACGCCGTCCGCCCGCAGCACCTCGCCGAAGAGCCCGGAGACGGCCTCCGCCACCTTGTCCGCCGGCATGGCGCGCTCGCTGTCCGGAGCGGTGACCACCACCCGGTCGGCGACCGTCGCCAACGCCGCGGCCATGCGGCCGACGTCCTTGTCGTCGAGCACGCCGAGCACGGGCAGCACCCGTCCGTACAGCTCGCCGATGTCCGCCGCCAGGTCCTCCGCCCCGCGGCCGGTGTGGGTCGAGTCGATGATCAGCGGCAGGCCGCGGACCTGCTGCATGCGGCAGGGCCACTGGGCCTCGGCCAGCCCCTCGCGCATGCTGTCCCGGATGCGCCCGTCCGGGTCGTCCAGGAAGGAGAGGGCGGTCAGTGCCAGGGCGGCGTTGCCCGCCTGATGCCGGCCGGGCACCTGCAATGAGTACTCATCCCCTCCGAAGGCGAAGGTCAGACCGTCCCGCCCGCTGCTCAGCACGGCGATGTCATCGCCGGATATCCGCGTCAGCGGTGCGCCGGCCGCGGCGGCGGCCTCCGACAGCACCGCGGAGACCTCGTCCCCGTTCATCGTCGCGCAGGGCACGCCGGGCTTGATGATCCCCGCCTTCTCGCGGGCGATCCCGGTCAGCGTCGTCCCCAGGTGACCGGTGTGCTCGAGGCTGATGTTGGTGATGACGCAGGCCTCGGGGGTGATGACGTTGGTGGCGTCGAAGCGCCCGCCCATGCCGACCTCGATGACGGCGATATCGACGCCCTCGTCACGGAAATGCGCGAACGCCAGGGCGGTGGCCGCCTCGAAGAAGGTGCAGCGCATGCCCTCGGCCGCCATCTCCTCCGCCTCCGGCCGGATCAACGCCGCCAGCCGCGCCAGGTCATCCTCGCCGATCATGCGGCCGGAGACCCGGATGCGTTCGTTGAAGTCGACCAGGTGCGGCGATGTGTACAAACCGGTGCGGAGCCCGGAGCGGCGCAGCACCGCCTCGGCGAAGGCGGCGGTCGAGCCCTTGCCGTCGGAGCCGGCGACATGGATGCTCCTGAAGGAGTCCTGCGGATCGCCCAGCCGGCGGAGGAGCTCGGTGATGTTGGTCAGTCCGAGCTTCATCCCGTGGACCTGCAGCCCGTACAGCCATTCCAGGGCGTCGGCGGCGCCGGTCATGCCGCCCCCTGCGCCGCCGCGATGCGGGCGACCAGACCGGGGTAGTCGGTGCCCTCGGCGCGGCAGATGCGCTTCAGGGCCGCCATCGCCCCCGAGCCGTACTGCGCTGCCTTCTTGTCGATCCCGGCGAGGAAAGGCGCCCCCTGCGCGACCGCGGCCTGCCGCAGCAGCGCCTTGACCGTCCCGGATCCGGCGGGCAGGACCGCCCCGGCCCCCAGGCCGAGGACCGTCCGGACCAGGTCCGGATCGAGATACGGATGGGCGAGTTCTTTGCCGTGGTACGCGGCCAGGCGCAGCTCGCAGGGCAGCGTCGACTCCGTCAGCCGCATCAGGTCGGCCTCGCGGGCGGCGGACAGGGTGCCGGCGTCCATCCCCCGGTAACGGGCGAAGCCGGCGAACAGCTCATCGGCCCCCTGGCCGGTGAGGATGAACGGTTCGGTGCAGGATGACATGACGTAGTGCAGCGGGAGCTCGAAGGCCAGTGTCAGCGGGTCGGTCGTGCCGGCGGCGCGGATGACCTCACCGAGCGCATCGACCAGCGTGTCCCCGGCGATCGGGACGTGCACCCATTCGGATCCCAGCCGCGCCGCGGTCTCGCGGGCGAGGCGCACATCGTGCGATCCGTCGCACCCGGCGGTGTACAGGCGCAGCGAGGCCGCATGACGGGAGGCGATCGCCGCCAGCAGGCCGGAATCCAGGCCGCCGGAGAAGGCCACCGCCGTCTCCCTGCCCCCTACCAGGCGCGCGACCGCCTTCTCGAGCAGCCCGCCCGCCCGTTCCGCGTCAGATGCCATGCGACGGAGGTATCCCGACGCAGGATAAATCGTTGTTCATGCCGGATTGAACGAGAGGACCGCCGTGGCGATGTCGGCTGAATCGGCATCTATGCACAGCTGCTCCCGTATGTACATGTCGGTCGTGGTGGCAGGGTACATGACGACCGGATCGGCGGCACCGTCGGCGGAGCACACGCAGTTCACCGACTGCGGCAGCATCACGACCTTGGCGACGTCGTAATCGGCGTCCATGCTCAGGACGAAATCGTCCGACAGCCAGATGAGGTCCGTCCTGTCCTCGAACTCGCCTATCCGCCCGGGCGGTATGTCGAAGCCGATCAGCCCGCCGGTGTCATCCTCCATGATCATCACGTGCTCGGTGGGCTGTTCGAAGGCGTAGTCGCACACCACGATGATGTGGCCGGACCGTTCCCGGCAGGCCTGCAGCGCGCGGTTGTCGAGCGGCATGCCGAAGCTGGTGTCCTCGACGGATTCCTCTCTGCGGAACACCTCTTCGATCAGCGCGGGTTCGGCGATGAACGCCTGACGCACCCCAGGTACCTTGGAAATCGCCTCTAGGACGTTCTGTGCGGTCATTGATGCAGGACATCGCGGTTATCGATTATAAAACCATACGGGCACGCACGTTGGGTATTACCCGACCCCCCTGCGGGTATACGTTTAGTAACATTCATTAAGACGGATTCGGATTATGCGGCATGGACGGTATAACGCGCATAGGCGTCTCGCTCGAACCCGGATTGCTGGAGGAGTTCGACAAGCTCACCTCCAAGAAAGGGTATGTGAGCAGGTCGGAGGCGATCCGCGACCTCATCCGCGATTCGATCGCCGAGAACGAATGGAAGAACGACAGGGAGCACGTCACCGGGGTCATCGTGATGATCTACGACCACGAGGTGACCGACATCGGCCAGAAGCTCACCGCGCTCGAGCATCAGAACATGCAGAACATCACCACCTCGATCCATGTGCACCTGGACCACGACCGCTGCATGGAGATCATCATCGTCGACGGCGAGCTGGGCGACCTCAAGGGCCTCGCCGACGAGATCGCCTCGCTCAAGGGGGTCCTCCGCTGCAAGCTGACGATGGCCTCGCGCTCGACCGGGCACATGCACCACATCGGCGCCAGGAGCTGAATCGGGCGGCGGCGTCCGGCCCTCCCGCCGCAACGGCGAGATTATTTAACCATTGAGGGCTTCGAGAGAAAAAGATGAGGAAGCTGATCATAACAGAGAAGGCCAATGCCGCCCGGCGGATCTCCACCATCCTCTCGGACGGCAAGACCAAGTCCGAATCCGGGGGAGGCGCGACCGTCATCACCTTCTCGGCCGGCGGCGATGATTACACCGTGGTGAGCCTCAGGGGCCACATCATCGAGCTGGACTATCCTGAGGAATTCAGCGACTGGGGGGCGGGTTCGCCCCTCGACCTCGTGCGCGCGCCGCAGATCAAGTCAGTGCGCGTGAAATCCATCCTCAACCGCATCAAGGCGGCGGCCGACGTCGCCGACGAGATCATCATCGCCACCGATTTCGATCGGGAGGGGGAGCTGATCGGCATGGAGACCGTGCGGGCGGCCGGTGTCGACCTGTCCAAGGTGCGGCGGGCGCGCTTCAGCGCCTTGACCAAAGGCGAGGTCGAGCGGGCCTTCGCCGATCTGACCGACCCCGACGAGAAGCTCTCCGATGCGGCCGAGGCCCGGCAGATCGTCGACCTCGCCTGGGGCGCGGTGCTCACCCGCCTCATCTCGCTGTCCTCGGGACAGGTGGGGAGGAACTTCATGTCGGTCGGCCGTGTGCAGAGCCCCACGCTGAAGCTGCTGGTCGACCGGGACGAGGAGGTCAGGAGCTTCGTGCCGGTACCCTACTGGGAGGTGTTCGGCAAATTCGGCATGCTCGCTTTCAAGGGCGACCATGCGGGAAACCCGTTCTGGAACAAGGAGGAGGCGGAGGCGGTCATCGCCGGGATCGGTGAAGGCGCCGTCGGCACCGTCACCGGCTACGAGGTGACCGAGAAGGACGAGTACCGCCCGCCCCCGTTCGACACCACCGCCATGCAGGTCGAGGCCAACAAGATCGGGATCCCGCCGACGGCGGCGATGAAGCTGGCCGAGGACCTCTACACCGGCGGTTACATATCATATCCGCGCACGGAGAACACGGAGTACCCGCGGAGCCTGGGACTGAAATCGGTCCTGGAGAAGCTCAGGGACTCCGAGGACTTCCGCGCCGAGGCCGAGGAGGTCCTCGCGCAGGAGCGCATCTACCCCTCCAAGGGGCGGCGGTCGACCACCGACCACCCGCCCATATACCCGACCGCGGGCGTGTCGTCCGACAAGATGAAGGGCGACAAGTGGAAACTGTACGAGCTGATCGTCCGCCGTTTCCTGGCGACGGTCGGACCGGTGGCCAAGGCCAAGGTCAGCGAGATGACCGTCGAGGTCGCCGGCGAGGCCTTCAAGGCACAAGGCTACCTGCAGCTGGACCAAGGGTGGAAGAAGTACTACGGCAAGTACCTGAGGACCTATGAGCGGCACCTGCCCGAGCTGGCTGTCGGCGACACCGTCGAGGTCCGCTCTCTGGACATGGACGCTCTGGAGACCAAGCCACCCTACAGGTACAACCAGGGTTCGCTGATCCAGGAGATGGACCGGCTGCAGCTCGGGACCAAGAGCACCCGCCACGACATCATCAGCAAGCTCTATTCACGCAACTACGTCCAGGGCAACCAGATGCTGCCCACGGCGAGCGGCATCGCGCTGACCAGGGCCCTGGAGAAGCACGGCGGCGGCATCACCGAACCGGAGATGACCGCACGGCTCGAGGACGATATGCTGCGCATCAGCGAGGGCAAGGACACCCTCGACGAGGTCGTCAGGCGGTCGCAGGACATGCTCCACGAGGTCGCCTCGCAGATCGATGCCGAGAGCAAGGAGATCGGCGACGAGATCCGCTCGGCCATCCGCAGTCAGCAGCACATCGGCGTCTGCCCCTCCTGCGGCAGCGACATGATCATCAAGAAATCGAAGAACGGCAACTTCATCGGCTGCAACGGCTACCCCGAATGCACCCGCGCCTACCCGCTGCCGCGCGGTGCGATGATCCAGTCCACCGAGGAGTTCTGCAAGGTGTGCGGACTGCCCCGGCTCAAGGTCATCCGCCGCGGCATGCCGCCCTCTCTCCAATGCATCGACCCCAAGTGCAGCGACAACACCTCGCGGAACCACCTGGGCACCTGCCCCGCCTGCGGCAAGGGCACGATCAGGGTTCTGTACTCCAACGCCGGCCGGCGTTTCGCCGGCTGCTCTGAATGGCCCGAGTGCACCAGGACCTACCCGCTGCGGCCGCGCGGGAGCATCACCCCCACGGACGAGCTCTGCGAGGAGTGCTCCTCACCGGTCATCCTCTTCAACGACCGCCGGGAATGCATCGACCCCGACTGCCCCACCAGGAAACGACGCGCGTCGAAGCAGACGGGCACGACCGCCGAGATCTCCGCCGAGGGGTCGCACGGCGGCGAGGTCGTGGTGGTGCGGCGGGAGGCGAGGAAACCCAGGGGATCCTCGAAGAAGGACAAGCCCGGAACCGAATGAGCGGCGGCGGTCCGACCGCCCTGCGACGGGGTCCGAATCAATACATACGAATTTATATATTCGTGTTAAAACGGTTACATGCCCTTACTCCGTGAGCAAGGTCGTCGGAAAGAGGTTCAGAAGGCTTCCTGCTCGAGGATCCCGTCGAAGTGATCGTTCATCATATCGATCTCCCAGGAGATCCTCCGATTGCGGCAGGAGGTGCATTCAAGGTCCTTGCCGAGGCGGATCTTGAGACTCACCTCCTCGCGGTCGAGACGGACGATGCGGCCGCATGAGCAGTAGATCTGTATGAAATCCCTGGAACAGGCGCCGTCCAGCGTGCATAGACACCGGTTTTCGTGGCCAAGGCGCATCAATGACGGGATATCCTTGTCTACTATAACCTCACCTCCGCAACGTGTCGCGACGTGACGATACCCCATCCGCACGCCCGTCGCAGGCGACAGGATATACCAACGCCCTGCCGGATATAAGCTTTCTGTTACCACATGCGGAACCGTTTCCGATGAATGAACAAATAGCATCAGGACTGGTTGTAACTATGAGTAAAATTTAAATAAGTGAGATAATGGGTTTTTGCAGGTCCGAAGGCCGAAATCGGCCGTGCCGGACTCAGCGGCGCAGCACTGCGGGACCGGGGAAGACCGCCTTGGAACCGAGCTCCTCCTCGATCCTCAGCAGGCGGTTGTACTTCGCCGTCCGCTCTCCGCGGGCGGGTGCGCCGGTCTTGATCTCGCCTGTGCCCCATCCGACGGCGAGGTCGGCAATCAACGTGTCCTCCGATTCGCCGGAGCGGTGCGAGACCACCACCTTGTAGCCGTTGTCGAAGCTCATCTGCGCGGCATCGCCGGCCTCGGATACCGTGCCCACCTGGTTGACCTTGAGCAGCAGCGCGTTGCCGGCGCCGTCGTCGATCCCGCGGCAGAGGCGCTCGGTGTTGGTGACGAAGATGTCGTCGCCAACGATCTGCACCCGGTCGCCGATCATCCTGGTGAGTTCTGCCGTCGTCTCGAAGTCGTCCTCGAAGAAGGGGTCCTCGATGCTGACGAGCGGGAAGGCCTCGGTCATCGCCTTGTAGTGATCGGCCAGCTCGCCGGCCGACAGCCGCATGGAATCGACATCGTAGATCCCGTCGCTGTGGAACTCGGAGGCGGCCGCATCGATCGCCAGGAACACATCCCGGCCCGGTGTGTAGCCGGCGGACGACACCGCGTCCGTGATCGTCTCCAACGCTTCAGCCATGGTGTCGATCGGCGGGGCGAAGCCGCCCTCGTCGCCGATGTTGACCGCCTTGACGCCGTAGCGCTCGGCCAACAGGTCCTTCAGCTCCATGTACACCTCGGATGACATCCGCAGGCATTCGGCGAAGTCCGCCGCACCGGCGGGGATCACCATGAACTCCTGGATCCTCAGATCGCCGCCGGCATGCGCTCCGCCGTTGATGATGTTGAACATCGGCACCGGCAGCGTCACACCGTCATTGCCGATCTGCTCGTAGACCGGCCTGCCGTCAGCCAGGGCGCCCGCGCGGAGCACCGCCAACGAGACGGCGACGACCGCATTGCCGCCCAACCGCGATTTGTTGTCGGTGCCGTCGAGGTCGATCATCGCCTCGTCCACCGCCCGCTGGTCGGTCACATCCATGCCGGTGATGGCCGCGGCGATCTCCCCGCGGATGTTCCCCACGGCTTTCAGGACCCCTTTGCCGCGGTACCGGTCATCGCCGTCGCGCAACTCGTGGGCCTCCCAGGTGCCCGTGGACGCACCGGACGGGGCGATCGCCCTGACCCTGTGCCCTTTGACCGTGATCTCCGCTTCAACCGTGGGATTCCCCCTGGAATCCAGTACTTCCCTTGCCCATACCTTCTCGATCCTCGTCATTCAACCGCCTCTCTGGCCCCCGGCCTCCCGGGGACGTATGGCTCTAAATCGTTTGTCAGTATCCTCTTATCCTTATCCGACAGCCGGCGCGCATCCGCCGACACCAGCAGCGTGAACGGTCTGCCGCGGTCGGCCGACATGATCCCGTCGATCAGCAGCAGCGCCTGATTGATGCCGTTCTTGCTGATGATCGCGTCGAGGTTGTCGATGGCCACGACGGGCTTGTCCGTCCGGCCGATGAAATCGATGATGCGGTTCAGCAGGGTGCCGAGACCGTACACGCTTGAGAACTCGTCGAAGACCCCGACCGACAGGGCCGCCACCTCCGCATCCCGGTCCCGGAACCTCTCGGTCACCGCCTTGCCGCGGCCGGTGGTGACGATCAGCAGACCGCACCCTTCCGCTCCCAGACGGGCGGCGGCACCGTATATCTCGCGGGGACTGTCCCCGAACAGGATGTACGACCGGCCGAAGATGAGGGCGTCGTCCGCCGCCGTCAGGGAGGCGGTATCGTACGCCCGGCGGCCGGGGGGACGCCGTCTGCCGGCCTTCGCGGCCGGCACCGGCCGTGCAGGGGGTGCGGCGGATGATCGCTGATCGACCGCCTCCAGCAGTTCCTCGGTGAGGAACGGTTTGGTCAGCGACGCCTTCACCAGCTTGCTGTCCGGGGGCGCCCCTTCGCCAAAACCCCGCAGCAGGATGATATCGGTGCCTTCACGGACGTCGCCCATGCGGTCGACCGCGTCCATCCCGGATCCCGCGTCGATGCCGGCATCGAAGATCACCAGGTCGTGCTCGCGACCGAGGATGCTCTCGATCGCCGCTTCGGCATCATCCTCGATGCGCACGGTATGGCCTGCGTCGGTGAGCGCCCTCCTGAGGGCTTCCCCCAACGCCTGATTGTCCTCCACGACCAAGATATCCATCGGAAAACCTCCGGTGTCCGAGAAGGATCAACCGACATGTGAGTATATAGCAGGTTTGCGGCTGACCGGGGATCCCCCGGACGGCGCGCAGCGGGCGGGGGCGGGGATCCGCCGAGCCGCCCGCACGTCCGGTTCAGCTCACTGCTTCCTGCTCTCTTTCGCCTTGGGCCTGAGATTGCTGTACCCGCATTTACGGCATTTGGTCGCCTTCTTGGGGTTGGTCGCAGAGCAGCTCATGCAGACCGATTTCTCAAGGAGCCTCGCTTCGGCCTCTTTAAAACGTGCCATCTTTGATTCCTCTTGCCTGTGATTATAATAAGGTCTTATTTAAGTCTTATCGGGGGAAAAGCGAACGCTGACATCTGAAGTTGCCGATGATCCCCTCGGTGCTGTCGGCGAGCATCTCATGGGTGACGAATTCCGGGCATATCGCCTCGACCAGCCCGACGCATCCCGGAGCGGTGAACGGCTTATGCTGATCGATCATCCCCACGTGCTTGTACGACTCCCGCATGAAGCGGTCGACATCATCGAGGGCGACCTCCTGCTCGGAGAAGCAGCTGCGGTACTCGGCCGAGGTGCTGCAGTGCAGATGCATGACCCGGATGCGGTCGAGCATGTCCTGCGTGTAACCGTCGATCACCCGCATCGCCGCCTCGGTGGCCGACGCCTCGTCGGTCGATTCCGGCAACCCGTTCATCAGGTGGCCGACATCGAGGCAGAAGCACCAGTCATCGAACTCCAGCCGGTCCTCGAGCAGCCGGTGCTCCCAGGGTTCCCGCAGGCGCAGTCCGGACCACCAGAGGTTCTCGAACGCCAGACGCAACGGCGGCTCGCCGCCGGGGTAGCCGGCCACCGCGGTGTTGACCATCTCGGCGAAGGCCTCCAGCACCTTGCGGTCGTCGGAGACGTACTCGCGATGGTAGATCTGCTCCATGTCGGTGCTGCCGGCGTGGAGGATGCCGTAGGCCGGCTTCAGCGGAGCGGCGACGTCCATCATCCGGCGGATGTTGGCGACGATCTCCTCCCGGTCGCGACCGAAGGTGATGAAGCGCAGGTCGTCGACGTCTTCGGCGAAACCTTCCATATCGCCGCTCCAGCCGCGGTACCAGTCGATGGCGTACGGCAGGTGCACCGATACCGTGTAGGGCCTGTACGAGGGGCAGACCTCGTCGTACATGGTGAACAGCTCCAGGCCGTCGCAGCCGATCCCGGACAGGAATCCGCCCACGTCCGTGGGGGAGATATCCGACAGCGGCTGCATCACAGAGTAGTTCAACAGGTGCTTCATCTGATCAGATCAATTCGAACGCGGCGTTGATGGCGGCTTCCCTCGCTACGGCCTCGGAGTCGCCCGAGCCGATGATGACGGCATCCTCTTCGGTGATTCCCGTCGTCTCACGGATCGCCTTGGAGGTCTCCGGGTCGCGCTCGTCCAGGATCCAGTCGGGCGGGATCATCAGCAGGCCGTCGCGGATGACGATGGTGGTGCAGCCGGACGCGCCGGCCTTGATGCCGGCGTCCCGCTGCTGCATGCCGTTGTCGATCCGGTCCTTGACCCCGTGGACGAGCACCCCCTGCCAATGGTTGCCGACCACCGAACCGGGGATGGCGGGCACATCGACGATCTCGATCGGTATCTGGTGCAGGAAGGCGGTGCCGTTCCTGGTGATGGAGATCCCTGTCTGGCGGATCTCGATGAAATCCCAGTCCCTGAGCGTCTCGATTATGCGCCGCATGCTGCCCTCGCCGATGCCGATGGCCTCGGCCAGCCGCTTCCTGCCGACCCGTTTGCCGTCGGAGAGGATGTGCAGCGCCCAGTAGATATCCGCATCCGAGAAGCGGAACATCGGGCCGAACTGCGGGATCTCCATTATCTTCATTATCTCACTCCGAAGGACCTCAGAAGGTCCTCACTTTGCCTTGGGCGATGAGTTCGGTGACCTTGTCGACGTTGTCGAGCCAGTCAGCGGCGATCGCCTCGGCCTCGGAGCGCCATTTGGACAGCTCCGGGGCGTTGTCGGCACCGACCGATACGATGTCGATCGAGCAGTTCAGCGGCTGGGACACGGGTTTGCCGATCTGGGAGAGGATCCTCACCCGGACCTCCGCTTCGGCGGAGACCTTGGCGGCGATGTCCTCGGCCATGAGTTTGGACATGATGTTGTAGATTTTGCCGATATGGGTGATCGGGTTCTTGCCCGAGGTGGCCTCCATCGACATCGGCCTGTAAGGTGTGATCAGCCCGTTGCAGCGGTTGCCCCTGCCCACCGAGCCGTCGTCCCCCATCTCCTGCGACATGCCGGTGCAGGTCAGATAGTAGACGTCGCGGTCGATGTCATCGCCGGTGTTGATGTCCAGCTTGACGGTGACGTCCTCTCCGGAGGCGATCTTGAGCGCGTTGTCGTAGACCGCGTCGCGGATCTCCTCGACCGCCGATACGTACGCGGATTTGTCGTCGAGGTACTTGTCGACCATGGCGCAGGCGACGGTGAGGGTCACCTCGTCATCGATCCTCGAGGCCATCACCTTGACGTCCTGTCCGGACGACGGTATCGTCTTCTTCATCGGGCCGTTGATGAACTCCTCGGTCTCCAGGACCAGTTTCTCGGTGACCGAGTACGGGGCGTAGCCGACGCCGAAGGAAGTGTCGTTGGCCAGGTAGCCGGAGGCCTTGTAGACGCCGGTGAGGTCGTCCGACCCCATCCCCAGCCTGGCATCGAGGATGACCTCGGAATCGACATCCAGGTTGGGGAAGGTGCGGCCCAGGTAATCGCGGGCCGCCCTGAGCGCCACCGGGGTGCAGGGCAGGTCGACGATGTCCTTGCCGGTGTCGACCCGGGTGGTGGCCCTGCCGACCAGCAGCAGGTAGGAGGGGTCGATGATGGCGCCGCCGCCGAACTTGGGCGCGGCGCGGCCGGCGGCGATCTGCGTCTCATCCGTGTTGTGGTGCATGATGTGACCGATCTCCTTGATGTACATCCTGCACAGGGCCTTGCTGACCTCCTCGGCCAGCGCATCCGCGACCGAATCGGGGTGCCCGATGCCTTTCCTCTCGACGATCTCCGTCCGCCTCAGGGGCAGAGGTACCTCGTTGATGCCGTTCACATAGATCTTCTTGTTTCCTTCTGACATTGTGGATCACCGATGCGGGCGCGGACTCACACGCACCCCCGTTATCGAATACGGGTTCGTATAATCTAACCGTACATAAATGGGACTGACGAATATAGTCTTATATGAATAAATATCTATAGCCGCCCCATGAGGTTCCCGCCGGCGGCCGACATCAGGAAGAGACGCAAGAGCCTGGATATCACCCAGACCGCGCTCTCGCAGGCTTCCGGTATCAGTCAGAGCACGATTGCCAAGATCGAGCGGGGGAAGATCTCGGCGAGCTACGGGACGGTGGTGCGGCTCTTCGAGACCCTCGACCGCATCGGCGCCGGCGGCAGGGAGGAGACCACCGCCGGAGAGGTCGCCTCGCGGGATGTGGTGACGGTGCAGAGCGATGCGCCGGTGCATGCGGCCATCGAGATCATGCGGAGCGCCGGCTTCTCCCAGCTGCCGGTGCTGCAGGGCGATATCCCCGTGGGGAGCATCTCCGAGCGGAGCATCTTCGACATCCTCCGTTCGGGAGGCACACTGGAGGGACTCAAGGACACCGCGGTCTCAGCGGTCATGGGCGACTCGTTCCCGGTGATCGGGGAGAGCACCCCCGTGCCCGCCGTCACCGCGATGATGAGCGGATGCGACGCCGTCCTGGTGGCCAGACGCGGCCGCATCGTCGGCGTCATCACCGGCACGGATATGCTCAAACTGATCTGAACCCGTCGCGTCCCAGGTGGTACAGCTGCAGGTCGTCCGGCATGACCGTGCGCGGGAAGACCGCCTGCGCCTCGGCCAGGAACGCCTCCCTTCCGTCGTCGTAACGGCTGCTGACGTGGATCAGCGCCAGATGGCCGCAGCCCGCCGCCGCGGCGGCGGCCGCCGCCTGACCGGCGGTGGCGTGCCCGTACTTCTCCGCCAGTCCGGCCTCGGCATCGCTGTAGGTGGCCTCGTGGATCAGCAGGTCGGCGCCGCGCGCCGCCTCCTCCAGCGATCCGCACGGCCGCGTATCGCCGGTGTACACCACCTTCATGCCGGGACGGGGTTCGCCGATGACCTCGGCCGGGTCGATGCCGCGCACCCGTTCGCCCTGCTGCAGCCTCCTGAAGTCGACAGGCTCCAATCCCAGCGCTGCGGCGGCATCGGGATCGAAGCGTCCCGGCCGGTCGGCGGCCCTCAGCGCGTACCCCACCGAGGGGACGCCGTGGACCGTCGCGAAGCATTCCGCCCCCAGTTCGCCGACCGCGAAGGTTTCACCGTCACCCACATCGGCGATGTCCAGATCGTATGACCGCACTCCCTGGAACAAATCCATCATCGTCTCCACGGCGTGTGTGAACCCCGCGGGACCGCGGAGGATCAGCGGGTCGGTGCGTCCGGACAGGCCCATCGTCTGCAGCAGGCCGGGCAGTCCGAAGACGTGGTCGCCGTGCAGATGGGTGATGAGGATCGCCTTGATCCGCATGAAGGACCAGGGGGACAGCATCATCTGCCGCTGCGAGCCCTCGCCGCAGTCGAGCATCACCATGTCCCTTCCGGATCGTACGACCACGCATGCCGGGGAGCGGTGCCGCGAGGGTATGCTGGCGCCGGTGCCCAGGAAAAGCACTTCCATGTTCATCGGTTCTTCGCTCAGTGGATCGAATCCAGCGCCCTGGCGGATTTGGACAGCTTCTTGTACTCCTTGTAATGCTCCCTGCAGAGGCGCGCGTTGCGGGCCTCGGGGTCCTTCAGCTCCATACCGGTCGCCGCAACCTGCTTGAGGTTGAGCGAGCGCTCGGCCTCGTTGCCGCAGCCCGCGGCATCGCAGATCCTCGTCCCGGTCTCGCGTTTCATCGTCATGCGCATATGACCGCCCTGTCGGGCTATATTACTTTCCGCTATCCCGTCCGCGGTCGCGGGCCTGGCTCACGTTTAAATCAGTGCAGCCCTTAGCGGGACGCATGACCAAGGTCGCCCCTTCCATGCTCTCCGCCGACTTCTCCCGGCTGGGAGAGGAGCTGCGGCGCATCGAGGCGGCAGGTGCCGACTGGGCGCACATCGACGTCATGGACGGCGTCTTCGTGCCCAACATCACCATCGGCCCCCGGGTGATCGAGTCGATGCGCCCTCTGTCGGACATCCCCTTCGATGTGCACCTGATGATCGGCGATCCCGTCCGCTATATCGATGCCTTCACCGAGGCCGGCGCCGACATGCTCACGGTGCACACCGAGGCCGGCGGCGATGTCTCCGGTGCGCTGAGGCGGATCGCCGACAACGGCCTGATGGCCGGTATCACCCTGAACCCGCCGACACCGGTCACCGACCTCGACCGCTACCTCGCCGACGCCGACCTCGTGCTGATCATGACCGTGCAGGCCGGCTTCGGCGGCCAGGAGTTCAAAGGGGAGTGCCTCCCGAAGATCGAGTACGTCCGGGACTGGGCGGAGGCCCACAACCCCCGTCTGGAGATCTCGGTGGACGGGGGGATCAACCGCCGGACGGGCAGACTGGCGGTCGACGCGGGCGCGACCGTGCTGGCTGCCGGCAGCTCGCTGTTCGGCGCGGACGACATGGCCGCGGAGATCCGGCTCTGGCAGGGCTACGGCCCTGACGCCCGGAGGTGATCGCCCGTGGGGGTCAACCTCTCCGGTCTGATCGAGCCGCGATCCGTCGAGCTCTCCTGCCTCCGGGGCAGGACGATCGCCATCGACGCGTACAATGTCATCTACCAGTTCCTCTCGACCATCCGCCAGCCCGACGGCAGCCCCCTGTGCGACCGCGAGGGGCGGGTGACTTCGCATCTCTCGGGGCTGCTCTACCGCACCTCCAACCTGATCGAGCAGGGCATCGTGCCGGTGTTCGTCTTCGACGGCACGCCCGATGCGCTCAAGACCGCCACGCTGGATGAACGGCGCGAGCGGCGGGATCAGGCAGCCGTCGAATGGGAGGAGGCGAAGGAGGCCGGGGACCTCGAGCGCGCCTTCTCCAAGGCGCAGCAGACCTCGCGGATGACCCCTGAGATCCGCGAGTCGTCCAAGGCGCTGATCGATGCGCTGGGGCTGCCGCGGGTCGACGCCCCCGCCGACGGCGAGGCCCAGGCGGCCTACATGTGCCGGAAGGGCTCCGTCTACGCCGCCGCCTCGCAGGATTTCGACTCGCTGCTGTTCGGCACCCCCCTGCTGCTGCGGAACATGACCGTGACCGGACGGAGGAAGATGCCCGGCAGGAACGTCTACCGCGACATCGCCCCCGAGCTGATCTCCGCCGAGGACCTCCTCGGCACGCTGGGCATCACCCGGGAGCAGCTGGTCGACATGTGCATCCTCATCGGCACCGATTTCAACCCGGGCATCCGCGGGATCGGCCCCAAGAAGGGGCTGAGGTACATCAGGGAGCACGGCGACATCGAGGGCGTGCTGTCGCATCTCGGGGAGGAGCTCCCCGGGTACGAGGAGGTGCGCGCCATCTTCCTCGACGGCGACCACACCGACGATTACCGGCTGGAGGCGGTCGAGCCCGACGCCGAGGCGGTGATCGGGATGCTGACCGGCTACGACTTCTCCGCCGAACGGGTGGAACGGACGCTGGAGCGGATCGCCGCCGGGCGCAGGAAGGCGGAGGACGACCGCAGGCAGCAGTCGCTCGACCGCTGGTTCTGAACCGCGCACGGGCATCCGCGCTGGATTAACTATATAATCGCGCTGGGGTTAGCCACGGGCAGCGCCGGGCAAGATATACCCGCGCGATGGGGACTAGCGATGATAAAGCAGATCCGTGCCGATTACAATGCGCCTGACATCGAGAAGGGGGTCCAGGAACACTGGGAAGCCGTCGATGCGTACCGTAAGACCAAAGCCCTGAGGGAGGGCGGGGAGAAGTTCTACTTCATGGACGGCCCGCCGTACACCTCGGGCAACGTGCACCTGGGCACCGCCCTGAACAAGGTGATCAAGGACATCCTCCTGCGTTACTGGAGGATGCGCGGCTACAACGTCCGCGACCAGCCCGGCTTCGACATGCACGGCCTCCCGATCGAGGTGCAGGTGGAGAAGAAGATCGGCGTGCACTCCAAGAAGGAGATCGAGGAGGGCGGCATCGACCGCTTCGTCGAAGCCTGCAAGGAGCACGCGGGCACGCTGCAGAAGGAGATGACCGCCCAGTTCAGGGACCTGGGCATCTGGATGGACTGGGACGCGCCCTACCGGACGCTGGAGCCCGGGTTCATGGAGTCGGCCTGGTGGACGGTGCGCTGCGCCCACGACCGGGGCCTGCTGCGGCCGTCCGACCGCGTGGTCAGCTGGTGCCCCAGATGCGAGACGTCACTGGCCGAGGCGGAGATCGAGTACTGGGACGAGGATGACCCCTCGGTCATCGTGCGCTTCCCCCTGGAGGACGAACCGGACACCAGCCTGGTCATCTGGACGACGACCCCCTGGACGCTGCCCGGCAACCTCGCGGTCGCCGTCCACCCGGAGCACGTGTACGCCAAGGTCAGGCTGACCGGCGACGCGGGGGAGGAGACCGTCATCTGCATGGAATCGCAGATCGGCTACGTGGCCGGACAGGGCGGCTACTCAGGGCACGAGGTGCTGGAGACGTTCGCGGGCGCGGAGCTGCGCGGGCGCGGCTACCGGCCGCCGTTCGACCTCGACGCGGTCGCCCCCGGCGAATGGGTCCATAAAGTGGTCGGCGCCGACTACGTCGAGGAGGGCAACACCGGCCTGGTGCACACCGCACCCGGGTTCGGACCCGATGATTACGAGACAGGCAGGGAGCACGGCATCCCGCCGTTCTGCCCGGTCGACGGCTCCGGGCGCTACACCGACGCGTTCCCGCTGATGGCGGGACGCAGGGTCAGGGGCGCGAACGATGACATCATCAGCGACCTGGACCGCAGGGGGCTGCTCTTCAGCGACGGTAAGCTGATGCACAGGTACGGCCACTGCTGGAGATGCAGGTCGCCGATCATCCACCGCAGCACCCGCCAGTGGTTCCTCGGCATCCCCGAGGTCAAACAGGACATGCTCGACGAGATCGACCGGGTCAGATGGGTCCCCGACTGGGCCGGCTCCTCGCGGGAGCGGAACTGGGTCGAGGGCGCCCGTGACTGGTGCATCTCGCGCCAGCGCTACTGGGGCATCCCGCTGCCGGTCTGGGAATGCGGCTGCGGCGGGATCAGGGTCGTCGGCCAGTACCGCGACCTGGAGGACGGCGACGGCTACACGCCGGGCATGGACACGCACCGTCCGCTGATCGATTCCGTCACCTTCACCTGCGATGAGTGCGGGGGCACCATGCACCGGGTGCCCGACGTGCTCGATGTCTGGTTCGACTCGGGCACGGCCGCCTGGGCCTCATTGGGATACCCGGCCCGCACCGATGAGTTCGACGCCTGGTGGCCGCCGCGGTTCATCGTGGAGGCTCACGACCAGACCCGGGGATGGTTCTACACCCAGCTCGCCGCCGGCACCATCTCGTTCGGCAGGGCGCCCTACGACGAGGTGCTGATGCACGGCTGGATGCTGGACATCAAAGGCGAGAAGCTCTCTAAATCCAAAGGCAACTCGGTGGACCCGGCCGACATCATCAGGAGGGTGGGCCGGGACCCGCTGCGCTGGTACATGGTCGAGAGCAACGCGCCCTGGGAGGACACCTCCTTCCAGTGGAACCCCAAGAACTCCAACCCCGAGAAGAACAGCGGACCGGGGAACGCGAGGAAGATGCTCAACACCTTCTGGAACGTGGTCAACTTCGCCTCCACCTACATGGCGATCGACGGCTACGACCCGGACGCGCACGACCTGGAGTCGGTGCGTGCCGACCTCAGGGACGAGGACCGCTGGATGCTGTCGCGGACCGAGGGGCTCAAACGCGCCGTCACCGAGCATCTGGAATCGCGGGAGCTGCACCGGGCGGCACGGGCGATCGACGAATACCTGACCGAGGACCTCTCGCGCTGGTACGTGCGCCTGGTCCGCGACCGCAGCTGGACCGAGGACGAGGATGCGGCGGCCGACAAGGATGCATCGTACTTCGTGCTGCACCGCTCGATCATGACCGCCACCCTGCTGATGGCGCCCTTCGTGCCGCACATCACCGAGGAGATCTACCGCTGCATGGGCGGCAGGCTCGAATCGGTGCACATGGAGGACTGGGTCGTGCACGATGGATCGCTGGCCGATGCCGGCCTGGAGAAGGGCATGGCGATGGTCCAGAGCATCATCGAGGTCGTGGCCGCTGAACGGGCCAAGATGGGCAGCAAGCTCAGATGGCCGCTGAACGGCGTGACCGTCAGCGGCGACAGCGCCGAGGTCGAGGCCGCCGTGCGCGTCTTCGAGGCCGTGCTGATGCAGCAGGGCAACATCAAGTCGGTGACCTACGCCGGACCGGATGCCCCGGCCGGCGAGGATGCGGCGGCCTTCTCCGACGGCCGGATCGTCATCGATTTCGGGATCACCCCGGAGATCGAGGCCGAGGGCTACGCCAGAGAGCTGATGCGCCGGGTGCAGCAGATGCGCAAGGACATGCGGCTCAATGTCGAGCAGTTCATCAACTGCGACATCGGGGCGGATGCGCACCTGACCGGGCTCTTCGAGACCTGGCGCGAGCGCATCGCCGCGGAGATCCGGGCGAGGGAGCTGGTGTTCACCGAGACTCCGGGCGGTCAGGAAGTCAAGGCCTGGGATGTCGACGGGCGGGAGATCGTCATCGGCATCAGCCCGGCGGAACAGTGAGGCGCGGGGGTCCGCCCCCGCCCTCCTCAGCCCCTGCGCATCAGCCGCGCCAGGTTACCGGCCGTGGTGCCGGCCATCAACGGGTCGTCGAGGATCTCCTCGAGCGTCTTCCAGAAGAATCCGGTGTTCTCGCTGTTCAGCACCGGCTCGGCCGCATCCAGCCTGTAGAGGAAGAGCGACACCTCCCAGAGACGGTCGCCGTCCCTGGTGAAGAGCGGCTTCAGCGCATCATCGGGCTCCCCGACCAGGAGCCCCGTCTCCTCCAGGACCTCCCGTGCGGCCGCCTCCGCCGGCGTCTCGCCGCGTTCCAGCTTGCCGGCGACCAGCGAGTGCCTGCCGGGATACACGTCGGCGTCGTCGGGCCGCTGCAGGATGAGGAAGCGGTCGCCGACCATGACCGCCGCCGAGGCCGCCCTGGTGCAGGGGACCTCCAGCGATATGGTGCCGTCGGTGCCGTTGACGTAGACGATATCGCCGTCACGGAGCAGATCGGTGTCGACCGAGTCCACCATCGGGATCGAGGAGATGACCGCGCCGGTGGTGACGATCGTCTCCGCCGACCGGTTGACAATCGCCGCCGGCGCATTGCCGTGGACCAGGAGGTCGTACATCACGAAGGAGCCGACCGTGCTGCCCTTGCCGTGCGGGAAGACGAAGACCTTGCCGGCGATGTTCTCCCCGTCGGCGACCAGGAGGTCCCCGGTCGAGGGGTCCACCCCGCCGAGGAAGCCGAACGGCTCGTCGACCTTGACCACCTTCCCCTTGGCGATGCCGTTGGATATCGCCCGGCCCTTGATGATCACGAGACCACCTCCATCAGCGCGGAGAGATCGCGGCACATGACCTTCTGCGAGCACAGCGTCGGCAGGTAGTTGCCGGCTTTGGCCGAGTTGGTGCCGGTGCGCCGGCAGAACCCCTCGATCGGCGAGACCACCATGCAGGTGTCGGCCAGGACCGGGCCGAAGCGCTCGAGCACGGCCACCTCGTCGGGGCAGCGGTCGCGGACCGCCGCCGAGGTGCAGAACCAGATCTCGACATCATCCCTCACCTTGGTCTTCCCCTTCAGCAGGGCGGCGATGTCCTTCATCTCCTTCTCGGAGAGGTGCGGGCAGCCCAGCGCGATCAGCTGCACGTCATCGGCGGTGTTCAGCCGTTCATAGGCGGCATCCAGCTCGGCTTGTCCGATGCGGATGACCTCGAGACCGTCCAGATCGAGATCCCCGGCCTCGGGCGTGACGCCCTCGACGTGGAACATCGCCACGGATCCCGAGGCCGCCATGGCGGCCGCCAGTGATTTGGCGTCCTCGACGGCCGGGGTTATGCCGCGGAAGTAGGGGATGCCGGCGCCGATCTCCATCCCCACCGCCTGACCCAGCAGCGAGTAGCTGAACATCGAGCCGTCGATATCGGCCTCGACCACCGCCGTCGGGCGGCGGTTCACGTCGAGATGGAGCCCGTAGTCGGCCGTCTTGCCGAGGATCGCCGCGGCCAGCGCGCCCGGTCCGCCTTCGCGGTTGGTCCGCGCCCCGATCCAGCTGTTGGCGAAGGAGAGCGCCGAGGACTCCGCCCAGGCGATGTGGTCCCCGAAACGGGGCAGGTTATCGTTGAGATAAGGGGTGCAGGAGCAGCTGGTCATGATGCCCATGCTGCCGTACAGCTCGATGATCCGCAGCTGCTTCTCGGCGAAAGCGGGATCGATGTGCATCTCGCGCCAACGTTCACGGTCCATGCCGACCGGGTTGAGCGTGGATCTGACCGAGACCCGGGCACCGCCGGCGACCATGTCCTCGAGGTACTTCAGACCACCCTCGCCGATGGTCTTGTAGGAAGCTCCGGAGAGATGGGCCGAGGTGATGTCCACCAGGCCCTCGGCACCGTAGACCTTGCCGAGCGCGACCACGAGTTCCATGGCCTTCTGCGCTCCGACACCTTTCTCCCCGTCCAGTATCCCCTGCTCTTCCGGAGTCAGCAACATGCTTTGTGAGAACGTCTGCTCGGATTATATGCCTTATCGTGAAACAGGGGCCGTTGTGCGCCGGCGCATTGCCCGCCGGTGCGGAGCATTCGCTGTGCAGCGGTATCAGAAATAAAAGAGGGAGAGTAAATGGTTTGATCATGAGGTGACGGCCCGATGCCGGCGCCTCACTCCAACCGGGATCCGAAGCTGCCGCCGGCGATGATCGTGCCCGCGGTGAGTACCGCGGTGGCGATCGCGAGGCTGTTCCCGTCCACACTGCCGGCGCCGATGACGTCGATACCCACCTTCACGATGAACCCCAGCACGATGAAGTAGATTATCGCGAAGATCAGGTAGACGATGAACGCCAGTATCCCATACGCTATTCCTTTCACATCCATTCTGACACTTCCGCCTCATTACGAGGTATTTTATATGACGGAATTGGGAAATATATAATACATTGCATCTTGAACACGTCTGTGGCGCCGGCCCGCCCACTGCTCTGGCTCTTCGAAGGGGTTTGTCCGGAGCGGTCGGCGGGAGGATTCCGCCGGCGGCTCCGGAGCGGGCCCTCCCGTCTCATTCGCCGCCGTGGCGGTGCTCCCCGCACTCATCGTGGTGGCGGTGCTCGCGGCAGACGGACCCGGTCGATACGAGCTTACCCGTGAGGAAACGCTCGGCTGCGGACCGCGCATCACCGGACGCGCCGACGACCACTTCGATCCCGTTCGCTCTGAACAGATTGATCGCGGCCTCGCCCATCCCGCCCGAGATGATCACGTCCGCCCCGTTCTCCTTGAGGAACCCGGGGAGGAAATTGGGCCGATGGCCCGGATTGGCGATGCTGCCTTCGTTCGTGATCGCTCCGTCTTCGGCATCGTACGTCCTGTAGTACATGCAGTGTCCGAAATGCTGGGAGACATCCTCCCCGTCGCTTGCTACAACTATCTTCATCTTCTCACTCCTTTCCGTGTAAAACGTTTGCGCGCACCCGTCCTCACGGGTGCGCCCTCTCTCCGAATATCCTCATCGTCTCGGCATGCACCGCGCGGATGGCGTCACCCGCGGGGCAATCCGCATCGACCGGGGCGATCCCCCGGTTGACGGCCCTGACGACCTCGGGATCGTAGGGGATCTCGCCCGTGTAGGGCACGCCGCGCTCCGCGCAGCGCTCCCGGATGCGCCGGGTCATCTCCGGATGGATGTCGGCCTTGTTGACGCAGACCGCCGCGAACGCCCGCAGCTTGGCCGCGGTGTCGAGGATGCGCTCCATGTCGCTGATCCCCGATACCGACGGTTCGGCGACGATCAGCACCATGTCGACGCCGGATATCGAGGCGATGACCGGACAGCCGATGCCCGGGGAGCCGTCGATGATCGCCAGCGGCGCCTCCGGTGCCGCCTGCACCAGCCTGCGTTTGACCTCGGCCACCAGCAGCCCGGTGGTGCCGTGCCCCATGCGCAGCTGCGCCGTCGAGAACACGTCCCCGTCCGGCCCCCTGTAGAGCATGAGGTCGCCGGCGACGGCCGGCTGCATCGAGATGGCGTCGACCGGGCAGACGAATTCGCAGAGTCCGCAGCCCTCGCAGGCGTACGGGTCTACCTCCAGGATGTCTTCCATCCTGATGGCGTTGAAGCGGCACAGCTCGGCACAGCGCCCGCAGAGGGTGCAGACCCCCGTGTCGACATGCGCCTTGGGCAGCCCGTGGTAGTCCTCCCGCTCGGGCGTGCCGCGGTCGAGCAGGAGATGCAGGTTGGGCGCGTCGACGTCGCAGTCGGCGCATGCCCTCGCCTCCGACAGGCGGATCATCGAGGCCGCCACCGTGGTCTTGCCGGTGCCGCCCTTGCCGCTGAGGATCAGCAGCTGCCTCATGCCGCCGCCTCCCTGACCTGCTCCAGCAGGCCGGCGAACAGCCGCCGGTAACCCTCGTCGGCCCTGGCCGCGACCTCGGCGTCCGAGCACAGCCGCCCGAGCACCGGGTCGAAGGGGATCCGGGTCAGGATCGGGATGCCGTGCTCCTCGCAATAGCGTTCGGACGGGTCCTCCTCCCCCGCGACGACCTTGTTGAGGACCGCTCCGAGGGGTTTGCCGAAGGTGCTGACGAGCTCGGCGACCATGCCGAGGTTGTGGGCCCCGAAGACCGTGGGCTCGGAGACCAGGATGCAGAAGTCGGCATCCCGGATGCTCTCCATCACCATGCACGAGCTCCCGGGAGGGCAGTCGATGAAGACGTCCCCCGTCTCGTCCGCCGCCTTCTCCAGCAGCCGGCCGATGATCGGCAGGCCGATCGCCTCGCCGATGTCCATCGTCCCCGTGTGCACCTTCACCCGGTCCGAACGGCCGCTGCTGACGCTGCCGATGGTGCGCGGATGCTCGCTGATGGCCTGCCGGGGGCAGACCACGCTGCAGCCGCCGCACGAATGGCAGACCTCGTCGAACACCAGCAGCCGGTCCAGCGAGTAGGACAGCGCATGGAACCTGCAGAAGCGGACGCAGTCGAGGCAGCCGTCGCACAGCTGCGGATCGGCCCTGGGGACGAGGACGTGAACGTCCTCCTCCCCGGTGACGTCCGGTTTGAAGAACAGCGCCCCGTTGGGCTCCTCGACGTCGCAGTCCACGTAGACCGCTTCCCCGGCGACGGCGGCGAGGTTGACGGACACCATCGTCTTGCCGGTGCCGCCCTTGCCGCTGAGCACCGCGATGTGCATCTCAGTGCGCCCCGTGGTGCCCCTTGACGACCGTGTCGAGCTCTGAGAGCCTGCCTGCCAGATACGCTTCGATGTTCTCCCGGGCCGTGCCCGGCTGCGTCAGCATGATCTCCACGTCGGCACCCTTCAGGGCGGCGTGGGCCCGGTCGCCGCAGCGCGGCGTCAGCAGCACCTCGGCGCCGGCATCGATCATGATCTGCGCCGCGGCGACACCTGCTCCGGACGGGCTGTCCTTCGAGGTGTTGTCGATCAGCTCGGTCTCCTCCGTGGCGGTGTCATACAGCAGGTAGTACGGCGATCTGCCCAAAGAAGGGTTGATCTCTGAATCCTCTCTCTTCTGGTTTATCGGTACGATTATCCTCACCATGCTCCCTCCGTCAGGGACCCGACCGCCCCGGTCCGCCGAGCCTCCGGCAGGACCGGCGGCAACAGCTGTCCCGGTGCTCGCACAGCCGGTAGCGCCCGCCGACGATCCTGAGCGGCCGGCCCTCGACCAGCGAGACGGCGAGTTTGCGCCGCGCCTCGCTGTAGATGCTCTGCACCGTGGTGCGTGCCACGCCCATCCGCTCGGCGCACTCCTCCTGATTCAGGCCCAGGTGGTCGATCAGGCGGATCGTCTCGAACTCGTCGACCGCCAGTTCGACGGTCTCGGCGGAGGAGGCGGCATCCAACGGCCCGTAGGCCCGGTTGACGGGCAGGCCGCAGACGTTCCTCGGTTTCTTCGGACGCGACATCGTGTATCACCGTTCATGATGCAGGCAGGATAGTTCCTGACATATGTCAGTATGAGGGCATCTTATTTAAAAAATCGGTCAGGCCCGCCCGTGAACGGATACGCGACGCGGGAACACTGAGAGGTGGGTGGAGGTGAGCTCGCCGGGATTCGAACCCGGGTCTAGGGCTCCGGAAGCCCCTATTCTATCCTAGCTATACTACGAGCCCTTTTTCCATCCTCCTTCCGGAGGGAAGCGATTTGCCGCGGGCCCTTGCGGGTCCGCGGCGATCCTGCGGCTCCTCATCGGAGAGGGAGGGAGCCGGATGAAGATCCCGAGGCTCAGTCCTTCTTGCTGAACTCGGTGTAACCGCAGTTGCCGCACGAGGTGCGGTCCGCGTGGACTGCCATGAAGACACCGGGTCCGCACTTGGGGCAGACCGGCTTGGTCCTCACGATCTTGTCGTCCTCGACCTTGTAAGCGTCCTTCTTGGATATTACCTTCTTGGCCATATGGATCACTCCGTCGCCGCCTCGGCGGGGGCCTCTGCCGCAGGCGCGTCCTTCTCGATGCCGTTCCTCTTCAGGAGGTGCTCGCTCTCGAATTCGATCGCCGCGTCCTTGGAGTCGTACACCTTGGCGTACCCTTCCGACCTGCCGATGCCGTACGCCGTCTCGAAGACATCGATGACGACACAGTTCCGTTTGGTCTTGAACTTCTTGGCGATCTCCTCCGCCACCGCATTCCTTCCCGGCGTCGATTCGCCGACGTGGTCCGCGGTGAAGCGGATCTCCGTCCTCTTCATCAGAGGGTTCTTCTTCTCTTCTCTGTACTCTATCTTCATTCCAACTCCTCCATCTCTTCCATGAGGCGACCGACCTCCCCGCGGATGCCGTCGTCGGTGACGACCAGCTTCATCCCGCGGCCGGGCCACCCGTAGACCACCTGCGCGCCGTCGGGCGCCAGGAGGATGCAGGGCAGTGTTGCCAGGTCCTCCTCCCCGATGACGCGGATGATCCCGGGTCCGCCTCTGACGGCCGCGGCGACCGCTTCCCACAGCTCGGCGGACACCGTGCCCGCCGGGTTGGAGACGGTTGTCTCCTCCAGGCCCTCGTCCTCGACCAGGGCCGCGAACGCGGTCATCTCGCGCCGTTCGGTCATCCCGTCGTACACCGACAGGTGCGGCACGATCCCGTGTTCCCGCACGGTCAGCGACACCACGTCGCCCACCGTGATGAGCATGCTGCCTTCCAGTCCGTCCAGCTCCTTTTCGGACAGGTCGGTGCCCAGCGGTCTCTTGAAGAGTTCCCTCTTCCCCTCCGGCACCCTCCTGCTCCTGAAGCCGTGCATGCTCAACGGACCTTGAGTGCGTATCTGCCGTTGGCGGTTATCCCCATCTTCTTGGCGATATCCGACCGCTCGGCATCGATGACAGCCACGTAACCCTGCCAGTCCCTGGAGGTCTGTTCACCGCAACGGGGGCAGGCGTCGGCTTCCGAGATGAAGTTGCATTCCTTGCACGCTCTGAGCACGGGTCCTGCCATCACTCCTCACCTCCCTGCCGCTTCTTGCGGTCCTCCTCCAGCCACTGGAGCTTGCCGAGACCGGGCTGGCGCATGGTCAGTCCGATCTTGCTGTCCTGCGGATTCTTCTCGTTCAGGTCGATGCTGACGATCCGCGCCCGGACGACATCCCCGACCGCCAGCGACCGACCGGTCTCCTTGCCCACCAGCCGCTGGTTGCTCTCGTCGATGTCGACGCGGTCATCCATCACCTGACTGATATGGAGCAGCCCGTCGAGAGGTCCGAACCTGATGAAGGCACCGAACCTGAGGATCTCGACGACGACGCCCAGGATGACCTCGTTGTCCTTGGGTTTGAAGACGATCTGCTCGTACCGGACGGTCTGGTAGACCGCCCCGTCACCGTGGACGATGCGCCCCTTGCCGACGGGTTCCACATTCCTGATCAGCACAGCCATCGACTTGTCCTCGGTGAGCCTGCCCTCGTGGGTGTCCCACGTGAGGTTGTCGATCACTTCGGCTATGTCGTCCTTGAGCTCTGCAGGGGGGATGCGGACTATCCTCTCGGCCTCGGTTAGCATGTACATGGCGGATCCTCTTGAATAGTCCCGATTATAATCAACTTATATATAAAATACGCGAGCCGGCAGATATTCCCTGCCGGCCGCGATGATCAAGGTAAAGGAGGGGGCGGAGCCCCCTTCAGGCCGCCGTCAGACGACGAACAGCACCGCCGTGACCAGGCAGATGGTCGAGAGCAGCTTCACGAGGACGTGGATCGACGGTCCCGCGGTGTCCTTGAAGGGATCCCCGACGGTGTCGCCGACGACCGCCGCGGCATGCGCGGGCGAGTTCTTACCCCCGTGGAGGCCGGTCTCGATGTACTTCTTGGCGTTGTCCCAGGCCCCTCCCCCGTTGTTGAGGAAGTTGGCCATGAGGATGCCGACGATGGTGCCGATGATGATCAGCGCGCCGACCGCCTGGTAGGAGTAGTCCCCGAACCCGTCCATCGGGCCGAACACGAACCTGTAGATCAGGCCGAACGCGACCGGCACGATGATCGGCAGGAGCGCGGGGACGACCATGGCCCTGAGGGCGCCGCGGGTCGCGATGTCCACGCACTGGGCGTAATCGGGGTCCTCGGTGCCCTCCATGATGCCGGGGCGCTCGCGGAACTGCCGGCGGACCTCCTCGATCATCTCGCCGGCGGCCTTGCTGACCGCGCGGATGGCGAGCGAGGTGAAGAAGAACACCAGCGCCGCTCCGACCAGGCCGCCCGCGAAGATCAGCGGGTCGCCCAGGTTGACGTTGAAGACCTCGCTGAGGCTGCGGCCGGTGATCTCGGCGACGATCTCGAAGAACGCCGCGAACAGCAGGAAGGCCGCCAGTGCGGCGGATGCCATCGCGTAGCCCTTGGTCAGCGCCTTGGTCGTGTTGCCGGCGGCGTCGAGCTTGTCGGTCCGGTCGCGGATCTCATCCGGCTGGTGGGACATCTCGACGATGCCGCCTGCGTTGTCGGTTATCGGTCCGAAGGTGTCCTCGGCGAGGATGAAGGCGGACGACGCCAGCATGGCGATCGTGCCCACGGCCGTGCCGTAGAAGCCGAAGATCACCGGATCCGCGCCCTCGGGTGCGGCGAAGTAGCCCAGCAGGTAGGTGCTGATGATCGCCACGACGATGCAGACGACCGGCATGACGGTCGACTCGAGGCCGACCGCGATGCCCTGGATGACGTTGGTCGCCGGGCCTGTCTCGGAGGCCTTGGCGATATCCTGCACCGGCTTGTGGTCGCCGGTGTAGTACTGGGTGAGGTAGACGATGGCGAGACCGAGCATTATGCCCACCACGCCCGCCGCCGTGAAATAGAACCACTTGTCGCTGTCCCCGCTGAGCATCAGGTACGTCGTCGCTATCAACGACACCAGCACCAGCGCGATGGTCAGGTAGTAGCCCTTGTTGAGCGCCTTGAAGACGTCGGCGTCCTCGCCGGGGAGCCTGACGACCAGGATGCCGATCAGCGATGCGATCAGGCCGAAGGCCATCAGGACCAGGGGCAGGAACGCCCAGTTGTCGGTGAAGCCGGCGACGCCGGAGTAGGCGACGGCCGCCACGCCGATGACCATGGCGCCGATGATCTCGGCGGCCGTGGATTCGAAGATGTCCGCACCGCGGCCGGCGCAGTCGCCGACGTTGTCGCCGACGAGGTCGGCGATGACCGCGGGGTTCCGGGGGTCGTCCTCGGGGATGCCGGCTTCGACCTTGCCGACGAGGTCGGCGCCCACGTCGGCGGCCTTGGTGTAGATGCCGCCGCCGAGCTGGGCGAACAGGGCCGCGAAGGATGCGCCGAAGGCGTATCCCACGACGGCGTGGAGGGTGGTGGTGAGGGAAGAGGAGAAGCTGCTGTAGACCAGCACCACGGCGAACAGACCGACCAGGCTGAGCGCCGAGACGGCGATGCCGGAGAGCGCGCCGCCGCGGAGCGAGCAGCGGAAGGCCTCATCGAGCGACCTGCAGGCGGCACTGGCCGTCCTGATGTTCGCGTTGACGGAGACCCTCATGCCTATGTAGCCGGAGAGGATCGAGAAGCCCGCTCCGATGAGGAAGGCGACTGCGACCTTGGGTCCCAGGTAGTTTTCGAAGCCCTGGATGAAACCCGCGAGAGCGAGGATCACCGCGAGGATTATGCTCACGATGCCTATCGTCTTGTACTGGCGCCGGAGGTATGCCATGGCGCCGGTCTCGATCGCATCCGATATCTTCTGCATCTCGGGTGTGCCCCTGTCACGGGACCAGACGTCCCTGAAGAAGTACACCGAGAATATCAGTGCGACCACTGCTGCGATAGGGATCATGAACAACAAGTTGCTTGTGTCCAATACATCGATTATCATATTATGTATAACCCCTGTCAGTGGC
The DNA here is from genome assembly GCA_050309445.1 of Candidatus Methanogranum sp. GTDB lineage: Archaea > Thermoplasmatota > Thermoplasmata > Methanomassiliicoccales > Methanomethylophilaceae > Methanogranum. Next base: position 3,357 of record JBNRMI010000013.1, on the reverse strand, counting down.
ACGGGGTATGGTACCCTCGTATTTAACAGCAACCTGGGTGGGGGGAGCGCATCGGGTCGCAGGACCCCGGTCATCGCCCCGCGGAAGGCGGCGTGCGGACACGGTCCGTGCCGGCCGCGGCCACGGGGTTCCCCGCAGAACCGCGGCTGAGAAAGCATGATATCGATGCACCGCATCTCCGGAACCCACCGGAACCGGGACGGGAGCGTTTCTCCGATGGTGTGGTATGTGATCGACGGTCTGGACGGAAGCGGCAAGACCACTGCCGGGAGGATGCTGAGGGATCAGCTGGAATCCTCCGGCCGCACCGTGGCGCTGATCACCCATCCGAACCCGCAGCGGTTCTTCGGCCGGCTGTCGGGCAGGATGCTGTACAGGGGCGGCGACCTCGCCGTCGTGCTCGCCGCCCTGTTCTTCTTCATCGATCTCGTCGGCTCGCTGGCGCGCATGCCGCTGAGACGGGCGGACGACGTGATCTTCATCCGCTACACGATGTCGGCCTGCTACCTGCCGCGGAGCAGATATCGAAGGGTGTATAGGATCATGTCCGCACTGCTGCCCGAACCGGATGTCCGCATCCTCATGGACATCGACGGCCGCACCGCCATGCGGCGGATCGAGTCGCGCGGCGGCGAACTCGAGCGCTTCGAGAACATCGACTCGCTCAATGAGGTCGGTCAGCGGATGCGGTCGCTGTCGGACGGCTGGACCGTGGTCGATGCGCGATTGCCGCTGGAGGCGGTCGAGGAGATGATCGGAGCCATAGCCGTCGCCTCCGGGCCGGGGCGCTCATGACCGGGCGATTCGACGCACCAGGTCGACGATCTCCGAGCCGTTGGCGGAATAGCCGTCGGCGCCGATCTCGTCGGCCCATTCCTGGCAGCATGGCGCTCCGCCGACCAGCACCTTGGCGCCGATCCCTGACCGCCGCACGTCGAGGACGACCTCGCCCTGCGCCACCAGCGTGGTGGTCATCAGCGCCGAGGCCCCGACCGCCGTCGCCCCGGATTTCAGGGCGCACTCCGTGAACCGCTCGGCGACCCGGTCGGACCCGATGTCGACGACGTTGTAGCCCGCTCCCCTGAGCATGGCGCAGCACACGTCCTTGCCGATCTCGTGGATGTCGCCGCGCACGGTACCCATGACGATCGTGCCTGCCGACGGCAGGCTGTCGCAGCTGCTCAGGCGCGGGGCGATGAGCGACATCGCCAGATCCACGGCGTGGGATGCGGCCACGATCTGAGGCAGGTAGACCCTGCCCTCGTCGAACATCACGCTGATCCTGTCCATGCCCCGGCTCAGCCCCTCCCTGATCATATCGACCGGCGAGATACCGGCGACGAATGCCTCGCCGACGGTGTCCCTCACCAACGCCATATCCCAGTTCTCGACCGACCTGGCCAGATCCTCCAGGATCTCGTCGCGTCCTCTGGACGGAGAGCGTCCGCTGCCCATGTTTTCATACCCGCGGCCTCCGCCGTTGCTGCCATCGAAACCCAAGCGGCTCACTCCCTCATCATCGGACAATCATCTGATACATACGGCCCTACTGAACGACTGTATATATCATGACACGATATTAATATATATTTATGGCAACCGAATACGTTCGCGGACATCTCCGGCGCCTCGGATCGACGTATATCTAACGTGAGCGAATCCTATATAATGGTGATTGCGGTTGGAAGGCCCAGTTAAGGGTTGACTTGTGATGAAGAGCAGAGAATTGGAGCTTGTGCCGGTCGAGGATATAAGGGTCGGGAAGGGGATGACGGTCGACGGGATGCTGCGGGCCATGGGACGGGCCGGCGGGTTCACCGCCCAGAAGCTGGCCGACGCGACCGATATCGCTGAGGCGATGATCGGCGACGGGGACTGCCTACGGGTGCTGTCGTTCCCGGCATGCATCATGGCCACCGGCACCCGCGGCGTTATCGTGGACATGGTCCGGAACGGCATGGTCGACCTCATCATCACCACCTGCGGCACCTTGGACCACGACCTCTCCAGGACCTACGCCCAGTATTACAAGGGCGATTTCATGCTGGATGACGCCATGCTCCGCGACGAATACGAGATCAGCCGTCTCGGCAACGTGCTCGTGCCGGATTCCTGCTACGGACTGGTGCTCGAGGACAACCTCGCGCCCATGTTCGACGAGATCTTCAAGGACACCCTGTCGCTGACGACGCATGAGATCATCGATGCCGTCGGCGCCAGGATCGAGGATGAGGACAGCCTGCTGCACCAGTGCCACAAGCACAAGGTCCCGGTCGTGGTGCCGGGCATCACCGACGGCTCGTTCGGCTGCCAGCTCTGGATGTACTACCAGTTCAACCGCAAGCTCAGGATCGACCTCTTCGGCGATGAGCAGATGCTCAGCGAGATGATGAACGGCGCCAAGACCGTCGGAGCGATCTCGGTGGGCGGCGGCATCTCCAAGCACCACACGATCTGGTGGAGCCAGTTCCGCGGCGGACTGGATTACTGCATCTACCTGACCACCGCCGAGGAGTACGACGGCTCGCTCTCGGGCGCCCGCATCCGCGAGGCCGTCTCCTGGGGGAAGGTCAAGGAGCAGGCGAAGAACATGACCGTGGAGGGCGATGCGACCATCACCCTGCCGCTGATCTATGCGGGTCTCGTCGACAGGTTGCTCTAAGAGAAGACATGACGAAGAGGATTTTGGTATTGCCCGGGGACGGAGCCGGGTGCGGGCACATCGAGGCCGCCGTGGCGATCATCGTGGCGGCCTCCGAGGATGTGGAGCTGGTCCGCGGTGACATCGGCCTCTCGGCCTACAGCCGCACCGACCGCTACCTGCCGCAGGAGACGTTGGATCTGGCGGCCTCCTCCGATGCGATCCTCGCCGGCACGGTCGTCGGCCGGCCGCAGGACCCTCATTACCGCGACCCGCTCAAGACACTCAAGATACAGCTGAACCTCTCCGCCTCGGTGCGGAGGTTCCGTCCGCTGCGGGAGGGGCTGGGGCACGGGGACATCGATCTGATCATCATCACCGGCAACCCAGATTCGCTGCAGAACGTGATCGAGAAGGACAGCATCGACGGCGTGGTCTCCGAGAAATCCGTCTCGGCGGACATGTGCCGGCGGCTGTTCTCCCTGGCCCGCCGCACCGCCGAGGCCGGCGGCCGGCGCAGCCTGCTCTGCGCCCACCGCTCGGACCTGTTCCCCCGCTCGGACAGCATGTTCGTCGAGATGTTCCGCAAGGAGCTGTCCGGCAGCGGCCTCGAGGTCTCCGAAGCGGAGATCGAGGACACCGCCGCACGGCTGGTCTCGGACCCGGCCTCGCTGGACGTCATCGTCGCCAACGAGATCCACGGATCGGTGCTGGCG
>JBNRMI010000012.1:0-7453 GCA_050309445.1 Candidatus Methanogranum sp. | reverse complement strand
GCCGAGCGCGGTCCCGTACTCGGCGATCGGCTCCAGATCGTCGCGGCTGCCGATCAGCCAGCAGTCGGCGTAGGCGGGCTTGGTCCGGATGCAGCCGTCGACCAGGCCGCGGAAGCCGTCGAGCAGGCTCCCGGCGCAGGCCGGTCCGCAGGCGGGGGCGGCGGGCGCATCGCGGATGTCCGGGAGGGCCGCGCCGGCGGACGCGGGCTGCGCCGCGGCCGCGGGGGCGGCGGGGCGCGCCGTGTGCGCCGATGCGGAGACGGGGCCCGAACCGGCGGTCGGCACCGAGGGCAGCGAGGACATGGATGCGGACGGTGCCGGATATCCGTCCGCGGCGGGAACGGGGCGTGCGGCGCGGACCGGCGCCGGGACTGCCGCCGGGCGGGCCGCAGGGACGGCGGGCCGCGAGGTGCCGACGATCGCCGGCCCGGTGCGCCGGACGCGCCGTGCCGACGGTGCGGGCGGGTCGCCGTATTCCCTGATGACCAGCATGCCGTCGGAGCAGGTGCAGACATCGGGACCGGCGATGCGCTCCCTGAAGTCGGCGGGGCCCCGGCCGGCGGCGATGATGCGCGGCATCAGAACCCGCCCCCGGATCCGGCGGACAGCGTCCTGCGCCTGATGTTCTCCAGCCCCCGCTCGGCCTGGTCCAGGAGGCGGTAGGTCCTCTGGATGCATCCGGCGCAGCGCCGGTCCTCGGCCCTGAACCGCATCAGGCGCTCGCGCGCCCCGGCGAAGCAGGGTTCGGGGAAGCCCTCCCAGGCCTCCCCGATGATGCGCCTGCCGGCGTACTCGCAGCCGCCGCATCTGATGCCGGTCCGACCCCGTGCATCGCGGACCAGCCGGTCCAGCGAGGCCAGGTCGCAGAGCACCTCGGCGGCGGCGCCGGAGACCTCCAGGTCCCGGCCGGCCCGCAGCCGGATGCGGTCGGCGTTGCCCAGGGCGGAGATGCGCGCCACCGCGCAGCGGATGCAGACGGCGGAGCACAGGTCCGGCTGGTGCGAGCAGCCGTTGCAGTCGATCATCAGCGTGTCCCCGTCCAATCCGGCGCGGACCCCGTCGTCCTTCGCGGCGAACAGGCCGCCGACCCTCTCGAATAATTCCATGATGCCTCCACCCTGCCGCAGGCGTATATCAAGGACCTGCTAACTGTAGGCTAACCCCGCCGCCGGGCAACCAACCTTTTAATGATGCAGGGATTAGCCGGTGCCATGGAGCTACTCTCGCCCGCGGGTTCCGCGGAGGGCCTGGTCGCGGCGGTCAAAGGCGGCTGCGACGCCGTCTACCTCGGCGGCCGGATGTTCGGGGCCAGGGCGTTCGCCGCCAACTTCTCCGACGCCGAGCTCGAGGGCGCGGTCGGCTACTGCCACGACCACGGTGTCAGAGTGCACGTCACGGTCAACACCGCGATCAAGGACTCCGAGATGGACACCGCGGTCGGCTTCGTCAGGTTCCTCGACGACATCGGCGCCGACGCCGTGCTGATCCAGGACCTCGGCCTGCTGCGCGGCATCTCCCGCTTCGGCATCGCCAAGCACGCCTCGACGCAGATGGGGATCCACAACGCCGCCGGGCTGCGCTGGTGCTCCCGGAACGGGCTGGAGCGCGCCGTGCTCGCCCGCGAGCTGACCTTCGACGAGCTCGCCGCGGCCGTCGCCGACTCGCCGGTCGAGACCGAGGTCTTCGTCCAGGGGGCGATGTGCTACTCGATCTCCGGCGGCTGCCTCTTCTCCGGCCTGGTCGGCGGCCGCAGCGGCAACCGCGGGCAGTGCGCCCAACCCTGCCGCAAGCGGTACAGCGACGGCGGGCGCGACGGCTACCTGATGAGCTGCAGGGACATCTACGGCGTCGACCACGTGGAGCGGCTGCGCTCGATCGGCATCACCTCGATGAAGATCGAGGGGCGGATGCGCAGCCACGCCTACGCCTACCTCGCCACCAGGGTCTACGCGATGGTGCGCGACGGGGCGCCCTGGGAGGAGGTCGCCGAGACCGACCGCCTGTTGAAGACGGTCTTCAACCGCGGCTACGGTCCCGGTTACCTGGACGGCATCGCCTCGCCGGTGCAGACCCGCTTCGCCGACAACCGCGGCCAGTACCTCGGTTCGGCCGCGGTCGCCGGACGCCGCTTCGACACCAGGCTATTCGATGTCCCGGTGCAGGTGCGCGACGGCATCACGCTCTTCCGGGGCGACGACAAGGCCGGCGGCTTCAAGCTGACCAACACCGGCCGCACCGCCGTCCCCTTCGCCGTCCCCGACGGCAGATACGACTTCTACCGCACCTACGACCCCGAGATCGACCTGATCAAGAACCTGGTCGGCGAGCCGCCGCTGCTGACCGGCGGACGGAGGTCGGAGCCGCTGAAGGTCAGGCGCAGGGCGGTCGAGCGGCCGCCGAAGCGGCCCGAGCTCTCGTTCTACGTCAACTCGGTCCCGGTGCTGGAGGCCGTCCTCCCCCACGCCGACCGCGTCTACTACGACGCCGGCCGGGGGCTCGGCGCCGCCAGGCGGCTCTGCGCCGAACACGGCGTCGACTGCGTGGCCAACCTGCCGCGGCTGCTGCCGGACTCCGGCCGCGACGCCGAGCGGCCGGTGATGATCCACTCGCCCGGCCAGGTCGGGCACGCCGACGGCGTGGAGGTCTACGGCAGCTACCTGATGAACGCCTTCAACAGCGGCTTCGACGCCAGGCTGCATCAGACGACCCTCTCGGTCGAGCTCTCCCGCGAGGAGATCCGCACCATCGCCGGCCACCATCCCGGCCGGCTGGAGGTGATGGTCTTCGGCAGGACCGAGCTGATGTGCACGCGCGACCCGGCCATGGCCGACGGCATGCTGACCGACGAGAAGGGCTTCACCTTCCCGGTCTACCGCGACGAGCACGGCCTGGCGCACATCCTCAACTCCTCCGACCTGCTGCTGCTGCCGTACATGCGCGAGATCGGCGGGATGGGCATCGACTCGGCCGGCATCGACCTGCGCCGGCGGCCGGTGCGGCTGGCCGCGACGGTCGCCCGGGCGTTCGCCGGGAACGATGTCGAGGCCAAGGGCAGGATCACCGAGATGTGCAGGGGCATCAACTACGGCGCCTACCTCAGACCGGTCGACTGAGCCCGTTAGGCTAACTGTACGGCCCCCGTTATATCCTCCGTCGCAACCGATGTTCCCGTCATGAGGATCAATCGCAGAGGCGGCATCGGCTTCACCGAAGCCATCGTCGCCGTGATGGTGGTCACGGTCGTCATCGGCCTGTACCTGGGGGCGTTCGCCCACAGCATGCACGGCGGCGACGGCCGCGACCCGGACTTCGACGAGGACATCGCCGCGGCCTTCAGCGTCGCCGGCGGTGTGCTGACCGCCGACGCCGACGAGGCGCTGACGGAGCTGATGGAGCGCCACGGGTACCGCGGCATCACGCTGCGCTGCCGGATCCCCGGCGGCATCGCCGGCGACGATGTGCTGGCGCTCAGCGTCGGGCAGACGGACGGGGAGGTCTCCGGCTGCAGGTTCCTGCACCCGGTCGCCGCCGACGACGGCCGCGTCCTGGCCGCCGTCTTCGAGGCGGGGGTGTACCGGTGAGGGGCGACCGCCGCGGCGTGACCGGCATCGCCGACGTGATGATCTTCCTCGCCGTCATGGGACTGGCCTTCGCCGGCCTCTGCGCCTGCGGCATCGGCGCCGAGACGGACGACCGCGACGCCGCCGCCATCCTGGACGGCCTGCTGGCCTCCGAGCTGCGGACCGACGACATCGCCGACGCGGGCGAGTCGCGGATCGCCGGCATCGCCGACATCCTCGCCTACGCCGCCTTCACCGGCGACGTCCGGACCGCAGCCTATCTGGACGCGGTCCTCGAGGCGGTCGGCGGCGGCCCGGGGAGCATCCGCATCGAACTGGACTACCTGGGGCGCGGGCTGAGCGCCGGCGGCCCCTGCGACGGGCCGCCGCGCACCGTCTGCAAGCGCACGGTGCCGGTCAGCTACGGCGGCGAGCTGAGCATCGAGCTGCAGCTGCGCTGAGGCGCCCGCGGGCATCAAGGTAATATAACGGCCGAACGCATATGCCGGCCCGTATCCGAGGTGATCGCGCATGAGGTTGGTTGTAGTCAGGCACGGGGAGAGCACATGGAACAAGGAGAACCTTTTCACCGGATGGACCGACGTGGGCCTCTCGGAACGGGGGGTCGCCGAGGCCGGGGAGGCCGGGGACCTCCTGACCGCCGAGGGCTATGATTTCGACATCTGCTTCACATCCTATCTGAAGCGCTCGATCCGCACGCTCAACCTGATGCTCGAGCGGATGGACCGCGAATGGCTGCCGGTGCGGCGCGACTGGCGCATCAACGAGCGCCACTACGGCGCCCTCCAGGGGCTCAACAAGGCCGAGGTCGCCGCCGAGTACGGCGACGAGCAGGTGCTGACCTGGCGGAGGTCCTACGACACCCCTCCGCCGGCACTGGAGCCCGACGATCCGCGCAGCCCGGCGAAGATGGAGATGTTCCGCAACGTGCCCGCCGGGAGCCTGCCGCTGACCGAGAGCCTGCGGGACACCGTGGCGCGGGTGGTGCCCTTCTACGAGGAGGAGCTGCTGCCGCTGATGCGCCGGGGCGAGCGGGTGCTGATCGCCGCCCACGGCAACTCGATCCGCGCGCTGCTGAAGCACCTCGAGGGCATCTCCGACGAGGACATCGTCAAGGTGAACATCCCGACCGGCGTGCCGCTGGTCTTCGAGTTCGACGAGGATTTCGGCCTCATCAGGCGCTACTACCTCGGCGATCGGGACGACATCGCCGCCCGCATCTCCGGCGTCGCCGGTCAGGCCAAGCGGTGAGCGGCCGGCCGCCCCGCCGGTTCAGGCGTTGAGCCTGTGCAGGGCCCAGGCCATGTTCTCGCCCAGCACCCGCATGGTCTCCCCGCCCTCGGCGTCCTTCCCGAAATCGCCGCGGGCGGCCGAGAGGCTCATAGACCAGTAGGATGAGCTGACCAGCACCATCTCGTTGATGGTGAAGAAGTGGTTGATCGAGTCGAGCACGTGGATCGGGCCCGCGCGCCTGGCGGCGCAGACCGAGGCGCCGACCTTGCGCCGCAGCGGGTTGCCGTTGCCGCGGGCGACGTAGCCGCAGCGGTCGATCAGCGCCTTGGCCTCGGCGGTGAGGTCGGCGAAATAGGTCGGCGAGCCGATGATGATGCCGTCGGCCGCGACCATCTTCGCGTAGCAGTCGTTGATGATGTCGTCGTCGAAGGCGCATCTGCCGTCGGCGTTCCTGCGGCAGACGCCGCAGGCCTGGCAGCCGCGGATCAGCTCCCCGCCCACCTGCACCAGTTCGGTGCCGATACCCTCCGATTCCAGCACGTCCAGCACCGTTCTCAGCATCTGCTCCGTGTTGCCGTCCTTACGCGGGCTGCAGTTGAATGCAGCCACCTTGAGTCCTGCCATGCCGGCTGCATGCGCGTCGGACTATGAATAACCGACGACCGCCCCTCCGGCCGCCGGCGGATAGTTATTTGTACGCTCCGGGCAAATCCACGCTGCATGGCCGAGGCGGAGATCGACGGCATCGTCTACAGCTACGAGGTGCGCGGGGAGGGGGACCCGGTCCTGCTCATACCCGGCTACGGCGGCACCGTCAGCTTCTGGAACCGGGCGATGGACGTCCTGTCGGAGCGGTTCACGGCGATCGCGGTCGACAACCGCGGCGCCGGGGGGACGCGCTGCGGGCCGGGGTTCTCCATCGCCGACATGGCCGATGACGCCGCCGCGCTGCTGGCGCTGCTCGGCACCGGCCCGGCCCATGTGATCGGCTGGTCGATGGGCTCGCATGTGGCGCAGCGGCTGGCCTTGCGCCATCCGGACGCCGTGCGCACGCTGACGCTGCTGTCGACGTACGGGCGGCGGCCGTCGCGGTCCGCCTATCTGCTGGACGCGGCGGTGGCGGCGGTTGAGGCGGGGGCGCCCCTTGAGCTGATCGGCAATGCGCTGAACGCGCTGAACTACACCGAGCGCTTCTTCCGCGGGATGGAGGACGGCGGCGGCACGGTGCGCACGGCCGCGCTCGACGATTTCACCATGGCGAAGGCGCAGATGGACGCGGTCAACGGCTCCGACACGAGCGGCGAGGTCGGGCGGATCCGCGCGCCGACGCTGTGCGTGCACGGCACCGACGATATCATGATCGACATCTCCGAGGGCCGGCGCATCGCCTCGATGATCCCCGGCTGCAGGTTCCTGGGGATCGAGGGCGAGGGCCACTGGATGCCGGTGGGGGATTACCTGCCGGCGGTCATCGCCTTCATCGACGGTCAGCGCTGAGCCCGCAGTTCGCGGGCGGCCTCGACGCGGGCGGCGACCGTGCCGCGGATGATGCGCGTGCACGGCCATCCGTCATCCATGTAGCCGATCAATCCGAGGATGTCCGCGTCATCGTCGGTCAGCGCGAGGTAGATGCGGCTCATCAGCTTCGAGGACATGTACGGGAAATCGTCGCAGACCTCGGGACGGTCGGCCCAGACCGTGCAGCGGTTGTCATCGCCGAGGAACATGCAGGGCGCGGTCCTCCGCAGCAGCAGACGCCCGTCCGACGTCTGCGCGAGGCAGTCGCCGATGAATTCGTGCAGCGGGATGCCGGCCGCCGTCGCGATGCGGTCGACCTCGTGCGCCTGGATGTTGATCTGCGGCTGATGACAGCACCTGCCGCACAGCTCGCAGGGGAACTCCCTGCGGTAACCTTCGCAGATATCATAGGCGAGGTCGAGGTCGCGTTCCATCTCCGGGGGGATCTCGGCGAGCCCCTCCAGGATGTACTTGCCCCGGTACTTCGCCATGGATCAGAGGGATCCCGACAGGCCGTAGCTGAACCCGAGGATGAAACCGATCATCGCCAGCAGCAGGCCCGCCATGCCGATGACCAGGTACAGCTTCCAGTCGGATATGCCCCGCACCCGGTTGATGTAGTTGACCGCGTAGCCGCCGAAGGCCAGACCGGCGGCGCCGAAACCGGCGCCGATCAGATGCGTGCCGGACCCGACCGCCAGGAACAATGCCGCCACGCCGATGATCAGGCTCAACACCCCGAGGCCGGCCGGATTGCGCGTCGGCCCCCTGCACGTATCGTCTTCCAGACTGTCCATGGTCATACCGCCTTGAGGGTGTCAGACGTTGCCATTATTAAGCTTCTTCGCGGGGCCCCTTGACGAAGACGCACTCCACCCGCCGCCTGACGCCGCCGAAGCGCATCTCCTCCTCCGACACCCCGGCCCGCAGCACCCCGAGCCCGCCGAAGAGGCCGGTGACCTCCTCCTCCGTGAAATAGCGGTAGCGGATGCCGTTGCCGCGCACCGAGACGCCGCCGCCGTCCGAGCGCAGGTCGCCGACCGCGAACGAGCGGACCAGGATGCGCCCGCCGTCCGCCAGGACCCTGACCGCCTCGTCGGCCGTCCGGCGCAGCTGCTCCT
>JBNRMI010000011.1:0-18781 GCA_050309445.1 Candidatus Methanogranum sp. | reverse complement strand
TACCCGTCAGCTATCGTCGGTATCGGTATGACGGCCATAGCGGCGGGGAAACACCCGGTCCCATCCCGAACCCGGCAGTGAAGTCCGCCCGCGTGCCTCTCTGTACTGTACTGCGAGAGCGTACGGGCACTTAGGCCCGCTGTCAGCCACTTCCCATTATACCCTGCCACGCCGGCGTATGCCCGGCGCCGGCATCGGGCAATCGGCATCATTAATACGCCCTTCGCATTACAGGCGCATGATGATATTGATCAAGCTCGGCGGCAGCGTCATCACCGACAAGAGCCGTTACAGGGTCTTCAACGGCGAGACGGTGGCGAGGCTCTGCGATGAAATCGCCGAATCCGACCGCAGTGTCATGATCGTCCACGGGGCCGGCTCGTTCGGGCACGTGCTCGCCAAGCGCTACTCCCTGCAGGAGGGTTTGATTGACTACGGCCAGGTGGCTGCGGCCGCCAGGGTGCAGCACGACGTCAGGGATCTGAGCTCCATGGTCGTGGACGAGCTGCTCAAGGCCGGCATCCCCGCGGTCTCGGTGCCGCCGGGCTCCTGCCTGGTGATGGACGACGGCGAGCTGATCGAGGGCGATGCCGAGGCGATCCTCAACCTGGCCTCGCTCGGCATCATGCCCGTGCTGTTCGGCGACGTGGTCACCGACCGCAAGAGGGGCTTCGGCATCTGCTCCGGCGACCGGCTGGCGGAGATGCTCTGCCGGCTCTTCGAACCCGAGATGGTCGTCTTCGTCTCCGACGTCGACGGCCTCTACGACCGGGATCCCAAGGAGCACGCCGACGCCGTGCTCATCGCCGAGGTGACGGCCGCCGCGCTGGCGGACGTCGACTCCGCCATCGGCGTCGACGACGTGACCGGCGGGGTCAGGGCCAAGATGGAGGCCATGCTCAGGATGTGCGGCGACGGGCGGGAGTGCGTGCTGGTCAACGGCAACGTGCCCGGGCGCCTGCACGCGCTGCTGACCGGGGAGGAGGTCGTCTCGACGACCGCCAGAGGAGGGACGGCATGAACCCGCCCATCAGGGACCGGAAGGCCGAGCACATCGAGGTCTGCATCAACGAGAACGTCTTCCCGGGCTACTGCTACTGGGATGACATAAGATTCATCCACAACGCGCTGCCCGAGGTCGACGCCGACGATATCGACATGTCGGTCGAGGTCCTGGGGCGGAAGCTGGAGTTCCCGCTGATGGTGACCGCCATCACCGGCGGGTTCCCCGGGGCGACCGCGATCAACCGCAACATCGCCGAGGCCTGCGCCGACCTGGGCATCGGCATGGGCATCGGCAGCGAGCGGGCCGGCGTCAAGGGCGTCGATCCCGAGAGCTACTCGGTGATCAGGGATTACGACATACCGCTGGTGATCGGCAACGTCGGCGCGCCGCAGCTGATCGAGCAGCGGAGCAAGGACAGGTTCTCGGATGACGACATCGCCGCCGCGCGCGAGCTGGTCGGCGCCGACTGCGTGGCCATCCACCTGAACTTCCTGCAGGAGGCGGTCCAGCCCGAGGGCGACACCAACGGCCGGGGCTGCCTCGATGCGATCCGCGATCTGGCGAGGCGCCACCCGCTGATCGTCAAGGAGACGGGGGCCGGCATCTCGGCCGACGTCGCCATGCGCCTGAAGGGCATCGGCATCCGCGGCATCGACATCGCCGGCATGGGGGGCACCAGCTTCTCCGCCGTCGAGCTGCACCGCGCCGCGGAGGCCGGGGACGCCGTCAGGGAGGGGATGGGGAGGACCTTCTTCGACTGGGGCATCCCCTCGCCGGTCTCGCTGCTCGAGGCGCGCAACGGACTGCCGCTGATCGCCTCGGGCGGGGTGCTCGACGGCATCCACGCGGCGGCGGCGGTCGCCATGGGCGCCTGCTGCGCCGGGGTGGCGCACGCCGTGCTGCGCGAGGCGACCGAATCGGCGGCGGCGGTCAGGGACAAACTCACACTCATCCGCGAGGAGCTGCGGGCGGCGATGATGCTGACCGGCTCCCGCGACATCAAACAGCTCTCCGGAGCGGATTACATCATCCTGGGGGAGACCCGGGACTGGTTGGAGGGATTGCAATGGATGCGAAAGGATATCTGAAGGAGGCCTCCGCGGAGATGGAGGCGGCGATACGCTCATACATACTGGACGAGGAGCCGATGCGGCTGATCGAGGCTTCGCGGCGCTACCCGTACGCCGGCGGCAAGCGCATGCGCCCGGCGATGGTGCTGGCCGCCTGCTCCGCCGTCGGCGGCGACCGGGCCAAGGCGATGCCGCTGGCGGTGGCCGTCGAGTACCTGCACAACTTCACGCTGATCCACGACGACTACATGGACGGCGACGAGCAGCGCCGGGGGATGCCGACCATCCACGTCGACTTCGGCATGCCGACGGCGATCCTCGCCGGGGACGCGCTCTTCGCCAAGGCCTTCCAGATCATGGCCGAGCTGGAGATCGACGGCGAGCGGCTGCGCGAGGTGCTGCGCTACGTCACCAAGGCGGTGTGGGACCTGGCCCGCGGCCAGGAGATGGACACCTTCAACGAGGGCAGGATCGTCCCCGAGGCCGAGTACATCGAGACCATCCGGCTCAAGACCAGCGTGCTCTTCGCCGCCGCCGCGGCCGGCGGGGCGATCGTCGGCGGCGCCGATGCGGCCACCGTCGAGGCGATCGAGAGGTACGCGATGGCGCTCGGCCTCGGCTTCCAGATCTTCGACGACTACCTGGGCGTCTGCGGCGATCCCGCCAAGACCGGCAAGTCGGCCGGCAACGACATCCGGCGGGGCAAGTGCACCATCCTGGTCACCCACGCGATGGAGAGCATCGCCGATGACGCCGTCAAGGAGGAGTTCCTCTCCATCCTCGGCGATGCCGATGCCTCCGAGGAGCGGGTGGAGCGGGCCAGGGAGATCCTCAGGGAATCCGGCAGCATCGACTACGCCCGCAGCACGGCGCAGCGGAAGGTCGACGAGGCGGTGGCGGCGATCGCCGGCCTGCCCCCGAGTAAGGATAAGGACTTCATGGTCGCCCTGGCGGAATACGCCGTCGACCGGGACGTCTGAATCTCAGAGGTCGCGGATCCCGTCCTCGGTGATGCGGTAGTTCGCCGACCTGCCCTCGGGCAGGCTGCGATGCTTGATGATCACCGCGGTGCGGGCGCCGTTGGTCCGCTTGTCCAGCCGGAGGATGGTCTTGGCGTTATGCTGCATGGCATGACCGCCGAGGAACTCGACGACCCCGGTCTGCATCCTCGAGTAGACCTGTGAGGAGACGACGACGGGGATCTCCGACCTCCTGGCGGTGTCGAGGAGCACCTCGGTCTGGCGGATCAGGTCGTTCCTGACCTTGTGGTCCTCGTAGTTGAGGCGGTAGAACATCGTCATCGAATCAATGATGATCAGCCCCAGCACCCCGTTGTCGGCCAGCCTCGAGACCCGGTCGATCCGATCCGACTGCTCCTCGAAGCTGTGCACCTGGAAGATCAGCAGCTCCTTCAGCAGCTCCGGATCGCCGAAGATCTGCAGCATGCGGTCGTGGGACAGCCCCTCGGTGTCGATGTAGGCCACCTTCTTCCCCTCGTCGATGACGTTGCGGGCCAGCTGCAGGCAGAGGTTGGTCTTGCCGCAGCCGCCCTCGCCGTAGAACATGGTCACGCTGCCGGCCTCCACCCCTCCGCCCAGCAGCTCGTCGAGGGCCCGGCAGCCGGTAGGTATGCGCTTCACAGGGGGGCTATGGGGCCGCCTGTTGATAAAATGCACGAACCGGGATGACCGGCCGGGGCAGCGCCCCGGCCGACCGGTTCAGCGGCCGTCGTCCCCGTCATCGTCGGGGTCGAGCTTCTCCTTCACCGGCTTGATGTCGCTCAGGTCGTAGCTCATGTCGGTCTGGCGGGATTCGCCCCTGCTGATGTAGAACGGTATCGCCAGCAGACTCATCGCCAGGATCGCGATCACCGCCACCGCGACGATCACCAACGCCAGGACGATCAGGACGTAGCCTATGTTCAACAGTATGTCCGGGTTCAGGATTAGGAACACCGCCAGGGCGACCAGCCCCAGGATGACCAGCAGCATCCCGATTCCGGACCACAACGTGCTCTTCCTTTCTTCTGCCATCTTAAATCACCTCAGTTCCCCGAGTTCTTCGGCAGGAAGGGTATCAGCGCCTTCGCCAGGTCCTCGAGGGTCATCGACTGTATGATCACCTTGCCGGGGCCGGTGAGCGTGGTCACGAACAGCCCCTCGCCGCCGAACAGGGCGGTCTTGATGCCGCCGGCGGCGGAGATATCATAGGACACCGTGTCCTGCCAGGCGACCGCGTTGGAAGTGGAGACCTTGTACTTCTCACCCGGCCGGAGGTTGACCACGTGGAAGTCGCCGCAGGCGGCGATGAAGGCGACACCGGTGCCGCTCAGCTTCTGAAGGATGAACCCCTCGCCGCCGAACAGCATCGCGCCCATCTTCTTCTGGAAGGCCATCTCCACGTTCACCGACGGCTGCGAGCCGAGGAACCCGGTCTTCTGCACGATCCAGGTCCCCTCGCCCATGTTGACGTCGACGATCTTGCCGGGGGCCCAGCCGCCCAGGCCGACCACGCCGGTGCCGCCGGTCGCGGCGTAGTTGACCAGGAACATCGAGGCCCCGGTCAGGGAGCGGGACAGCCCCTTCAGCAATCCGCCCTCGAGTTTGGCCTCCATGTTCATGTTGCCGGTCATGTACCTCATGGCACCGGCCACCGATTGGAAACCCTCGCCGGGCTCCAGCTGTACATTAACGAACTGCAGGTTGTCGCCTGTTATGGTGTACTTCATGCCCTTGATATGCCGATGATGGGGATATATAACTATTTACATCAGCAGTTCCCTCGGCGCTCCAATGCACCGGGGAACAGGCGTTACTGGAGCGGAAGCGGAGCTTTTCGAGACGGAGTTCCTGGGACGGCCGGCGATGGTCAAGGTCAGGAAGGTCAAATCCTACCGCCACCCGGAGCTCGACCGCCGCATCCGCACCGCGAGGATCCGCACCGAGGCGCGCCTGGCGGCGGAGGCCCGCCGCGCCGGGGTCAGGACCCCGGTGGTCTACGACGTCGACCTGTCGGAGGCGTCGATCACCATGGAGCGCATCCCGGGCAGGACGGTCAGGGAGCTGCTGGACGACGGGGACGGTCCGGAGGATATCTGCCGGATGATCGGCAGGGCGGTGGCGGACCTGCACAACCGCGGTCTGACGCACGGCGACCTCACCACCTCGAACATGATGGTCGACGGGGACGGCCGGATCTGCCTGCTGGACCTCTCGATGGGCACCTCCGGCGCCACCGTCGAGGACATGGGGGTCGAGCTGCACCTGCTGGAGCGGGCGTTCGTCTCGGCGCATCCGCGTCTGCACGGATGCTACGAGGCGCTGATCGATGAGTACGCGGGGATCAAGACCGATGCGCAGGCGGTCCTCGGCAAGGTGCGGGAGATCCGCGACCGGGGGCGGTACACGTGAGGCTCGATGTCATCACCTCCAACCCCGGCAAGGTGCGGGAGTTCGAGACGGCGTTCGGGAAGCTCGGCATCGACGTCGGCCGGCGGCAGCTCGCATACGACGAGATCCAGTCCTCCGAATTGGAGGAGGTTGTCGCCAAGGGCATGGCGGCGATCCGCGCGCAGGGCGTCAATGACTTCATCATCGACGACTCCGGCCTGTTCATCAACGCCCTCGGCGGTTTCCCCGGAGTGTGGTCGGCCTATGTGCAGAAGACCATCGGCAACGCCGGGATCCTGAAGCTGATGGAGAACGTCGCCGACCGGGGAGCGGAATTCAGATGCTGCATCGGATGCGGCATCGGCGACGAGGACATCATCGTCACCGGCGTCTGCCGCGGCAGCATCACCGATGCCGGACGCGGCGCGGGCGGATTCGGCTTCGATCCGATCTTCACCCATGACGGCGTCAGGACCTTCGCCGAGCTGCCGACCGATGAGAAGGAGCAGGTCTCCCACCGAGGGGAGGCGATCAGGCTGCTGGTCGGGGCGATCTCCGCCCGCGGCCTCATCTGAACGGCGACGATATCATTATCAACGCCCCGCGCATAATCCGGCGCAGGGCCCATGGGTTAGCCTGGCATGCTTGTGGCTTTGGGAGCCATCGACTCCGGTTCGAATCCGGATGGGCCCACTCCCCGCGACCGCGCCGGTGCGGTCCGCTTCCGGGCCGCGGGTCCCGCGGATTCTGAAAAAGGAGAGTGCGGGCGCCGTCTGACGACGGCGCCCTGTCATCCTACCGCGACGCATGATGCGCCGTGTTCACTCATATTACACTTCGCGTCTCCGCAGCACGATGATCAGTATCAGGATCGCGACGACGGCCAATGCGGCCGCCAGCACGTACTGCAGCGTGTTCGGCGGGAAATCGTCCCAATCATCGGGGAGGTCGGCGAACTCCTGGATCGCCGCATACAGCGTGAGATCCTCCGTAACCGTCAATTCATCGTCGTAAAGTTCGCTCCGCGCCTCATCCGTGTACAGGAGCACATGGGTGAAGCTCTTAACCTTATCGGAGGTGAACTTCAAGGGTTCGCCGACTTTGTAGGGCATGGGTATGATCTCAGGCTCGGTCTCCTCCTTGTCCTCGAAGATGACGGTCACCACCGGGGCCTTGCCGATCACCTTGTACTTGCGGACTTCGGTGTTGGTGCGCTCGGGATCGAAATCCAGTGTGTCCGAGATGTACTCCTTGACGTAGAACTCTTCTGTAGTGTCCGGGTGCGTATAGACAAACAGC
The DNA here is from genome assembly GCA_050309445.1 of Candidatus Methanogranum sp. Classification (GTDB taxonomy): domain Archaea; phylum Thermoplasmatota; class Thermoplasmata; order Methanomassiliicoccales; family Methanomethylophilaceae; genus Methanogranum. The sequence continues at coordinate 12,017 of JBNRMI010000011.1, read as the reverse complement.
GCTCCGATATGCGACGCCTTGACGGTCGCCGAGGACGATGACGGGTTATCATAGTAGATCTCCCACATCACCATGTATCCGCTCTGCGGTTCCTCGAACGTGAACTCCGATGCGTACACCTCGATCGCTTCCAATTCGTCAGCCGCGGACGCGTGCTCCGCATCCGCGAGCACGAACCCCGCTGACGACAACAGGCAGAACAGCGTCAGCCCCAGCACCATCTTCGACTTCATATCCAGATACCTCGCATGATTGTGATTAAAAAGGAAGTTCCCGGGCCGGAGCCCGGGATTGTTTTACTCAACCGCTGACGATCATCCCGTGAGCGTCACGACCATACCGGGATCCGGCACGATGAAACCGATGTCGTTGTACACGACGAAGACGTTGAATGTGAACACGACTTGTTCAATTTCATCGTCTCCCGTCCCTTCGCTGTATACGACCTTCACCAGGTGGTTGCCGATGATGTTGAAGCCGGTCACCGCATTACCCTCACCGGGTGTGAGAGTCAACCATTTAGAATCCAATTTGACAGTGGCACCATCAGCACCAGCTCCTTCGTCTATGGTGTACGTGAATGTCGCAGAATCGTTCTGTTTAACATGTACGGTGTCGCCATCGGATACCGCCTCACCGTTGAAGGTGACGGATACCTGGTACTTGTGAAGATTCATCTCCACATCATTCTTAACCATATTCGCACCGGTAATCTTGTCAAAGACGTTGACGGTGATTGTCGCCTTATCGGTTGTGAAGTTACTCTCGTATGCCATGCCTCTGATAGTTGTACCCAGTATGTAGAGGCCTTCCGGGAGACCTGTGACGGACACGCCATAATCCTCAGACCCTCCTAACACGATATCTGAGATATCCATTGTGTACTCCTTTCCGAAATAGCAATCATTTAGCGAGTCGCCGACGGTCAGTTTGGGATATACGTTGACCTCGATGGACTTCTCGTCGAGAACCAAAGTTGCAATATTAGCATCACCATATGCCACCACGGCGGTCATAGTTACCTTCAAAGTTCCCGTAGTTTTGGTAGAAACCGATTCGTTGCCTACAACTTCAACAGTACTTAGATTTGAAACACCCTCAGTGTCGGTAGGAGTGAAGGAGAAGAGGGCCGAATCCGTCGACACCAATTTCATACTGACTGTCACCTTGTAATTATCATCTGTGTCTTCATAGGGGACCCAGTTGACGGTCGGTATGAACGACGCAGTGCCGCCCGCGGACACGTTGATCACATCGGGGATGTAGTTGACGGTGCCCGAGGCCTCGTTGATGACCCGCTGCGGATCATCTGCGGCAGTGTCCTCTGCGAACACCGCCACCGCCCCGAACGCCGCCATGACCATGAAGGAGATGTTCAGCATCGCGAACATTTTCTTTTTCATTTGAACGCCTCTCTGTTAATCTGATCCCGAAACCCGCCTCGTCGTACCGACGGAGATGCGGCGACAGAGTTAGACGCAGCATCCGTCACGGGACGGGCTATTTCGGAGTCTTAGAGCGGGCTAACATATATCTCATATTTAATGGTTTGTTGATTCGGGCTGTTCCGAATCATAATTGAATATGCATGTGTATAATTAAACAATCGGTTTTTCGGATGTACCCAGCATCCGGGATGATGTTTGAATGAAAATTCTGTTGAAACCGTGTGTCCGCCTTCGGTTAAATTTGAACACGATGTGTCCGATACCGTTCGGAAATTGCGACGATATTGATGTCGTCGGAGTTTTCCGCCGGCATCTCCGCCTGCCCGGCGGCGGATTCCCCGCACCGGCCGGCCGCTTCCTCGATGCGCCGCTGGATCGGGCTCCGGAGGTCGTCCCCGTTTGCCGCAGAAGGACGCTGCCGACGGACCGCGGGCATAGGACGGCGGTCGGCGGCGGCACGCCGGGCCGTCCGCGAAGGGGAGGCCCGTCCGGCATGCGCGGATCCGGATGCGGGCGCGCGGTCGCAAGCGATAATAAGCCGGACGTCGGTAGCATCGGCATGCAGCACATCAAGAACCTGCCGCACAGAGAGGTCTTCAGGATCGCCGACCAGGTCGAGATCCGCAAAGGCCAGGTGGTCAGCAAGACCGTGGCCCAGAACAACGCCGTCAGCCTGACGATCTTCGCCTTCGACAAGGACGAGGAGATCAGCACGCACGAATCCCGGGGCGACGCCATGGTCACCGTCCTCGAGGGCAGGGGGCGCTTCACCGTGGAGGACGAGGTCTTCGTCCTCGATGCCGGCGAGAGCCTGATCATGCCCGCCGCCAAACCGCACTCGGTCTACGGCGAGGAGGCGTTCAAGATGCTCCTGACCGTGGTCTTCCCGCGTGAACGCAACGTCAGCGGCATCGAGTGACCCTTGCGGGTGACGGTCGGCCGGGCGCCTGCGGCGCCCGTCTACCTCCTCTCCTGAACGCGCGCGTGGCGCGGTCGCGTGATGCAGAGGGTTCTGATTTTAGAAGGATGAGTGGGCCCGCCCAGATTTGAACTGGAGTTTCATGCACCCCAAGCATGGAGGATGCCAAGCTACCCTACGGGCCCCTGTATCTAGTGGATAATAGGTTTTATATAAAAGGTTTATCGGAGGGGGATCAGCCCAGCGGCGCGATCTCCCCGATGAGGTCGGCATGGGACACGATCATCCTGCGGCAGCAGTACCTGTCGAAGCCCATGTCGTTCAGGACCTCGGCGGAATCCTCGCCCATGCCCACGCGCTTGACGTACTCGGGGTAGGCCGAGCCCACCACCTTCCCGCATGTGAAACATCTCACCGGTATGATCATCCTATCCCCTCAGCGGTACGACTTCTGCTTCTTCGCACGTGCACCGTGTCCGAGCGGGTTCTTCGGCAGCTTCCTCCGGCCGTCGTTGACCATGAGGGTCCTGTCGTAGGCCCTGAAGACCGCCTCCAGCTCCTCGTCGCCGTAGAACTCGACCAGGCCCTTGGCGACCGCCGTCCTGGCGGCCGCGGCCTGTCCCATGACGCCGCCGCCGCTGATGGCGATGGCGATGTCGACCCCGGATGCCTTGTCGGGCACCAGTTCCAGGGGCTCGAGGATCTTGAGCCTGGCGAGCTCGGGCGTGTAGAGCTCCAGGGGCACCTTGTTGACGGTGACCCTGCCCGTGCCCTTCTTCACCGAGGCCCTCGCAAGGGCCGTCTTCCTCTTCCCGCTTGTGTTCACGCAGTCCATAAGACTCACCTCACCTTGGATCCCAGGAATTTCGCGACGGCTCCCAGGGTTGTGTATTTGCCGGTAATCTCTCTGACCGCATCCTCGGGCCTGACCTTCTCGCTGTCGGCGAACTGCTTGGGCGTGCCCACGAAGACGTGGAGCCTCCTGTAAGCGTCCCTGCCGCTGGTGTTGTTCCAGGGGATCATGCCCCTGACGCACCGCTTGAACATCAGGTCCGCCCTGCGGGGGTAGAACGGTCCCTTCCTCTTGTTGGCGTCCCCGAGCTCGAGTCTCATCTTGAACCGCTCGAAGATCGCGTCGCGCTCACCGGTGATGATGAGCGCCTCCGCGTTGAGGACGACGACCTCCTCGCCGTCCATGATCATCTCGGCGACGTTGCTCGCAAGCCTGCCGTAGATGAGGTTCCTTCCGTCAATAACCGTAACCATCCGGGATCACCTCAACATCCTGATGCCTGTGCCCTCGGGGTTGGATTCCATGATCTCCCTGAGGGTGACGGCCTCACCGCCGGCTGCCCGGATGCCCTGCACCGCCGCCTCCGAGAAATCGTAGGCCGCCACGGTCAACTTCTTCGTCACGCTTCCAGCTGCGAGGACCTTCCCGGGGACGACGACCGTCTCCCCGTCCTTTGCATACCTCTCCAGTTTGCTAAGGTTCGTCTCGGCCCAGTTCCTCCTCGGACTCTCGAGCCTCGACGCGATGTCTCGCCAGATGGGAGCTTCCGTTTCCCTGCTCTTCGCCTTGAGATCGAATATCAAGGAGACGAGCCGGGGATTCGTCTTGATTCTGCTCATATATCTGACTCTCCCGACATTGGGTGAACCGTCGTAAGAGTATCTTGTTTATAAAACTATCACCCGGGGCCGCCGCGTCGCCGCCGCCGCGCCGCCGCGGGAAGCGGGGCGGCATCCCGAAACCGCGCATCCCTGGAATAGGTTTAATAGCGCATCAATCCTACGGTCAGACCGCCGTGATAACATGATCAGATTCGGACCCGCCGGTATTCCCCTGTCCTGCAAGGGACGCACATTGAAGGATGGCGTCGAGGACGTCCACAACCTCAGCCTGAGCGCCCTCGAGATCCAGATGGTCCGGGCGGGGGTGGAGAGGAGGTACCCCTTCGACGAGGAGCTGGGCCTCACGCTCGGCGAGGTCGTCGACAGCTTCGCGGTCGAGGCCTATCGCGACGACGAGGTGCTGCCGGCCGACGAGCCCCTGGACGAGGGGGACGAGCTGGTCTGCCTCCCGTCCGGCATCACCGGGCACTTCGGCGAGCTGGACGAGGTCGGGCGCATGGCCCGGCGGCTCGACGTGAGCCTCTCGGTCCACACCCCCTACTACATCGACCTGGGCTCCGGCGGCGAGCTGACCGAGGCCTGCATGGACTCGATCCGCTACGCCGGCCTGATCGCCGACGCGCTCGGCGGCGGCGTGGTGGCGACCAGCCTGGGCCTCTACACCGGCCGGATGCCCGAGGAGGAGGCCGACGCCAACATCCTCGAGAACGTCGCGGCGCTGATGGATTGGTGGCAGGATGCGGGGCTCCGGCCCAAGCTGGGCATCGACATCACCGGCCAGCCCTCCGTGTTCGGCTCGCTGGACCAGGTGCTGGACCTCTGCACCGAGGTCGACGGCCTGATCCCCGTGATGGATTTCCCCCGCCACCACTCCCGCACCGGCGGCTCGCTGGTCGAGATCGAGGACTTCGAGGACCTGATCCGGCAGATCGAGCCGTACTACGGCGACGGCCCGATGTACATGAAGTTCTCGGGCGTGGAGCACGCCGACGGCAGCGAGCGCCGGCTCACCCCGATCAAGAAGGGCGACCTGCGCTTCGAACCGCTGGCCGAGGCCCTCTGCGAGATCCAGCCGGAGGCCTCGGTCATCTCCTGCTCGCCGCTGCTGGAGCACGATGCGATGTATATGCGCCTGATCAACGAGCGGGTGCTGAGCAGACGCGTCACCAAGGACCTCAAGGAGAAGCGCAGGGCGGAGGCCGCCGCCGCATCCGAGGAGTGAGTCCGCCTTGGACAGCGCCGGCTACATCAACGAGTGCTGCCGGCGGGCGGTCGCCTCCATCCCCCCGGGCAGCATCGACGAGCTCCTGGAGCTCATCCCCGCGGCCGAGCGCATCTTCATCTACGGCTCGGGCCGCTCCGGCCTGGTCGGCCAGCTCTTCGGCATCCGCCTGGTGCAGATGGGGCTGGACGTGCATTTCGTCGGCGACATGACCACGCCGATCATCAGCCGCGACGACCTCACCATCCTCATCTCCAACACCGGCTACACCTTCTCGGTCGTCCAGACCGCCGAGATCGCCCGCCGCATCGGCTCGCACGTGGTCGCCGTGACCTCGTCGCCCTCGAGCAAGCTGGCGCACATCTCCAACTCCAAGGTGGTCATGACCATCCCCAAGGACTGCCGCGCCTCCGAGATCGCGCCGCTGGGCACCGTCTTCGAGGACGGCATCCTGCTGCTGTTCGACTCGCTGGTGCCCGAGCTCATGGCGAGGCTGGGCGTGACCGAGGACGACATGCGCCGCCGGCACGCGATCTGGGTCTGACTCACTCGGCCGAGAGCACGACGGTGACGGCGTCCCGCTGGACCCCGTCGCGGCAGGTGAAGACCATGAAGGTGCCGTCGGCGGGGTCGATGACCGCGGCGAAGCCGGGGTCGTCGCCGAAGATGCCGGCGTGGGTCCGCTTGTCGGTGTCCGATAGGTAGCATCCGAAGCCCGGATGCGAATGGTACCAGCCGACCACGGTGCGGTCCTCGTTGGCGTCGATGCCGGCGAACAGCCCCTCGAGGCCGTCGCGCCGGAAGCGCACGCTGCCGGCATCGGCGTCGAGGTCCGAGGTGGCGGTGCCGGTCACGACGGCGTAGACGCCGAGATCGTCGCGGTGGAAGCGCCCGGTCATCAGCCCCAGAACCTCCTCGCGCGCGGGGTAGCCCGCATCGGCGTGGTCGGTCATGGCGATGACCGCCGCCTCGCGGATGAACAGTTCGGCGGCCGGCACCGGCCGCGGGCGGTATGCGAAGCCGGCGCGATCGGCGGCGGCGATCTCAGGCACGGCCGTCACCGAAGTTGATGCTGGCGTCGAACCTGGGGCGGTTGCGCAGGTACCATTCCGCCGCCCGCATGCAGGAGCCCGTCCCGTACGGGCTGCGGGGGTTGGGATCGGCCAGCAGCTGCTCCACGCCCTTGACGAAGGACAGCAGCGACGAGCCGAACGACCAGTTGTCGAGGATCTTCACGCAGACGTGCCCCCCGTCCTCGGGCGCCATGATGTTCGGATGGAAGATCGGCGTCAGCCAGCGCGCCCGCGGGCGCTCGTAGGGGTACTCCGAGGAGACCGACATGATGAACGAGTGGCTGTCGGCCGTCTCCCCCTCCGACACGCGGGCGGAGGCGTTGGCCAGCCCGATGCGGATCTCGACCGGGAACTCGGCATCCTCCGGGATCGGGCCGATGGAGATGCCCAGGTAGCCGTCGAGATCGGCGATCTCGTTGTTCAGCCGCCGGACCAGCACCGGCCGGACCAGCCCCATCTCAGACCCCGCCTTCGGGATCGGGTATCATCTCGATGATGTCGTTCTCGGACAGGTTGGCCTCATCGACCGTCTGCCCCGCGCCGAGGAGCTTCGGCCCCTTGCGCAGCACGTAGGCGCCGGCGTCCCGGCCCCAGTACTCGGCGGCGGTGTCGATGATGTCCTCGACGGTCTCGTAGGATTCCAGCTCCATCCTGATCGAGGAGCTGTTCGATGTGTTGACGATTGTCACCCTGATTGTCATGCGGATCGGTCTCCGTGGTTCGGGCAGCCCGGACCGATGTCCAGGCCGTACACCTCCGATGCACCCGTAACCCCGTCGTAGTACATGACGTTGCGTATGCAGAGGTCGCCGCGGCCGGCGGCGGCCTTCATCCCCTCGCGCACCTGGACCGCGGCGACGACCGATGTGGTGGTGATCTCGGCCGCCATGCGCGGACGGAACATCACCCCGGAGCCGGTGCAGGAGAAGCGGGTGTCGAGCACCGCCATGTGGCTGCGGTTCATCGCGCATTCCAGGCAGGGGCCGTCGGGCAGGACGGCCTGGACCTTGCCGCGGAAGCCGTCGGTGGCGCCGTCGATGTAGGGGATGCGGTGATGCATCGCGTGCGCATTGACGTGGAGGCGGGCGGCGATGTTGTCCAGGCAGCCCAGGATCAGGTCGAAATCCCAATCCTCCAGGTCCTGCAGCCGGCCCTCGACGGGCGTGACGCGCGCATCGGGGCCGAGCTCCTCCGCCCGCGCGGCCAGCGCCCCGGCCTTGCCGCGGCCGGCGTCCTCCTCGCGGAACAGCACGCAGCGGCTGAGGTTGGAGATGTCGACGGTGTCGTCGTCGACCACGGTCAGGTCGCGGAAGCCCGCCAGCACCAGGCATTTGACCGCCTCGTTGCCGAGCGCCCCCGCGCCGGCCACCAGGCAGCGGGCGGCGGCCATCGTGCCGATGTCCAGCCAGCCGATGCGCCGCATGCGGTCGTAGCGGTCGGCGTCGTACTCCCCGGCCTTCATGGCCGCGGATGCCCGCGCACGGATAATAACTTTAACGCCGCGATGCCATGGGGCGGACCATGGCGCACCTGCCCGAGCACGACCATTGCAGGAACTGCGGGGACCCCGTCCCCTTCGACATGCTCTACTGCAGCCTGGACTGCTACCATGCGCATCAGGCCGCTCTGAGATCGGAGCGGCGGCGCGAGATCTTATTCTGGGCGGCCTGCATCGCCGGCGTGGCGGCGGTCATAGCGGCGCGGCTGCTGCTCCTCTAAGATCCCCAGCGTCCCCGGCACGTCGTGCACGCGCAGGATGTCGGCCCCCGCATCGGCCGCCAGCCGGGCGGCGAGCAGGCTGGCCTCCTCGCGGTCGACGCCGGGGAAGGCGTGCGCCAGGAAGCGCTTGCGCGAGGCGCCGATCAGCACCGGCCGGCCGCCGGCGGCCTCGCGGCAACGCAGGATCAGCTCCAGGCTCTGCTCCGGACCGACGCCGAAGCCGATGCCGGGATCGACGGTCAGCCGGTCGGCGCGCACGCCGGCGGCCGCGGCCGCGGCGGCCCGTTCGTCCAGGAAGGCGCGGACGGCCGCCACCGCGTCGCCGGCGAGGATGTCGTCGGCGAAGGTCCGCGGGACGCCGTGCATATGGGCGATGACCGCCCGGACGCCGGTGTCGGCGACCAGCGCGGCCATGCCCTCGTCGCGGAAGGCGCTGATGTCGTTGACCATGGCGGCGCCGGCGTCGATGCAGGCGCGGGCGACCGCGGTCCTGCGGGTGTCGACCGAGACCGGGACGCCGATGCGCCCGGCCAGCCGGCCGACGACCGGGAGCAGCCGCTCCAGCTCCTCGCTGGCGGACGCGGGATCGGCACCCGGACGCGTCGACTCGCCGCCGACGTCGATGATGTCCGCCCCCTGGTCCGCCATGGCGATGCCGGCGGCCAGGGCATCCCCGGGCGACGCGTGCCTCCCGCCGTCCGAGAACGAGTCGGGGGTCACGTTGAGGATGCCCATGACCAGCGGCCGGCCGCGGGCGCGCATGGCCTCAGAGATGGTCGTCGACCAGCTCGACCAGGTCCACGACCTCGATGTCCCGGTCGCCCTTCCCCGCGATGAGGTTGGTGACGCAGAACGGGCAGGTGGTGATGAGGATCTCGGCCGAGCCGGTCTCGTCCATGCGCTGGTCGGCGATGGTCGCCGCCACCCCGGGGTAGGCGGAGCGCACCCCTCCGCCGCCGCCGCAGCAGTGGCTGGTGTCGCGGTTGTAGGGCATCTCCTTGAAGTCGACCCCGGGGAACATCCTGATGACCTCGCGGGGCGGCTCGTAGACGCCGCAGTGCCTGCCCAGGTGGCAGGGGTCGTGGTAGGTGACCTTCCGCTCGAGCGGCTTCAGGTCCAGCTCCTGCGTGGCGAGGAACTCGGTCATGTGCAGCACCTCGAAGGGCACCTCGACGTACTTGGGGAACTCGTGCTTGAACATGCGGTAGCAGCCGGCGCATGACAGCAGCAGCGTCTCCACCCCCAGGGCGGCGATCGCGTCCACGTTGCGCTGCATCAGCCGGGTCACCTCGGCCTGGTCGACGCCGATCCGCTGCAGCACCGAGCCGCAGCAGACCTCGTCCAGCGTGGTGAAGTCCACGCCCAGCTTGTCCAGGATCGAGATCGAGGCCTCCGATGTCCGCCTGGTCCGGTAGGCGGCGGTGCATCCGGAGTAGTAGGCGTACTTCGCCGGGCGGGGCTCGCGGCCGAGGACCTCCCGCACGGGCACGTCCTCGTTGAAGGGGTTGCCCTTGGCGAGCACGCTGTCGACGATCGACCGGTGCTTCGGCAGCATGCGCCCCTCGCGGACCAGGTCGGCGCGGCAGGTCTCGATGATGTCGACGATGTCGACCTTCGAGGGGCAGCGCCTGACGCAGTCGGCGCAGGTGGTGCAGGTGTACATGTTCTCGACCACCGACTCGTCGGCGGGGATCTCGCCGTGCAGCAGCCCGTAGGCCAGCGCGATGCGCCCGCGCGAGAGCGCCGAATCCCAGTTGATCGCCTTGAAGGTGGGGCAGACGCTCTTGCAGAAGCCGCACATGGTGCAGGTGTTGAGCGCCTCGGAGACCCGCTTGAGGCTGTCGGCCCTGAAGCCGGGGTCGTACTCCACCTTGGGGATGGTGACGCTGCCGTCCATGAGGATGGTGAAGCGCGCGTCGGGCTTCCACTCGAGCGCGGCGGCCACGGCGTCGGCGACCGTGGCGTACGGGGTGATGTTCGCCCGCCGCAGGATCTCCGGGTCGAGGTCGGTGACCGCCCAGATGTCGGCCCAGGTGGCGATCTCCGCCATCTTGGCCGCCTTGTGGTAGCCGAGGCGGTACTCGCTCTTGAGGTTCTCGAGCACCTCGGCCGGATCGGGCGAGGAGGAGAGCTGGTCGAGGAAGGTCGCGCTGCCGATGCCCTCGCGGCACTTCGAGACCATGATGATCTTGCCGCCCTCCTTCAGCGCCCACTTGCCGTTGTCGAGCGCCTTCTGCGACTGGTAGAGGTCGACGTCCATCGGGTAGGGGGCGACCGAGATGACCACGTCGGCCAGCTCGGGCACGGGTACGCAGAACACGTCCATCGCCCAGTCCACCGCCCGCTCGAAGGCGGGGTTGAGCGCCCCGGAGGCCGCCTTGTAGATGTTCTGGTGGCGGTCAAGCACCATCTGGATCGAGAAGATCTCCTTGTCCTTGACCACCTCGAGCGCATCCATCATGTCCTCGTGGACCGGGTTGTCCTCGAGCACCAGCGACTGCGCCTCCCGGTTCATCGCCAGCTTGTGGTTGGTCTCGATCGTCTCGAAGGACGCCACGCCGGGCAGGAACGACTTCCGCCCGCCGGTGAAGCCCGCGAAGTAGTGGGGCTCGACGCTGGTGATGATCACCAGCCGGTCGGCGTCGACCGCGATCTTATTCACGTTCATCGGGGTGCCGTTCTTGGACACGCCCAGGTGCACGCACTCGGACTCGTGCGCATCATGCGAGATGATCCTGTCCTTCAGCTCGGGGTAGAGCGGGCCGAAGACGAAGTCGTACTCCTCGGCGGTCATCTCCCGGTGCGCCCCGGTGGCGACCAGGAAGCGCGCCTTGCGCAGGTCCATCCGCTTCGAGAGCGCCGCCAGCACCTTCGCGGTCGGCGTGGGGCGGGTGCCGTCGTTGACGATGAAGACCACGTCCTCCCCGCCCTCGAGGAAGCTGTCGAGGGAGTCGTACCCCAGGGGGTTGTCTATTGATTCGTTGATGACGTCGTCGGCGTCGCCGCACTCGACATCCAGCGGGTAGAACGTACCGATGTACGAGCTGTCCGGGATGGTGATCTCTTGGACCCCCTCCTTACCGTATTTCACGTCGATGTTCATTTGAGACCAAAACACTGAATCGTGCTGTCCTATTAAATCATAATCGTGTCCGACGCGGAAGTATAATTAACGGACACGGCGATTGAACAGGCATCATGGCCATGCTGAAGGACGTCGGCGAACGGGAGCTGATCGAGAGCATCCGCAGGACGGTGCGGCCGATGCCGGGCGCGGGCGCCTGGGATGACGCGGCGGTGCTCGACCTGCCGGAGGCCGCGGTGGTCTGCACCGACACCGTCAGCGTCGGCCGGCACAAGCCGGCCGGCATGACCTGGGAGCAGTTCGGCTGGGCGGCGGCGGCGGTCAGCCTCAGCGACATCGCCGGCATGGGCGCCCGGCCCGTCGGGGTCCTCGCCGCGCTGCAGCTCGAGGGCACCATGGAGGAGGCGGACGCCCTGGACCTGATGAGGGGCATGGACCGGTGCGCGGGGTTCTGCGGCACCTATCTGGTCGGCGGGGACACGAAGCCGGGGCACGGCTCGGTCACCGCCACCGCCGTCGGCACCACCGACGGGCGCCCCCCGCTGAGGAGGTCGGGCGCATCGCCCGGCGACCTCGTCGGCGTCACCGGGCGCCTGGGGTCGGCCGCGGCCGGCTACCATGCCCTGATGAACGGGATCGGAGCGGAGGCGGAGGACGCCGTGCGGTCGCTGCTGATGCCGGTCCCCAGAGCGGAGGAGGGGCTGGCGCTCTCGCGGTCGGGCGCCGTCACCTCGTGCATGGACCTCTCGGACGGCCTCGCCGAGGCCGCCCACGCGGTCTGCGCCGCCAGCGGCGTCGGCATGGACATCGACAGGGGCTCCCTGCCCGTCGAACCGCACGTCGGCGCGATCGCGGACAGGCTGGGCCTCGACCGTGACGACCTGGTCCTGTACTGGGGAGGGGATTACGAGCTCCT
>JBNRMI010000010.1:0-53442 GCA_050309445.1 Candidatus Methanogranum sp. | reverse complement strand
GCCCCCCACCCCGTCCTCGAACTGGCTGTTGTACAGCTGGCTGTACGCCCCTCCGACGGCCAGGAGCTGCTCGTGCGTCCCCTGCTCGACGATGTTCCCGTCCCTCATCATGAGGATCAGGTCCGCGTTCCGGATGGTCGAGAGCCGGTGGGCGATGACGAACGCCGTGCGCCCGACGGTCATCTGGTCCATGGCGTCCTGGATCGCCCTCTCGGTCCTGGTGTCGACCGAGCTGGTCGCCTCGTCGAGGATCAGCAGCGGCGCGTCCTCGACGATGGCGCGGGCGATGGTGATCTGCTGCCGCTGGCCCGCGGAGAGGGCGGTCGTGCTGTCGAGCACGGTGTCGTAACCTTCGGGCAGGGTCTTCACGAAATGGTGTATGCCCACGGCCTTGCAGGCCTCGACGACCTGCTCGTCGGTGACGCCCTCCATGCGGTAGACGATGTTCTCCCGCACGGTGCCCTCGAAGATCCAGGTGTCCTGCAGCACCATGCAGAACAGGTCGCGGACGTCACTGCGCTTCATGTCGCCGATCGGCACCCCGTCGATGAGGATGTCGCCGCTGTCGATCTCGTAGAACCTCATCAGCAGGTTGACCAGGGTGGTCTTGCCCGCGCCGGTGGGTCCGACGATCGCCACCTTCTGGCCCGGCTCGACGTCGACCGAGAAGCCGCGGATGACCTCCTTGTCGGGGACGTAGCCGAAATGCACGTCCCTGAACTCGACGCGCCCCTCGACCGCCCCGAGTCTGCGCGGGACCTCGGCGTCCCCGGGCATCTCCTCCTCCTCCTCGATGAAGGCGATGACCCGCTCGCCCGCGGCGGCGGCCGACTGCATGCCGTTGAAGGCCTGGGCCATCTGCGACAGCGGCTGGGTGAACAGGCGCACGTAGATCATGAAGGCGACGATCACGCCGATGGAGATGCGCCCGTCGATGACCAGCGCCGCACCGACCACGCAGACCAGCACGTACCCGAAGTTGCCGATGAAGTTCATCAGCGGCATCATCAGGCCGGAGAGGAACTGGGATTTGAAAGCACTGCGGGCCAGCCGGCCGTTGATCTCGTCGAACCTCACGGCGGCCTCCTCCTGCCCGTTGTACATCCTGACGATGTCGTGGGCGGAGTAGGTCTCCGCGACATGCCCGTTCATCTGACCGAGGTTGTCCTGCTGGAGGCGGAAGTACTTCTGCGAGCGCTTCATGATCAGCGTCATCAGTCCGAAGCCGGCGATCGACGACACCACCGTCACGGCGGCCAGGATGTGGTTGGTGTAGAACATCATCACCAGCGAGCCCAGCAGCATGGCGACCGAGGTGATCAGCGATCCGATGCTCTGGTTCATCGACTGCCCCAGCGTGTCCACGTCGTTCGTGGTGCGGCTGAGGACGTCGCCGGTGCTGGAGGTGTCGAAGTACCTCAGCGGGAGGCGGTTGATCTTCCTCGAGATCGCCGTGCGGAATCTGGAGGCCATCCGCTGCGACACCGTCGCCAGGATGTAGTTCTGCGTGAACATCAGCAGTGAGCTGCCCGCGTACACCGCGATGAGGAAGAACCCGATCGCCCAGACCGCATCGGTGTCGATGATGCCCGAGACCAGACCGTCGGCGATGATGTCGGTGAGCTCCTTCAGCTTGTTGGGCCCGATCAGGGTCAGGACGGTGCCGGCGACGGCCAGCGCCAGGGCGGACCAGACCGCGATCCGGTATCTGCCCATGTAGCGGAAGATCCCCTTCCAGGCCTCCGTGAGGGATCTCGGCTTCTCCACGACCGCGCCGCGGCCGGGGTGCCCCCTCCTCCCGCTCATCCGACCAACTCCGCATCGGACAGCTGCGAATGGACGATCTCCCGGTAGACCCCGCTGCTGCCCATCAGCTCGTCGTGGGTGCCGATGCCGGCGATGCGGCCCTCGTCGAGGACGACGATGGTGTCGGCATCCATGATCGTGCCGATCCTCTGCGCCACGATCAGGCTGGTGACCCCCGCGGTCTCCTTCCTCAGCGCGTCCCGGAGGATGCGGTCGGTCCTGTAGTCCAACGCCGAGAAGGAATCATCGAAGATGTAGAACTCCGGTCTCCTGCAGACCGCCCGCGCGATGGACAGGCGCTGCTTCTGGCCTCCGGAGAGGTTGCTGCCGCCTTCGGCGATCCTGCCTTCGTAACCGCCTTCCATCCGCTCGACGAAATCGGTGCCCTGGGCGATCGCGACCGCCTTCCTGACGTCTTCGGCCGTGCGCTCGCCCGAGGTGTCCCCGTAGTTGACGTTGCCGGACACCGTCCCGGCGAACAGCACCGCCTTCTGCGGCACGTACCCGATCTTCCCGCGGAGCGTCTTCAGCCTGTAGTCGCGGACGTCCTCGCCGTCGACCAGCACCTGGCCGCCGGTGACGTCGTAGAAGCGCATCACCAGGTTGACGAGGGTGCTCTTGCCGCAGCCGGTGGGTCCGATGAAGGCGACGGTCTCCCCCTTCCCGACCTTGAAATTGATGCCTTCGAGCACGCTCTCGGCGGCGCCCGGGTACCTGAAGGACACGTCCCTGAACTCGATCTCGCCCGTCCGGTCCGGATCGGGCGGCGTCCCGGACCCGTCGAGGATCGAGGGCTCGGTGTCGATGACCTCCTCGATCCTTCTGGCGGCGACGACCGCGCGCGGGAGCACCATCAGCACGATGACCATCATCATGAAGGCGATCACCACCTGCATCGCGTACGACGAGAAGACGATCATGTCGGAGAAGAGGACGATCCTGTCGTCGAACCCGTAGGCGGCGGAGATCAGCAGCGCGCCGATGATGTAGATCGACAGCGACAGCAGGCTCATGATCGCCGACATCATCGGGAACAGCACGGCCATCGAACGGCTCACGTAGAGGTTGGTCGAGGTGAGGTCGTCGTCGGCCTGCCCGAACTTGGCCTCCTGGTACTCCTCGGCGTTGTAGGCGCGGATGACCCTGACCCCGGACAGGCCCTCCCCGGTGACCCGGTTGACGTTGTCGGTCAGCCTCTGGATCATCCTGAAGCGCGGGAAGACGAGGGCCATGATGATCCCGATGGCCGCCATCATCACGACCACCGCCACGGCGGTGGCGAGCGTCCAGTTCAGGTTCTTGTCCGAGATCTTGACGATGGCCCAGGCGGCCATCACCGGTGCCTTGATCAGCACCTGCATGCCCATGATGATGGCCATCTGCACCTGGGTGACGTCGTTGGTCGAGCGGGTGATCAGACTGGCCGGGGAGAACCTGCCGATCTCCTCGTCGGAGAAGGTCCCGACGCTGTCGAACTGCATCTTGCGCAGGCGCATCGCCAGCGAGGCGGCGATATAGGTGGCGACGGCTCCGACCGAGACGGCGGCCAGCAGGCTGCCGAAGGCGCAGGCGAGCATCGGCCATCCCTCGTCCATCACCTGCGACACGGTCCCGCCGGTCGTGAGCAGCGTGGTGATCTCCGACATGTAGCCGGGGATCTCCAGCTCCAGGTAGACCTGCGAGCAGATCAGCAGGACGCAGACGGCGACCAGCGACCACTCTCTGCGGTTGATGTGCTTGAGGATCAAGACCGGCCCCCCGCGGGCTCGCCGAACTCGCGGTTCAGCCGGGCGGTGACCTTGGCGCAGGCGGACCTGAACACCTTCCGTTCCTCGTCGGTCAGATCCGAGAGCAGTTCATCCCAGATCTCGCGCAGCGACCCCCTGACCGTCTCGGCCGCACGCTCCCCCTCGTCGGTCAGGAAGAGGCTGTACTGCCGCTGATGGCCGCTCCTATTGACCGCCAGACCCGCCTCGACGAGTGCGCCGACGGTGCGGGTGACGATGGCCTTGTCCGCCATCATGTCGGCGGCGATGTCCTTCAGCGACGCCCCGGGGTTGAGCGCGATCGCCAGGAGGTAGGGGCTCTGCGAGCCCTGGATCCCCAGATGCTCCAGGCGGGGGGTCATCCTGCTGTCCATGTACTGTTTCATCGCTCTAGGCAGGATATGCCCGGCCTCCGCCTTATCCATGGGCGGTTGACATGTCAATCATATATAAACATTTTCTGTGATCCAGTCCCGAGAGCCGCACGGGGACGGTACCGGCATATGAGAACCAAGACGGGGATGGAGCCACCTGAGGAATTCGAATCCCCGACCTGCTGATTACAAGTCAGCCGCACTACCGGGCTATGCAAAGGTGGCGTGGGATGCCCCTATGGGCCGGCTGTTCTTAATTGTTTTGCGTGCCCGGGCATCGTGCCGACCGCAGCAAGATGCGCGGGATCCGCACCGCGGACCTGTTTCCCCGGCGCCTGCTGGCACGTCCCGACAGTACCCCGTCCCGCCCGTCATGCGACAAGGCATACCTTTAATAGGAATCACCGTATCGCCAGAACATTGCATTCATTGAATCACGGTGAACAATCATGGCTGACATCAAGAAAATGATCCGCATGGACTTCGAGGCATACTTTGCCGACACTGAGAAACTCTACGACACGACCGTCGAGCAGGTCGCCAAGGACGCCGGCATCTACAACGAGGAGAGCAGGTACGCGCCCATGGCCTACGTGATCGGCTCCAAGAAGCTCTTCCCGGCCCTCGAGGCCGCACTCGAGACGGCGGAGATCGGCGAGCAGGTCGAGATCACGGTGCCCTGCGAGGAAGCGGCGGGCGAGAAGAACCCCAACCTCATCGAGGTCTATCCGATCAGGGACTTCCACAAACAGGAGATCGCCCCCTACCCGGGGCTCATGGTCACCCTCGGCAACCGGACCGGCACGGTCGTGTCGGCCGGTGCCGGCAGGGTCAAGGTCGACTTCAACAACCCGCTCGCGGGCCACGACCTCCTCTACAAGATCACGGTCACCGAGGAGATCGAGGGCGATGAGGAGAAGGCCAAGGCGATCGTCGAGCTCAACTTCGGCGACCCCTCCGAGTTCGTCTTCGGATTCCCCGGCGACAAGGTCGTCGTCACCCTGCCCGAGGTCACCAAGTTCCACCAGGAATGGCCGATCGCCAGGTTCAGGATCGTCTCGGAGCTCCGCGACGCCTTCGGCGTGGACACGGTCGAGTTCATCGAGATCTGGACCGCGGCCAAGAAGTGAGCGTGCCCGCCGGCCGTGCGACGGCCGCGGCACATCTCCATAAACCTTTTATCCGTTGACCCGATAGGCCCGGGATACACGCGGGCAGGTGGCCTAGTCCGGATATGGCAGCAGCCTCCTAAGCTGCAGGTCGAGGGTTCGAATCCCTTCCTGCTCGCCAATCTCCTTCTCCCAAGGATTTTCGATCGCAGATCATGTCCGCGACCGGACCGGTTCCGTCATGATCCCCGGTTCCGCTATGAACGACCGTACCGCAGATACCATCGCGTGCCGCGGGGCCGGTGCGATCCAGAACATATGGGAAATGCCGGCGGCGCTCTGCGCACTACCGCCTCCCGTATCGTATTATGCACGAAAAAGCTTGCCGTTCCGACTGTTAACCATGATTAAATACCGTTCAGATCGGTAATGGCATCATGGGAGGATCCATGATATGGTACGTGAGATGAAGTCGAAGGACAGGGCGCTCGCCGTCTTCAAGGGCGAGCTCCCTGACAGGGCACCGGTATGTGATTTCGGGAATGTCGCCATGGTAGGATACTATGGGTACAAGTTCGCGGATGTCAGGGGCAATGCCGAACTCTCCGGGGAACTGATGAGGAAGTGGGTGAAGGAGACGCAATCCGACATGGTGTTCGGACCGATGGAGTCCAAGGGGGTCTTCATGGACATCCCGGGCATGGAGGTGAAGCTGCCGGAGAACGATCAGGGCAGTCTGCAGCTGGATTACTTCCAGACACCCGAGGATGCGGAGACCAAGCCTCTGTTCGACCCTTACAACCGCGAGGAATGCCCTAACCTGCACAAGTACGTCATCGATGTGTTCAAGGCCGTCCACGAGGCCTGCCCCGATGCCATGACGCCGGTATGGTGCGAAGGGCCGCTGACGACCAGCGGTTTCCTGAGGGGCATCGACCAGCTGCTGCTGGAGATGCTCATCGATCCGGACAGCGCCAAGAAGGTGATCAAGCGCGGGGCCGAATTCTCGCGGCAGCTCGTCGACGCGCAGCTCGGGGAGGTCGATGCGGACTACGTCATCTACACCGATCCGGTGTCATCGGCCGACATGATCGACAACACGATGTTCCGGGAGTTCGACCTCGAGGAGCTGAAGCGGAGCACGTCGCTGTGGAAGCGGAACCACGGGGTCGAGACCCTGCTGCACATCTGCGGGGACACGACGCCCATGTTCAAGTCCTTCACGGAGACCGGCGCCAGGGTGCTGAGCATGGATCACGCGGTCGATCTCGCCGAAGCCAAGGCGGTGTTCAAGGACGACGTGGTGGTCATGGGCAACATCGATCCCGTGTCGATCCTGATGCAGGGATCCGTGGAGGATGTCGACAGGGCGGCGGAGAAGTGCTTCAACGATGCGGGACGCGAGGGAGGTTACATCTTCGGAGCGGGGTGCGCCGTCCCCAACGGCACGCCCATCGAGAACATCCGGCAGATGACCGAGGTGTCGAAGCGCAACGCCTACTGAACGACAGCGGCCGGGTCCGACCCGGCCGGCCCCCTCGGGGGCCGGGCGGCGTTCCGCCGAGAATGTTTTAATTACGGCCAGGACCATGTACGGACCATGGTAAGATTAGCTCCGAGGCAGTGGTTCGTCCTGGCAGTGATCGCGTTCATCCTCATCATCACCGTCATCGTCGCCGTATCGGTCTGAGGACCGCACGTCGCCGATGACCTGCATTGGATTGCCCTCGGCCCCCTTGAACCGGGAAGAACCCGTTGTCTTCGAATTGGGAAAAGGAGCCGAGTCTGGTTCAAATAAGTCCTGAGACACGTAGATGATGAAAAACATACCGATATCATCTCGAGCTACTGAGTTGTTCATGACAGGTCTGTCCGGACTCATTCTCACCCGCCGACTCCCTTCTGGCGGAAAACATCTATCAAAGAATATTTTATTTGAATCCAAACCGATTATATTTTAACTTGTTAGGTTCTTGTATACTTCGGCGCAAGAAGGTGCTGGCTCTATGATTGGATCTAAGTGTGTTCCCCGCATACGCGGGGGTGATCCCACCACGGGTACCTGCGACCAGCTGGGGATGTTGTGTTCCCCGCATACGCGGGGGTGATCCCCAGGATTACGCCGCGGTCCAGCACGAGGGGTAGTGTTCCCCGCATACGCGGGGGTGATCCTCCGTGATTGAGCGGGAAGACCTTGGTGCTCCCGTGTTCCCCGCATACGCGGGGGTGATCCCATCGTGTTCAGCGTCGTGATGTGCGACGGGTCGTGTTCCCCGCATACGCGGGGGTGATCCGGTGACGGATGACATCAGTAACATGATGCAGATGTGTTCCCCGCATACGCGGGGGTGATCCGTGTTCATAACCCGTCCAGCTTGTCACCGCAAAGTGTTCCCCGCATACGCGGGGGTGATCCGCGGGATTGAGAACACGAGTGAGAGATTGGACAGTGTTCCCCGCATACGCGGGGGTGATCCTACTATAGACTATGTGTAAGTATATATATATCTGTGTTCCCCGCATACGCGGGGGTGATCCGGGTGCGTTTCTTTGCGCGTGTATCACCAACACGTGTTCCCCGCATACGCGGGGGTGATCCACCTACTGCGGGCAGGTGCGCTTATAGGGTGCGGTGTTCCCCGCATACGCGGGGGTGATCCATTTCTGAGGGGAGCGCCGTTTCCACTGCAGGGGTGTTCCCCGCATACGCGGGGGTGATCCTTCCGAGGATAAGATACTGTCTCATCTCGAGGTGTGTTCCCCGCATACGCGGGGGTGATCCTCCCCCGCTAGACGCACGGGAAGGGCCCTGCAAGTGTTCCCCGCATACGCGGGGGTGATCCGTGCTCCGGACCGGGTTACCCAGCGCCCGAATGGTGTTCCCCGCATACGCGGGGGTGATCCGTGGTTGTAAGTACTAATCGGTCTCTAAGCGCGGTGTTCCCCGCATACGCGGGGGTGATCCTCATGCCGCGGCCGCCATCCGCACCTACACCGTGTGTTCCCCGCATACGCGGGGGTGATCCGTGGTTGTAAGTACTAATCGGTCTCTAAGCGCGGTGTTCCCCGCATACGCGGGGGTGATCCAGGGGCCGTCCCGGCCCCTCAGCCCCTTCTAGGGTGTTCCCCGCATACGCGGGGGTGATCCGCAAATAACGAGACAATCGGGGCAACTTTCAACGTGTTCCCCGCATACGCGGGGGTGATCCCGCTGATTGAAAACAAGACCGTTTTCAACCTGGGTGTTCCCCGCATACGCGGGGGTGATCCTCGCTTGTCATCACGGATTCACACCTGTCAAGCGTGTTCCCCGCATACGCGGGGGTGATCCCCCATGTCCGAGGTGCATGAAATGGAGCCAAAAGTGTTCCCCGCATACGCGGGGGTGATCCACGGTGACGACGTGTTCGACGTTTTCGAGCCTCGTGTTCCCCGCATACGCGGGGGTGATCCCTCAAGCTTCGACTCAAGAGGCGCGATGGTGGAGTGTTCCCCGCATACGCGGGGGTGATCCGGGGATTTTCCGCACGCTCGTTATATTAAAAGCGTGTTCCCCGCATACGCGGGGGTGATCCTCTGATTAAGAAGTCGGTCCCGTCATCGGCTGCGTGTTCCCCGCATACGCGGGGGTGATCCGGTGATACGCATGACAAACATCGTGTTAACGAGGTGTTCCCCGCATACGCGGGGGTGATCCTACTATAGACTACGTGTAAGTATATATAACTATGTGTTCCCCGCATACGCGGGGGTGATCCTATTGTCTTCAAGATGCGCGCGTGATAGCGACCGTGTTCCCCGCATACGCGGGGGTGATCCCCTGGTCGAAGTGGTCCCGCGTCAGCGCAAAGTGTGTTCCCCGCATACGCGGGGGTGATCCCGACGATGCGCCGCCGTTGTCGCCCCCTCCGCCGTGTTCCCCGCATACGCGGGGGTGATCCGTCGTGCAACGTGCCCGTCAGCTCGACAGTTATGTGTTCCCCGCATACGCGGGGGTGATCCTCACCATGATCATGTCGCTCAACCGCGGAGAAAGTGTTCCCCGCATACGCGGGGGTGATCCTCGGATTGTCAGTCACCCAGTGGAAACGGTTCTGTGTTCCCCGCATACGCGGGGGTGATCCAATCTAACGTCAGCCAAAAAGCCTGTTTTTGACGTGTTCCCCGCATACGCGGGGGTGATCCGCAGGGCGGGACTTAACGTACGTCCCCTGCGCAGTGTTCCCCGCATACGCGGGGGTGATCCTAAAGAAATTAGCCTTACGCGCGCGCCTAACAAGTGTTCCCCGCATACGCGGGGGTGATCCTGTCCATGGAGTAACTGTCGAGCTGACGGGCACGTGTTCCCCGCATACGCGGGGGTGATCCCCAAGAAGGCAATCCGCGAGAACATAACCGCAAGTGTTCCCCGCATACGCGGGGGTGATCCCAGTTCACCATGTTGTATATTTCGTCGATTGCGGTGTTCCCCGCATACGCGGGGGTGATCCTATCGAAGGTTTAGAAATTTGGATGTCGGACTGGTGTTCCCCGCATACGCGGGGGTGATCCTATCAGTCTCAAGTACGAGTTCAGTGTCAACAAGTGTTCCCCGCATACGCGGGGGTGATCCGGACGTCCGGGGGCCGCTCTACACCGAGGGCGTGTGTTCCCCGCATACGCGGGGGTGATCCTATATAGTCCGAGCGGAAAAGGCCCGCCCCTTGGTGTTCCCCGCATACGCGGGGGTGATCCTACGATTATTGGCTGGCAAAAATCAGATGTAACGTGTTCCCCGCATACGCGGGGGTGATCCTTATGAAAAAACAAGGGCGAAATTAGAGGGCCAGTGTTCCCCGCATACGCGGGGGTGATCCTCACTGGAGGAGAGCCTGTGAGCGTCGTCGACGGTGTTCCCCGCATACGCGGGGGTGATCCTCGCATGGTGAGGGACACCGACTCCGATGATTGGTGTTCCCCGCATACGCGGGGGTGATCCATCGAATTTGAGGTTGTGAAAGAAGAGCTTTGTGTGTTCCCCGCATACGCGGGGGTGATCCTCTCTCCGCGTCGATATCGTCGCGGTTGTACGAGTGTTCCCCGCATACGCGGGGGTGATCCCGTGGTACCCACGCCTGACTGACGCGCTGGCTGGTGTTCCCCGCATACGCGGGGGTGATCCTCGCCTCGTCGAGGATGATATTAGCAACCGATTGTGTTCCCCGCATACGCGGGGGTGATCCTCCATATTCATGAATCCAACCATAATCTATGATGTGTTCCCCGCATACGCGGAGGTGATCCTGTAGGGGTAAAGGGCTGGGCCCTTAGTTGATGGTGTTCCCCGCATATGCGGGGGCGACCTAGACGTCCCTCCAGGTTATGTGATACTCCGCACAATCACATGTGTTCCCACAAGGTTCATTCTTGATTCATAAGCCGCTTATAGATTTCAAATATCATATCGCATAACTGCATCCCGTTGGCTGTTTTTTCATCAGAATTCAGTTTGTAATATTCCTTCAGCCCCTCGAAGGAGTGATCACGGATGTTCATAAGGATCTTCTTGGACATGGTCTGGAGATCCTTGATGTTGAAATCAACCGGGATTATATCGTACCGTTCACAGGTCGCTTCTATGAATCTCATTACATCAGACGCCTGGATCGTTATGACGTCGGCCCCCTCCATCAGACTGAGAGCCTCCGACAAAACGACATATGGTTTCGAAGACCTGTCGTCCTCATGGGAGTCTGTGCTGATGGTTCTTGAGAACCTCTCGTATACGGCGTTCTCGCGAACACATATTATGTCTATGGCAGATATGTGATCACTTTGTGGCTTCGGCCCGGTTGTAGTGAGATGCATTACAGCATAGGACGATTCTGACCCCTTGTTTATTCCGCTATATCTCTTAGCAGACCTATATCCGCTTGCCTTACTGTAACCGGACCGGTATGCCGACTCAACAATCTTATCCGACGGCAGGGGTTTCATCATTAGCTTCAATCCCTCGTAATCAACGGGTTCCCAATCAGAATTATGTACTCTGAATTCAAACCGCTGCTCGTTCCTCACGCTGTATATCATCGTCACCTTCCCATTGGTGCAGCTTCGGACAATACGCTCCCAGAGATTATCTCTCACGCGGGCGCTGACCGTACCTGCGAAGACGTTGGTCCCGATCTCATAGAACCACTTGGTGAGGTCTCCGCGCAAGAACGAAGGGCAATTGGTGAGGATGATGACAATCATAATTCAGTGGCTGAATCGCGTTCAGCATAGGATATGCCGCCTTCCACCATCCCCGCCTTATCGTCCCATAGGAATATCGTGCTGGTCTCAAAGGAGTCGTCAACTTGCATTTCATCAGGAGTCAATAAAAGATTGCGGATGTCTCTGACCATCCTCTCCATCAATTTCCCATCCACAACCGCATCTCTGAATGCGATACGGGTTGACGTCCCGACGTCGTCCGGGGTTTCGGCGGCAATTCGGAATGCGATTGGCAGACTGATTTCAGTTTTGTACAGATCTGCTATATCGTAGACGAATGATTTCTCACGACCTGTATGTATGAATCCCAATCCGGGAGAACATCCTATTGCGACGATCGCACAATGTGCCATACCGTACAGACATGAATTCGCGGCAGATATCGCCATGTTGATCGTATCTCCCGCATCGAAATCGTCAGGGTCGTAATTCCGGCTCTTCCATTCGACCCCTGTCTCTTTTGACAGTCGGCGATATGCAGTGCGCACCCTTGCGCCCTCGCGACCCCGGAGCTGCTGCATCGTCATCCGACTGACGTCCTCATCCGGGAAGCGCATCATGTACATCCTCCTCGCCACGTCCAAACGGGAACGGGTGTTCGATACCGCTTTGGCCTGAGCTACAAGCAACCGCGATGAGTGGGTGAGCGGCCGGCCGTGAGCATAGTAGCGAACCCCGCGCTCTCCGGCCCAGATTATACTGGCTCCCGCATCTCCCAAAAGCTCCACTGCCCTGTGGGTGATGTTGGAACCCGGACCTAATACAATTACGCCCAGCATGGCCGCGGGCACGCATACCGTGCCCCTGCGGTCGGTCACGGTTATGGCGCTCTCCGACCGGTTGACCACGCATCGCTCCAGGTACAGGAACGACAGCCGCTCCCCTATCCGGGGGAGTTCCTGCAGCTCTGGTTTATCCGCTCCGTGGAATCGACCGCTCATGGTTTACCGATCGTCAGCATACCGCATCCGTATCCCTTCGCCCTCCCGATGCCTCTGACGACCGTTTCTTTGAACACGGCTTCATCCTTGATCTCGAGCACGCCCTCGAAGGTCGCAACGCTCAGCGTTACGTTGTTCTTATCACCGCGTTTGAATTTCCGGGTCTCCCGATGGACGACGTCCAGGTTGAACTCCCCCTCCTCAAGTTTGACGATCTCGAAGCCGAGTCCCGGAGCCCTGTCTATCAGCCACTGCTCCTGTTGGGATACGGTGACGTGCGGCACTACTTTGCCGCGGGCTCCGGCGTCAGACCCTTTGATGCTCTTAACAGGATTGGCTGACAGGCGGAACCTCCAGATCTGCCCCGGTTCCAGCTTGTCCAGGAACGGGCCGTATTCCAGCGTGTCCCAACCCTGCTCCGAATCCGGCCATCCGAATTGATCCACTATATGTTGAAAATCAGGGCGCTTCTGGCTCTGCACAAGGAGATAGGTGGCCGCACCGATGCGATCTATCCGCCACAACACACGTTCGTTCAATGCATCGGAGGTGAAACTTGCCATCACGGCAGCATGTATGAGTTGCGGAGAGCCCATAGCCTCGATTGTGGTACGCCTGTAGGCATTCAGCTCGACCCTGGAGAGATACATTCATTCACCACCCCTTCTGAGCTCGGCGATCGCATCGAGATCCGTGGAATTGCCCGCATAACGGGATTTCCCATTCCGCAACACGATGTCCGTACCGTATGCTACGGCACGATACCCGTGCTTGCGGTGGTCCTGGTCGAAGGATATCGGCGTATCGGTTATGAACTGCGAGCTCTCACCGGATTCGGCATCACAGACCGTCTCCAGTCTGACCTCCTCCGGCTTGCGTCTCATGTACCAGTCCGCCGCCAGCCATGTCTCTTCCCGCAGGGAGTCTTCGAGGGAACCGCTGCGGATCCCCAATGATATCTGCCCCGCGGGCGGACAGGATCTGCGGCCCAGGAACAGCGGATAGACGGGGCTTCTGACTGCCGCGTCTATCTCCGCCAGAAGTTCCTCATCCCCCTCCAGACCGGCAAGGAACAGAGCATCGGTCAGGTAGTAACGTATCGTCACATAGCTGCGATTTCTATCGCCGGGATGATGGGCTGTGTGGTAATCTCTGAGGATCTCCCCTTCCTGATCGATACGCACCCCGTACTTCAGCGCAGCCAGATCGCTTATCGATTCCTCCCGGCCACGGCCCAGTGCGGCGGCAACCATGCCTATCACCCCGCTCTTCGTGGGCCAACGGTTGGTGAGGCGGGTGTCGAACTTGCTGGAAGCCCCCCATGCCTGCAAAGGACCCGCCAGCCTGAGCAGTAATGTGCTCATGGGATCACAGCTCCGCTTGGAGGCGGCTGCTCACTCCCTCCAACGCATCCTCCAGATTGACGGTGCCTCCCTGTGCGGCATCCGCGGTCGCCGATCCTCCGGGACCCGTTGACGAGATCACCTTCCACGATCCGACGGGCTCGGATGCGAATGAGGAGTAAAGTGATTGCTCGTAATCAAACAGGCGCTTCACGGAATCTGCTTTGTGCCCTCCCCCCTCCCTGTTCCTGACCACCGGCGATTCGAACGCCCCCACCAGGTTGATCGGCTGGTCCGCGCGTATGTTGATCTGCAACGCGTCGGGCACCGTGCGGTTGGCGAACGTGTTCTGCTTGCCGGTCGGCATGGAGAGGGTGAAAGCCCTGATGAATTCCGTCACCGCCTTCGCAGTGGCATCCGGTTCCGATCCCAACTGGACATGCAGGTCGTGGACCGCTACGGTCGCATAGCGGTACAGCGTCGAGGAGTTGAACTCGACGGTACCGATCATCCCGGCACCGGCATTATCCTCGGGAGCGAGGTCGTCCATTGCGGTGAAGTAATCGTATTCGTTATCCACCTTGTGGGTGGAGATGGCGTGTGCGACCTGGGAGGACGCGTCTGCGTTGAGTGATGGGTCGTCCGCCACCATGCGGCCGAACAACGCCACCTCGATGCCGTGTCCCTCGTTCATTACCTCCTGCACCGCCCTCTTGGTGGGGTTGTCATCACTCAGAGCGAGTTTGGCCAGATTGACGGACTGTTGATAGCTCATGAAGAACAGAGCACCGGTCTCGTTGTTCGTTTCATCATCTTTCTTTTTCTTCCCTATCTTGACCCCTGCCTTCTCGATGACCTCTATGGCCTTCTTCTCGGCAACCTCTTCCGAGATATCGGGCTCCAGCTCCTTCATCCTCTCGACGATCAGATTCACGATTTTCTTGGTGCGGAAGGCCAGTTCCTTTTCATCGAACCTCTCGCGGAAATAATCCCTCATCGCCTTCTTCCAACTCTGGGAGGACACTCTGGCGCGGCGCACTCCGCCGTAATAAGCGGTCTTGGGGCTGCCGGTGTCATCGCGGTTCACACAGCTAGGCGGCACGGTTTGGATTACGTGCACATCCACATACAATCTTTTCTTATCCATACTCAATCACCTCTCTTGGTCCTCTTTCTTACCTTTCAACCTGTAAAAATCACGCCCCCACCTGAGGCGCACCTGAGATCTGCCGTCCGGATATTGGAATTGGTACAGATCCTTGGCCAACGCCGGATAATCCACAGTCAGGGACTTCCCGGATGACTTTATGATCTGCACCATGCTCCTGGCATGATGAGACAGCTCTGCGAGATTGTCGGCAGTGATTATCGCATCGAATCTCCTCTTCACAGCCTCTTTATTATTCTCGGTGACAATCGCCCGCATCGCGGATGCGAATGAAGTGCCTTCTCTGCTGACCGAAGCGGTCTCGCCCTGCTGATGCATGGCATACAGCGTCAGAGCTACATGGACGGCCCAATCCGCAGGACTCGCATTCGAACGTATATCTCCGTGTTTCGACACCAGGCTGTCGGGCAGGTCCGCCATTGTGACCTCCCAGATCTCAGGCACCTCGAAGGGCGCCTTGCCTGCACCGCGCCGGAGTTTCGCCAGCATTGCTTTGGACCATGCGTCGTCCCTATTGAGGGTATTCAATTTCCAATCGACGAAGCCGTAGACCGCCTTTGCCTTGCTCATGTCATGCACCTCTAGTCTTCTTGTAAATAGTGTTCTCGAAAAGCCTGAATATAGCGAATGCATTTTCCTTGAAGCTCCTGCCCACAAGTGCTGAATCGCTGGATTCGCTGAGCATTTTCCTACCAATGCCCAGGACAGTACTCCTCATGGCGCGTATCCAGACCTCCATCTGCTCATCCATGCTGTCTTTCCTCTTCGGATCGATCTCCCGCAACCATCTGCGGAACGGTTCATCCAGTCTGTGGAAGGCCCCGGTCCGGGTTTCTGCCGCTATCTTGGTATGGCTGTTCCCGTCGCTGTTGCCTCCCGCCTTCTCCATGTTGATCGCGAATCGTCCCAATGTGTCCACGCAGTCATCGGTTTTCTTGATGACGTCGTTTATCCTGACGTTCCACTCGCGGCCCATCTCCGTCAGCAGGTTGCCGTTCAATACCAGATTGTCATCGACCGTACCTTCGAGCAGGGTGTTCTTATCCCCGTATTTGGCGCCCACTGTGCCCAGATGGACTGACCCTTCTGAGTACAGACCTTCATACACCAGCGAAGACATCCATCCAACCACTCCCGGCGCCCTGTAGAACTCCGAATCGGTGTCCGAGGACCTCATGACCAGGGAGGAGTAGTCCCTCCACACCTGCCTTGCGGGATCGTGCCGTTTCGGAGTCCATGTCTGTCCGCTCTTATCCGGTGACCTCCATGCAGTCATCTGCTCGATGAACGCGTTGTCCTTGGGGAACACGTCTCCGCCTATCAGCAGATATCCGGTGATCGCAGGCCCCTCCCTCATCAGGATCATCCTGCGGGACTGAAGCGTCAGAAGATCCAGGATGTGTCCGGGCCTCGGGATCTCCCGCCTCTCCTCCCTGCAAACAATGTCGGACTCCCATACCGCCTCCCCCGCAGACAACGGTTCGCCGTCGGAGTCCGCCAACACCATATTCAAAACCAGCGTTTCGAATAAATTCTTTCCCTGCACATAGACCGAACCCAGCTCTCCGAGCCACCCTATGCCGACGGACGGCAATCCGCTCTTCCTACGAGTCGGCTTACCGGAAGTGTCATCGTATGCGTTGACGTGCAACAACCATCTGGCGGCCTCGGCGAACCCCACGCTTTCCTTGGGTTCGCCGTTCCTGGAGGAGAACAACCTTTTTTTGTTGTTGCTTTCCGAGATGTCGCCGATCAGTTTGGCAGCCTTGTAGTCGGAGCCCTTATCCAGGTGGACCTGGTAGAAGGGGCGTTCCGGATGGAAGAGGTAGAAGCGGTCCTTGTAGCCATCGAGGTATCCGAGGATCTGCTCGGAGTCGAACCTCCCGGCGGACCAGATGGAATCCCACTGCTCCAAAGCGTCATCTTCGTTGCGCATGCGCAGCTGATTCCCGTGAACATCCTGCCGCAGGTAGACCGCGTACAGGACCGCCAGCATCAGCCGCATCACAGCGAAGTCCTGGGTGGGCAGCTCCCCGGCAAGCGAGCGGATCTCGTGCGCCCTCTTGAAGAGATCCTCCATGCTCACCTCCTCCACGGTCCCGTCCGTGTCGAGGACCCGGATCCAACGCTCATGTATCAGATTGAACTCGCCTTCGCTCATAATATATCCTCCACCTCCCTCAACCCCAGTTCCACGTCATATCTGAATCCTGAATCGGCGAACCGCACCGTGAGATCCTCGCCCAATGCGAGGAACAACTCCCCTTTGAGCCAATGCGACTCCTGCCAGACCGCCGGTATGTTATCCCGGTTGTACCTCTCCAGCTTCTCGATGGTCTCGTCTATCTTCCAGTATACGGAATGCCTGCTCGGCAGGGATATCTTGCATCCTGCCATCGTGAACGCCAGGTCGCCATCCGGGACCGTGTCCGCCGGGATCCCCTCGCCGCCGTGCTCCTCGATCCACGGGAGGATGCGGTAACCTCCGTCATCGCATCTCTGCACCAGGATCACCTCGAGAGAGCCGTGCGTATCGCGCACGGCCGCCTCGGCTTTACGGCCGGAGCTGTCGTCGCGGACGCGATGATCCAACCAGCCCTGCAGGCTGTTGCGCACGTATGGGGCTCCGATCTGATATACTCCGGCTTTACTGTTCTTCTCATCGATGAAGCGTTCCCACTTATCCGAGGCGGCGGCGTACTCGCCCGCATGCTCGGCAGGGGGCTCCACCCCGTCCGGATCATAGGCCGCTCCGACCAAACGGGGTATGTCGGCGGGAAGCGATATGCTTTCCGGCAGGAGGAACCTGGTGTTCATCAGCATGTATCTGCCGTACACCGCCTCCGACCCGCCCTCGTACGACCCGTCCGCCTCGTCGACGACGTAGCATACCGCATCAGCCAGGGGGCCCGGCCTGAGGTTGTCATGACGATGCAGCCTGCCTATGCGCTGGATGAGCAGGTCCATGGGACTGAGATCGGTCACGAGAACATCGAAATCCAGATCGAGCGACTGCTCCATGACCTGGGTGCCGACGATGAACATCCTGTGCGGCGGAGGCGCCCGGCCGCCTTTCCCCAGCATCCTCAGCAGCTCCGCCTCCCTGTGAGTCCTGTCCAGCAGCGTGTAACGTGAATGGATCAGCTGCACCGAGTCGGCTCCGAACCGTTCCGACAGCAGCCCGTACATCTCCTGGGCCCTCCTGACCGTGTTCAGGATGATCCCGGCGTACCCGCCTTCCGCCGTGATCCCGTCGAGCAGATCGGGTATCTGTTCGAACAGCACATGCCTGATGCCGACCTCCTTCCCGTGCTCCGAGGCTTCGGACCGCGCCTGCCGGACCTCCGTGCCATCGGTGTATGTGATCACGGGGTACGCATCCCCTGCGAGATCCACACCGTCGGGCAACTCCTCGGAATCCCTGTCGACACCCCTCAGATATGCCTGTATCAGCTCCGTCCGGCGCAAGGGGGGCAGGGTCGCGGACAGCAGGATCACCGGTGTCCGGTAAGCTCCCAGCCACTGCAACGTCTTGGCGAGGTAGCTGCCCATGTAAGCATCGTAAGCATGGCATTCATCGACGATCACCACCTTGTTGGCCAACCCCAGGTGCCTCATCGCCAGATGCTTCTGCTTGAGGCTGCACATGAGCACCTGATCCACCGTGCCCACGACGAAGTCGGAGAGCAACCCCTTCTTACGGCCGCTGAACCAGTCATGCACCACCACGCTGCCCCGCTCTATGCCGGAATCGTCGTATATGTCCCCCAGGAATCCGGACAGCTCCCGGTATCGTTTGTTGTACCTGGACCGTCCGTGAGCCAGGAAGAACGCGAAGTGTTCACCGTGGCTGTCGGCCGCCGTCTCGGCCCAGCGGAGGAATCTGGGGAACATCCCGTCGGTCGTGGCCTGCGACGGTAAAGCGAACATGACCCCGCTCTTGCCGAACCGCTGTGCAAGGATCTCCGCAACCGCCAGGGCGGATTCGGTCTTGCCCTCCCCCATCGGAGCTTCGATGATCATCAATCCCGGCGATGACACCCCGGCGGCGATTCCGACGGCTAGCTCCTGCGAGGGGCGCGGCCGGTATCCGAATCTGAGGTCGTACAGGTCATGCGATTCCCATTGCCGCTTCGGTTCCCATCTGGAAGGGAGGTCGAAGCCCTCCGCGGCCGTGACGATCCTCGCGGCGAGGTCTTCCGGCCTGTAGCCGAACCCCTCGTCGTACGGGAACCTCGTCGAGTCACTGGCGAGCCAGTCCGCCATGATGACCAGTCCGGACAGGAGCACCTGCGCCTGTATCGACAGGCGCATCCCCCTCAGCTCATGCATGTCGGCACCGGAGATCTCCAGGGCGTATCCCAGGATCTCGTTCTGAACCGCTCCCCATCGGGCGTCGTTCGCACCCGTGTGGGCAGGATAGGCCGTGTAATTGATGACGTCCGATTTGGACGGCGGTCTGCCGTGATGACCGCCCAGCACGACGGCCAGCGAATCGTGCACCCCGTTGCCGCGCAGGATCATCTGCGTAGCCAGGGAATGGTGCACCTTATGGGAGTCCTGCATGTTGGGACGGGTGAATCCTGCGCCCGCGAGGCGTTGTTCATTCGCATCCTGCGCATCGCGGTTGCGGTATATGTCCAGATACTGGAACGCGGGTATCGCCTTCCCCAGGTCGTGCGCGGCCGCGAGGAACGCCACCAGTCTACGGGCCTGCTCCCAAGTGCCGTCCGTCCCGTCCTTGTTGCTGATGCCGTCGATGATCGTGTCCTGTGCCGAGTACGGCATCCAGGCATCCCATAGCCTGACGCCGGTCCCGCAGGAGTCGGACATGTGAACCGCCAGAGGCAGCCATGAAACATCCCCGGGCTGGTTTGAGACTTTCGCCCAGAGGGAGGCCGCCTGTTCGGACAGGGTTTCGAACGGGATCCTGCGGATCTTCATGAACAGGTCGCTGTCTGCCATCTGAAACAGATTAGACATATGATTATATCATATATAATCGCATGTCTTAATCTGAAGCGTGTTGAAACGCATGGATGTCAGATGGACGTATATCCGACGATATATGATATACAATCAATAAATCATCATCACACGGAGTCTGGGTCCGGACCGGTGATGCGTTCGCGTGACGACCGCACGTCGCCGATGACCCTTGCGGGGTTGCCGGCGACCACCTTACCGGCCGGGACGTCGCGCGTGACGACCGACCCGGCGCCGACCACCGCATCCTCGCCGACGGTTATCCCCGGCAGCACGATCGCGCCGGCGCCGATCCAGGCGTTCTTACCGATGGATATCGGCTCGGACACCATCGCCCGGCGGTCGTTGGGATCGAGCAGGTGGTTGGTCGTGATCAGCTTCACCGCCGGCCCCAGCATCGCCCCGTCGCCCAGGGTGATCCCGCCCTGGTCCAGCAGGTGGCAGCCGCTGTTGATGAACACCTCGCGCCCGAAGCGGATGAACTGCCCCCAGTCGGTGTGGAAGGGCGGGACGACCTTGACGTCGTCCGGCACCTCCGACAGCGTCAGCCGGGACAGCAGCCGCCTCACCTCGGCCTCGTCGCGGTAACCCGTGTTGAGCTCCGCGGTGATGCGTATCATGCGCTCGTAGCCCTCCAGGACCTCCCCGAAACCGGGATCGTCGCTGCGGATGACCTCCCCCGCCCTCATGCGGTCGCGGATGCCCATGCGCCCGCATCGGCGTATGCGGATAAAATCACTCCGTCCCCTGCGTCCCCGCGGATGCCGCGGCGACCCTCTCGGCGTACGGGACCTTCCTGGGCGCGATCCGCGCCCGCAGCTCCTTGCCGCCGTAGCTCCTGCCGGTCAGCATGCGCACGACCGTGTCGGCAAAACCTCCGCCCACCTCCACGAAGGAGGCGGTGTCGCCCAGCCCGACCCTGCCGACCAGGTCGTCGGTGAGCCCGGCGCCCTCCCTGACAGCGTCGGCGATCTGCACGCGGCCGAGCCCGTCCTCGCGGCCGAGGTTGACCTGGACGGCGACCATGCCCTTCACGGCCGTGGCGGGTTTCGAGACGACCGCCTCGAAGACCCTGCGCTCGGGCACCGGCCTTTGCGAGAGGTTGCCGGACATCGTCCTCACCAGGTCCTCGACGGTGGTCCGCTCCACCTTCCTGCCGGTCTCCGCCTCGTACCGGCGGATGCGGTGGTCCTCGCGCCTGGTGACGAAGGTGACGGCGATGCCGCTCCTCCCCGCCCTGCCGGTCCTGCCGATGCGGTGCAGGTAGGTCTCGGCGTCGGCGGGCGCGTCGTAGTTGACGACGACGTCCACGTTGTCGACGTCGATGCCCCTGGCGGCGACGTCGGTGGCGATCAGCACCCGGAACCTGTCGTCCCGGAACCCGCGTATGACCCTCTCCCTCCGGTTCTGCGGCAGGTCGCCGTGGAGGACGCCCGTCTTGAACCTGTCTCCGAGCTCCTCCGAGAGCCTGTCGACCATGCTCTTGGTCTGGCAGAAGACGACCGTCTTGGGGGAGTTGCAGGCGAGGATCGCCTCGAGCCTGCCGAGCTTGCCGTTCCCGGACACCTGCATGTGGTACTGGGAGACCAGGTCGGAGCAGGGCTCGTCCTTCGAGACGCGGATGTCCGCGGGGTCGCGGGTGTACCTCCGCCCCATGCGGACGGTGCCGTCGGCCATCGTCGCCGAGAACAGCATCGTCTGCCTCTCGGCGGGGACGGCCGCCATGATGGCGTCGACCTCCTCCTCGAAGCCCATGTCGAGCATGCGGTCGGCCTCGTCGAGGACCGCCACCGCGACCGAGGACAGGTCGAGCGCCCCCCTGTCGAGGAGGTCCCTGACCCGTCCCGGGGTGCCGACGATGATGTCGGCGCCGCGTTTGAGGTTGCGCAGCTGGGCGTCGTACCGGGCGCCGCCGTAGATCGCAGCATACCGGTGGCCGGTGTAGCGGGCGAGCCGGTGCAGCTCCTGCCCGACCTGGGCCGCCAGCTCGCGCGTGGGGCAGAGGACCAGCGCCGACGGCGTCTTGCGGCGCGACGGCACCCTCCCGAGGATGGCCATGCCGTAGGCGGCCGTCTTGCCGGTGCCGGTCTGGGCCTGCGCCACGATGTCATCGCCGCGCAACCCGACGGGCACGGCCTCCGCCTGTATCGGCGTCGGCTCGGTCCATCCGAGGTCCGCCGCCGCTCTCAATATCCTTGCGTCCAATCCCAGGTCTGCGAAATCCATAATCATCACGGTCGAAAAAAGTCCGTGGGTGATCTCGGACCCTTATCCTGTATCGGATGTACACTTGCCTGTATATAAACCAGATGCCTGTACGCCCTTCATACGGACGAGACCGGCTGCTCCCGTTGCTGCGAGGCCCTGCCCTCGACGATCCGCTCGGCCGACTGGATGCACCTGGTCAGCACCGAGTAGGCGTTGATCATGTCCTCCTCGCCGATGATGAAGATCGTGTCGGTGTGGCAGCTGACCGTCTCCTCGATGTTGATCCCCGCGTCCGAGAGGTTGGTGATGAGGAAGGCAATGACGCCGCTGGTGTCGACGATCCTCTCCGGGGACTTGACCGCGATCTCCACCAGGTCCTCGCGGATCTTGATGATGTTGAAGCGGCCGACGGTGTCGATGATGCGGTCCCTGAGCATGTTGTCGGCGATGATCGTCACCGCCGAGGCCGACTGGACGCACTGCATGATCGTGTTCTCGTTCCACATGTCCTTGAAGAGGTTGTCCATCTTGTGGAGCACCGTCCAGTCGTTCTTGGCGGTGATGATGCAGGTCTTGGTCCGCATCTCCAGGCGGCTGTCCTTGAGGATCTCGAGGATGCGCATCTCGTGGTCGGTGGTGACGTTCAGCTTGCCGGCGTAGCGGCGGCAGGCGATCATCACCGCCTCCTCGTTCTCCACCCCGATGTCCTTCATGATTGTCCGCGCCAGCGAGGAGTAGTTGATCAATCCTTTGGCCACGCAGTCCTTGATGCTCGGGTGCGTGTCGATGTACGTCCTGGTCCTCTCCGCCAGGCTCTCCTTGGGCGTGTTCTTGGACATGTTATCCCTATATCATTGCAGATATTTAGATATATGTCCCATATCGGACACCGCTTCCCGATATGGGACCGTGCGGGCGGAGCACGGGGCCGGCCTGCGCCGGCCCCGGGCGCCTCACTCCCCCAGCAGCTCCAGGAGGCGGGAGGTGAAGCGGGCGGCGTGCTCCGGCCCGAGGATGAGCGGCGGGATCAGGCGGACGACGCTGCCGTGGCAGACGTTGACCAGGATGCCGGCGTCGAGCATCCCCTTCTGGATGCGCAGGGCGGTCTCCGGCGAATCCGTCTCGATGCCGATCATCAGCCCGCGGCCGCGGACCTCGCGGATCAGCGGGCTGCCGATGCCCCGCAGCTCCCCGATCCAAGCCTCGCCGAGCCGCGACACCTTCTTGAGGAGGTCCTCCTCGCGGATGATGTCGATCACCGCGCTGCCGGCGGTGCAGACCAGCGGGTTGCCGCCGAAGGTGGTGCCGTGGGTGCCGGGCGTCATCACCGCCGCCAGCTCGTCGGTGGTGACCACCGCGCCGATCGGCACGCCGCCGCCCAGCCCCTTGGCCAGGGTGACGATGTCGGGCACCACGCCGTGATGGTCGATGCCCAGCCAGCTGCCGGTGCGGCCGATGCCCGTCTGCACCTCGTCGACCACCATCAGCGCGCCCGCGTCGTCGCAGATGTCCCGCACCGCCCTGAAGAACGGCGTCCCGGCCGTGACCACGCCGCCCTCGCCCTGGATGGGCTCGACCAGCACGGCGGCGGTGTCGGAGTCGACCATGAACTTCAGCGACTCCTCGTCGCCGAAGGCGAAGTAGCGGTAGGCGTCGCCGATCAGCGACTCGAACGAATGCTGGTATCTGGTCTGCCCCGTGGCGCCCAGCGCGGCCGCCGTGCGGCCGTGGAAGCCGTTGAAGGCCGAGACGATGCGCGAGCGGCCGGTGCTGCGCACCGCCAGCTTCATCGCGCCCTCGTTGGCCTCGGCGCCGCTGTTGACGAAGAGGCTGCGGTGCAGCCCGTCCGGCATGATGCCGGCGACCTTCTCCGCCAGCACCGCCTGCTCCTCCACGTGGTAGAGGTTGGAGACGTGCACCAGCCTGCCCGCCTGTTCATTCACCCGGCGCACCCACTCGGGATGCGCGTAGCCCAGCGCGTTCACCGCGATGCCGGCCACCAGGTCCAGGTACTCCCTGCCGTCGGTGCCGTGGAGGGTGACCCCCTCGCCGTGCGTGAACGCCAATCCCATGCGGCCGTAGTTCTGGAACAGGTACCTCCCGCCGCGATCCATGATCCCTTCTAGATCCATCATACGTATCTCACCTGATTATCACTGTGCCGGCCGGTCTCCCGTCCGGCGTCCCCGCCAATATGTCCGCCCCGCCCCTGCCGTCCACCATGCGGACGGCCTCCACCCCGGCCTCCAGCGCGCTGCGGCAGGCCTCCACCTTGGGGAGCATGCCCCCGGTGATCACCCCGGCCGCGATCAGGGCGTCGACCTCGGCCAGCGTCAGCCGGTCGAGCTTCGAGGACGGGTCGCCCACGTCCATGAGCACGCCGGGCACGTCGGTCACCGCCACCAGCTCCCGGCAGCCGATGCCGGCCGCGATGCCGGCCGCCATGGTGTCAGCGTTGACGTTGAGCCTGTTGCCGGCGGCATCGCGGCCGATCGGGTAGATGACCGGCGTGACGCCCGCTTCCAGCAATGCGTTCAGCGAGTCGCGGTCGACCGAGGCGACCTCGCCCACCAGGCCGAGGTCGGCGGCGATCTCCGTCCCGTCCTCGACGACCGTGTGCACCCCTTTGCGCTCGCAGACCGTGTGCACGTAGGCGGCGCAGCCCAGCGCCCGCACCGACGCCTCCTCGAGGCAGGCGGTCAGCGAGCGGTTGATCGAGCGCAGCACCTCCTCGGCGACCTCGAGAGCGGCGGCGTCGGTCACCCGCACGCCGCCGACCATCCGCGGCACCAGGCCGCGGAGCTCCATCGCCTCGGAGATGGCCGAGCCGCCGCCGTGGACCAGCACCGCGCCGGCGCCGGCCGCGCGGATGCCGGCGACCGTCGCCGCCAGCCTCCGCCTGCCCTCGGTGTCGCGGACCGTGTTGCCCCCGGCCTTCAGCAGATACACTCCTTCCATCCCGTCGGACCTCATGTGGCGTACTCGGCGTTGATGCGCACGTAGTCGTAGGTCAGGTCGCAGCCCCAGCCGGTCGCCGACTCGGAGCCGGCGCCCAGGTCGAGCAGGATGGCGACCTCCTTGTTGTCCATCGCCATGCGCACCACCTCGACCGAGCGCTCCTCCTGGAACACCGGCGCGCCGGAGTCGAGGATCGGCACCTCCATGTCGCCGCCCTTGATCGTCAGATGGACGTCCTCGAGGTTGAAGCGGCAGCCGCTGTTGCCGAGCGCCATCATGATCCGCCCGTAGTTGGGGTCGGAGCCGAAGATGGCCGACTTGACCAGCGGGGAGTTGATCACCTTCATCACCGCCCGGCGGGCGTCCTCCCGGGTCTCCGCCCCGGTCACCTGCACCTCGATCAGCTTGGTCGCCCCCTCGCCGTCGAGGGCGATGGTGCGGGCGATGCGGACCATCACGTCCCGCAGCGCCTCGATGAAGGCCGGATCCCCGTCGGCCGGCTCGCCGCCCGCCATGCCGTTGGCCAGCAGGATGCTGGTGTCGTTGGTGGACTGGTCGCCGTCGACCGAGACCATGTTCATGCTGTCGTCGAGTATCTCCTGCCAGGTGTCCCTGAACGCCGGCGTCAGCCGGGCGTCGGTGGTGATCAGCGAGAGCGTGGTGCCCTGCAGCACCCGCAGGTGCGGGGCGATCATGCCGCTGCCCTTGGAGATGGCGGAGATGTGCACCAGCGTGCCGTCCTCGAGACGCACGCGGGCGGAAGCCTCCTTCTTGATCGTGTCGGTGGTCATGATCGCCTCGGCGATCAGGCCGTCGGCCTCGCGGCCGCTGTCCAGCTCGCGCGCGGCCTTGCTGATGCCGTAGCGGATCTTGTGCATGTCGAGGAAGCGCCCGATCAGGCCGGTGGACATCACGCCCACCTGCGACGGCTCGAGCCCGAGCTCGGTGGCCGCCGTCTGCTGCATCGTCCGCGCGTCCTCGAGGCCGCGGCGGCCGGTCAGCGCGTTGGCGTTGCCGCTGTTGACCACCACCGCCGACAGCTCGGGCGAGTCGTCGCTCATCATCACCTGCACCGGCGCCGCCTTGACCTCGTTGGTCGTGTAGGCGGCGAACGCCGTCGCCGGCACCTCCGAGTAGAGCATGCCGAAGTCGAGCGAGCGGTACTTGACGCCGCTGTGGACCCCGGCCGCCTTGAATCCCTGCGGGGTGGTTATCCCCCCTTCGATGAAATCAGTCATTGGAACATCCTCCGATCACACCCCCAGGCCGGGGGCGCCCAGGCCCGCGGCCTCGTCCAGACCGAGCATCAGGTTCATGCATTGGACCGCCTGCCCGGAAGCGCCCTTGACCAGGTTGTCGATGGCCCCGAAGGCCACCGCCTTGCCCCCGACCGTCTCGACCGCGACGTGGGCGTGGTTGGAGCCGACCACCGCGCGGATCGACGGCTCCTCCACGAAGTGCACGAACGGCTCCCCCTCGTACTGCGAGGCGTAGATGCCGGCGACCGTCGCGGCGTCCGCACCCTCCTCGAGGCGGAAGTAGCAGGAGGCCAGGATCCCGCGCACGATCGGTATCAGCTGGGGCACGAAGGTCACCTCGGTGGCCGCGCCGGCGAACAGGTTCACCGCCATCTCGATCTCGGGGGTGTGGCGGTGGCTGCCGACGCTGTACGGGATGATCGTCTCGCCGCAGACCGGGTGGTGCAGGCGCGGCGACGGCACCATGCCGGCGCCTGAGGTGCCGCTCTTGGCGTCGATGATCACGTCATCGGCGGCGATGCCGGCCTTGACCAGCGGGGCGCAGGCGAGCACCGCCGCGGTCGCGTAGCAGCCGGGGTTGGCCACCAGGTCCGCCCCGCGGATGTCGTCGCGGAAGAGCTCGGGCAGGCCGTAGACCGCGTCCTGCAGATGGACGGGGTCGGTGTGCTCCGTGCCGTACCAGCGCTCGTAGAGCGCGGTGTCCTTCAGGCGGTAGTCGCCGGAGAGGTCGATGACCTTGACCCCGGTCTCGACCAGGGCGGGGACCTCGTTCATCGCCACGCCGCGGGGCGTGGCCACGAAGACGACGTCCAGATCCGGGCTCTCGCCGATGCTGCCGGTGAACACCAGGTCGGTGTACCCCTTGAGGAAGGTGTGCACATCGGCCACCTCCGCCCCCTTGTTCTGCCGCGAGGTCAGTGCCGCCAGCTCCACGTCGGGATGGACGCAGAGGATGCGGGAGAGCTCGCTCCCGGTGTAACCCGTACCGCCGATGACGCCTGCTTTGATCATTGCCTTATCACCTGTCCCGGACCGGCCGCGCCGGCCCGGGCCCTATATCTGAACGGTACCCGCATGTGTGTTAAAAAACTATTGTTCGATTTGAGACACGATCCCCGTCCCGCGTCACGGAGCACACACGGGAATCGCAGGACATACAAGGGGAGCCGTGACGGACATCCGGTCTGCCAGGCATGCGTCGGCGACGTCGGCGGCCGGCCCGGCCGGAGGATGTGTACACGCGTGTCGGACCCGGGGCGGGACGGGGCGACGGCGCGACGGCGCGGACGCGCCTCCGCGGGCCGCCCGCGACACTAATTATAAATCCTCGCGGGATATCGAAACCCCGATGAGCAGAACCGAGAACCCCGGCAACGGGGATGCGGGCAGCAGGGAGAGGGTCGTCCTCGCCTACTCCGGCGGTCTGGACACCTCCGTGGCCATCCGCTGGCTTCAGGAGAGGTACGACCTCGACGTGATCGCCGTGGCGGTGGATGTCGGACAGCCCCCGAGCGAGGACGACGTGATCGCCCGCGCGCTGAGGAACGGCGCGATCAAAGCCGAGTCGGTCGACGTCCGCGAGGAGTTCGTCGAGGACTTCGTCTGGCCCTCGCTGAAGGCCAACGCCATGTACCAGGGCGTCTACCCGCTGAGCACGGCGATCGCCCGGCCGATGATCGTCAAGGCGCTGGTCGATGTTGCCCGGCGCGAGGGCGCGAAGTACATCGCCCACGGCTGCACCGGCAAGGGCAACGACCAGGTGCGGTTCGACGTCGGCATCACCTCGCTCGACCCGTCGCTGGAGATCATCGCCCCCTTCCGCGAGTGCGCCATGACCCGCGAGGAGGAGATCGACTACGCCCATGCCAACGACATCGAGATCATCGTGAAACGCGAATCCCCCTATTCCCGCGACGAGAACCTCTGGGGGGCGTCCTGCGAGTGCGGCGCGCTCGAGGATGCCTGGGCGGAACCGCCCCGCGGGGTCTGGATCCACACCGTCGACCCGCAGGAGGCGCCCGACGAGCCGCAGTACGTCGAGATCGGCTTCGAGAAGGGCATACCCGTCTCGCTGGACGGCGTCCGCATGGACGGCGTCGCGCTGATCACCGAGCTGGGGAGGATCGCCGGGAGCCACGGCGTCGGCCGCATCGACCATGTCGAGGACCGGCTGATCGGCATCAAGAGCCGGGAGACCTACGAGTGCCCGGCGGCGGTGGTGCTGATCGAGGCGCACCGCGCGATGGAGACGCTGACCCTGCAGAGGGACGTCATCGAGTACAAGCGCGGCCTGGAGCAGAAGTTCGCCGAGCTGGCCTACGACGGCCTCTGGTTCGGCGGCCTGCTCGGGCCGATATCGGCCTTCATCGACGCGACGCAGGAGTTCGTCAGCGGGACCGTGCGCGTCAAGCTCTACAAGGGCTGCTGCGGCGTGGTCGGCCGGAAGTCGGAGCACTCGCTCTACGACGTCGGCCTGGCGACCTACGCCGAGGGCGACGTCTTCGACCACGAGGCCGCGGTCGGCTTCATCTACTGCTGGGGGCTGCCCGACCGGACGGCCACCCGCATCCGGAAGAGGTGACCGCATGGACGGCAGGGCGCTCTGGTCGGGGAGGTTCGCCGAGGGGATGGACGACGACACGCTGTGGTTCACCTCCTCGCTGGACGTCGATTCCGCGCTGGCATTCTACGATATCATGGGCTCGCTCGCCCATGCGAGGATGCTGGGCGAATGCGGCATCATCTCCTCCGAGGACACCGAGGCGATCGTCGGCGGCCTGAAGGACATCCTCGCATTGCTCGAGGGGGAGGAGCTCGAGGTCGACGGCGGCCTCGAGGACATCCACACCAACATCGAGGTCATGCTGACCGGGATGATCGGCCCGGCCGGCGGGCGGCTGCACACCGGCAGGAGCCGCAACGACCAGGTGGCCGCCGATTACCGCATGTACCTGCGCGACACCGCGCTCGACGCCGTCACCGCCGTCGGCGCCCTGGCCCGCAGCCTGCTGGAGGCGGCCGAGGGGCACCGTATGACGGTGATGCCCGGCTTCACCCATCTGCAGCACGCCCAGCCGGTCTCGCTGGCGCAGCACCTGCTCGCCCACGTCTTCAGATTGGAGAGGGACGCCGACCGTTTCATGGATGCCCTCGCGCGCATGGACCGCTGCCCGCTGGGCGCGGCCGCCCTGGCCGGCACCACCTACCCGATCGACCGGGAGATGACCGCCGCCGCGCTCGGCTTCGCCGGCCCGACCGAGAACTCGATGGACACCGTCTCCTCGCGCGACAACGTCGCCGAGCTGGCCTTCTGCGCCGCGATGACCGCGGTCGACCTCTCCTCGCTCTGCGAGGAGCTGGTGCTGTGGTCGTCGCAGGAGTTCGGCTTCGTCGAGATGGACGACCGCTACACCACCGGCTCGTCGATCATGCCGCAGAAGAAGAACCCCGACATCGCCGAGCTCGTGCGCGGGCGCAGCGGGCGGGCGGTCGGCAACCTGGTCTCGATGCTGGTGATGCTCAAGGGCCTGCCGTTGTCGTACAACCGCGACCTGCAGGAGGACAAACGGCCGCTGATGGAGTCGCTGGACACGGTGACCGACGCGGCGGCGGTCCTCGCGAGGGTCGTCGCCACCGCCTCGTTCGACGCGGAGCGGATGCTGGCGGCGACCGTCGACGGCTTCATCAACGCCACCGACCTCGCCGACCACCTGGTCACCCGGGGCGTGCCCTTCCGCGAGGCGCACGGCATCGTCGGCGCGGCGGTCCGCCACTGCATCGACGCCGGCAAGCGGCTGGAGGAGCTGACGCTCGAGGAGTTCAACGGCTTCGGCGACGGCTCCGCCGTCATCGGCGAGGAGATCTACGCATTGCTCACCCCCGAGGCCTGCGTCGCCCGGCGCGACTCCTACGGGGGGACGTCGCCGTCATCGACCGCGGCGCAGATCGCCCTGGCCGCGGAGCGGCTGGAGGCGCGCGAGGCCGAGGTCGCCGCGACCGCCGAGCGCATCGGGGCCTGCTGGGCGGCGCTCACCCGCTGATCAGCGGAGTTCCAGCTCCATCGTCAGGATCTCGGTCCCGTAGGCCCGCTGCGTCCCGGTGACGGCGAAACCGCAGCGGCCGTAGAAGCGCAGGGCGCCGCGGTTGCGGCCGTTGACCTGCAGCCGGATGCGGTCGGCGGAGGCGGCCTCCGCCTCCGCGATCAGCATCCCCATCACCGCCGAGCCGGCGCCCCGGCCGCGCCGGCCGGAGAGGATGTAGTACTTGTCGATCTCCATCAGACCGCCGGCGATGCGGCGGGAGAGGTAGCCGATGCGGTCGTCGTCGACGGCGATGAACGCGTATGCGTAACCGTCGGCCATCTGCTCCCGGATCGCCTCCGGCGTCTGATGCTCCCTGTAGAACTTCTCCACCCGCTCGGCGGGCACGTAGGTGTAGACCTCGAAGATCACCTCGCGCGCCATCGCCGCCAGGATGCCGGCGTCCTCCGGACCGGCCGGCAGCAGCCGCGGCGGGCTCATCGGCGCCCCCGCACGCGATCAGATCCCCGCGAACGCCTGCTCGAGGTCGGCGAGGATGTCCTCTATCGACTCGCAGCCGATCGACAGCCGCACCGTGGTCTGGCGGATGCCGGCCGCCTCCAGCCCCTCC
This sequence comes from Candidatus Methanogranum sp., assembly GCA_050309445.1. Lineage (GTDB taxonomy): Archaea > Thermoplasmatota > Thermoplasmata > Methanomassiliicoccales > Methanomethylophilaceae > Methanogranum. Next base: position 22,619 of record JBNRMI010000010.1, on the reverse strand, counting down.
GGGCCGAGCTGGGAGTGGGTGGTGCTGGCGGGATGGATGACCAGCGACTTCATGTCGGCGACGTTGGCGAGGAAGGAGAACAGCTCCAGCCGTTCGCAGAAGCGGCGGGCGTCGTCGCCGTCGCCCTCGATCTCGAAGGTGAAGATCGAGCCCGCCCCGTCGGGGAAGTAGCGGTTGTAGAGGTCGTGATTGGGATGGTCCGGCAGCGAGGGGTGGTTGACCCGGGCCACCTTGGGATGGCCTTCCAGGTACCTGACCGTCGCCAGCGCGTTGGACACGTGGCGCTCGACGCGCAGCGAGAGCGTCTCCAGCCCCTCGAGCAGCACGAAGGCCGCCACCGGCGAGATGCAGGCGCCGGTGTCGCGCAGCAGCACGGCGCGGATCCAGGTGGTGAGCGCGGTCGGCCCGAAGGCCTCGTGGAAGTTGAGGCCGTTGTAGCTGGGATCGGGGCCGGCGATCTTGGGGAACCTGCCGGACGCGCTCCAGTCGAACCTGCCGTTCTCGACGATGACGCCGCCGAGGACCAGCCCGTGCCCGCCGATGAACTTGGTCGCCGACTCGATGCAGATGTCGGCCCCGTGCTCGAGCGGCCGGAAGAGGTAGGGGGTGGCGAAGGTGTTGTCGACGATCAGCGGCAGGCCGTGCTCGTGGGCGATGTCCGCCAGCTCGCCGATGTCGTACAGCGTCGAGTTGGGGTTGCCGAAGGTCTCGATCAGCAGCGCCCGCGTGTTCTCCCGGATGGCGTCCCGGAAGTTGCCGAGGTCGTCGGGATCGACGAAGGTGGTGGTGATGCCCATGGCCGGCAGCGTGTTGGCCAGCGTGTTGTAGGTCCCGCCGTAGATGTTGTTCGACGAGACGATGTGGCCGCCGGCGTCCGCCAGGGCCTGGAAGGTGTAGGTCAGCGCGGCCGCGCCCGAGGCCACCGCCAGCGCGGCGGTGCCGCCCTCCAGGGCGGCGATGCGGCGCTCGAAGGCGAGCTGGGTGTCGTTGGTCAGCCGCCCGTAGATGTTGCCGACCTCCCGCATGGCGAAGCGGTCGGCGGCCTGCGCGGCATCATCGAACACGTACGACGTCGTCATGTAGATCGGCACCGCCCGCGCCCCGGTCGCGGGGTCGGGTTGCTCCTGGCCCGCGTGGAGCTGCAGCGTCTCGAATCCGAGACCGTCCCTGTTGTTCGGCCCGCCCGGCACGTTAACCGCCCTGTCGCCTTCCCTCATCCAGCATACCTCCGCCGCGCCGAACGCGGCATGGTGCGATGATGCGTTGTAAGTATTTACGGGCTATGCGCCCGCGGGCTCAGTAGTCGAGGTCGAGGTCGGACCCGGTCTCGAAGTCCACGCCGGCCTCGGCGAGCTGCTCGGAGATCCGCTGGGTGATGTGCGACATGTCGGTGCCCTTGTTGAAGCACTTGATGTAGAACTCCCTGCTGCCGACGGGGAAGACCATCCGTATGCGCCCCTTGCGGTTGTAGCCCTCGGGTTTGCGGTTGCGCCGCAGGTCGATCATGTTGAGCTCGACGAACATCTCGAAGATCTCCTCGTCCTCCGGCATCTGGCCGATCTCCGTCAGGAAGGCTTCCAGCATCTCCGGGAAGATCGGCGCCAGGTCCTTGTAGTCCGAGTCGCCTTTGAGGATGAAATGATTGCTGTAGACCTTCATCAGGCTACCGCATGGCCCGCGGATTATATAACTGGTTCTGAACGCGGCGGACGGGTGCGGGGTTCCATATTTTATATAGGGCGCAGGGGATGGCGCATACATGAGGACCGCGCTCTCGATCGCCGGATCCGACTCGGTCGGCGGCGCCGGCATCCAGGCCGACGTCCGCGCCATGACCGCCGTCGGCGTGCACCCGGCCACCGTCGTCACCGCCGTCACCGCCCAGAGCACCTGCGCCGTGAAGGGCGTGCACCCGGTGCCGCCCGGGATGGTCGGGCTGCAGCTGGAGACAGTGCTGGAGGACTGCGACGTGCGGGCGGCCAAGACCGGCATGCTGCACAGCGCCGCCGTCGCGGAGACGGTGTCCGGCATCCTCGCCGGGCGCGGCATCCCGCTGATCGCCGACCCGGTCATGGTCGCCACCGCCGGCGGACGGCTGGCCGAGGAGTCGCTGCTGCGCGCGCTGAAGGAGGGGCTGCTGCCGCTCTGCGAGCTGGTCACCCCCAACCGCTTCGAGGCAGAGGCGCTCTCCGGCATCCGCATCACCGGCCGGGGCACCGCGCTGGAGGCCTGCGCGGAGATCGCCCGCTGCGGGCCGGCGGTGCTGCTCACGGGCGGGCATTTCGAAGGGGGGACGGTGGTCGACCACCTGTACCTGGACGGCGAGGTCGTCGAGATCGCCAATCCGCGGCTGGCCGGTTCCGGCCACGGCAGCGGCTGCACCCTCTCCGCCTACATCACCGCCTACCGGGCGCTGGGCGACGACCTCGTCACCGCCGTGCTCAGGGCCAGGGAGCTGATGCAGACGGCGATCGCCGCCAACTACCGCATCGGCCGCGGGGAGCCGGTGGCCGGCTCGCACGTGCTGCCGCCGGAACGGCGCGGCTGACTATCGCGATCTATCGGTGAGTGAAAGAGATAGGGCCCGGGCGCACCCGGGCCGCGGCCGCCCTCAGCTGACCGAGACGATCCTGATCTCGAAGAAGAGGTCGATGTTGTACCGCTCGCCGACGGTCTTGTAGATGAACGAGTCGGCGATGCCGTCGCGGTCGGCGTCTTTGACGGCGGTGATATACACCTTGCCGCCGACGGTGTCGAGCGGGATCATCTGCACCGGGACGAAGCCGTCACTGCCGGCGCTGCCGACCTTGACGAACCCTGAGACCGCGTAGGTGAACGAGACCGTCGCCGACGTCGCCGCGGTCACCTTGCGCACGACCTCGCCCTGGTGCCCGTCGAAGCCGGTGTAGGATTCACCCGCGACCGGGTTGTGGTAGACCGTGACCGTGTTGGACTGGACATCGTAGGCCGATGCCGCGGGCCAGCCGTACACCGAGGTGATGACCGCGTTGACCGCCTTGCCGTCGGCGCCCTCGTGGGCCGCCTCGAACTGCTTCAGGGTCATCGTCTCCGCGCGCGGGATGACCTGGACCTGCGAGGCGTTGACGGTGACCGTCTGCCCGGGGGCGTTGTAGCCCTCGCCGGCGGGTATGTGCACCCTGACCCTGTCGCCGGCCTTGTGGCCGACGACGGCGTTCTCGAACGCCCTGAGCACCTCGTCGGACCCCACGTTGAATCTGAAGGTCGAATAGGATGACTTCGAGAAACCGTCGGCCTTGGGGATGCTCTCATCCGCACCGACCGATTTGAGGGTGGTGTCGAAGACGACCGCGCCGGTCTCGCCGTGGTATGCGTAGTACGTCCCCACGTAATCGACGGTCACGGAGCTGCCGCTGTCGACGCGGGTGTCGTCGACGGCGATGTACTCGCTGTAGACCGCCGCGGCCGAGACCGCGCTCACCGCCAGGATCAGGACGATGAACGAGGACATTATCAGCGCGTCCCTCTCCTTCTTGACCTTGCCATCCTTGCCTATCATTGATACCGAGTCATCTGAGATAGTTGGACAGTATATAATCTTGACCGGCTCGCATCCGTGCGCGGATGTCAAAGGGTTAATCAACGCCCAGATGAATCCCCCGGCATGGCACAGAGGGATGAAGGGCACAGGGAGGCGGTGGAGGCCGCGCTCAACCACGAGATCTACAAGAGGGTGCCGGTCAACAACTTCGCGCTGGTGACCGCCGCCCGCAGCGCCGGGCTGACGGTCGACGAGGCGCGCTGGCATCCGGAGGTCTCCGCCAGGGTGGCGATCGACTACTCGCTGAAGACGCATTCCGACTTCGTCAAGCCGGTGCTCGACTCGCAGGTGCCCTTCATGGACATGGGCATGGACGTGAAGTTCCCGGCCGACGACTACGGGTCGGTCAAATCGACCCTGGTCTCCACGGCCGAGGACGTCGACGAGCTGACCTTCTTCGATCCGGCCCGGGCGTCGGAATGCCCCAATTTCACCAACGTCATCGTCAGGGGCCTGGAGGAGACCGCGCGGCAGCTGGAGACCGACCTGCACATCTGCGGGCTCTCCTGGGGGCCGCTGACCACCGCCGGCTACCTGATGGGGGCGGAGAACCTGCTGCTGATGACCATGCTGGGCGGGGAGTCGACGGTCAGGAGCCTGATCGACAAGACCGCGGATTTCGTCCTGGCGCAGCAGCTGCGGATGCTCGAGGCGGGGGCGACGGTGATGTGGATGGCCGATCCGACCTCGTCGCAGGACCTGATCTCGCCGGACATGTTCGAGGACCTCTCGTTCACGGCGCTGGAGACGGTCATCGGCGGCACCAAGCAGGAGTACGGCGTGCCGGCCTTCCTGCACATCTGCGGCGACACCACCGGCATCCTGCGGCGGCTGCCGCACACCGGCTGCGACTGCTTCAGCCTCGACCATGCGGTCGACCTCGCCGAGGCCAAGCGCCTGGCCGGGAGGGACATCGCCCTGATGGGCAACATCGACCCGGTGCGGATGATCCTGCAGGGCACGCCCGAGGCGATCGCCGGGCGGTGCCGCGAGATGATCGACATCGCCGGGCGGGACGGGGGGTACATCCTCGCCCCGGGCTGCGAGACCCCGATCGCCTGCCCCGACGAGAACGTCATCGCCATGGGACGGGCGGGCCTCGAGCACCGCTGGAGCTGAACGCGGGGATACGGAAGGGGGACCGGAGATGCTGGAACTGTACGTGGTGACGGACCGCGCCCTGTCGAAGGGGCGCGATGAGGCCGAGACCGCCCGGCTGGCCTTCGAGGGCGGGGCGGATGCGGTGCAGCTGCGGATGAAGGACGCCCCCGGCGGGATCATGCTCAGGCAGGCGCGGGCCGTCAAGCGGGCCGCCGACGAGCACGGGGGCCTGTTCATCGTCAACGACCGGGTCGACATCGCCGTCCTCTCGGAGGCCGACGGGGTCCACCTCGGCCAGGAGGACATCCCGGTCGCCGAGGCCAGGAGGCTGGTCGGCGACGGGATGCTGATCGGCATGTCGGTGAAGACGCTGGCGGAGGCGGTCGACGCCGTGGAGCAGGGGGCGGACTACCTGGGGGTGGGCGCCGTCTTCCCCACCGCGACCAAGGCCGATGCCGGTTACGCCACCGGTCTCGATCCGATCCACCTGATCCGCCGCGAGCTCGATGTGCCGGTGGTCGCCATCGGCGGCATCAACCGCGGCAACATCGCCGACGTGATCGCCGCCGGCGCCGACGGCGCGGCGGTCGTCTCGGCCGTCGTGGCGCAGGACGACATCCCCGCCGCGGTGCGCGAGCTGCGCGGGCTGGTCCTGAGGGCGCGGCGGACGTGAGCGGGCGGGTGCGCGACGGGTCGAATCAAAATACGATGGATGCCCATGGGGGTTCCATGCGAGAAGACATCGCCGAGATGATGCGCATCGTCCGCGAGCGGACGCCGCTGGTCCACCATATAACCAATTATGTCACGGTCAACGACTGCGCCAACGCCTGCATCTGCGCCGGCGCGGCGCCGGTCATGACCGACGAGGCGCTCGATGTGCCCGGCATCGTGCGGATCTCCTCGGCGGTGGTGCTGAACATCGGCACGCTCAACCGCAGGACGGTGGCCTCGATGCGCATCGCCGCCGACGAGGCCCGGCGGGCGGACGTGCCGCTCGTCGTCGACCCGGTCGGGGCGGGCGCCACCGCCTACCGGACCGAGACCGCGCGGGAGCTGATCAAGGGCGGTGTCGATGTCATCAAAGGCAACGGCGGCGAGATCGCCGTGCTCGCCGGCATGTCCGGCGAGGTCCGCGGCGTCGACTCGGTCTCGGATTCCGGCGGCGATGCCGCCGCCGCCCTGGCCGTGTCGGCCGGGTGCATCGCGGCCGCCACCGGCCCGACCGACTACGTCTCGGACGGGCGGACCTCCTACGCCGTGGGCAACGGCTGCGGGCTGATGGAGCGGGTGTCCGGCACCGGCTGCATGGCGGCCTCGCTGGTCGGCGCCTACACCGGCGCCTGCGGCGTGTCGGCGGAGGCGGTGACCGCGGCGCTGACGGTGTTCGCGGTCGCCGGCGAGATCGCCGGCGAGGGCTCGCCCGGCCCGGGGACGTTCAGGATGCGCCTGCTGGACGCCCTGGAGGGCCTGCGGCCGGAGGACATCCTCGAGCGGGCCGACGTGCGCCGGATCTGAACCGGCGCTCAGAGCTTCCGGCGGAAGACGTTGACGGAGACCGTCCCGTAATGGCCGGCCTCCGCCGTCTCCGCCGACACCTTCTCATAACCCGCCGACAGGTAGAACGCGTGGTCGCTGAACCCGGTCGACACCAGCGAGATGCCGGCGGCCCCCTCGGCCGCCATGATCCGCTCCATCCCCTCCAGGAGGGACCTGCCGATGCCCCTGCCCTGCATCGCCGGCGCGACCGCCAGCAGCAGCACCTCGGCGTCGGCCGTCCCCGCCGCGGACCCGGACGGGCCGAGGTGCCTGCCGACGGCCCCCTCGTAGAAATCCAGGTAGTCGCCGCACAGGCCCGAGGCGCGGATGCGCTCCGCGGCCGCGGCCCGGTCGGCCTCCGCCCGCTCCGACAGGCCCCGGACGGGTCCCGGCCGCCTGCGGCCGAGGATGAAGCCGACCGGGATGCCGTAGCGCACGGCGACCAGCGAGCGGTCGGCCCGGGAGAGGAACATCGAGACGAAGTGCAGGGCGACGTCGGCATCGGCATCGGGGTCGCCGGAGAAGAACCGCGGCCAGCACTCCGACGCCGTCCGCAGCAGGTGCGGCAGGTCGCCGGGCAGGTAATCCCGGTGCAGGATGCGCCCGTCCATGGGCGCTCACATCATCCTGAGCTCGCCGGTCAGCTTGTCGATGTCGGCCGCGGCCGCGGGCCCGATGCCGAGGCAGGTGTAGGTGCCCGGGGCGATCTCGGTGCGCCCGGCGTCGCAGACCAGCGAGTGGGTGAGGCCCTGCGCCTCGGCGATGGCCTTGAACTCGAAGAGCTCCCGCTCGGAATCCACCCGCAGGACCACCTTCGACTGCCCCGCCGCCATCCAGGCCTCGAAGTTGCGCTTGTCCTTCTTCTGCGCCGCCAGGGCGCAGACCACGGCGGCGTGGCCGGCCTGGGCCGCCATCTTGCCCTTGGACATCTTGAGGTCGTTCCGCATCAGGATGACGAGTTTGCGCTCCCCGTTGCGGGCGGATGCACGGAAGATCATGTGCCCGCATCGGATGCCGGGTATTTCAATCCGACGCGGACGGCCGCGACCGACCCGTTTTTCTATCTGCAGGTGGATTGACGGCGTCATGGCGATGATCGACATCGAATACAGGCATGCGGCCGAGCCGGCCCCCTCGGACAGGCTGAGGCGGGGCTCGGTGGAGGAGATGCGCGAGTACCTCACCGACCTGGTCTGCGAGATGCAGATGGCCGACATCTCGGCCAGGTACATCGACACCGAGGCCGAGGGGCCCAACACGGTGCGCATCAACGGCCGCGACGTGCACGAGATCCTCGACGGGCTCGAGATCCGCATGACCGACTCCGGGGAGCCCTGCGACCTCGACCGGCCGTCGCTGGTCAGCTTCGGGCGGCCGGTCACCGACTGGGACCGCGAGACGGTCGAGGACATCCCCGACCTGCTGATGAAGAACGCCGTCGCCAAGGTGTTCGCCGACATCAGCGAGAACAGAATCCTTTAAATCGGCACCCCCGTTGTTCACGGCATGTTCGAAATCGTCAGAAGGGACGGGCTGGCGCGGATCGGCCGGTTCGAGACGCCGCGCGGGGTGCTGGAGACGCCGGCGCTGCTGCCGGTGATCAACCCCAAGATCAACACCGTCACCCCGCGGGAGCTCCACGATGAGTTCGGCTTCCGCGCCCTGATCACCAACTCCTACATCATAAAGAACAACCCCGGGCTGAGCGCCAGGGCGCAGGAGGAGGGCCTGCATGAGATGCTCGATTTCCCGGGGATCGTCATGACCGACTCGGGCACCTTCCAGAGCCATATGTACGGCGAGGTCGAGGTGACCAACGAGGAGATGGTCGGCTACCAGAAGGCGATCGGCTCCGACATCGGCACCGTGCTCGACATCTTCACCGAGCCCTACTGGAGCCATGACCGCACCGCCGAGTCGATCGAGGTCACCCTCGAGCGGACCGAGCAGGCCTGCGCGATGAAGGGGGAGATGATGATCAACGGCGTCGTCCAGGGCTCCGTCTACCCCGACCTGCGCGAGGACTGCGCCCGCCGCATGGCGGCGATGGACATCGACGTGCAGCCGATCGGCGGGGTGGTGCCGCTGATGGAGCAGTACCGCTACATCGAGCTGGTCGACGTGGTGATGGCCTCGAAGAAGGGGCTGGACCCGAGCCGCCCGGTGCACCTGTTCGGCGCCGGCCACCCGATGCTGCTGGCGCTCGCCGTGCTGATGGGTTGCGACCTCTTCGACTCGGCCTCCTACGCCAAGTTCGCCCGCGACGACCGGATGATGTTCATCGACGGCACCTTCCGCCTGCAGGATATGCAGTCGCTCGACTGCGCCTGCCCCGCCTGCCGCGGGCACACGCTGCAGTCGCTGCGGCAGCTGAAGCCGGCCGAGCGGACCCGGGTGCTGGCCAGGCACAACCTCTACGAGATCGTCCACGAGATGGCGGTCGTGAAGCGCTATCTGGCCGAGGGGCGGCTGTGGGAGCTGGCCGAGCTGCGCTGCCGCGCCCACCCCGCCCTGCTGGGCGCGCTGCGCCGGCTGCGGGAGCACGGCGGATTCCTCGAGCGGACCGAGCCGCTGAGCCGGGAGCGGGCGCTGTTCTACACCGGGCCGGAGACGCGCGGGAGGCCGGCGTTCCGGCGCTACATCGAGCGCCTGCACGCAAGTTATGTGCCGCCGACCGGCAAGGCGGCGGTGTTCGCCGACGAGGGTTCGAAACCCTACAGCCGCGCCTTCGCCGCGGAGTTCGATAAGGCCCGGCGGGCGGGGTGCACGCCGGTGGTGATCGGCCCGTTCGGGCCGGTGCCGGCCGAGCTGGACGAGGTCTACCCGCTGGCCCAGTCGGAGTTCCCCGCGATCGCCGACGCCGAGACGCTGCGGGAGTCGCACGAGGCGGCCGAGCGGTTCCTCGCGGAGATGTTCGCGGAGCGGATCGACGGCGGCGAGGTCCCCGACGGCGGCACTGCGGAGCAGGATGCCGACCGGCTGCGCGCCGAGGCGGTCTCCCGCTACCAGTTCGGGAAGGCGGCGACCGACGCCCTCTTCCGCGGCGAGGTCCGGCTGGCGGTCAGCCGGAAGACGGGGAAGATCAGGAACGTCTTCTCCGACGGGGAGCACGTGCTCTCGATGCGGGCCGGCGACGGCCTGTACACGCTCAAGACCGCGGGCGCGGAGCGCATCGTCGCGGCGGTGCCCGCGCCGCACATGCGGGTGGTGATGGCCGCCGACGCGATACCGTTCGTCTCGCAGGGGCGGAACGCCTTCTGCAGGTTCGTCGTCAGCTGCGACGGCTCGCTGGTGCCGATGGACGAGGCGATCCTCGTCGACGGCGATGATAAAGTGGTGGCGGTCGGGCGGATGCAGATGACCGCCGGCGAGATCGCCTCATTCAAGAAGGGTGTCGCCGTCAGGGTCCGCAGCGGGACCGGGGACGACGAGTCCTGAGGCGCCCTCGGCGGCGCCGATGCAGGCGAGGAGGTCGTCGGCGGTGCTCCTGAGCGGGCCCGCCGACGGCGACTCCATGCGGAAGACCACCGAGGAGCCGCGGAGCTCGGATTCGACGTAGCCCGCGTTGTCGGGGCCGACCGCGGCGTGGACCGCGCGGGCGGTCCGCTCGTCGGGGTAGTCGATGCGCAGCTCCAGGGTGAGCATGCTCACCTGCCGCGGCTGAGCAGGCGGTCGATGACCGCCTTCCCGGCCTCCTCGGTGCTGAGGCTGCCGCCGAGGTCGCCGGTGGTCTGACCGTTATCGAGGCAGTGCCTGACCGCCTCGCGCAGCATCGCGCCCTCCTCGGGGTGCCCCTGCTCCTCGAGCAGCATCTGCGCCGCCAGGATCGCCGCGATCGGGTTGGCGATGCCGCGGCCGGCGATGTCGGGCGCCGAGCCGTGGATGGGCTCGAACATGCTGACCCCCTCCGGGTTGATGTTGCCGCTGCCGCCCATGCCGAGGCCGCCCTGCAGCTGCGCGCCGAGGTCGGTGAGGATGTCGCCGAAGAGGTTGGGGACCGCGACCGTGCCGAAGGTCTCGGGACGGACGATCATCGCCATCGCCATGGCGTCGACGAACATGAAGTCGAGGCCCATGCCGTGCTCGGCGGCCTTCTCCTCGAAGATCTCCCGCTGCATCCCGTAGATGTGGGTGCAGACGTTGGCCTTGTCGACCAGCGTCACCTTGTCGTCGCCGCGCTCGGCGGCGTACCTGAAGGCGTAGTCGGCGAAGCGGCCGACGCCCCTGCGGGAGAGGAAGCCGACCTCGAAGGCGAACTCGTCGTCGGGCTCGGCGTCGACCTCCAGCCTGGCGTCCAGCCTGTAGAGGCCGCGTTCGACGGCGAAGCCGGCGGACGAGGTCCCGGGGGCGAGCCTGCCGCCCGCGCCCATGTAGAAGTCCTCGGTGTTCTCGCGGATGAAATGGATGTCGAAGGGCACCTCGCGCTTCAGCGGCACCAGCGGGAACCAGGAGGTCACCGGCCGCAGGTTGATGTACTGGTCGAAGACCGCCCTCATCCGCAGCAGGATGCCCTGCTCGAGCACCCCGGGCCTGACCCGCGGGTCGCCGATGGCGCCGAAGTAGATGGCGTCCTTCCGCTTCAGGGAGCCGATGTCCTCGTCGGTCAGCAGCTCGCCCGTCTCCAGGTAGCGGTCGGAGCCGATGTCGTACATCTCGGCGTCGTAGGAGAAGGAGGAGATCTCGGCGACGGCGTCGAGCACCTCGAGGCCGACCGCGGTGACCTCTTTGCCGATGCCGTCGCCCGGGATCACGGCGAGATGCTTCACAGCCCGCCCTCCCTGACCATGTTGACCAGCCCGCCGGCGTCCATCAGCCTCCTGATGAACTCGGGGTGCCTCTCGAAACCGAACTCGCGGCCGGTGGCCGTGTTCCTGACGACGCCGGCCCCGGTGTCGACGGTCAGGACGTCGCCCTCGTCGGCCTCGACGTCGCATTCGATCAGCAGCAGGCCGATGTTCATCGAGTTGCGGTAGAAGATGCGGGCGAACGACGAGGCGATGATGCAGGAGACGCCGGCCTGCATCAGCGACAGCGGGGCGTGCTCGCGCGAGGAGCCGCAGCCGAAGTTCCTGCCGGCGAGGATGATGTCGCCCTCGGCGACCTCGTCGGCGAAGCCGGTGCGGACCTTCTCGAAGATGTAATCGTTGAGATGGGTGAGGTTGGTCGAGAGCAGGCGCTCGGCCGGGATGATCTGGTCGGTGTCGACGTTGTCGCCGAACTTCCAGACCCGTCCTTCGATGGCGGCCATCAGCATCCCTCCAGCATGTCCGGGGTGACGATCCGCCCGGCGATCGCGGAGGCCGCGACCACCTGGGGCCCGGCGAGGTAGACCTCGGAGGCCTTGTCGCCCATCCGGCCGATGAAGTTGCGGTTGGTCGACGAGACCGCCCGCTCGCCGGCGGCGAGGATGCCCATGTACCCGCCGAGGCAGGCGCCGCAGGTGGGTCCCGAGATGAAGGCGCCGGCATCGAGGAAGATGCGCATCAGGCCCTCGTCGAGCATCTGGCCGTAGACCTTCTGCGAGGCGGGCACGACCAGGAAGCGCACGTCGGGGTGGACCTTCCTCCCCCTGACGATCGCCGCGGCGATGCGCATGTCCTCGATGCGGCCGTTGGTGCACGACCCGAGGTAGGCCTGGTCGATGGCGACGTCGGCCTCGCGCACCGGGCGCCCGTTGCTGGGCAGGTGCGGGTAGGCGACCATCGGCTCGATGTCGGCGAGGTCGTAGCGCAGCACCCGGCAGTACTCGGCATCGGGGTCGGCCTCGACCGGCTCGTACTCCCCGCGCACGGTGTCGCGGATGTACTCGCGGGTGAGGTCGTCGCAGGGGAAGATGCCGGCCTTGCCGCCGGCCTCGATGGCCATGTTGGACACGGTCAGGCGGTCGGCGACCGGGATGCCGGCGATCGCCGGGCCGTGGAACTCGAACGCCTTGTAGTTGGCGCCGTCGACACCGATGTCGGTGATGATCCTGATGATCAGGTCCTTGCCGCCGACGCCTTCCCTGAAGGCGCCGGTGAGCTCGACCTTGATCGTCTCCGGCACTTTGAACCAGAGCCTGCCGGTGGCGAAGGCCGCCGCCGCCTCGGTCGAGCCGATGCCGGTGGAGAAGGCGTTGATGCCGCCGTAGGTGCAGGTGTGCGAGTCGGCGCCGACGATCAGCCGGCCGGGGGCGGCGAAGCCCTCCTCGACCATGACCTGGTGGCAGACGCCGCCCTGGCCGACCTCGAAGTAGTTGGCGATCGAGTGCTCTCTGGCGAACTCGCGCATCTCCTTGGCCTGCTCGGCCGAGGCGATGTCCTTGTTGGGCACGTAGTGGTCGGGGATCAGGACCATGCGGTCCCGGTGCATCCCCGCGGCGCCCATCTTGCCGTACTCCCTGAAGGCGATCGGCCCGGTCACGTCGTTGACCATGACGTAGTCGATCGCGGCCACCACGATCCTGCCGGCCCTGGCATCCGTCCCCGATTTATCCGATAGGATCTTCTCTGCGATTGTCTTCCCCATTCTGCATTACCTCTTCCTTGCGAAATCCCTGTTGATCGCGGCCATCGTCGCATCGACCGAGGTCTCGACGATGTCCAGGCCGACCGCCTTGCCGACCGCCAGGGCGCCGTCGTCCTGGACGTTCCTGACCATCACCGTGACCTCGCAGATCGAATCGCTCCGCCCGGTGATGGCGTTCAGCCGGTACTCCTCCATGGTGATGTTGCCGTTGACCGCCTTCCTGATGGCATTGATGGCCGCGTCCACGGGACCGACGCCGATGTCCGCCGCCGTGCGCACGTCGTCATCGCCCACGGTCACCGTGACGGTGGCGGTGGGGGTGGTGCTCTTGCCGGTCAGGACGGTCAGCTGGTCCAGGGTCACCTTTCTCTCTGCCATGCCCTTCTCGTACATCAAATTGTCCACGATGACCATCAGCTCGGCGTCGTCGATCTCCTTGCCGCCGATGGCGATGCCCTTGATCATCTCCATCAGGCCGGGCATGTGGTCCTCGGGGATGTCGATGTCCAGGGCCTCCAGCCGCGACCTGACCGCGTGCATGCCGGAGTGCTTGCCGATGACGATGTGGCGGTCGACCCCGACCAGCTCGGGCAGGAAGGGCTCGTAGGTCGAGGAGTTGGTCATCACCCCGTGCACATGGATGCCGGACTCGTGGGCGAAGGCGTTGCGGCCGACGATCGGCTTGTTGCAGGCCAGGCTGAAGCCGGTCAAGCGCTCGACCAGCTTGGAGGCCTCGCCGATCTTGTTCAGGTTGACCGTGTTGACCCCGTAGTTGGCGAACAGGTTCAGCGCCACCTCCTCCAGGGAGGCGTTGCCCGCCCGCTCGCCGATGCCGTTCATGCACACGTGGCAGATGGTCGCGCCGGCCTCGACGGCGGCGATGGAGTTGGCCACCGCCAGGCCCATGTCGTTGTGGCAGTGCACCGAGACCGGGATGGAGACCGCGTCGCGGATCTCGCCGACCAGGTACCTGATCGCGGGCGGGATGATCACGCCCACCGTGTCGGGTATGTTGATGGCGGCCGCCCCGGCGTCCTCGACGGCGCGGCAGACCGACTTCATGAAGTCCAGATCGGAGCGGGTGGCGTCCTCGCAGGAGAACTGCACCTCCATCCCGTGCTCGCGGGCGTACTCCACGGCCTCGACCGCCCTGGCCCTGACGTCCTCGGGCTCCATCTTCAGCTTGTGCTTCATGTGCAGCTCCGAGGTGGCGATGAACGTGTGGATGTAGCCGACGCCGGTGTCGATGACCGCGTCTATGTCGGAACGCACGCTGCGGGCCAGGCTCGAGACGGTGGCGTCCAGGTTCAGGTCGGCGATCCTGCGGATCGTCTCCTTCTCGATCTCGCCGGAGGCCGCGAAACCGACCTCCATGATGTCGACACCCAGATCGTCGAGGGCGGTCGCTATGCGCACCTTGTCCTCCTGGCTCAGCGCGATGCCGGGCGCCTGCTCGCCGTCCCTCAGCGTGGTGTCGAAGATCTTCACCTCTTTGATTGGGCCCACACCGGAGAGCGCGAGCTGATTGTAAGGGCTTATTGCGAGCATCTCTTCCAATTTCCTAGCGCTTTCACTGGTTTGCTGTGTTTTCATAAAACCACCCAAACCGTCACTGCTGCCACTACCTTCACTGGAGAATTAGAGTTCCGGAGGTTGTGTCGAAGATCATGTTGAATCCTCTCTGACGGTGGCTATTCATAAATTATACATTATATAAAGATTAGGTATCAGGATGATCTCACTTCCAAAAATATATCTTTAACGAGTTTCCAAGTATCGCCTATTGGGTTTCCAATGTAATCCCATCCCAAAAAATTACCAGTGAATTCACTGAACAATTCAACTAGCTCGGGAGATTTGTTATGGTAAATATCTATCACAGAATCTTTTGGATAATAAAATGAAAGTGTGGATGAACCTACCTTGTATACCACTTTACACACTGATTTAAACTCACAATCTCCTGTGGGGCGATATACCACATCTCCGTCTATGTTCTGTGAAATTAACTGTTTCGGAAGATATGTGCTGAGTTCAGGTAATTCATACGTCTCTTGCGGAGAAATTTTGATTGTATCCTCTACACAAAGTTCGTATGACCCTGGATTAGTGTGTGTTTTCCCCCGTATAGTATAATCGATATTAGCTCCAAATTTAACTTGATAATATATTGGATCCCATTCAGAATGTATTTCCACATCACCACATACTGTAGGGGGACAATCAATCCATTTCTTGAAAGTGTAGTATTTTTTCGAAGGTTGTTTTTCTAAACTACTCAGGACATCTTTATCCGCATAGTAAACTGTGATGAAAACCTCGCTATCGATGAGATATGATACTTTGAATATGGATTTGAGTATAAAATCGCAATTGCATCTTAAACCGTATTCTGAGTCATATATCGAACCCTCACTGAGAAGTGATTCAATATATCCATCTGGTAGTGAATAACCTGATTCTGGCTCTATTTTCAGATACTCGAACGATGAGACAAACACTACTGTGTCCTCAATTCTCGATTGTAAGTTCACATTCTCACCGACGGTGATCCTGAACACCCCCGGGAACTCCGAATCCCCGGTCACCTTGTAACCGCTTCCGCCTTCGACCGGGTGCACCGTATCCGGCAGCGATGCGTCGTATCCGGCCGGCATCGCGTACCCGTCATGCACGCAGACCTCGATCACGTCCCGGCAGGTCGCCTGACCGGTCACGTATCCGTTGACCTTCAGGGTCACGTGCTCCCCGTGGGAGATGCCGTAGGTGATCAGCCTCACCCCGGCGACCTCCGCCTCCTGCTCCGCGGTGATGTCCGTCAGCACCAGCGTGCCCGAGCCGATGTCCCGCTCCACGCCGTTGACCCTGAAGGAGAAATCCGGTCCCCGTTCGTAATCCGGATGCAGCAGGAGATCCAGCGTGCATGATCCGCCGTGGTTCACCTCCGCCGCCGAGGCGGTCAGCGTGTAGCCGGTCTGCTCCGACGGCAGGACCACCCGGTAGGTCCTGCTGTCGAGGATGCCCGAGACGGTGATGACCCTGTCCGAGCGCACGTCCGTGAGGAACAGCCTGCCCATAGTGTCGAATCCGGCCTCAGCGCCGTCGACCCTGACGAGCATCCCCTTGTCGGTGTAGCCCGACAGGAGCTCGAACCTGACGGTGCAGCCGCCGCCGTGCTCCACCGTCTCGGGGTCGGCGGTCAGCCGGTAGCCGGTCTGCTCCGACGGCAGGATCACCCGGTGCGTGTAGCTGCCGGGGCGCGCCGTGAGCACGACGTCGCCGTCGCCGGTCACCGTGTGCACCCCGTCCCTGACGTCCGCGCCGGTGACCTCGAAGCCGTAGCCGGATCCGGAGACGGTGAAGGTGTCGCCGGCGGAGAACATGCCCCAGGCGGCGAAGTCCGCCGATCCCGTCTGCAGCTCCGGGCGGTCGGCGTCGTCCGCTCCCATCGTCCGCCCCTGCGTGTCGCGGATCCCGACCGCGTGCAGCAATGCGTAGCGGTAGCCGGGCTCGCCGACGGAGAAAGAGAGGGACGTCGAGGTCGCGGTGACCTCGGCCTCCGCGGTGCGGCCGGCGGCGGGCGGGTACGCCCGGACCGACGCGGCCGCGCCCTTGCCGAACGGCAGCGTGACCGAGAGCGTGCCGTCGAGGTCGGTCAGCCGGCGGTTCCCCGACGTGATGTCGAGGTCGAGGCCGTCCGCCTGCCGGAGCAGGCCGATATGCACCTCGGCGCCGGCCGAGAGCGCGCGGATGCCGGCCGTCGCCGCGGCGTCGAGCACCAGGACGGTGCCGTCGTCGAGCACCAGCTCCAGAGAGGAGCGGGTGTCGTGCAGCGCCTCGGCGGTCGCGGCGGACAGGTCCGCCCTGACGATCGGGCCGGCGATGCAGCGCAGGTCGACGGTCAGCGTGCCGCCGGCGATGTCGGCGACGTCGATGGCGACCGTCCCGTCCGGTCCCGGGACGATGCCGGCGGCGGTGAGCGCCAGCAGCACGGTGTCGCAGGAGACCTCGATCGCCTGCCCGGGCATCAGGATGACGCCGTCCGCCGACCAGCCGATGAAGATGCAGTCGCGGAAGAGCGACGGATCGGGGTCGATGACGATGTGCACGCCGTTGCAGCAGACCTCGCCGATCGTCTGCCCGTCGTGCATGTAGGTCACGGTGTAAGCGTCGGCCGAGCTCCCGTCGTAAAGGACGTAAGCGCAGCCTGCCGCGGAGAGGGCCGCGACCACTGCCAGTAGTATGACTGATGTCTTCATGCCGTACACAAACCCCCACGCAAGGTCTGCGCCGGGCGGTGCCCGGTAGCGCAATGCGCTGAGCAGGGGTTGTGGATATATATCGGTTTAGCGGCGGCGGTCGGCCGGCCGGTCGCGGAGTGCGGAGGTCACTGCCCGTCCGCGTCTTCCGGACCGTCCGCGGGCGTGTCGGCGACCTCGTCCCCGGAGACGTCCGCGGCATCCTCGCCGGACTCGGTCTGCACGGTCCCGGTGTCCTCGAGGCAGAACTCCTCGATGACGATCTCTTCAACGACCGTCTCCTCGACGACGATCGCCTCGACGGCGGCGGCGTCCCTGTCGCCGCGCCTCGGCGCGGTCGCCGGTCGGGGCTGCCCGCCGCCCTTGCGCTTGTGCTCCTCGACCGCCTCCCAGTACTCCTCCCGGGCGGCGGCCTGCTCCTCCCTGCGCCTGCGGATGTCCTCCTTCAGCTGCGCGGTCGCCGGCCCCCGCTCCCCGCGGGGGAGCTTGCGGATCTCGCTGCGCCGTCCGGCCTCGGCCTTCCTGGCGCTGTGCCGCTCCTTGTCCAGCCGCTGCTTCATCTCCCGGAGCCTCTCCTTCTCGCTCCTGGCGATCTTCTTGTGCCTGACGGTCGCCTTGGGTTCGTACTTGCCTGTATCGGTCCGGTTGGTGGGGGTCTGTCTCGACATCTGCTTCACCGCTGGAACGGATGCCCCGTCCCGTGAGGTCCGGGAACGGGGCCATACCGTTTAAACATGGTTCCGCGGGCTGATCCCGCTAAGGGGTTTGAGGGGGGCGGGGGCTCCCGCCCGCTCCCGGCTCACTCCGAGGCCCAGAGGTCGTGGATGTTGCAGAACTCCCAGGCCCTGATGTCCTCGGCGTCGGTCTTGAAGAACGCCTCGGGCTCGTCATCGGGGCTGAGGTACCTGCGCATCAGCACACCGTCGGCGAGGATCTCGATGTAGACGATGTAGTGCTTCTCGGTCATCGGGTGCTTCTCGTCGCGGCCGATGCGGACCAGCACGCCGCCGTCCTTCCGCTCGATGTACGGGACGTGCTTCTCGACGCCGTCCTGCGTCTGGGCGGTCAGGGCGTCCATCGGCTGGTTGCAGCAGATCGTGGGCGGTGCCATCGGGTAGACGGCCTCGACCACCTTCTTGCAGATCGCGCACTTGTAGAGAGTCTTCTTGTCTTCTGCCATAGGTGTATCACCGGCGGTGCATCGGCTTACCGGCTAATTAATGATGCCGAACGGCGGGGGCAAGGAATAAATCGGCGGACCGGTTCCGAGCCCGTGATGATCGAAGCGTTCTACGTCCGCGCCGAGGACGGCGTCCTGGCGGCCGGTCCGGCCGCGGTCGAGGCGGGCATCCCCCGCCTCGTCGGCGGCACCCTCCCGCTGAGGGACCTGGTGGACCGGGGGGAGGAGCGGGGCGCGGTCGTGCTGGTCGACGTGCGCGGGATGCGCAGGCGGAACATGGACGGCGACGTCGCCCGCGCGGGATTGCGCGGCAGCGACGTCTGGCTGATGACGCACGTGCAGGATGAGGACGACGTCTTCGACGGCCTGCTCGCCGGCGCCGCCCGGCTGCTGATGCCCTATCACGCACTGGACTCCGACCGCGTGCTGGCGCAGAGCCGCGAGCTCTCCGACAGCTGCGTGCCGGTGCTCTTCGTCGAGGACCGCACGGTGCTGTCCCCCGCGGGGAGGACGGGCCTGCACGCGGCGCTGGACGTCGTCGAGGACCACGGTTTCCCCTCCTGCATCGTCTCCGACACCGGCGGCTCGCTGGAACCCGGCGACTGGGAGGCGGCGGCCTCGCGGCACGGGGGCGTGCTGCCCCACGTGTCCCGACCCTCCGCACGGCTGGAGGGGATGTTCGGCGGGATCGTGGCCGATCACCGCTTCGACTCTTCCAGCAGATGATGCGCCCAGACGGCGCACTCGTCGTAGGATGATTCCGGCCCGTCGGTGTCGGTGCCCGGGACCAGCAGCGGTTCGGCCCATCTGCGGCCGAGCACGCTGCGCAGCGCGCGGATCTCGCCGACCGCGCCGCCGAAGTTGGGCTTCTCCGATCCGCCGCAGACGATCGCCGACATGAGGCCGTCGTTCGCGGGGACGGGCGAGAACCAGTAGGGCTGGAAGCGCTCGATGAAGCGCTTGGCCGCCGAGGAGGCGCCGTTGAAGCGCACCGGGGTGGCGATCACCAGCACGTCGCAGTCCAGCACCGCGGCGGTGAGGCCGTCCATGTCGTCGCGCATATGGCAGCGGCCGGCGGTCCGGCACTCGTCGCAGCCGGTGCAGTAGCCGATGACGCGGTCGGCGAGGTCGACGATGCGGACCTCGGCGCCCGCCGCCTCGAAGGCGGCCGCGGCCGCCCCCGCCAGGGCGGCGGTGGCGCCCTCCGGGCGGCCGCCGCCGCTGAGAATGAGCACTTCCATCGCCTTACGGACGCAAAGCAGCTTTATATCTTTTTAGAGAGATGTCCGGAGGGGAATGGGAGATGTCGGAATTCAGCAAAGCGAAGAACATGGAGTTCCCGCGCAGCGTGCGGATCGGCCATGACAAGATCCTCGAGGCGGGGGAGATTTGCTTCGACCTGCAGTTCACCGGACCGGGCGCGATCGTCACCGGCAAGACCACCTACAAGGCGGCCGGGAGGACGGTCGAGGAGCTGGTCTCCGACGCGGGCTACGACACGCACGTGATCACGACCGGCGGCGCCACCTCGGAGAACGTCGACGACGTGACCGGCATCTGCGCGGAGACGGGCTGCCGCTTCATCATGGCGGTCGGCGGCGGCAGCAAGATCGACATCGCCAAGATCGCCGCCTACCGCACCGGCGTGCCCTTCGTCAGCATCCCCACCTCGGTCGCCCACGACGGGGTGGCCTCGGACCGGGCCTCAATCAAGACCGGTAACGGCTCCCGTTCGGTGACGGCGGCCTCGCCGATGGGGATCATCGCCGACTCGGCGGTCATCAACCAGGCCCCCTACCGCTACCTGGCGGCGGGATGCGCCGACGTGATCGCCAACCTGACCGCGCTGCTCGACTGGGAGTTCGCCGTGCGCATGCGCGACGAGGAGTTCAGCAGCTCGGGTTACCACATATCCAGATTCGCGGCCGACAACCTGATCGAGTGCGCGGGGCTGATCAAGCCCGGCCTCGAGGAGAGCGTCTGGATCGTCATGCGGCCGATCATCGCCTCCGGGGTGTCGATGTGCATCGCCGGCAGCTCGCGGCCGACCAGCGGCTCGGAGCACATGTTCTCGCACGCGCTCGACCTGCTGCACCCGGGCAGCGCCCTGCACGGGGAGCAGTGCGGGCTGGGGGCGATCATGATGATGAAACTGCACGGGGGCGACTGGGGGATGATACGCGACGCCCTCGCCCGCATCGGCGCGCCGGTCACGGCCGCCGAGCTGGGGATCCCCGACGAGCATGTGATCGACGCCCTGATGGCGGCCAAGGACATCCGGCGCGACCGGTTCACCATCCTCGGCGACCGGGGCCTGACCGAGAAGGCGGCCCGCAACCTCGCGGGCTCGACCGGGGTCATCTGAAGGAGTTGCACGGATATGGTCCTGATAACACTGATCGGGGAGCCGACGGCCAAGGTGGGTTCGAGATTCTACTACCTCGGCCCGCTGATCGAATGCCGGGAGTGCCGGCTGCGCAACGTCTGCTTCAACCTCGAGCCGGGCGGCCTCTACGAGGTCACCGGCCTGCGCGACCAGCGGCACGAGTGCATGCTGCGCGAGGACGAGGTGCACGTGGTCGAGGTCGAGCGCGTCGCGGTGCCCGCCGCCCTGCCCAAGAAGCAGGCGATCGAGGGCAGCATCATCACCGTCCAGATGCCCAGGTGCGACAACCCGGGCTGCGATCATCACCGGCTCTGTTTCCCGGTCGGGGCCGCCGACGGCGGCAGGTACTCGGTCGAGGAGGTCGGTGACGACCTCGACTGCCCGGTCGGCGAGAGCATGGTCCGGGTGCTGATGCGCTGATCAGAACCGCTCGCCGGTGATGCGCTCGTACATCGACACGTATAAATCGCTGACCTCGGCGATGATGTCGTCGGGCAGGGCGGGGATGTCCTCCTCCGGACCGCCGGACGCGCGGGCGGCCATCAGCCGGGCGTGGTAGCCCGACTCGCGGTAATGCTGCCGGACGAACTCCTTGGAGAGCTCCCTGATCTCGCCCCGGGCGTAGGCCTCCGCGTCCCACCAGCGGTCCTCGTCGAGGGTGCCGAAGGTGTCGACCGCCATCAGCCTGCGCTCCATATCATATCCGAACTCCTTCTTGCCGTCGCAGTGGATCAGCCCGCGCCGGGAGACCTCGCGGTCGATGAGCGCGTCGATCCTCAGGACGGCGGCGACCATCTCGCCGTACTCGGCATCGGAGAGGCCGGCCATCTCCTTGGCCTCGGCCTCGGTCAGCAGCCGGTCGTGCTCCTCCAGCTTGGTGGTGCACTCGATGAACGGGCGCGGCAGCTTCTCCCCGTACCTCACCTCGTGGCCCTCCCCGAAGCCCAGCTGCGCGGCGGTGACCTCGCCGGCGGCGATGCGGTCCATCAGCGAGCCGGCGGCGTAATGCCGGCAGATGACCTCCAGCGGGATCAGGTAGTCCACGGTGCTCCCGTCGATCGCATCGTAGTCGCGGATGATGTCCACCCGCTCGACCCGCATGCGGTCGGGGGCGGGCGAATCCAGGTAGTGGTTGCGGATGCCCTCAGCCTCCAGGAGGCCGAACCAGAAGGCGGCCGTGCGGCAGAGGGTCTCGCCCTTGTGCGGGATGCGGGAGGGGATGATCTTGTCGAAGACCGAGATGTTGTCGGTGTACACGAACTCCAGTGTGTCCTCGTCGGCCAGGTACACTTCCTTGACCTTGCCGGTCATCAGGTGCTGCATGGACGCATGAATCGGCCGGCCCATATTAATATCTGACCGGGGGCGGGGCGGGCAGGTGCCCGCAGACCGGGCAGGACGGATCGCGGCGCACCGCGGTGACCTCGTAGGAACCGCTGCCGGCATCGACGGTGAGGATGCGGCCGGCCAGCGGTTCGCCGGTGCCGGTCGCGAGCTTGACCGCCTCGGCCGCCTGGACGGCGGCGACCGCCATCACCGCCGGGGCGATCGCGCCGCCGTCGCGGTCGGTGTCGCCGAGCAGGCATTCCAGGCAGGGGGTCCGCCCGGGCAGGACCACGGTCACCTGGCCGTGCATCCCGGTGACGCCGGCGTGCACCAGCGGGAGGCCGGCGGCGACGGCGTGGCGGTTGAGCAGCTTGCGCGAGCGCATGTTATCCAGGCAGTCGACGAGGATGCCGCAGGGCGCGAGGATGCCGAGGTTGCCCTCGTCGAGCATCACGGCGTGCGCCTCGGCCGCGGTCCCCGGGTTGACGGACGTCACCCATTCCGAGAGCAGGCGGGCCTTGGGCAGGGCATCGCCCTCCCGGTAGGCGAACTGGCGGTTGAGGTCGGACGGCGACGGGACGTCACCGTCGACCAGCACCAGCCGGCCGATGCCGGCGGCGGCCAGGGCGGTGGCGGCCGTCGTCCCGAGCCCGCCGCAGCCGATGATGCCGACGGTGGTGCGCCGCAGTCGCTCCGTGCCGTCGGCGCCGACGACCGGCAGCTGGCGGTCGAATCTGGAGC
>JBNRMI010000009.1:0-85983 GCA_050309445.1 Candidatus Methanogranum sp. | reverse complement strand
CGCCCTCGGCGACCCGCGCCCGGGCGAGGCGGTCGCGGCGGCGGCCGCCGCGGGGCTGCGCACGGTGGTCGTCGGCATCGCCGACGGGCACGTCCTCGAGGAGGGGGACGAGACGGTCCCGCGGCTGCGGCCGGCCGCCGTGATCCGCATCCGGGACGAGATCCGCCCGGACTGCCGGGAGATCATCGACCGCTTCATCGAGGGCGGCATGGACCTGAAGGTCATCTCCGGCGACGATCCCGAGACGGTCGACGCCATCTTCTCCCAGGCCGGGATCCCCGGCGAGCGGAACATCGTCTCCGGCGACGACCTCGCCCTCATGGACGACGGGGAGAGGCGGCGGGCGGTGGTCTCGGCCAACATCCTCGGGCGCATGCGCCCGGACCAGAAGAAGGAGGCGGTCGACATCCTCAGGGCCGACGGGCGCTATGTCGCCATGGTCGGCGACGGCGTCAACGACGTCAGGTCGATCAAGGCCGCCCAGGTCGGCATCGCCCTGCAGAGCGGCTCGGGCGCCGCCCGCGGCGTGGCCGACATGGTGCTGGTGGACGACCGCTTCGAGGCCCTGCCGAAGGCGATCGTCGAGGGCCGGCGCACCGTCTCCGGCATGCGCGACATCCTCCGGCTCTACCTGACCCGCAACTTCGTGCTCGCCATCCTGGTCGGCATCCTGCTCCTGGTCTTCCGCAAGATGCCGATGCTGCCGATCCAGAACTCCTACTACGCGCTGATCACGGTGTCCTTCGCCGCCTTCCTCATGACCCTCTGGGCCAAGCCCGACGAGAGCGGGGAGCGGGTGCTGCCCGGGGTGCTGCGCTTCTCGATCCCGATGGCCGGGACGATCGCCGCCTTCGCCATCGCCATCTACGCGCTCTTCTACTTCGGCGTCCCCGCGGGGCTGTTCCCCGAGATCTCGTTCGACCTCACCGCCGACGCCTTCTACGCGCTCTTCCCCGGGGCCGGCCACGAGGATCTCGTCACCCACCTCTCCGGCATCAAATCGGTGACCGACGAGGCGGTCGCCCTGGCCGAGACGGCGGCGATGAACGCGATGCTGGTCTTCCTGGTGGTCGCCGGCATCCTGCAGCTGTTCCTCATCTACCCGCCGTTCGGCTTCATGAGCCGCGACCGGCGGCCCCAGCGCCGCATCCTGCCGCTGTTGCTGGTGATCCTGCTCTTCGCCGTCGCCGTCTGGTTCTACAACTTCCCCTGGCTGTCGGTCGGCGTGGCCTCGATCATGTACCTGCCGCTGCCGGTGTACGCGCTGCTGCTGGCGATCTCCGCCGTGTGGCTGGCGGTCGCCGTCGTGCTCAACCGCAGCACCCGCCCCTCGCTGCTGGTCAGGGCCTCCGAGCTCTACCTGGACCGGCAGATGCGGCGCGAGCTGGAGAAGGAGCGGGAAGAGGATCAGCGCCTCTGATCGCGCACCAGCGGGTAGAGGCCCGCGTCGTGCATGGCGATCATGATGTGCGACGCCACCCTCGCATCGGACAGCGCCCGGTGGTCCTGCACCCCCTCGATGCCGGCCGGGTCCTCGTCGCCGAGGATGGTGCGGTAGGCGACCTCCAGGCGCGGCCAGCGGTAGCTGCCTTGATAGTAGAAGGATTCCAGCTTGCAGACGTCGGTGGCCGCCAGCATGATGTCCTGGCATTCCCTGAACGCCCCTTTGAGGCCCCACGGCTCCCTGAAGAGGAACTTGTCGAAGTCGTAGCCGGTGTTGTACGAGGTGGCGCGGGCGCCGCCGATCAGCTCCAGCACCTCCTCCCGCACCTGCGCGAACGGCACCCCGTCGCGCACCATGTCGAGCGTCATATCGGTGTTCTCGAAGATCCAGGCGTTCCGGCGGTAATCGTTCCAGGCGTCGACATCATGGCCGACGACGGCCGAGTAGGCCTCGGTCACCGTGCCGGCGTCGAGGTCGACCAGGCAGATGCCGATGTCGACCACCACATCCTCGGGGGCGCCGTGCAGCCCGGTGGTCTCGGTGTCGAGCACGTACACCTCGCGCGGCGGCCTCCGCTCATCGAAGGAGAAGAGGTCCTTCACGGTGACCCCCTCCCGGCCCCGCTGATGAAGCGGTACTCCCTCAGGCAGAGGGCGAGCAGCGCCATCGCGGCGCCGAGCGCGGGCAGCGCCGCCGCCAGGGAGGGGTCGAAGGATGCCGTCATCGGATCCGGGGCCGCCGGCCGCACGGGGTCCGGCTCCGGCTCCGCGGCATCATCGCCGTACGGGTCGTAATCGGACAGGTAGGGCCGGGTGTCGTGGAAGATGAAGGTGGCGTCGCGGTCGAGGCCGCGGATGATGAACAGGGTGGTGTAGCCGCCGAGGAGCTCGAAATCGCTCTCCATGAGGCTGATGACGCTGCTGCCCCGCACCCCTGTCGGGAGGTCGTAGTCGTAGAAGCTGATGCCCGACCGCGAGAGGTCGTACTTCTCGGAGCGGGCGGTGAAGCGCAGTTCGCTGCCGCGGTCGACCCGCACGGCGGTGCCGTTGCTGGCGACGGGGACGCCGTCCTCGAAGGCGACGGTGATGCCGTCGACCGGTTTGAAGTACACCGTCATGTTCCCGCCGGCCGCATCGACGGGCTCCGCGACCGCGCCGAAGACGGCGAGCAGGAGCAGCGATGCGAGCGCCAGGGGCCTGAGGTCCATGGCCTCGGAGAGCCATGCATCTATTTAAGTTTAGAATCGCGATGGCACCGGCGAAGGGGACGTTTCCAAAATGGTCGGCATCAGCATCGGAGGGGAGGAGCGGCAGGCGCCCGCCGGCATCACGATTGGCGAGGCGGTCGGCGCCATGGGCCTGCATCCCGACGCGTACGTGTATCTGATCGACGGCATCCCGGTGCCGATGGACACCCTGCTCGCCGAGGGCAAGGCGGTCAAGGCGCTGAGGGTCGCCTCGGGCGGCTGATCATCCCCGGGCGGCATCGCAGAGGGAGCCGATATCGAAACCGCCGGCGGAGGCGGCGTCCAGCAATCGGTCCAATTCCGTGATCCAATCGTCACGGGTCCCGCTCCCGCCGTCCGCGGCCGTGTCCTCCTCGGGGAGTGAGGCGCCGGTGCGGGGCATCACGCCCAGGCAGGTCATCCCGGTCATCTCCTCGATGCGCCGGATCCCCGATCCGAGGATCGAGGGGTCGCCGCGGAAGCGGTTGATGACGAACCCCCTCAGCAGCGGCCGCACGTCGTCGGGCAGCAGCCTCCAGGTGCCGAGGACGGCGGCGAAGACGCCGCCCCGTTCTATGTCCGCGACCAGCACCGCCGGCATCGGCCGCATGCGCAGCATGCCGACGTTGGCGATGTCGCGGTCGATGAGGTTCAGTTCCGCCGGCGAGCCCGACCCCTCGCAGACGACCGCCGCATGCGCGGCGGCCAGCCGGTCGAACGATTCCGTCGCCGCCTCCATGATGCGGTCGCGGCCGGCATCCCCGGCGTCGCCGCCGCGGATCAGCGTCCGCATCCCGCCCGGTCCCGGACGCAGCATCACGGGGTTCATGTCCGCGGCCGGTTCGAGGCCGGCGGCGACCGCCTGGAGCATCTGGCCGATGCCGATCTCCCCGCCGTCGGCGGTGCGGTGGGACCGCGTCGAGAGGTTGGAGGCCTTGAACGGGGCGACGTCGGTCCCGGAACGGTGCAGATGGCGGCAGAGCATGGCGGCCATCGTGGTCTTGCCGGCGCCGGAGGCGGTGCCGAGCAGCATCAGCCTCACAACCTCACCCCCAGCACCTCCGACAGGCGCTCGAGGTCGAGGCCGGATTCGAAGGCGGCGGTCAGCGACGCGATGCCCTCCTCGAGCACCTCGGAGTGGTCCCTGCCGCCGACCGGTCCGTCGGGCCGGCGCCCGTTCGCGATGAACGACCTCAGGTAGCCGCGCAGGGCCGGCTTGTCGAAGCAGCCGTGCAGGTAGGTGCCGAACAGCATCCGGTCCTCCCGTGCCGAGCCCTCCGGCTCCGGCCCGGAGAAGAGATCGAGCCCGAGCAGCGGCGGCTCGGCGCTCCCGGTGCGTCCGATGTGCAGCTCGAACCCGGTCACCGGGCCGATGCCCTGCAGCTCCCCGCGCACCTGCCTGACCACGCGCTCCCGGTCATCCCAGACCGTCTCGCAGTCGAGCAGCCCGAGGCCGTCGGCCGCGACCGGCTCCGGCCCGCGGCGGTCGACGAGTCTGCGGCCCATCATCTGGTAGCCGCCGCAGATCCCCATGACCGGCAGCCTGCCGGCCAGCCGCACCAGGCGGTCGGCGATGCCGGACGCCCGCATCCGCTCCAGGTCGCCGAACGGGTCCTGCGAGCCCGGGATCACCACGGCGTCGCATCCGTCCAGGTCGGCGGGCCCGTGCACCTGCCGGACGGTGAAGCCGTCGGCCGCCAGCGGGTCGCAGTCGCTGAAGTGGGAGATCCGCGGGTGCATGACGACCCCGACGGTCGGGCCCTCCCCGTCCTCCGCGGCGCGGCCGCGCAGCGCGGACGAGTCCTCGGCGGGCAGGCGGGCCTCGGCGTGCGGGACGATCCCCACCACGGGTATCCCGGTCAGCCGCTCCAGCTCGTCGGCGCCCTCGCGCAGCCCGGCGGGGTCGCCGCGGACGTTGTTCAGGATGATGCCCTTGATCCGCCGCCTGTCCTCCTCGGGGATGAGCTCGACCGTGCCGAGGGCGTAGGCGAAGGCGCCGCCCCATTCGGTGTTGACCACCAGCAGGCAGTCGGCATCGGCGATGCGGGCCGCCCCCATGTTGGCGATGTCGCGGTCGTAGATGTTGATCTCCGCGGGGGAGCCCGCCCCCTCCATGATGACTAGGTCGTAACGCTGTTTGAGGAACTCCATGTTGCGGCGGACGATATCCCCGCCGTGCCGGGGCACGAACTCCCCGTAGTAGCGGCGGACGTCGTACTCGCCGCAGGAACGCCCCTCGACCATCACCTCGGAGACGGTGTCACCGCGCGGCTTCAGCAGGATGGGGTTCATGCGGCGGTCGGGGTTCCTGAGGCCGGCGGCCTGAGCCTGCAGCGCCTGGATCATCGCGATCTCGGCCCCGTCGGACGACACCCGGGTGTCCAGGCTCATGTTCTGCGATTTGAACGGCGCCACCAGGTATCCGCGCGCATGCAGCATGCGGCAGAGGGCGGTGACCGTGGCCGATTTGCCGGCGTCGGAGGTCGCCCCCAGCACCATCAGCGCCCGGCCCGGGCGGAAGAAGCGCTCCTTGGCGCGGGGCAGGATGGCGGCGAGACGCGGGTCGTCGGGGTCGGTTATGCCCTCGCGGCCGATCTCCGACATGATGTACCTGCAGACATCCTGACGGTGGATGAACAGGCAGTAGGTGCAGTTCCAGACCTCCCCTCCCCTCCTGGACGCGAGCACCTCTCCCAGCTCGGGGTCGTTGCAGGGGTAGAACGGGCAGTAGCAGAAGGTGCAGTCCTGCCCCTCGAAATGGCACGGGTAATAGGCGCAGCCCCGGTTCGGGCCGATCCAGCCCCTCTCGATCTCCCGCCTGACCCTGTCCCTGAGATTCTCCTGGCCCATAACCGCGTCCTCCGATGCACCTGACGGTAGCACGGCGGACGATAAGTAGTTTTCAGGCATGCGCGGATGCGCGTCCGCGGCGGATGCCGGCGCGGCATACGTCCAGGCGGCGGATGCGATCCCGGCCCTGTGTCCGCCTGCGCATATGTTATATCGGACAAAGCCCTGTTTCGGACCATGGCGGATTTCAGTTTCATCCACTGCGCCGACCTGCATCTGGGCGGCAGGGGCAGCGGCATAGCGGGCGCCGAGGGCATCAACCGGAGGATGTCCGACGCCGCGATGCACTCGTTCAGGCGCATCGTCGACCATGCCGTCGACAGCGGGGCCGACATGATGGTGATCGCAGGCGACGTCTTCGACGGGGTCAACGAGACGCCCGCCACCCGTCACGCCTTCGCCGCCGAGCTGGGACGGCTGGAGGTGCCGGTGCTGATCTGCACCGGCAACCACGACCATCGCGGGTCCTGGACCGAGGCGATCCCCTATCCGGAGCATGTGCACGTCTTCGGCCTCGAGCCGGAGAGCCGCATCGTCGGCGTCAACGGCGGCGAGGTCGAGGTCATCGGCCGCAGCTTCCCCTACAACCAGCCGTCGTTCGACCCCCTCGAGGGCATCCGCGGCCGCGACGGCATGTTCACCATCGCCGTGCTCCACTGCAGCGTCGACGCCGTCGGCATGGACCAGGACTACGGCCCCTGCCGGCTGGCCGACATGCTCCGCAAGGGCGTCGACTACTGGGCGCTGGGCCATATCCACAAGCGCACGGTCGTGAGCACGTATCCGCACGTGGTCTATCCGGGCAGCATCCAGGGGCGCAACCGCAACGAGACCGGGCCCAAGGGCGCCTACCTGGTGAGCGTGACCGGCGACCGGGTCTCGGACATGGAGTTCCTCCCGACCCAGGAGGTGCTCTGGGAGGACGTCTCCTGCGACATCACCGACCTGGACCTCGACGGCCTGCTGTCGGCGCTGGCGCCGTTGATGGCCGAGGGCTCGATGGTCAATCTGACCCTGACCGGCAAGGGCCCTCTGGATGCCATGCTCCGCCTCGGCGGGACCGATGTGCTGGATGAGGCGGAGCGGCGCACCGGCGCGGTGATCGCCGACCTGCGCCTGCGCACCTACCCCCTGCTCGACCGCGAGTCGCTGGCCGGCGGCCGCGACCTGCGGGCGCACATCATCGCCGCCTCCGACCGGACGGCGGCGCTCGACCGCGAGGAGCTGATCAGCACCATCTGCAGCACCCGGCAGTCGGCCGGCATCCGCCATATCATCGAGCGCCTCGGCGACGAGGAGCTGCGGGAGCTGGTCCGCGACGCCGAGGCATACGCCATCGACAGGCTGACGGAGGCCTCGTCATGAGGATCCGCGCGGTGCGGATCGGCTCGTACGGGGGCATCCGCGACCTCGACCTGGAATTCGGCGACGGGCTGACCGCCGTCTACGGCGACAACGAGACCGGCAAGACCACGGTGCTGGAGTTCATCCGCAGCACGCTGTTCCAAGACCGGAAGCAGCGCTACCCCTCGCGCAGCAGCACCGACAGCGGCGAGCTCGACATCGAGACCGATGCCGGCGAGCGGGTCACGCTGGTCCGCAAGGGCAACCGCATCACCGGCGATGCCGGCCTGCCGGCGGGCATCGACTCCGAGACCTACCGCTCGGTGTTCGCGATGGCGCCCGAGGACCTGCGCAACGCTAAAGTGATCTCGTCCGGTGACATCAAGAACCGTTTCCTGACCGTCCCCGGCGGCGAGGCGCTGCCCGGGGTGATCAAGGACATCGACGAGCGGATGAGGTCGCTGCAGAGCCCCGAGCGGGCATCGCCGACGACCGAGATCGTCGAACTGGAGAACGCGATCGCCGAGAACGAGGCGGCGGTCGCGGCCTCCGCCGCCAGGGATGCCGAGTACGGCGAGGTGCAGGCGGAGCTGGAGCGGCTGCTGGAGGAGCAGGCGGCCGCCGGAGCCGCGGTCGAGGCCAACCGGGAGCTGATGGCGGCCAAGGCGCTGCACGAATCCCAGAAGAGCAACAGGGAGAAGCTGAGCGCCCTGAAGGCCAGGGCCGCGGAGCTGGCAGCATCGACGGCTGTCACCGATGACGACATCAGGGAGTACGAACGGCTCGGGTATGCGGTCCGGTCGACCGCGGAGGCGTCGGAGAAGGAGGCTGAACAGCGGTCCGCACGGCTGCTCGGCCTCGATCCGGAGGAGCTGATCCGGCAGGAGCGGGCCATCGGCGGACTGCGGCAGATGGCCGCCGACCGCCGCCGGCTGGCCGCGGACATCGACCGCATCGGGCAGGAGCTCGGGGCCGAGCGCGCCGCGGCGGACGCACGCGCCGCGACGGCGGAGGCTGAGACAGGGTTGCGGGCCCGCAGGCGCAGGATGCTGCTGGGAGCGGGCGCCGGAGCCATGGCCGCCTCGGTGCTGCTCGCGGTCATCATCGGCACCGCGTCGGATTCCGTGCTGTATCCGGCGGCGGTGCTCGCCGCCGGAGCCGCGGTGCTCGCCGTCACGGCGTTCAGGGCATCGTTATCCGGCCGGGCCGCGGAGGCGGCCCCTGCCGCGGACCCGGCCCGCATTACGGAGCTCCGGGAGGAGGCAGAGGCGCTGACCCGGCGCTATGATGAGACCGGGCGCGAGTGGGAGGTGCTGACCGCGGCGCTGGGATTCACCGGGACGCCCGAGGACGGCGCATACGACCTGGAGCAGGCGCTGAACACGGCGCAGGACCTGATGCGGCTGCGGCAGGCCGAACGCGCCCGGCGCGCGGAGCTGGAAGAGTTCCTCGCCAGGTTCGGATCGGAACAGGAGTTCATCGAACTGCGGGACATGAAGGCCGAACGCGAAGAGGCGGAGGTGATGATCGGGGCGGTCGAGGCCGCCATCGAGGAATCGGGCCGCACCGGTGACGGGCCGGTCGAGGAGCCCCGCGACCACGGCGAGCTGACCGGGCGGCATGTCGAGCTGGTCTCGCGGGTCGCCGACACCCGCAACCGGCTGAAGGCGATACGCGAGGACGACGAGGCCGAGAGGCTGCTCGACGACCGCGCCCGGCTGGAGGCGGAGCTGGAGGACAGGGTCGCCGACTGGGCGCGGCTGTCGTTGGCGGCGACGCTGATCAACGACGCCTGCGACACCATCTACTCCGAACTGCAGCCCGGGGTGATCGCCACCGCCGACCGCCTGCTCGGGCGGATGACCGGCGGGAGGTACGGCGTCGAGATGGACCTGCGCGAGAACATGCTCAAGGCGGTCTCCGGCAGCTCGGGCAAGAAGCAGGGCGAGTGGAGCACGGGCCTCGGCGACCAGCTGCTGCTGGCCGTCAAACTCGCCGTCGCCCGGGAGCTCGCGGGCGAGACGCCCCTGCCGGTCCTGCTGGACGATATCCTGCAGATGTTCGACCACGGGCGCCGGGCGGCGGCCTGCGAGGCGCTCGCCGACCTCGCCGAGGATATGCAGGTCATCCTCTTCACCTGCGACCGCAACACGGCGTCGATGCTCGAGGCCACCGGCCGCTGCAGGCTGGTCGAGTTGCCCTCCAAGGCCTGAGCCGACCGCAAACCATTTAAATATCCCTATTATACCCTGAGAATCAGGGAGGATACGCAACACTCCCTGTTCACTGATTCACTATCACAATCACAAACGTCCCGCAGCGACGGGACCTATGCCCCGGGATCCCGCCGTCTGACACACGGCCCGGATAAGGGCATCGTCTGGATAAGGAAGCGCAGGAGGCACACGGCCACAGATGCCGGGCGTCCTTTCGTGGCACACTGCGGTATCGCAGGCAGCGGAGCAGGAAGCGGTATCCCCCTCGAATCTCAGAAGAGGGAGTACATGATCGTAGATCCAAACGCAATGAAATATCAGATCAAGGCCAAGATCTCCGCTGACGGCGTCGTCGAGAAACCCGATGTCGTCGGGGCGATCTTCGGACAGACAGAGGGCCTGCTGGGCGATGACCTGGACCTCAGGGACCTGCAGAAATCCGGCCGCATCGGCCGCATCGAGGCCGAGGTGGCCTCCAAGGGCGGCAAATCCGAAGGCACGGTCTATATCGCATCATCGCTCGACCAGGTCGAGACGGCGATTCTCGCCTCGGCGCTCGAGACCATCGACCGCATCGGCCCCTGCAAGGCCAGCGTCCGCGTGCTGGGCATCGAGGATGTCCGGGTCACCAAGCGGGAGAAGGTCGCCGAGCGCGCCAAGGAGCTGCTCAACGAGATGATCGAGAAGTCCAAGGACACCTCTCTCGACATCGCATCCAACATCAAACAGGCGGTCCAGGTCGAGGAGATCACCTCCTACGGCAAGGACAAGTGCCCGGCGGGACCGGCGGTCAAGGACTCCGAGTCGATCATCATCGTCGAGGGCCGTTCCGACGTGCTCAACCTGCTCAGGGCCGGGATCAAGAACGCCATCGCCGTCGAGGGCACCAACGTCCCCAAGACGGTCCAGGACCTGTCCCGGGAACGGGTCACCACGGCCTTCACCGACGGCGACCGCGGCGGCGAGCTCATCCTCAAGGAGCTCTTCCAGACCTCGGAGATCGACTTCGTCGCCCGCGCCCCGCGCCCGCTCGAGGTCGAGGAGCTCACCCCCAAGCAGATCTCCAAATGCCTGCGCAACAAGGTGCCCGGCAACCAGTACATGGAGATGAACAACCTCAGTCAAGCCGACAAGGAATCTGCCGACAAGGGCGAGTGCGACACCCGTCAGGGCGAGCGCGGCAACCGCCGCGGCGGCAACCGCGAGCGGGCGGACGAGGGGTCCGCGAAGAAGGAGCCCGCATCCAGGAGGTCCGTCAAGGAGGAGCCGGAGGCCAAGGAGTCCGACTCATCCCGCCGCGGACGCAAGGAGCGCTTCGGCACCGAGAACGTCGACAAGTACCGCAAGAAGGCCGACCGCGAGGATGCGGACGAGGAGCCCGTGAGGGAGGAACCCGTCAGGGAGGAACCCGTCAAGGAGGAGCCGGCGCCCAAGAAGACCGCCGCCCGCAAGCCGCGGGAGAAGGCCGCGGCCAAATCCGAGGATAAGGCCGAGGATAAAGCCGAGGATAAAGCCGAGGACAAAGCCGAGGACAAGGCGCCGCGGACGCTGCGCACCAGGAAGGAGAAGCAGGTCAAGATGCTGTCCCCCGAGCAGGAGGTCTACCGCGACATGCTGCTCGAGATGTCCTCCACGCGCAACGCCAAGGTGCTGGACGACGACAACAACGTGATCCGCGAGGTGGCGGTCAGGAACCTCGCCACTTCGCTGAAGGAGGATGCCGAGGGCGCCTCCAAGATCGTCTTCGACGGCGTGATCTCCCAGAGGATACTCGACGTCTCGGCCGACAAGGGCATCGCCATCGTGGTCGGCACCCGCAAGGGCAACATCACCAAGATGCCGGCCGACGTCGTGATCTGGACCAAAGAGGACCTCTACTGAGGAATGTTCGAAATGGTCGAGAGGAGACCCGTCAGCACCTGGGAGGACGTCGAGGCTCTGGAGAGCACCGCCGAGATCCTGATTCCCGCCGACCCGATGGACCGGGTCCTGGGGCAGGAGGAGGCGATCGCCCTGGCGAAGATCGCCGCCTCGCAGCGGAGGCATCTGCTGCTGGTCGGTCCGCCGGGCACCGGCAAATCGATGATCGCACGCGCATTGTCGATGAACCTGCCCAAGCCGCGGCAGGAGATCCGCGTGGTCAAGAACCCCGAGAACGCCGAACGGCCGTTCCTGGAGGTGCTCGATGAGGACGAGGTCCTCGTCGAGGACGGCATCCGCGCCGAATCCGTCGGCAAGCTGCTGGACCCCGAGAACGCGCCGCCCAACGTGGCGGAGCGCCTCGGCTACCTGTGCCGCCACTGCCGCGGCTACTCCCTGCCCGGGGACTTCAGCTGCCCCGCCTGCCAGAAGAGCAAGGTCGACGTCGGCGCCACCAACAACCCCTTCGGGGACCTGCTGGGCGGCCTGCTGGAGACGGCGATGCCGCAGGCGACCGTCGGCAAGGAGCGGGTGCACACCACCCGCATCTCCGCCGACGGCGTCGAGGAGACGGTGGTCTTCGAGCGCGCCGGCGACAAGATCCGCATGCTCGACAGCACCTCGCTGCAGAAACGCAACCAGCTGAACAAGAAGTCCAACCAGAAGGTGCTGGTCAAGCTCAAGCGCGACCCCTTCGTGATGGCGACCGGCGCCTCCGAGACCGAGCTGCTCGGCGATGTGCGGCACGATCCGTACGGCGGCCATGAGAAGCTCGGCACCCCGGCCTACGACCGGGTGGTGGCCGGATCGATCCACGAGGCGCACGAGGGCGTGCTGTTCATCGACGAGATCTCGCATCTCGGCAATCTGCAGCGCTACATCCTGACGGCGATGCAGGACCGCAAGTTCCCCATCGCCGGCCGGAACCCGCAGTCGGCGGGCGCCAGCGTCAAGCTGGAGAACGTCCCCTGCGACTTCATCCTCGTGGCGGCCTGCAACATCCAGGACCTGGAGAACATCCTCTCGCCGCTGCGCTCGAGGGTGATCGGCAACGGCTACGAGGTGCTGGTCGACGTGACGATGCCGGACAACCCGCACAACCGCGCCCGGTACGCGCAGTTCGTCGCCCAGGAGATCCAGATGGACGGCCACATCCCCGATGCCAGCATCGCGGCGGTGGAGCTGATCATCGACGAGGGGCGCCGTCGCGCCCGCGCCGACAACCAGCTCAACGCGCTCACCCTCAGGCTGAGGGAGATGGGCGGGCTGATCCGCGCCGCCGGCGACCTGGCGGTGATGGAGGGCGCCGACCTGATCACGCCCGAGCACATCAAGGGGGCCATGCCGCGCTCGCGGCCGGTCGAGGACCAGATCAAGGAGCGCTACGGCTCGTACCAGAAGGGCATGTCCAAGGACATCACCAAGGCCCAGGCCGAGCGGTCCGACTACTATCTGGAGAACGAGCACATCGGCGACACGATGTACAACTGAGGGCGGATCCCGCCCGCATGCATCGGGGACCGCATCCGCGGCCCCCGTGCATGCTTTATTCTAAACGCACGGCCATCCGCACCGCATGACGTCGGGACGGACGGGCAAACTGGTGCGGGACGGCATCCCGGAGTTGATCGAACGCGCGGGAGGGATGCCGCGGTGGAGGGTCCTCGACGACGAGGGTTTCCTCGCGGCGCTGACCGACAAGCTGTTCGAGGAGGCGGCGGAGTTCCGCGCCGACCAGGGGCTGGCCGAGCTGGCGGACGTGCTCCAGGTGGTCGTCAGCCTCGCCGGCCTCTTCGAGGGCGGACGGGAGGAGCTGGAGCGCCTGGCCGCCGCGAAGGCCGCCGAACGCGGCGGTTTCGACGGCAGGATCTTCCTGGAGGCCGCGGACGGTCAGGACGGCTGACCGATCCTGCAGACCATCCGCACGGCATCGCCGCCGTCGGTGTAGAAACAGGGCAGCAGCTCCGATTCGGCGAAGCCCCTCCGCCGGTAGAACGCGCGCACGGACTCGTTCCCCGCCCTGACCTCGAGCTGCACCGTCGGGCAGCCCTGCATCGTGCACCTGAGCTTGAACGCCTCCAGCAGGGCGCTGCCGGCACCGCGGCCCCGATGATCGGCGCCGACGGCGAACAGCGAGATGCCGGCATGACCGTCCTGCAGCAGCGCGCCGCAGATGAAGCCGGTCACGTTCCCCTGCAGATCGCAGGACACCAGCTGGCCCCGCGGCCACTGGTACATGAGGAAGCCGAACACCCCGCGCGGGTAGGCCTGGTCGAGGGAGGCGCAGGCGATGCTGTAGACGCGCGAGACATCGTCCGCCTCCATCCGCCGCACCGACGGGAGGCTCATCCGGCCCGCCTCCTGAGCAGTGCGGCGCCGATCGAGGCGATCGCGATCAGCACGGCGGCGATGTAAGCCGGGATGTCCCCGTCCGACAGGTCCGCGCCGGCGGCTTCGGGCAACGGCACCACGAAATCGAGGACACTGCTCAACGAGGTGCCGTCGACCGTCACCGACAGCCGGTGCTCGCCCGCGGCCAGGCCCTTGCGGACCAGCTTGTGCTCGTGCGAGCCGGCTTCGATGCCGTCCAGCACCCAGCTGTACTCCAGCGAGGGGTGGCCGTTGGCGATGAAGGAGTAGATCGGGCCGTGCGGTGAAGACAAGGTCTCCACGGATATCTCCAATTCGGCCAGCTCCAGCGTGTTGGACTCCCAGTCGGTCAGGAAGTATCCGGAGAAGAAGGCGTTCACCTCCGTCGAGACGATCACCGCGGCGACCTCCCGGTTGTTCCTGAAGGAGGTGTCGGTCCAGTTGACCGAACCCAGCCAGGTGATGCTGTCGTCGATGAGCACGCCCTTGTTGTGGTTGGTCGTGAACCCCTCGCCGCCGTCGATGGAGCACGCCCGCACATCGGTGAGGGCGTTGATCTGGTTGACCGCGGCCGAGACATCCCCGTTGCTGCCGTCGAGGATCAGCCGGCTGTCGGCACCGCGCAAGGCGGCCTCATGCATCCATCGGACCGGCGAGTCATCCTCGAACAGGGCATAGGAGCTGCCCAGGCTCAGCTGCTCGGACCAGATGCGGTCCTCCGCCCCCTCCATCAGCAGGCGCAGCGCGCCGTGCGAGTTGTCCGGCGAGAGCACCGGCACGACCTCCGCGCCGTACGTCGGCAGGTCGCAGGCCTCCGGCGCGGTGTAGGTCAGGATCCCGCCGTAGGAGCTGAGGTCCGGATACAGTTCCTCCAATGCGACGACGTCGCCGTAGGAGCCGTCGCGGTCGCTCTCCCACACCGAGGCCATGTACTCCGCGTAGCCTTCGCCGTCGATCACCGCGCCCCATCCGCGGTTGGAATCCCGGGAGCCGGAGAGGTTGGCGGTCGTCCAGTTCTCGGAGGTGACCACCACCCGTTCGCCGTCGACCACCGCGTACTTGTTGTGGAAATAGGTGTAGCGGGAATACCCGTCGGATGCGTCGCCGTTGATCACCCAGACCTCGCCGCCGGCGTCGACCAGCGAACGCAGGAGCATCAGCTCGGTGCTGGTGTCTTGGCCTAACGGGCGGCCCTCGATGATCACCCTGACATCCACATGGGCGTCGCCCTCGCGCTGCTCCAGGTCGATCAGCAGCGCGATCATGTTGCGGCTGGAGATCATGTACAGCGAGATCAGCACCTCCTCCTCGGCGGCCGCGAGGGTCTCGTAGACCGGGGCGCCGGCACTCTCGGGGAAGGTGAAGGGCGCGACCTCGCAGGGGAAGGCCGCCGCCGGTTCGAACGGCAGGGAGGTGTGCCCGGGCTTGGTCCCGACCCAGTCGGCGGCGCTGTCGGTGTCGAAGATGCCCGTCCGCAGGAGATAGCGGCCGGACGAGATCGGCACCGGCTCGCCCTCCCAGCCGGCCGCGGCGGTCTTGTCGCCGTAGCAGACGGCATCCGCCACGGCCGTGCCGCGCAGCAGGGTGACGTCATCGCCGGCGTTGGCGAGGATGAAGCTGCCGCTTTTGATGATGCCCTGCTCGCCGACATGCACCGTGTGCTCGCGCTGCGCGAACCATGCCCCGGTATCGTCGCCGGTGATCACCGTCAGCCGCTCCCCCGGTCCGAGCAGGAGCGGGGCGGTGAAGTCGATGCGGCCCTCGCCGTCGGTGACCTGCATCCCCTTCAGGTCCGCCGCGGAGGAACCGTAGTTGAAAAGCGAGAACCCCTCGCTGTTGAAGGGGTTGACCTCGTACAATCTGACTAATCCGCCGGAACCGCCGTCGGATTCGGCGCAGGGCAGGGCGATGATCGAGAGCAGGATGACGGCCAGGACGGCCGCCCCCGCCCGTCTCGCCGCTCGGGACGGGGGCATCCTATCACTCAGAGCAGGCTGATCAGGTCGAGCAGAGTCGCCCGCGGGTCCTTGGATTTCATCACGCCGGAGGCCAGCAGCACGCCGTCGGCGCCGAGGTCGAGCGCCCGGCGCACGTCCCCGCCGTTCTTGATGCCGGCGCCGCAGAGGACCGAGACCATGCCGTTGACCCGTTTGACCGAGTCGACGGTGTCCTCGACGATCTGCGGGTCGGCGGTGGTCACCGAGACGTCCCCTCCGATCAGCTCGGGCGGTTCGACGGCGATAAAATCGGGATTGAGGCGGGCCATCTCCACCGAGACCTTGACATCATTGGCGCAGACGACGGTGAGTAGCTCGCAGGCTTTGGAGAGCTTGAGGCACTCGTCGACGACCTTGGCCGGGACCCGGTGCTCGGAATGGTTGATCAGCGTCCCCACGGCGCCGGTCGCGGCGACCATCGAGGGCGTCACCCATCCCGTTGACGATCCGGGCGCATGCGGGTCGACGTTCTGGGAGAGCACGGGTATGTCCACCTCCCTGGCGACCGCGCCGAGCTCGACCGCCGGAGGGCAGACCGCGATCCTGACACCGGATTCCTCCGATACGGATTGGCAGATCCGCGCGATCTCCAGCGACCGCAGGCCGTCGGCCTCGCGGTAGGCTTTGAAGTTGATGACGATCGCCGGTCTGGATATCGCCCTGGCCATCACACCGCCTCCTTCATCACTCGACGTCCTTCTCGTGGTCGCAGATGCCGCCGGGGGCGTCGCCCATGTCCACGAAACGGTCTTTCAGTTCCTCGATGACCTCGGGCCGCGAGGTGTACTCCATCTCCTCGGCGCCGAGGATCGAGGGGACGAACGGTCCCTGGGAGCGCATGAACCTGCTGGCGTTGATCGAGTTGATCCGCGCCTGGTCGAAGGCGGACGATCCGAAGAAGTCCACCGGGATGTGTCTGCCGCCGTCGCTGTTCAGCGGCTCCAGCCCCTGGAGGCGTCCGTTGTTCAGCTGGAATCCGAGGCAGCAGATCCGCGGCGGTCCGTCGAAATAGGTCGGGTCGGAGTCCTCCGGCGAGCAGGGGTAGAAGGCACCGATGTGCGAACCCCTCATCCAGCCCCCGACGAGCATGGTGTGGTTGATGAACGGCTGGGTGTACTCGCCGACCGAGGGCAGTCCGCTCTGGCATCTGCAGATGCAGACCGGGTCGTCCTTGCCGACGTACTTGCCGGCGGTGAGGTTGAGCTTGTCGGTGGAGACCACGCAGGCCGGGCCGACGCCGGAGCGGGCCTCGATCCTCTTGATGGCGTATCTCGAGGTGTCACCGAGCAGCGAGAGGATGCTCCAGGCCTCCTCCGGGGCCGACATGACCACCTTCCGGCTGTCCATAACGTCGTGGATCTCGAAGTCGAAGCCCTTCTTGGCCCGGGCGTCGATGACCAGCCCGGTGGTGGTGAAGGGGTCGAGGAAGACCCGCGTCAGCGGCAGGGAGTAGGCGGACGGCTCGGTCTTGTCGGCGATGAAGAACAGCAGCGGTTCCGAGCCGCGCTCGACGAAGGACATCTCCGCCGAACCGGGGCCCAGGCCCTTGACGTTGCCGGAGAAGGCATCGGTGAGGATGTCCTGGCCGGCGGCGTACAGCTTCATCGACCTGGCGATCCTGGTCGCCTTCTGGAAGCATTCCCAGGCGGCGCCGTGCACCTCGCAGTCGCCCTCGCCGCGGTAGTGGGTCATGAAGAGGTTGATGTCGTCACCGACGCGGGTGACGTAGAAATCCTCGAGGATGCCCGCCTTCTGACTGTCGGCGAGGATCTCCTCGGCAGCCTCGAGCATGGACGGGTGCGGTCTGGAGTGTCCGACCACGGACCCCACATCCGCCTTGATTATAGATACTGTGATTTTTTCTGCAGCCATGGAGTTCACACCGTGCTATGTATGGAATAACGGGCGTATCAATCGCCCTTGATTATAAATAATGTTTGCACGGCCGCCGGCCGCGGCCCCCGACGGGACGGTGCGGAGAGGCCTGTCCGCGGCGGTAGAACAAAATAGCTGGAACGAGATGCGTCGGGTCAGTCACACGACCCCGTGCATGGGGAGGGATGTATGATGATTCAGAGCATGAAGACGAAGATTGCAGAGAGGCTGCTGAAGAATGACGACAAGGAGAAGAACCACGCGCTCCACATCGTGGGCACGATCGTCATCGTCGCCCTGGCGATCGCGGCGTTGACCTACTGGTTCCCGATCCACGGATGAGTCCGGCGGCCGCCGGCCGCGATCATCCGGCGGTGCAGTCTTTTATATCGGTGACCTGTCTTACCGTATCTTGTTCAATATGACGGTCATCAGGAATTCGGGAAACATCGCGGCCGACGACGGTATCGTGACCGTCAACGGCTGGATTCAGGACATCAGGAACCTCGGCGGCATCTCCTTCATCACGCTGAGGGACCGGCACGGCACCCTGCAGGTGACCCTGCCGAAGAAACGCATCGACCCGGATCTCTTCGAGGCGCTGACCCGGCTCCACCGCGAGTCGGCCGTCTCGGTCACCGGGGAGGTCAAGGCGAGCGATCAGACCGCATCGGGCACCGAGATCATCCCGACCGCCTTCGTGCTGCACGCCGAGGCCGAGTCGCCGCTGCCCATGGGCGTGGTCGACAAGGTGCACACCGAGATGGACACGCGGCTCAACAACCGCTTCATGGACCTGCGCAAGCCGGAGGTCAAGGCGGTGTTCGAGCTGCGGTCGATGGCGGTGATGCTGCTCAACGAGGTCATGCAGGACATGGGCTTCGCCTGCATCAGCACCCCGAAGATCGTCGCCTCCGGCGCCGAGGGGGGCGCGACGCTGTTCAACGTCGACTATTTCGGCCGGCCCGCCTACCTGGCGCAGAGCCCACAGCTGTACAAGCAGATGCTGATGTCCACCGGCCTCGACCGTGTCTACGAGCTCGGCCCCGCCTTCCGCGCGGAGCATTCCAACACCAACAGGCATGTGACCGAGTTCACCTCCTTCGACGGCGAGATGGCGTGGATCGACGGCATGGAGGATGTGACCTCGACCATCGCCGCGATCATCAACCGCGTCCTCGAGGGGCTCAGGGAGCGCGGGGCGCGCCAGCTGGAGATGCTCGGCAGGGAGATATCCGTCCCGGAGCTCCCCTATCCCGTGCTGACCTACTCCGAGTGCCTGGAGATGCTCGATGCCGCCGGCATGCACCTCGAGGAGGGCGAGGACCTCGGCACCGAGGCCGAGCGGCTGATCGGCGGGATCATGGCCGAACGCGGCCATGACCTCTACTTCATCGTCGGGTATCCGGAGGAGGCCAAGCCCTTCTACATCATGGAGATCGACGGCACGCCGTACTCGCACTCGTTCGACCTCGACTACCGCGGCCAGGAGATCTCCTCCGGCGGCCAGCGGGAGCACCGCTACGACCGGCTGGTCGAACGGATGGGGAAGAAGGGCCTGGACCCCGCCGATTTCGAGGACTACCTCAGCGCCTTCCGCTACGGCATGCCTCCGCACGGCGGCTGGGGCATCGGCCTCGACCGGCTGCTGGTGCGGATACTCGACCTGCCCAACATCCGCGAGGCGA
Source organism: Candidatus Methanogranum sp. (assembly GCA_050309445.1). Taxonomy (GTDB): domain Archaea; phylum Thermoplasmatota; class Thermoplasmata; order Methanomassiliicoccales; family Methanomethylophilaceae; genus Methanogranum. Next base: position 67,054 of record JBNRMI010000009.1, on the reverse strand, counting down.
TCCTCTTCCCGCGCGATCTGAGCCGTCTCACCCCCTGAACCGGAGGAGGGGGCCACTTTCGGCCACCCCCCTCCATGGACCGTTTTAATAGGGTCAACGCGTCGTGGGTCGCACATGTCGAAATCAGGCAGTGTCTACGAGCGGGAGCTGCGCTCGCTGCTCGCAGGCGACCCCAAGGCCATCACGAAGATGGTCAAGACCTGCAGCCCGGAGGAGAACGCGGCCTACAGCCTCATGATCGAGGAGCCGTTCATGGTGGTCAGGGCGGCAGGCTCGCTCGGGGTGGACCTGGTCGCGCTGCGCTGGGACTTCTCCTTCCCCATCGAGGTCAAGAGCTCGGCCGAGGGCGTGCTGCACTTCAGCAGGAGCCCGCGTCTCGGAGAGCAGGCCGACAAGATGCGCGACGAGTGCGCCAACTGCCATATCATGCCGATCTACGCCTACCGGCTCAAGAACGTCCGCGGCGACCCCTGGAGGGTGTTCACCATCCCCTCCGGGCCGGAGCTGAGGGGGCGCAACGCCCTGCTGCGGCGGCGCATCCCGGAATTCGAGGTCACGTCCGGCGGCAACTACGTCATGCGCTGGGCCGACGGCATGAAGCTGAGCTCCTTCCTCTCCTATGTCGGCATGACCTGCTTCGACCATGATTGAGACGACCGTCAGCACTCATAGGGCTCATCATCGATCAGCCTGAGTCTCTCTTCATCCGGTCAAGTCCCGGCCGATGATGGCCCCCGTCGGATAAATACCGTCTGGTCGGCAGGTGCGGGCACCATGTGTCCGCGCGCATGAAGCTAGGTTTATAACCGAGTAGTGAATTCGAACAGACGTATGAAATGGAAGCAGGTCGACGGGGATTTCTGGAAGGGCAATCGCGCTTCCAAAGTGGATTCGGTGTCCGACGCCGTGCGTGAGATCATCGAGACGGTCGCGCGCGACGGCGACGCGGCCCTTCGGGAGTACACCCGGAGGTTCGACGGGTTCGACCTGCAGTCGATCGCCGTGTCCCGCGACGAGATCGAGGAGGCCTACGAGGAGGTCGACCCGCTGCTGGTCGACGAACTGGAGGAGGCCGCCTTCCGCATCCAGCGCTTCCATGAGCTGCAGCTGCCGCCGGACCTCTGGACCCGCGAGGTCGAGCCCGGTGTGACGCTGGGGGTCAAGAGCACCCCGCTGGACCGGGTCGGCTGCTATGTGCCCGGCGGACGCGCGTCCTACCCCTCCACGGCGCTGATGTGCGTGATCCCCGCCCGGGTGGCCGGCGTCGAAGAGGTGGTGTGCTGCACCCCCGCTCCGATCAACCCGCTGACATTGGTCGCACTGGACATCGCCGGTGCCGACGAGGTGTACAGGGTGGGCGGCGCCCAGGCGGTGGCCGCCATGGCGCTCGGCACCGAATCGGTCGAGCCGGTGCAGAAGATCGTCGGTCCGGGCAACGTCTACGTCACCGCGGCCAAGACCATGCTGCGCAACGAGGTCGAGATCGATTTCCCCGCCGGGCCCAGCGAGATCGGCGTGCTCGCCGACTCCTCGGCCGAGCCGGCGTTCGTCGCCGCCGACCTGGTCGCCCAGGCGGAGCACGACCCCTCCTCGGCCTGCCTGCTGATCACCGACGACCCCGGCCTCCCCGACCGCATCTGGTCCGAGATGGAGAGGATGATCGATGCCTCCGAGCGCAAGGGGATCATCATGAAGGCGCTGGAGAACTCGGGGTACATCATCGTCGACGACATGGACATCGGCGTGGAGATGATGAACGCCATCGCCCCGGAGCACCTCTCGATCCAGACCCGCGAGGCGATGGACGTGCTCGCCCGGGCGGACAACGCCGGTTCGATCTTCGTCGGCCCGTACACCCCGGTGGCCGCCGGGGACTACGCCTCCGGGACCAACCACGTGCTGCCGACCGCCGGGCATGCGGCGACCGCATCCGGGCTCAATGTCGCCCATTTCCGCAAGACCTCCACCGTGCAGATCCTCACCCGCGAGGGCCTGGATGCGCTGGCCCCGACCATCGAGGCGATCGCCTCGGCCGAGGGCCTCACCGCCCACTGCGAATCGGTGCGGGTGAGAAGGAAGGGGTGAGCAGGGATGGCGGCAGAGGAGCCGATCGACCTCTACGACCGCTCCCTGTACATCAACCGCGAGCTCTCCTGGCTGAAATTCAACGAACGCTGCCTCGATGAGGCGGAGGATATTGACAACCCCCTGCTGGAACGGGTCAAGTTCCTCGCCATCGCCTACGGCAACATGGACGAGTTCTTCATGATCCGCGTGCCCGGCACCCTCCTGACGCGGTCCGAGGGGATCCCCGCCCACATGGAGCCCGACGCCTACGGCGACCGCGGGGCGCTCATCGCCGCCATCGACGCCGCGGTGCTGCGGCTGGTCAACGGGTACGACACCTGCTGGACGCATCTGAACCGCGACCTGCGCGACAACGGCATCCGCATCCTCGCCGCCGACGAGCTCGACCCGGGGCAGCGGGAATGGGCCGACCGCTACTACCGCGAGCGGGTCCACGACCTGCTCACGCCGCTGGCCCTGGATGTCGCCGCCCCCTTCCCCTTCATCTCCAACAACTCGCTCAACCTGGCGGTGAGGATCGACCGGGACGGCGAGGAGCTGCATGCGCGGCTGAAGGTGCCGACGGGACTGCTCCCCCGTTTCGTGCGGCTGCCGTCGTCGGACGGCACCGCGGACTTCATCCTCCTCGAGGACATCATCCGCATCAACGCCGGCAGCCTCTTCCCGGGCAGCAGGGTGGTCGACAGCTACAAGTTCAGGGTCACCCGCAACGCCGACGTCAAGGTGACCATCGACGAGGCCTGCGACCTGATGTCGGCGGTCGAGACCTCCCTCGACCGCCGGAGCACCGGGTTCCCGGTGCGGATCATGGTGGAGGCGGACATGCCCGACCGCATGCTGGCACTGTTCGTCCAGAACCTCGCCCTCGCCGCCCGCCAGGTGCACCGGGTCTCGGTCGGGGGCATGATGCTCACTGACCTGTGGGAGATCGCCCGGCTCGACATCCCGGAGCTCTCCGCCCCGCCCTTCACGCCGTACTGCCCGCCCGGTTTCGGCGAGGGCGACTGCATCTTCGACACCATCCGCGGACGCGACCGCATCCTCTTCCATCCCTACGAATCCTTCGCCGGTGTGGTCAACCTCCTGCGGCAGGCCGCCGACGACCCCGATGTGCTGGGCATCAAGATCTCCCTCTACCGCATCGGCGGGGATCCGTCGGTGACCGACGCGCTGATCCGCGCCAGGGAGAACGGCAAGGAGGTCTCGGTCCTGCTGGAGCTGCGTGCCAAGTTCGACGAGGCCGACAACATCCGCTCGACCCGCGAGCTCGAGGCGGCCGATGTGCACGTGGTGCACGGCCCGGTCGACCTCAAGGTGCACGCCAAGCTGATGCAGATCGTGCGCCTGGAGGACGGCAGGCTGGTCAAGTACACCCATATGGGTTCGGGCAACTACAATCCGGACACCGCCGGGCAGTACGGCGACATCTCGTACTTCACCGCCGATGACGAGATCGGCCACGACGTCGGCGAGCTGTTCAATGCGCTGACCGGTTTCTTCGGTCCCCGCGACTACAGCTGCCTGATGGTGGCGCCGCTGACGCTCAAGAGCGAGCTGCTGCGCAAGATCCGCCGTGAAGCCGACAACAGCCGGGCCGGCCGCCCGGCGCATATCGCGATGAAGGCGAACGGCCTGGTGGATCCCGACATCATCGCCGAGCTCTACCGCGCATCGCGCGCCGGTGTGGCGATCGACCTGTCGATCCGCGGGCTCTGCTGCCTCCGCCCCGGCATCCCCGGGGTGTCGGACAACATCCGGGTGACCAGCGTCATCGACCGCTTCCTGGAACATACCCGCATCTACTGCTTCTGCAACGACGGCGACCCCGAGATGTACCTCGGCTCGTCGGACATGATGCCCCGCAACCTCCGGGCGAGGGTGGAGGTGCTCTGCCCGGTGCTCGATCCGCGGCTGATGCGCAGCATCCGGGAGCACATCCTCGACATCCATCTGCGGGACAACGTCAAGGCGAGGGTGCTGACCGCCGACGGGGACTACCTGCGGCAGGAGCCCGCACCCGGCGAGCAACGGCTGCGCTCGCAGCAGTGGTTCGTCGAGAACCGAGGAGCCTGGAATGGATACGACTGAGGACGAGGTGGTCGGTTTCATCGACATCGGCACCAACTCGGTGCACATCCTGGTGGTGAAGTACTACGAGGGCTCGATGGGGATCACCATGTTCCAGGACAAGGAGGTCGTCCGCCTCGGCCAGAGCCTGTACGCCAAAGGCTATCTCGACCGCGAGACCATCGAGAAGGCGCGGATGGTGATCTCCAACTTCGCCGAGACCGCCCGCATCATGGGCGCCGGGCGCATCATCACCCGCGCCACCTGCGCCGCCCGCGAGGCGGTGAACAAACGCGAGTTGGTGGATGCGCTGCGCGCCGACGGCATCGAGGTCAGCATCATCCCCGGCTACGAGGAGGCGCGGCTGACGCGGTTGGGGCTCTTCGGTCCGGTCGCCCCCGACGAGAACACGCTGGCGATCGACATCGGCGGCGGCAGCACCGAGGTCATCCTCTGCCGCGGCGACGAGGACATCTACCTCGACAGCCTCAGCATCGGCTCGGTGCGCTTCGCCTACGGCGAGGGCCTGCCGACCGACCGGGCGCTGTCGTTCTCCGAGTACGACTACCTGCGGCGGGAGGTCGACCGCCGGTCCTACCGCGCCTGCAGGGTGGTCAACGAGCACGGGTTCGCCACCGCCTACGGGTCGTCCGGCACGCTGATCTCCCTGGCGGACATGTGCGCCGCCCGCCGCGGCGACGGCGACTCCTCCTACATGATGCACTACGAGCTGGTCGAGCTGATGAAGGATATCTACACCCGCGACGTCGTCAGCCGGTGCGACGTACCGCGGATGAACCCCGCCCGCGCCGACATCATCGTCGCCGGCGGCGCCATCGCCGAGGAGCTGATGTACCTGCTCGGGATCGACCGCATCGAGATCAGCCCCCACGGGCTGAAGCAGGGGCTGCAGATCGATTACATGCTGAAGCAGGGGCGCAGGTACTTCGATACCAGGGAGTCGTCGGTGCGGGGCCTGGCCGCCAGGTGCGGCTACGACCGCAGGCATGCGGATTTCGTCAAGAGGACGGCGCTGGAGCTGTTCGACGGCACCCGGGATCTCGGGCTCCATCGCATGGGCGAGGAGATGCGCGAGCTGCTGGGCTACGCCGCCACACTGCACGACATCGGCGAGTTCATCAACTACAACAAGCACCACCTGCACACCTACATCATCATCACCAACTCCGACCTCGGCGGCTTCACCGCCGAGGAGCTGAAGACGATCGGCCTGGTCGCCAGGTTCCATCACAAGCGCTTCCCGTCGCGGGACTCCAAGGTGCTCGGCCGACTCCCCGGCCGGCGGCGGGACGATGTGCGCATGTGCGCGCTGATGCTGAAGATGGCGGAGATCCTCGACCGTCGCCACACCGCCTCGCTGGCCGGCGTTGAGCTGACCTCGGAGGACGGCATCCTGGTGCTCGGGCTCCGTTCCGCCGCCGACACCAGTCTGGAGATCTCGAAGCTGATCTCGATCGAGGACGACGTCGAGGACGTCTTCGGCCTCGGTCTCAGGGTCGACCGGCTGCTCGTCTGAGCCCGGCGGCCGGCGGTATGCGCCTTCTCACCATCTTTTTATATCAAAATAAGGATTAGGGAGCTATAGCAGGAATCAACCCCTTGCATAAGGCTCCGGCCTGTTGATTCCTGCTGAACATCTCCACTGCCTTCGTCATGCGGCCTGCATGACGCGGATGCCGCAATGACCGGGACAAGATTCTTCGACACGCTGCCTGCTCACGGGAGGCCTCCGGAGACCATCGGCCTCTGCAGCATCTGCAAGGGGTCCAAGCGGCTGTGCGGCAAGGACCGCTGCCCTCTGATGATCAAATTCTACTCGCAGCAGCGCACCATGCCGCTGATCGATACCCGCGACCTCGCGGGCTGCAGCCCGCCGGCGGTGTTCGTCGGCAGGCACGGCTACCCCAAGGTCGACATCGGCCCGCTGCTGCCGCCCGATTTCGGTGACACCTCCGAGCTCGACCGGCCCGAGAGCTGGATCGGTAAATCGATCGACGACATCGTCGACATGCGCTTCAGGCTGGTCCGCGGCAAGTACCGCATCGACGCCAGGGACTTCGCCAAGGCCGGCAGGATCGTCGACAGCATCCAGGAGCTGGCGCTGACCGAGAAGCCGGTCGAGATGGAGGCCAGGTTCAGCCGGAAGCCGACCGGCCGCCTGGTGCTCGACGACTCGGTCCAGCCCTTCGGGCCGTCGGCGCGCATGGAGACCATGCGCAAATCCAACGGCAGGTTCGAGCGCAACCTCGAGCGGGCGTTCCACGACACCGATCAGCGCGCGGTCGATGCGGTCATCGCCGCCTACCGCAACGGCACGCTGATCTCCGAGATCCAGAAGGCCTTCTCGGTCGGTACCATGGGCGTCGGCGGCAAGCGCCGTTTCGTGCCCACCCGCTGGAGCATCACCGCCGTCGACGACATCATCGGCCGCGACCTGCTGAAGACCACTCGGTACCACGACACTATCGACGAGTTCCGCATCTACCACTGGGAGCAACTGGACAACCGGTGGTGCGTGCTGATGATGCCGACCACCTGGCGCTACGAGCTGATCGAGGCCTGGTACCCCGACACCACCTGGAACCCGATGGGCAAGGAGGTCGACATCATCGCCGACCACGAGTTCTACGACGGCCGCAGCACCTATGCGCAGATCGGCGGCTGCTACTACGCCGCCCGGATGGCGGTCAACGAGCTGCTGACCCGGGAGAGGCGCACGGCCGGTGCGGTGATCCTGAGGGAGGCGCATCCCGGCTACGTGATGCCCGTCGGCGTCTGGAACGTCAGGGAGAACGTCCGTGCGGCGCTGGCCCAGAAACCGCACCGCTTCGAGAACCTGACCCGGGCGCTGGAGTTCGTCGACGGGGTGATGGACATCAAGCAGGACACCTGGATCGCCCACTCCGGTGTGTTGAAGGATTACCTGGTCCAGCGGAGGATCGATGAGTACTACTGACCTGCTGGAGTTCGAGAACGCCGATGCCTGGGACGGCGATTACCGCATCACCGGGTGCCGGCGCGCCCTCTCGCCTTCCGGACTGCCGGGCATCGACTACGCGCTGAACCCCTACGGGGGCTGCGAGCACGGCTGCATCTACTGCTACGCCCCCGAGGTGACCCGCTCCGACTGGGAGGACTGGCGGGTGGTGAAGGTGAGGGCGAACATCGCCGGACGCCTGGCGGCCGAGCTGCCCGGCCTGACCGGCACGGTCGGCATCGGCACGGTCACCGACCCCTATCAGGCGGCCGAGGCCAGGTTCTGTCTCACCCGCTCCTGCCTGGAGGTGCTGCGTGAACGGGATATGCCGGTGCACATACACACCAAATCCGACCTGATCCTCCGGGACCTCGGGATGCTGTCGGAGATGCGTTCGGAGGTCGGCATCACCCTGACAGGGCTGGACGAGCGCTTCTCGAAGATCACCGAGCCCGGCGCACCGCTGCCCGGGCGCAGATTGGAGGCGCTGCGGCGGCTGAGCGCCGAGGGCATCGACGCCTACGCGCTGATCGGACCGGTGCTCGATCATCTGGAGGGGCATGAGCGCGAGTTCACCGATGCGATCATCGGCACCGGCGTCGGACGGGCGGTCATCGACCGGCTCAACGCCAGACCGCAGCTGAGCGCCAGACTGGACAGGAAGGGTATGAAGGGGTCCGACATCGCCAAGGAGCGGGTGAGGGCCTCACTGCTCGAGGCGGGCATCCCGGTCGAGGATGCATTCTGACCGCTCGCAGTCGTTCCGGAACCTCAGCCAGGAGCGGGCGGTGTGCGTGCGTCCGCGCAGCTCGTCGAGCTCCTGCCGGTCGATGCGGGGGGCCTGCGGGTTCAGCCGGGACGGCCGCCACTTCATCCTCAGGAGATCGGACAGCTTGTCGATGCCCTGCATGTAGGCCTCGGTGAAATCATCGTACGCCAGGCAGATGGCGCAGCCCAGCTCCAGATCCTCGACGGCCTCGCGCAGGTCGTCCCAGGTCCGCCTGGTCGCCTCATAGGGCAGGCGCCAGACGTTGTGGCAGAACCTCTCGATATCCCCGGCGTACCTGGCTTTGGAACTGCGGAGGCTGTCGCCGTACTTCGTGAAACGGGCCTTCATCGATTCGTTGAAGCGCTGCATCTCCGAGACGTCCCCGACCTGCTCGGAATTGAGCTGCACGGCGATGGCGCGCAAGGTCTCGTCGACCGACGGGTCGGCGTCCGCGCAGGCGCCGTATTCGGAAGGGTCGATGCTGATGATGTCATTGCGGACCTTGGTCCCGCAGAAAACGCAGAACCCCTCCTCCCAATGCTCTTCGATCTTCACCTGACCTCCGCATCGGTCGCATTTCATCGATATGAGGGCCACGACATCGCCTCCATGTGAAATATCCCCCCTTGTCGTATTAAAGGATGTTGGTGGGTCCGACAACGTGTGCAACCGCCGTCTCCCGTGCGCGCATGATGCGGACGCCTGGGTCGGACGGCGTCCCGTCGGTCGCACAGAACGGCTATACCCGGGTGAGTTGAAGATATGTTAATATAGAAGAACAAAATTACCTAACTCAATAAATCGGAGGAACGAACCCCATGTACGGAAACTCGAATCAACCCATAATCGTGCTCAAAGAGGGCACGGAGAGAACCAAGGACAGGGAAGCGCAGTTCAACAACATCTCGGCAGCCAAGGCCGTGGCTGACGCTGTGAGGTCCACGCTCGGGCCCAAAGGTATGGACAAGATGCTGGTCAACACGATTGGCGACGTCATCATCACCAACGACGGCGTGACCATACTCAAGGAGATCGATGTCCAGCACCCGGCGGCGAAGATGGTCGTCGAGGTCGCCAAGACCCAGGACACCGAGTGCGGTGACGGCACCACGACCTCGGTCGTGCTCGCCGGCGAGCTGCTCAAGCAGTCCGAGGAGCTGATCGAATCCAACGTGCACCCCACCGTCATCACGAGCGGGTTCAACATGGCCGCCGTCAAGGCGAACGAGATCCTCAAGGAGATCGCCGTCGATGCCGATAACGACGAGATGCTCAAGAAGGTCGCCATCACATCGCTGACCGGCAAATCCGTCGGCGAGGAGGAGGACGCGCTCGCGGAAATCACCGTCAAGGCCTGCAGGGCCGTCGCCGAGGACAACGTGGTGGATATCAAGAACGTCCGCGTCCAGAAGAAGGTCGGCGCCACCATCGGCGATACCAAGATCATCGAGGGCGTCGTCATCGACAAGGAAGCGGTCCATTCCCGCATGCCCAAGAAGGTCGAGGATGCCAAGATCGCCCTCTTCGAGTGCTCGCTCGAGGTCAAGAAGACCGAATTCGACGCGCAGATCCAGATCTCCGACCCCTCCAAGATGTCCATGTTCCTCGAGGAGGAGGAGAAATCTCTGAAGAAGATCGTCGACAACATCAAGGCGACCGGAGCCAACGTGGTCTTCAGTTCCAAGGGAGTCGATGAGTTGGTGCAGCACTACATGGCCAAGGAGGGCATCCTCGGCTACAGGCGGTGCAAGCAGAGCGACCTCGAGGCGATCTCCAAGGCCACCGGCGCGAAGATCGTCGGCGGCGCCCTCGAGCTCACCGCGGACGACCTCGGCTACGCCGGGCTCGTCGAGGAGAAGCTCGTCGGCGAGGACGGCATGGCCTTCATCACCAAGTGCAAGAACCCCAAGGCGATCACGATCTTCGTGCGCGGCGGGACCGAGCACGTGCTCGAGGAGGTCGAGCGGGCGCTCAACGACGCGATCCGCACGGTCGGTGTCACCATCGAGGACGGCAAGGTCGTCGCCGGCGCCGGCGCGGCCGAGATCGAGCTCGGACTCAAGCTCAGCGAGTACGCGGCATCGGTCGGCGGCAGGGAACAGCTCGCCATCGAGAGGTTCGCCAAGGCGATGGAGGTCATCCCCAGGGCGCTGGCCGAGAACGCCGGCGTTGATTCGATCGACAGCATCATCAAGCTGAAGAACGCCCACGACAAGCACAAGGACGGCAAGAACTACGGTCTCGACCTCGAGACCGGCGAGGCGGTCGACATGTTCAAGCAGAACGTCATCGAGCCCCTCCGGGTCAAGACGCAGGCGATCAACTCCGCCAACGAGGTCGCCAACATGATCCTCAAGATCGACGACGTCATCGCGGCCCGCAGGTCCGCACCGCCTCAGGGCGCACCCGGCATGGACGGGATGGGCGGCATGCCCGGCATGATGTGAGCAACCAAACAGGGGGAGGGATCCCCCTTTCCACAACCCTCTTACCCGTTTTCTCCTCTGCGTCCTCCCGCCCGTCCTGCCCGCAGGAGGCGCTGCCGGGCATCGAACAACTTTTTTAATCACGACGTCGATGCGCATCACGGATGGGGATCCGATGAGGGCAGCACTCTACGTGAGGGTGTCGACGGAAGATCAGGCTGCGGAAGGCTTCTCCCTCGATGCACAGACAAAGAGATTGAAGGCTTACTGCAAGGTCCGCGGCTGGGAGGTCGCCGGCGTATACCGCGATGAAGGCGCATCAGGCCGCACCGCCGACCGGCCGGAGTACCGGCGCATGATCGGGGAAGCCGACGCATGGGACATCATCCTGGTCCTGAAGATGGACAGGATCCACAGGAACAGCGTCAACTTCACCCTGATGATGGATGATCTGCGCAGCAAGGGGAAGGAGTTCACCTCGGTGCAGGACAAATTCGACACGACCACGGCCATGGGCCGTTTCGTCATGGATATAATGCAGAGGATCGCGCAGCTGGAGAGCGAGCAGATCGGCGAGAGGGTCAAGGCGGGCATGACCCGCAAGGCGATGAACGGCGAAGGGCCCCTGGGTTCCGGCCATCCGTACGGTTACGAGTACCGCGCAGGCGGGCTGACGGTGATCGATTCCGAAGCCGAGACCGTCAGGGAGATCTACGGCATGTACCGCGACGGCCTGTCGATGGCCGCGATCGCCAGCGAGCTCAACGGCCGTCTGGTGCCCGCCAAACGCAGCGGCCGGTGGAACAAGCAGTCGGTCGGCAACATACTCCGCAACCCGCTGTACACCGGGCACATCAGATGGGACGGCATCGTCCGACGGGGGGAGCACGAGGCCATCCTCGATATGGAGTCCTACGAGGCGGTCAACGGCCCGTTGCAGGTGTGAGATGCGGGCGGCGGCCTATATCAGGGTCTCGACCGAGGAGCAGGCCCAGGAGGGCTACTCGCTGGATGTGCAGCGGTCGATGCTCGAGGACTACTGCACCTCCGAGGATTGGACCGTGGCCGGCGTCTACTGCGATGACGGTTACTCCGGCACGAACACCAACCGTCCGGCTTACCGGCGGATGATGGAGGAGATGGATTCGTGGGATACGCTGCTGGTGCTCAAGATGGACCGGATCCATCGCAACAGCCGCAATTTCATGGAGATGATGGACGAGCTCAACCGCTGCGGCAAGGGTTTCGTCTCCTGCACGGAATCGCTCGATACCGCCAACGCCATGGGCCGCTTCGTCGTCGACATGATGCAGCGGCTGGCGCAGCTGGAGAGCGAGCAGATAGGCGAGCGCACCTACATGGGCATGCGGGAGAAGGCGGAGTCGCTGCGCAACACGCCGTCATCCAACCGGACATTGGGCTTCAACCCGCCGTACGGATACGCCGTCCGAGACGGGATGCTCGCCGCGATACCCGAGGAGCTGGACGTCGTCAAGGGGATGTTCGACGCCTACCGCGACGGGAGCACGATGGACGCCATCGCCCACGACCTCAACCGCCGCGGCCTGCGCACCCGGCGCGGCAATGCCTGGACGATCTACAGCGTCAGGACGGTGCTGCACAATCCGGTCTACGCCGGCCATATGCGGTGGGACGGAATCCTCATCAGGCATTTCGCCGGGACCGCCGTCGACCCGGAGGAGTACAACGAGGTCCAATCCCTGATCGCGGCCAGGGTGCGGGACCCTGCCCGGAGACGGGTCGAAACCGTGCCTGAATAATCTCCTCGCGACCATCATGCCGCATCCTCCTGAACAGGTATATTAAATTTATTGCAGATTAAAGATGATTACGAACCCTGCCCCGTACATGATTCAGTGTCTGTAAAAAGTAGTTTATTTAATATATGAATAGAACATCCATCCAACGACGGATATATATAGGGAAGAACACGAATACTGTATGAAGATTACTCTTCAATAGGAGGAATGTTATATGGTAGAGTGTACAAAATGCTTAGATCCGACATCATTCGGACTATTCTTGGTGGCGGTAGTATCACTTCCGCTTGCGATAACACAATTGTTCAATGAGCAGTTCGTTGACGGCCCCATCTCTGAATTCTTTATAGTTCTGGGCGCGCTGATCATAATCGTGGCGATGCTGGCGTACAAGTCCGAGAGCAATTTCGGATTCATCGTCTTCGGCCTCGTGGGTGCCGCGGTGTTGCTCACAGGATTCGGCATCGGCCCCTGGGAGAACATAACCTTCAGCATCGTCTTCATCCTGGCCATCATCTGGTCGTTACTGGTCAAGACCCCTAAGGCGCTGTCCCTGATTCTGGTGACCACTGCACTGATCTTCCTTACTGTGGGACTCTCGGGCGTCATTGACGGAGACTATTGGCACTGGCTGATCGGATTGTCGGCCCTGTTCAACTTCTTCTTCAACATCTACCTGTCCTACGCGCTGGCGCTGGACGGGAGGATCCCGGTCTTCTGATCGGAGGGAAGTACACGGATGCCCAAACCTCTTAGAAACCCTTTACCCCTCTTCTACTCATGATAAATTTTAAAAGCAACCTATCTTTTAACCATCATCATATGAAGAAGGATACCAAGAAGAAACTGCAGGCGCTGTTCATGGCATCGATGATGGTGATCGTCGCGGCCGTCGTTGCCGCCAGTTTCATAGCAGGCCTTTGATGCCGGTCATCCGGTGAAATATCTCCTGCCGGCCTCCATGATCCCGATGAAGGCGGCAGGGTCGTCATCGACCGATGCCCTGCGGACCCGGTCCACCGCTTCGGTGAACCGGTTCCATATCATCTCGCGGAAGGCGTTGTAATTCTGGATCTCGTAATAGAGCAACGGGTCCTCCAGGGCGACCGATTCATTGGTCTCCATGTTCTTGCGGAAAGTGGTCGATGCCACTCCGCACATCTCCCCGTAGGTGATCCCGCTCTGCTCCAGCACGGTGAAGAAGGCGATGTTGACCGCATGGCTCAGCCCCAGAACATAGGCCATGTACTCATCGTGGCGGACGAGGTCCAGGATCCTGAGTTCCGCGCCTTTGTCGTCGAACAGGGCCTCGGCCTCGGCCACGGCCTGCCGGTTCCCGCAATCGCAGATCAGCAGGTTCCTGCCGTACATCGAGGTCACGGAGGGCCCGAACATCGGGTGCACCGAGCAGACCTTCCGGGACTTCGCCATCCGTTCAAGCGTATCCTGCACAGGGGTCTTCAACGAGGCGATATCGAAGATCAGGGCATCGGGCCTGCAGACGACGTCCAACCGGTTCAGCACCCCGTCGGCGGCATCCATGGGGACGGCGACGACAGCGATATCCGCCTCGGCGGCATCCTCGATCGCCAATCCGTTGTCCAGTGAGCGGTCTATGCGCATCACCCGGTGGCCGCCTTGTTCGAAGAGGTCGGACAACCAGGCGCCCATCTTGCCCGCACCGCCGATGACCGCGATGACGCGCTGGTCCGGGCTCGGCAGGACGATGCGGGCTTCACGGTCGACCGCTTCGCGGATCAACGCCCGTGCCACCGCCTCCAGGGTGTCCGGGTTGATATCGGCCGCCTCAGCCGCGTCACGGTATCTGTCGATGACCTTGCCTTCGACCGCGATGTCCCTGATGGGCAATCCGTTGGCTATCTTATACTCGCCGATCCTCTGCGCGATGCCGATCCGCTTCGCCACCAGCTCGATGATCTCGAGGTCGGTGCGGTTGATCTCCCCCCTGAGCTCGTCCAGATCCATATTCCGTCCTCCCGGCTCTGTATGCACTGCTCGCTATTATCCTTTGAGATGCTCGGCAGCCTCTTCGACGTCGGCGCCGCGCAGGACGATATCCGAAACCGCCCGCATGATCCCCCGGACATTGCCGTGCTGGAAGATGTTCCTGCCGATGGAGACGCCGCGCCCGCCCGCCTCCAGCGAGCCGTGCACCATCTCGAGCAACCCGAGGTCCGAGTCGACCTTGGGACCCCCGGCGATGATCACCGGCACTATCGCCCCTTCGACAACATCCCGGAACGAGTCTATGTCGCCGGTGTAGTTGCATTTGACGATGTCCGCCCCCAGCTCCATGGCGACCCTGGCGGCATGGGCCACCGCCTCCGGGTCGAGGGAGTCGGCGATCCTGGGGCCGCGGGCGTAGGCCATAGCCACCAGAGGCATGCCCCATTCCATGCATTGCCGCGACACCATGCCCAGGTCCCGGATCATGTCGGCTTCGGTCTCGGCACCCACGTTGATGTGCACCGACACGGCGTCGGCCCCGAGTTTCAGGGCCTCCTCGACGGTGGCCACCAGCACCTTGTTGTTGGAACTCACGCCGATATCGGTCGATGCCGACAGATGCAGGATCAGGCCGACGTCATGCCCGGTGGTGCGGTGGCCCTGCGGGACGATGCCCTTGTGCATCAGCACCGCTGTGGCGCCTCCCTCGACCACGTCGCTGACTGTCTGCTTCATGTCGATCAGCCCCGGGATCGGTCCGATGCTGATCCCATGGTCCAGGGGGATGATGACGGTGTTGCCGCTCTTCCTGTCGATTATCCGTTCTATCCTGATATTCTTGCCGAACATGTTATCGCCGTGACACGTGCTAACACGTAACACATATATCTAACTATCTTTTAGGAAATGTAATATATGCCGCCCCCGCTGAGTAGTGTGCATGGGTGACGCGAAGCTGTTCACACGGGATTTCTCCATCCTGATGTTCCTGGGCTTCTGCTTCACTGCGACCTACCTGCTGATCTACATCTCGGTCTCCGATTTCGTCCACGATATCTTCAACGGCGATGCCGTGCTGGGCGGTGCCGCCGCCGCGATATTCGTCTTGGGCGCATTCCTCTCACGTATCCTCCTGGCGAGGTACGTCGACATCATCGGCAAGCGCAGATGCATCGTCATCGCCGGCCTGATGAGCCTGGTGGCCAGCCTGATGTACATGGTGGCACCGAACTACTGGGTGCTGCTGCTGGTCCGTGTGTTCCACGGTTTCTTCTACGGCTTCGGCATGCTGGTGATCAACAGTGCGGTCGCGACACACGTTCCGGCGGCACGCCGCAGCGAGGGCATCGGTTATTACATGCTGTCCTTCACCATCGCGTCCTCGATCGGACCGTATCTGAGCATCCAGTTCATGCAGGGCGGAGGTTTCTGGATGATCTTCACGGCATCCGCGGTGCTCATGCTCGTCTCGGCGCTCTCGGTCGCCTTCCTGAGGCTGGAGAAGGTCGAGGTCAGCGAGGAGTTCCGGCGCAACATCCACCGGTTCAAGATCAGCAATTTCATCGAACGGTCGGCGCTGAGGATCTCACTAGTCGTCTTCATCTTCTTCTTCGCCTACTCCAGCGTGCTGACCTTCATATCCAGATATGGCGAGAGCATCGGGCTGATCTCCGCCACATCGTATTTCTTCATCTTCGTGGCGGCATCCACCTTCGTCTCCAGGCTGTTCATCGGCAAGCTCGCGGACGTGCACGGGGAGAACATCATCCTCATCCCCTGCTTCACCATCTTCGCCGTTGCGATGCTGCTGCTGAGCATGGCCGATTCCGCCCTGATGCTGTTGCTGTCCGCGTCCATGCTCGGTTTCGGCGTGGCCCTGGTCAACTCGATCGGGCAGACCATCGCCGTCCGGCAGTCCACTCCGGAGCGCTACCCCATCTGCATGTCCACCTTCCAGATCTTCATGGACTTCGCCAGCGGGTTCGGGCCGCTGGTCCTCGGTGCGATAATCGTCCTTGCAGGCTTCCGCTCAATGTACTTAACGGCCGCGTTGCTGGGGCTGTTGGCGCTGATACTCTACATCGTACTGCATGCGTGGCCGATGCGCCGTGCGGAAAAGGCTGCATCGGACATATGATAAATTAATTAAGTCGATAGCTTTACAATAGTTATTATTTATTACATATCACGGAGTACCGGAATTAGGACGGAATCCGCAATGCCCGCGGCCCGTTCCGCCACGCGGCGACCGGGGCGATGATGCCGAGTGGACAGGATGCGATCCCGCATCCTCTGCTCCGATGTGACGCGATATCTGGATTTCCGATCGTCCGGTGCAGGCGGATCCCATATTCCACCTTCCCGCGACACGTCATGCGGAATGATAACCGTCTGATGTCCGATCATGTGTGGAAAATACGGAGATCCGGGGGTATCTGACGCTCGGGATACCGTTTCAAGTTGATATTCGGGAGTCCGTCGTGGACGGACTTTTTGACGATTTTGCATGAAACAGCGCATTTCGCGGCTGTTTTACAAGATATTTTTGAAAAACGATGATTTTGCGCCGGATCGACACGAAAATCACTTTTTCTCACTAATCAAGAATAATAAAGGTAAGTACTGAATCAACTTTATTTTTATCAGCACAACCTGATTGCTTGTCGTTATGCATTATATTTTACATAAATCAAGTTACCAACTTGAATTATAATGGCGAATATCTATTCGTAGGGATACAGCTTTACATTTAATTTGAATAACGCTACCGATTTAAATTATAATGGGCAATTACAAATCATGACTATACAGCTTGATAAATAATCAGAGTAAAGATATCAGCTTTAATTATATCGCACACGCTCATCAAGCACAGAAAACAGGGAAACGTGAAGCATCCTGATGTGGATCCGCAGAGGGATCCGGTTCACCCGATGATCCGGTAACCGGACTCCTCTCCGTCGACCCTGTACCTCACGCCGCGGTCGTCGAGGATGCTCATCATCGTCTTCGCATGCACTCCGAGGCCGACGTTGAGGAACTGGTTCTCGGTCACCTGTCTGCCGTTGTCCTCGACGGTCGGCTGGAATCCCAGGGGATAATGCGCGGTCTGCACCTGCAGCGCGTAAAGGTTGCAGTCCCGGTCGAAGATCGGCCCTCCCGACTGACCTCTGAGGCCGGGGGACGAGGTCTCGACGTACAGCAGGTCGTACCCCCCATCTTTGCTGACCCCGTTCATGACGTTGCGCGTGTGGATGCCGTCGTTGGGGAACAATGACAGCGGCAGCACGCCCTTCTTGATGCGGAACGCGTTCTGCTCTTCGAGGTAGTCCGACTCGACTTTGGAGAACGGGAACCCCAGCCGGCAGAGGCTGGTCCCCGGGCGCATCGTGCCCGGGTCGCGGAAGGCGGGGTAATGGCCGACGCCGGCGGCATCGAAAGGCTCCAGCCTCCCGACGGCCAGGTCCACCTGGCGGTTGACGTAGACGTCCACCAGCCTGGTCCCGTCCCGGCCCCACCAGAACGAATGGTTCACCAGCCAGGTCGGGTCCTTCTCCATCGGCGCCTTCGACAGCGGCTTGCGCCCGGCGTTCACCTCATCGACCTCCTTGATCTTCCGGAGGTCGTTCTGATGCTTGACGAAGGAATCGAAGAGGTGGCCCGCGGTGACCACCCAGCCCTGATCGTTCAGGATCACGAACGATCCGCAGACGGCATCGACGGTCCCGTCGACGCTCCTGGTGGAGACGATGACCGGCCGCGTGAACATCGCCGCCTTCTCGCAGGCATCCGAGAACATGCCATCCTGATAGGGCCTGTCAGTATAAAATCAATCTCGGTGGACCGAGGGTTCGGGGGAAAAGGTAGCGGGGGGACACCCCCGCGTTGGACACATCATTCGTTCCTGCCCAGGGCCTCCATGATCCTCGGAGAATCGAGGATGGCGTTGCCGATGAGCGTCATGATATCCTCGTCGGCGAGGATGACCTCCAGCGAGTCGGGGTCCATCAGCGCCACCCTGCCGACGTGGATGATGTACTCCTTGGCGAGGTCGGTCGCATACTGGGTCTTGATGCCCATGGCGAGCTCTTCCTCCTCGCGGTCGTCATCGGAGAGCGAGGGCAGGTAGAAGCCGGTGTAGATCTCCGCCGACTCCGGCGGCAGCGAGGCGATGTCGTAGATGTTCCCGGTCATGTCGCGGGAACCGTCGCTGAGGTCCTCGACGATGGTCTTGTACCCCGCGATGTCGTTGTTGAGGAACTCGATCACGTTGAGGTACTTCTCCACGTCCTCGCCGATCGTCCCGGCAGCCTTGCTGTCGAAGTCGTCGATCTCCATCACCTTGCGTCCGATCACCGAACGCAGCAGTCTCACCTGTTCTTTGATATTCATCCCATCCATGTTGAATACGCCTCCGGGGTGCCTCATGTGCAACCTGTGATACGGGACCGTGATGCGCGGTTATAGACTTTATCACCGCTTGCGGCCGGCAGTCAGTATACCTTGTCGCGCGGGACCCGTCTCACCGGCTTGCCGCAGTGCGGGCATTTCTCCAGCACCAGGTCGCAGCCCTCCTCGTCCTCGCCGATCAGCTGCGGGCCGCCGAAGGTGTCCATCAGCACCACGGTCTCGTTGACCATGTCGTCGAACATGGGCTGGCAGCAGGCCGCCATCACATCGACGTCGGACACCTCGAGGTTGAGCAGCGGCCGGCTCTTGAGCGCCCTGACCCGCTCCTCGGTGATGATGTCATTCACCCGCTCGGCCTCCATCTCCGCTCCCGGGTAACCGACGCCGGCGGCGTAAGCCAGCAGCTTGATCGCCTCGTAGAGGTCGGGCTCGGTGCCGACCCCCTGCTCGTACATCAGCGCGAGGTGGTACATGGCGTTGGGGTCCATCGCCTGCGCCGCCTCCGACAGGTAGGCGTACGCCCGCTCCGGGTCCGTCCCGACGCCGTCGCCGGTCAGGTGCATGATCCCCAGCTCCCGTTTCGCCGGCAGATGCCCCTGCGCCACGGCCCTGCCGAACCAGTCCGCCGCTTCCGCGTAGTCGATCTCCACATCATGTCCCAGGCAGTAGGCGATACCCACCTTGTACTGCGCATCCGCATCGCCTTCGACGGCGAGTTTCATCATCGCTTCCGGTATCATCGTTCATCCCTCCTCGTCATCGTCCGTCCCCTTCTCCCCGGCCTTGTCCAGCTCCTCCAGCAGCCGCAACGCGGAGTAGCTGCCGCCGTCGCGCGCGAGGTTCAGCCACTTCCGGGCCTCCTGCTCGTCCTTCTCGGTGCCGAAACCGTCCAGGTAGTAGCACCCGAGGCAGTACATCGACTCCGGCTCGCCGCAGACCGCGGCCTCGGTGAACCATCTGAATGACTCGTCCGGATCCTGCGGCAGGTCGTCGGATGAGTTGTAGTAGAGGATGCCGAGCCGGTCCATGGCGTGCACGTCGCCCTCCCCGGCCGCCATCAGGTAGTACTCGGCGGCCTTGACCCGGTCCTCCGGGGTTCCGCGGCCGATCTCGTAGCAGGCGCCGGCGTGGTACATGGCGTTGACGCTGCCCTCGGCCGCCGCCTCCAGGAACAGTTCCAGCGCCTTCTCCTCGTCCTGCTCCACGCCGAGCCCCTCCTGGTAGAAGTAGGCGAGGGAGTTGCCGGCCTCCGGGAACCCGCCCTCGTAGGCCTTCTGCAGCCACTTGGCCGCGGCGGCCTGGTCGGGCTCGGTGGCGATCCCGTCCATGTGCATGACGCTGAGGTAGAACTGCGCCTCGGCCAGACCGGCCTCGGCACCCGCCTTGGAGTATTCGAACGCCTTCTCCTCGGTCATGCCGGCGTAATCCTCCGTGAACAGCAGTTTGACCATCTGGGTCATCGCATCGGGGTTTCCGGCCTCGGCCGCCGCCTCCAGCAGCCCGATCCCCTTCTGAACGTCCTGTCCGATCTCCCACCCGTACAGGTAGGCCATGCCGAGCGCGAACATGCCCTCCGGCAGTCCGAGTTCGGCGAGGGCGATGATCTCCTCGATGTCCATCTCGACTTCGCCGTCGTCGGCCTCGAACACGAACTTCTTATCGGTCATGGTGCGGTGGATTCAGTGTGGATATATCTATTGTTTGAAAGTCGCGGCTCCGATGATCCGCAGGACAGGGCCTCTGGCGGATCAAGACCATAATTTATCTACTTCTCAGACGATACGCGTGTGTCGATGCGACGCATGGGGCGATATATACATGCAATTATCCGATATCCTGTACAAATACCGCGAAGAGTCATATTCTAAAAGAGATATGGGCACTCGTTTCGAAGAGCTGATGGCCAGATATCTGATGACCGATCCGGTCTACGCCTCCGATCTGGAGAGCGTGGTGCTGTGGAATGATTTCCACGACAGGGCCGGGTTCGGCAGAACCGACGTCGGCATCGACCTGGTCGCCAAGACGAAGGGCGGGGAGTACTGGGCGGTCCAATGCAAACTCTACAAGGAGGACAGCAAGGTCAGCAAGGGGGATCTGGACTCATTCCTCTCAACATCCGGTAAGACCTTCACCGGCGACGGAGGCGAACAGGCATCATTCTCCCGGCGCATGGTCATCGCCACCATCAACGAATGGGGTGCCAATGCATACAAGGTCATCGAGAATCAGGTGCCGCCGGTGATGCTGGTCACCCTGAGGATGCTCGAGGAGGCCGCCGTAGAATGGGGGGAGATCTTCGAAGGGGTGCACGGTTCCGGCGCCAGGAAGGAGAAGCACACCCTGCGACCGCATCAGCAGGAGGCACTGGATAGCGCCCGGGATCATTTCTCGAAGGAGGGCCGCGGGATGATGATCATGGCCTGCGGCACCGGTAAGACGTTCACATCGCTGAAGATAGCCGAGGCGCTGACGGAGGCCGCCGCCGCAGACGGCAGGACCCCGTGCGTGCTCTTCCTCGCCCCGTCGATCGCCCTCGTGGGGCAGACGCTGCGCGAGTGGATGTCGCACACCGACCGGGGCATCATGCCGATTGCGGTGTGCTCGGACACGTCGGTCACCAAGAAACGCACCGTCGACAGCGACGGGGAGCGGGTGGAGTACCTGGGCATGCCTGCGACTACCGATCCCTTCAGGATTGTCTCCGAGTACCGCCGTGCCGACGACCTCGCCGTCATCTTCTCCACCTATCAGTCGATAGATGCGGTGATCGAGGCGCAGAGGGCGGATCCTGACGGTAACGGAGGGCTGCCGGCCTTTGACCTGATCATCTGCGACGAGGCCCACCGCACCACCGGCGTCAGGGAGCTGGGCGGCAAAGAGGGTTATTTCACCAAGGTCCACAGCGACGATAACATAAGCGGCCGGAAACGCCTGTACATGACCGCCACGCCCAGGGTCTACGGCGTTAAGGGCAAGGAGAAGGCGAAGGATGCGGCTGCGGTGCTGTGCTCCATGGACGACGAGGAGCAGTACGGCAAGGAGTTCTACAGGATCAGTTTCGGAAAGGCGGTGGAGGCTGAACTGCTGACCGATTACAAGGTGCTGATCATGACCGTCAAGCAGGACATGCCGCCAGATTCAGTCAAGGGCAGATGGGGTCTGAGTGAGAGCACCGGAGACTCCGGCAGAGAGAGAGAGAGAGAGAGAGAGAGAGACTCCGCCCGGAACGTGGATGTGGACGCGGATTGCAAGCTGTGGGGATGCCTTAATGCCTTCGCCAAGCGGATGGCCACGGATGAGACCATCGGCCGCACCGATCCCGGCCATATGCGCTCGGTCGTCTCCTTTGCGAGCACGATAAGGAATTCCAAATCCATAACCGAACGTTTCATAGAGCTGGCACAGCTCCCTGACAGCCCACTTCATCTGGAAGCGGAACACATCGACGGCTCGATGAACGCGCTGACGCGCGATTCCCTCCTCAACTGGCTTAAAGACGAGGAGGAGGGCCGATGCAGACTGCTCTCCAATGTCAGATGCCTCAGCGAGGGCGTGGACGTACCGGCCCTGGATGCCGTCGTCTTCATGAACCCGAAAGGGTCGCTGGTGGACATAGTGCAGTCGGTCGGCAGGGTGATGCGGAAGGCCGAGGGCAAGAAGTACGGCTACATCATCATCCCTGTGGTCGTCGCCGAAGACGATGATCCCGAGAAGGCCCTGGACGACAATGAGGACTTCAATGTCGTGTGGCAGGTGCTGCGGGCGCTCAGATCGCACGATGAGCGCCTGGAGGCCGAGATAAACACGTTCATGTTCAGGAAGTCCTCCGGCACCGGTCGTGACGATAGGCGCATAATTCATGATTGGATAGAGTCGGACCAGAATCCAGGGCCAAACACGCCATGGATCCAGGGCGGACAGTACACCTTAGATGATTTCTCAGGAGACATCTATGCGAGGTTGGTTCTTAAAGTCGGTGACCGTGATTATTTTGAGAATTGGGCCAAGAAGGTTGCCGAGGTAATGCCCGATCTGGTCGCTAAATTGACGCAGATCTGCAGACATGAGGATTACGGATATAAGCAGTATAAGGGGGCGTTCAACCGCTATCTCAAAGGGTTGAGATCGAGTGTCAACGACGTCGTCTCCGAGGAGGATGCGATCGATATGCTCGCTCAGCAGGTGATCACCAAGCCCATCTTCAAGAAGCTGTTCGGTGATGAAGGGTTCACCAAGCAGAATTCCGTCTCGCAGGCCATCGATGCCATGCTCGAGGAGATTCATGCCAAGGACGGACTGCGCGAGATCGATGACCGCCTCGGTGAATTCTACGACAGCGTCAACCGCACCCTGGAGCATGTGAATACCAAGGAGGGCAAGCAGAGGGTGATCACTGCGCTCTACGAGAAGTTCTTCAAAAACGCGTTCCCGAAGAGCCAGATGGTTGACGGCATCGTCTATACTCGTATATCGATTGTTGATTTCATCATAAATTCTGTATCCGACGTCATGCAGACGGAGTTCAGTATCGGCTTGGGTGACGAGGGTGTCAATATACTCGATCCGTTCTCCGGCACCGGCACCTTCATCGCCAGGTTGATGGAATCCAGCATCATCTCCAAAGAAAATCTTGAACGTAAATTCAGGGAGGAGCTCTTCGCCAATGAGATCACCCTCATGGCATACTACATCGCAGCGGTCAATATCGAGAACACCTATGCGATGGTGACCGGGGCCGACGAGTACGTGCCGTTCGGCAACATACTTCTGACAGATACCTTCAACATTGAGAAAATCTGCGAGAGCGGGGCCGAGCAGACGACGCTTTCTGATAAGGAGTACTTTATCAGAAACAAAAGTAGGATAAAACGCGAACACGCGGCACCGATCACAGTCATCATGAGCAATCCGCCGTACGGAGCGTTACAGAAATCAGCCAGTGATGATGCGAAGAAACGCACATATCGGGATGGCGTGGACAGACGCATAGCCGAGACATATCTTGACGATGGGTGGTTCGAAAATAAGAAGGGGAATGTGAACTCTGTCTACGACAATTATGTCAGGGCCTTCAGATGGGCGACAGACCGCCTCCGTGGAGAAGATGGGGTCGTAGCCTTCGTGACGCCGAATGGATGGCTCACAGGCAACGCCTTCGTCGGTTTCCGTAAGACCTTGGAACGGGAGTTCTCGAAAATTTACGTCTTCAATTTAAGAGGCGATGCGACGACTCAAGGAGAATTGAGAAGGCGTGAAGGCGATGGAGTATTTGCTGATGGATCGAGAACGGGTATTGCCGTCACTGTTTTAATATACCGTAAAAATTACAAAGGCAACGCCAAGGTGTATTACGCCAAGGCCTCCGATTACATGAAGTTGAAGGAAAAATTTGAATTGCTGGAAGAAAACGGATCATTTCATGCGATGGAGAAAAAGAAAAAACTCGAGACTCTCCATATCAAAGAGAACGGTGACTGGATCATCGAGAGGAACGAGGTTTTCCAGGATTTTGTGCCGCTGGCGGGCAACACTCATCGAAAATTCGATAAACACGAAGAGGAAACAATTTTCATAGGTTACACTAGCGGGTACAGAACAAATCGTGATGCGTGGGCTTACAATTTTTCTAAAGATAAATTGAAACAGATAAAGTCTGATTTCATTGAGGGTTATATGGAACAACTTAATCGGGGTGTGATGGACAGAGAAGATCCTCGGACAAAATGGTCGACTCCGATAAGGTCCAGATTCAAAAGCAAGAGGAAACTCCATTCTAATTTGGAATGCATCACGACTGCCATATACCGTCCGTTTGTCAAGACTTGGTTCGATAACGATTCCAATCTTAATGAAGTGGGTCAGATGCCGCGCATATTCCCGACTCCGGATGCTCACAATCTCATAATCTGTGTATCCGGCGTAGGTGCTAAGAAAAATTTTTCATGCCTCATGACCGATTACATGACCGACATTCAATTGATGGCAAATGGGCAATGCTTCCCGCTGTATTGGTATGAGGACACCGGTGCCATTCGAGCGAGAACAAAACAGCTCCGTCTCACAGATGGCGGTGAAGACATCATCAGACATGACGGCATAAGTGATCACGCATCAGAGGTCTTCCGGAGCAGATACGGGGAATCCGTGACCAAAGAAGACATCTTCTTCTACATCTACGGCTACCTGCATGCGCCGGAGTACGCCGACGCATTCTCCGCCGATCTTATGTACTCCCTTCCGCGCATAGGCTTGGTCAAAGATGTTGAGAAGTTCAGGGCATTTACAGATGCAGGACGCAAATTGGCGGATCTGCACCTGAATTATGAAGAGGCGGAGATTCCCGACGGCCTGAGGTTCGTAGGCAATATGGACGTGGCAGATCTGCTGGATGAAGACATTCTCTGCAGAGTCGAGAAGATGCGACTCGATCCGAAGCGGAGACGGCTGACCTACAACAAGCATCTGACTATTGAGGAGATTCCGGAAGAGGTCTTCGAGTACATAGTCAACGGACGTTCCGCTCTGGCCTGGCTTGTGGACAGATATCAGATCAGGACAGACAAGGAGTCGGGGATAATCAACGATCCCAATGATTTCGACGGCGGCCGTTACATACTCGAACTTGTGCTCTCGGTCATGGGTATGAGCGTCAAGACGATGGAGATCGTCAAAGGGTTGCCCAAGCTGGATCTGGAGCCTGAGGACTGATCCGCGACGGAATCCTCCGTGACATTGTCTTCGGCGATGCGATCCGCCGTTAGGCCTATGCAGATACGGACCTTGCACACGCGCCGATCCGGACACCGGTCCCCGACCGTCACCGCATGATGTGCTTCGGCACATTGCCTGGCATAGATATATAACGCCGCGACGGGATATATCTACATGGAATTAGGGTGGCTGTATCTGATCGCCGCCAGCATCCTCGAGCCTTGCTGGGTGATCACGTTGGAAAAGGCCGACGGTTTCAGGAACCGTTCCTGGGGCGTGCTGACCGTGGTGCTCATCATGGCGTGCCTATACCTGCTGGCCCTCGCCGTCGCCGAGATCGGTCCCGGCATATCCTATGCGATACTCGCGGGCATCGGCGCGGCCATCGTCGTCGGCATCAGCGTCGTCTTCTACAAGGAGAGGATCACGCCTGTCCGGCTGCTGTTCGTCTCGATGATCATCATCGGCGTCATCGGCGTCCGGCTGGCCTCCGGGGGGCTGTTATCATGAGGTACGACGCGGCGATGGGGTGGCTGCTCATCATCATGGGCGGCATCTTCCAGATCGTATGGGCCATCGGGCTGGATTACACCGACGGTTTCACCAACATCCTCTGGGATGCGGTCGTCGTGCTCTTCGTCTTCCTCAGCATCTGGTGCCTCTCGGCCGCGATGAGGGCGGACATACCGGTGAGCACGGCGTACACGGTGTGGATCGGCCTGGGCGTGGTCGGCACCATCGTTGTGTCCGCCGTCCTGGGCCTGGAGGCGATCAACCTGTTCACGGCGATGTTCCTGGTCGTGATCGTCGCCGGCATCGTCGGTCTGAAGATGACGCAGGAACGGGTGGAGATCCACGAAGGTCCCTGAAGGCTGCGTCCGGGCCCCGACAGGGCATCCGGCTCACCTCCTGCGGGTTCCGCGGCCCAGTGCCCTGAGGAACGCGTCGCACTCGTCTTTGCGCGGGTAGACGCGCTCCGCCTCGGCGAACTCCCGGTCGTGGGGCCTGCGGAACGGCCGGTGGCCCTGCCGCAGATGCAGCACCTCATGGTAGACCACGTAATCCAGGACATGCTCGGGCACCTCCGGGTCGTCGAGCGCACAGGAGACCGCCACCACGCGCATCAGCGTGGAGCAGTAGCCGACCCTGCGCAGATTGGGCCTGCGGGTCCAGGAGAACACCGCATCCTCCGTGTCGGCCGCGGTGATCAGCCCCGCTGCGGTCAGCCGCCGCACCGAGTCCCCGAGGTCGCGGTGCCGGCCGGCCGGCGTGCGCGTCAGGTTGCGGCTCCGGGCGAGGAACGTCCGCCGCCTGTCGGCGGCGAAGCCGTCGCGGCTCACCCACTCTGTGTACAGGGGCAGCGCCTCCTCCCTGCGGTCGCCGCGCATCATCGCGCCGACGAACTCCAGGACGACCCCGTCCGGAGCATCGGCGAGGTGGTCGGACAGCGCCACCTCGATGCGGTCGGGGCGGATCCTCCAGCTCAGCGAGAGGTCGCGCGTGCCTCTGAACCTCGCTGTAACGCACCCGCGGCCGTGCTCGGCGGCCAGCGGTGCCAGCAGCGCCTCCAGCTCAGCGTCGCTTCTTCGGCGCGCGTCTCCGGCCGGGATCGGTCACCGCCTCCTTCTGCCGCTGGCGCATCGGGATCGAATGCTCGGACTTGATGTCACGGGTGTCCTCGAGATCCCTGCGCGTGTGGTACATCATCGTCGACAGCGTCGACGGGGTGGGGGTGAAGACCTGCACCTGCTCGGGATTGGTCCTCAGCTCGCTGCGGGCGAAATCCCCCAGCTCCTCCATGTCGCTCTGGTAGCAGCCCGGATGGGCGGCCATGAAGTAGTAGGTCAGGAACTGCTCCCTGCCGGCCCTGCGGTTGGCGGTGTCGAACATGTCCTTGAAGTCCAGCAGCACATTGGGGCCGGGTTTGCCCATCAGCTCCAGGACGCGTCGGGAGATGTGCTCGGGGGCGATCTTCAGCTGCCCCGAGACGTTGTTCGCGGTCAGGTGCTCCAGGTACTCCCTGCCGTGGGCGCGGTCGTGGACGACCATGTCGTGCCGCACCCCGGAGGAGACGAACACCTTCCTGACCCCGGGCACCGCGGCGATCCGCTCCAGCAGCCGGATCTGCGGCCGGTGGTCCAGCGGCAGCTTGTCGCAGGGCTGCGGCAGCAGGCAGCGGCGGTCGGTGCAGGCGCCCATCGCCGCCTTGCGGGTGCATTCGATGCCGTACATGTTGGCGGTCGGCCCGCCCACGTCGCGGATGACGCCGTCGAAGCCGGGCACCGCGGCGATCCGCTCCGCCTCGGCGACGATCGAATCGGCGGAGCGCGAGACCACCCTCCGCCCCTGGTGGACGGCGATGGCGCAGAACGAGCAGTCGCCGTAGCAGCCGCGGTGGGTGGTGATCGAGTTCCCGATCGTGTCCATCGCCCGCACCTGCCCCTGCGCCGCGTAGTAGGGGTGCACCTCGTTGGTGTAATCCAGCGAGTGCACCCGGTCCAGCTCCTCGGCGGTGAGGCAGGGCTGCGGCGGGTTCTGCACCAGGTAGCGGTCGGCATGCGCCTGCACCAGCCCCTTCGCCGTCACCGGGTCGCAGTTCTCCCTGAACACGCGGAACATGCGGATGAAATCCGGGTTCTTCTCCCGCCCGTCGCTCACCGACTCGTAGGACGGCAGCTCCAGGTAGCCGTCGGGGGCCTCCGGCGACATGTAGCAGATGCCGCGGATGCCCTTCCAGTCGCGCCCGTCCCGCAATGCCTGCGCCAGCTCGAGGTTGGAGCGCTCGGCCATCCCGTAGGTGATGATGTCGGCCTTGCTGTCGGGCAGCACCGACCGCCGCACCGAGTCCGACCAGAAATCGTAATGGGCGATGCGCCTGAGGCTGGCCTCGATGCCGCCGAGGACGACCGTCGCCCCCTTGGAATACCGTCGGATCAGGTTGGTGTAGACGATGCAGGCCCGGTCGGGACGGCGGTCGTTGACCCCGCCCGGCGTGAAGTCGTCCTCCTTGCGGAACTTGCGCGTGGGGCTGTGGTTGGCCACCATCGAGTCGACGCTGCCGGCGGTCACCGACCAGAACAGCTCCGGCGTCCCCAGGCGGGTGATGTCCGCCTCCGACGACACGTCGGGCTGGCAGATGATCCCCACCCGGAACCCGTGATCGATCAGATGCCGTCCGATGACCGCCGCACCGTTGTAGGCCGAGTCGATGTAGGTGTCGCCGGAGACGATGATGATGTCGAGGCCGTCCCAGCCCCTCGCCTCCACCTCCTCCGGCAGTGTCGGGATGAATCGTTCAGTAGACATGTTCGTAGATGTGGTCGTGCATGACGTACCCTTCGCCGATGTCGAGGACCGAGTCGGCCTCGGCGACGGTGAAGCCGTTCCTCTCATAGGCGGCGATCGCCGACAGGTTGTTGACGTTGACCCGCAGGTACATCCGCCTCACCCCGAGCTCCCGGCCGATCTCCAGCATCCCCTGCAGCGTGCGCGACCCCAGCCCCCGGCCGCGGAACCCCTCGAGGACGTAGAGGCGCCCCATGAACAGCGCATCCTCCTCGGGGCGGAAGGCGAAGTAGCCGGCCTTGCGGCCGTCGTCCGTGATGAAGCCGTAGCGGAAGCCGTCGTCCATCTGGCCGAGGATGGCATCGGCCGTCTGGAACTTCCCGATCATGTACTCGGTCTGGTCGGCGCCGATGATGTCCGGGAAGTACCCTCTCCAGATCTCCCCGGCCATCGCCGCCAGCTCGTCCGCGTCCGACCGGTCGGCGAACATCAGCGTCATCCGCGCGCCTCCATGTCCGCCAGCAGTTTGGCGATGCCCGCCTCGAAGTTCACGCCGAACCGCACATCGGTGCCCGCCTCGTGCGAGCGGATGATGCTGTCGACGGTGAAGTCGACGGCGAAGCGGGTGGCCTCGCCGAGGCCGAAGCCGCCGACCAGGGCGGCGACCGCCACCGAGCCGAAGACGTCGCCGGTGCCGTGGTAGTAGCCCGGGACGATGTCGCGGAAGGCGTACTCGCGGTCGCCGGTCGCGGTGTCGTAGGCGACCGCGCCCAGTCTGACATCGTCGAAATGCACCCCGGTGAGGATGATCCGCGTCGCGCCGATGCCCCCCAGCCGCTCCAGCAGGTCGTCGATCCACTCCCGGGTGTACGGGCCCCGCGTGTAATCGGTGCCGGTCATCAGGCAGGCCTCGGTGATGTTGGGCATGATGACGTCGGCCTTGCCGCAGAGCTCCCGCATGCCCTGCGGGAAGTCGGCGGGGAAGATCGGGTAGAGGCTGCCGTTGTCGGCCATGACCGGGTCGACCGCGACCAGCGTGCCCTGCGCCCTCAGACCGTCGAAGATGCCCGAGACGATGCCGATCTGCTCGAACGAGCCGAGGAAGCCGGTGTAGACGGCGTCGAAGCGGAGGTCCAGCTTCTTCCAGTGCTCCGTGATCGGCAGGATGTCCTCGGTCAGGTCGCGGTAGGTGTAGCCGCTGAACCCCCCGGTATGGGTGGACAGCACCGCGGTCGGGATCACGGTGCACTCCGCCCCGGTGGCCGAGATGATCGGCAGGGCGACCGTCAGCGAACATCTGCCGAAGCAGGAGATGTCGTGGATCGCCAGCACGCGTTTCTGTTGCATATGCGCTGCTAAGCGGGTTGCCGATATATAGTGTTCCGTCGGGCTTATATCCCGGCCAGGCTTATACAGAGGATGATGCTGGAGGGAAAGAGGCTCTACCAATTCATGGCGGTCGTTCCCAATGCGGTGCTGCTCATACTTCTGGCTTACCGCTTCGAGGGCGTGTCCTCGGGGGCTTCGCTGTGGACGGGCATCATCATCACCGCCGCCGCGATCGTCCCGCTGCTGCTCCTGGGCGGGTACATGGCGGCCACCGGCAGGGGCCAGTCGCTGGTCGCCGGCTTCAACACCATGTCGGCGGAACGCAAGGCGGCCTACGACGGCCGACTGGTCGCCCGGGCCACCGGCTGGGTGGTCATCGACATCTCCCTGCCGCTGCTCATCGGCATGCTGGCCGTCTTCCTATTCCGCGACATCTGGGTGTTCTGGGCCTCGTTCCTGCTGGTCATGGTGCTGACGGTCGTCCTGCTCGTGTACATGAACACGGGCGGGCGCTACCTCCGCGACCCGCGGGTGAGGCCGGAGCGGCTGCCCGGCATGTCGAGACGGGGGAAGCTCGCCGTCGCGGCCGTCCTGATCGTCGTCACGGCGGTCACGGTCGGAGGGGTGTACGCCCTGATGCAGTACGGTTCGGTGGACGCCGAGCTCGGGGAGGAGCGGCTGAAGGTGGATGCCCCCTCGCTGCATGTGTCGGTCAGATACGACGACATCGTCTCGGTCGAGCTCATCCCCGACATGGACACGGGCTTCAGGACCATGGGCTTCGGCGGCTCCCATATCAGGTCGGGCCTGTTCAGCAACGGTCTCTTCGGCGATTACGACCTGGCCTCGAACACGGGGGTGGCCCTGCACATCGCGGTGCACAGCGACCGCGCCCGCGTCCTGGCCTTCAACCTCGCGACGTACGAGGACACGGAATCCTTCTACCTGGAGCTGCTCGACCGGCTCCCCGTTTGATTTTTATCATCGGAGCCCGTATCCGGCAATCATGATGCCGCCGTCGGACGCCCATCTCGAGGAAGCGCTCAGGGATTACAATGATGAAGCCTACAGGCTCGAGTCCGCCGGCGGTTCGGAGCGGGAGCTGCTGGACGTCTACCTCAACCGCGGCGCGGTGCTGTCGATGATGGATTCATACGTCTCGGCGCTCTCGGACTTCGATGATGCCGTCGAGATCATGATGCATCTCGAGGCGGCCGGCGAGGAGGTCGATGCCGGCGCCTACATCAAGGCGCTGGTCTCGCGGGGCGAGCTGCTCTCCAAGGATGTGCGCTGCATGGCCGACGACTACGCCGCCGCGGCCCTGCGGCTGCACGAATTGCATGCCGACAGCCGCTATTACGACCGCCGGCGGACCGTGCTCATGTGCATCGGCTGCATCGAGGACCTGATCGACGCCGGCATCACCTCCGGGACCGACCCGTTCGCCGAGAAGGCGGGCTCGCTGCTGACGGCCAGGGAGGACCCCTGGTCGCTCAACCGCCGCCTGGACCTGCTCAATGTCCTGGGCCAGGCCGCCAGGATGGCCGGTGACGACGACCGCGCGACCGGGATGCTGACCGAGGCGATCGGCGTCGGCCGGGAGTTGTTGGAGAGGGGGCATCTGGAGGATATGATGTCGTTGGTGTTCTCCTTCATCGTCCGGGGGGACATCAGGCATGAGCGCAACGAGATGGATGAGTACATCGCCGACCGCAAGGCGGCGATCATCCTGTTGGAGGAGATGCTCGGCGCCAACCGCCTGGATGACGTGCAGGTGCTCGCCCACATGCACCAGGACCTGGCCAACACATACCTGCTGCTGGAGCGGGTCAAAGAGGCCGAGGAGCATCTGATGCGCGAGGTCGCACTGGGCATCACCCACGGCCGCCGCGAGCTCTGATTCGCCGTTTTCGACGACCCCCGGGATAATGTTATATCCTCGACCACTCTGGTGAATCCGATGCGGACCAGATTCTGTACCAACTGCCAGAGCCTGATGCTCCCGGGCAGCACCTGCTGCACCGTATGCGGCCGGGCGCTGTCGGAGGAGACCGAGAGCAAGCAGACCGGGCTCTCGGGGTTCCTGAGGCGGCGGGAGCGGCCGGAGCCCGCCGCCCCGGTCTACCAGGCCAACAGCGAGGCCCCTTACATGCCGTACAAGCCGCGCGAAGGCCAGTTGGACATCATCCTCGACATCCGCCGGGCGCTGGACGACAACCGGCACATCGTGATGGAGTCGGGCACCGGCACCGGCAAGACCATCGTCTCGCTGGCGGCGACGCTGGAGCATGCCGAGCGCACCGGTAAGAAGATCGTCTATCTGACCCGGACGATCTCGCAGAGCGACCAGGTGATGAAGGAGCTGAAGGCGGTCTCCACGGTGAAGCCGGTCTCGGGCATGACCCTGACCGGCAGGAACAAGTCCTGCCGGCTGTTCACCGGCGAGGAGTACGAGGGCATGTCGCCCAGCGTCCTCTCGATGATGTGCGAGGACCGCAAGTCGCGCAGCAACCGCGGCCAGGCGGGCGGATGCATCCACTATGACCGCACCGCCGGCATGCTGCCGCAGGTGACGGCGTTCTGCAAGGAGAGCTTCCCCACCTCGGCCGAGCTCGACGCCTTCTGCGCCGAGAAGGGCATCTGCCCGTACGAGGTGCGGAGGATGCTGATGAAGGACTTCGACGTCGTGGTCGCGCCTTACATCCACATCCTCTCCGAGGACATCCGCACCAATTTCATCACCAACCTCGGCGGCGAGGACGTCAAGATAGCCTTGATCGTCGACGAGGCCCACAACCTGATCGACGCCGCCCGGCAGCAGGAGAGCTTCCGCATCCCGATGCAGATGATCGCGGCGGCGATCGACGAGTGCTCGGCGTTCAGGAAGCCCGAGCTCCATGCCGGCGTGGTGCTCGACGACTTCCTCAAGCAGCTCAGGAGCGCCGTCCGGCAGCTGGCGGTTAAGTATCTGACCCTGGGCTCGACCGAGGCGGCACTGCCGCCGGGCGCCCTGGAGGACCTGATCTGCGAACGTTTCAGGATCGACCGCGCCGGGCTCGAGGCGGCGATCGACCGGATGATCCTCCTCGGGGAGGAGCGGACCGATATGATCCTCGGTTCGGGGGAGCAGCGCATGTCCCCGGTGTACACCGTCGCCGCCGCTTTGAAAGATTGGACGGCGGCCGGCGGCGACCGCCACGTGAAGGCGGTCAAGGCCGATGACAACGGGGAGTACCTCTCCGCCACCTGCATCGATCCGCACGACATCGTCATGTTCATGCGCGGTCTCGACAGCGCCCTGCACATGTCGGGGACATTGCAGCCGCTGGAGCAGTACCACAAGATCATGGGCCTGCCCTCCGACACCCTGGCGCGCACCTACCCCTCGCCGTTCCCGCCCGGCAACCGCTCGGTGGTCTACGTCGACGACCTCACCACCAAGTACGATGTGATGCAGCGCGACAAGGCGATGAGCACCAAGATCGTCAGGCGCATCGCCGCCCTCTGCAATGCGGTCGACCGCAACACCATCGTCTTCTTCCCCTCCTACCGCCTGATGAACAATATGCGCCCCTTCCTGGAGCGCGACGTGAAACGCGCCCTCTACTGGGAGGAGGCCGGGCAGCCGGCCCGGACGATGCGGGCGGTGGACATCTTCCGCAAGGGGTCCGGCGGCGTGTTCTTCTGCGTCATCGGCGGCTCGGTGGCCGAGGGGATGGATTTCCCCGGCGACGAGCTGTCGTTCGCCATCCTGGTCGGCATCCAGTTCCCGCCGCCCTCGCTGGAGCTGAAGGCGATGGGCGAGATGTACGACCGGCGCTACGGCCGGGGCATGGGCTGGAAGTACCTGCAGGAGACGCCGGCGATCCGCAAGATGCGCCAGGCGGTCGGTCGGCTGATCCGCACCGAGACCGACCGGGGCATGGCGGTCATCCTCGATTCCCGGGCGGCGAGGTACCGGCGGCAGCTGGAGGCGAAGGTCACCGATGATGCTGTCCGGGACGCGACCGGGTTCTTCCGGGAAGACTGAACAACAGCTAAATATCTGCGGAAAAATCATGCATCCATGGCACTGCTGAACGTGCTGACCGACGTCCGTTGCTGGATCGCGTCCGGTGTCGTCTGCGCCCTGCTGCTGGGCTCCGCAGGGGAGGTCACCTCCACCCTGCTGATCGCGGTGCTGATGGTGCAGATGTCGCTCTCGATGGAGGGTCTGACCCTGCATCGCGACGATGTGCGGGAGAACTCCCGGGGCATCCTGCTCGCGACCCTGTCCTGCCTGGCGGTCAGCACCGTTTCGGCATTGCTGATGGGCTTGCTCTTCAAGCAGGCCCACCCTGATGTGTGGAAGGGCTGGGCCCTCCTCGCCTCGGCGCCCTGCGCCGTGTCGGTGATCACATTCACCCTCTACCACAAGGGGGACATGAAGCTCTCGGTGCTGTCCTCGGTGGTCATCTACCTCTGCGCCCTGGTGTTCACCCCGGCGATGACGCTCCTGTTCACCGGCGGGGCGGTCAACCCATTGCAGGTGCTCAAGTATGTCATCCTCTTCATCGCCGTGCCGCTGGCCGCCACCTATCCGCTCAGAAAGCTGAGGCTCGGCCGCAGCGCCAAGCTCATCGGCATCAACATGATGATGTTCGCCATGGTGACGCTGGCGGTCGGATTCAACCGCGACAGCTTCATCGCCGAGCCCGTCCTGGTGCTCTACATCGCGCTCGCCTCCTTCGTGAGGATCTTCCTGCTGAGCCTGGTGATGTTCAGGCTGATGCAGCGGGCGGCGGTCGACCGCGGCCGGGCGGTCGTCTATCTGGGGATGGCGGTATGGAAGAACTCCGGCCTGGCGGCGACATTGTGCATCCTGCTGCTCTCGTCGGCGCCGGCGGCATTGCTCCCCTGCGTGGTCTCGCTGTTGATGGAGACCCTGTGGTTCGGAGCGATG
This sequence comes from Candidatus Methanogranum sp., assembly GCA_050309445.1. Lineage (GTDB taxonomy): Archaea > Thermoplasmatota > Thermoplasmata > Methanomassiliicoccales > Methanomethylophilaceae > Methanogranum. The sequence goes on along the minus strand of JBNRMI010000009.1, from coordinate 32,277 downwards.
GGCGGGTATTTCGGCAGACGCTGGCCGGATGACGATGGCGATGTGGAGATTGTCTTTAACGGCGTATAATATATATCGCTGGATGCCTAAATCAAAATCATTATATATCGAATACGTTGTATTATCGTTTGGCAGTGTGCAGGTGAGGATCCTCGCGGATTCGGAACCGTTACACAGCAAGCCCCGGCGTGCATACGGAGCGGCCGAGGACGGATGAACCATGGGTTGAGCCGTCCTGCGGGAGGAAACCCGAGTGATATCGGGCTACAGGACCCCGCAGTTCCTATGCATAGGACCGGAGGTGAACGGAGACCACGCATTCCCTTCACCAACAGGCACTGTGTACCCGGACGCGGTTGGATAAACACACTCCCTGCCTCTGCCGGGGTGTTGCTCCGGGGACTGGGCATGTATGGGTACAGCAGTTCCCGGGCACCCCTGTTAGTCGCTTTCTCGTGGAGATCCCCTCATTGCGCCGCTGTCCGCCGGATTCCCCGATCCTGCTCCGCGCACCGTATATCCGCTTCCCGGGCGTCGTGATTTTAAATATGAGCATCTGTTAATGAGCGCCGGGCGGAGATAGCTAAGCCCGGCCTACGGCGCCGGTCTTGAAAACCGGTGGTGTCTCACCTCGGGGGTTCGAATCCCTCTCTCCGCGCCCACATCCCCTATCCAGATGCTCTGATTTTCAAATTCAATTTTTTCAGTTTCCGCTTTTTTCATTTATATACTCTCCTTATCGGCCGCCTCCCCGGAGTCGCGCCACATGTCGAGGATCTCCCGGACGACACGGTCGTTGCGGGGGCGCCCGTAGGCGTGCTCGGTCGTCTTCGTCGAGTTGTGGCTGACCGCTTCGACGATGAAACAGCGTCAGGGGTCGATCTGGGCACCTCTGATTCCGGCTTTTCGTAATGTGTACTTACCATGTCAGTCTATGTTTCTTCGATCGATGATTTTCGGAAGGAGGTAAAAGGAAGGGCTAATACACGAGATATTTCGCTTCGATCTCAAGCTCTTGTAGTCGACGTCATAACATCCCGGTCTCTCTCGCGTCATCGCGTTATGGTTTTCGGTATCACACCACGATTACAAAAATTGTCAATAGGCGAATAACCATATTTCTACAATAGCCAACATCGAATTGTGTAAGGCATACGCAATCTCGTTTCGCGAGAAAGCTTTCTCAATGTCCTGGTCATCATATGTGAAAGCTCCGGAATCGATCAGGTAGGGGTAATTTCTGAAAAAGAAAAAAAAACACCGAAATCGAGCAGTTGAAGAAATTTGTTGAGACAGGCTCAATCAGAGAGAAGGAAGTGATTCAGATACGCACGACAATAGCCTATCGCCCAACATCGGAAGGTGAGCGGATGGTTCGGGAATGGCTTAAAGTAGAGGAATGGGAAGACAGTCTTATAGATTACGACGCATTTACAGAGTAAGGGGTGAGGCGAGTTGACGGTCGGCGGCGCAGCTTCCAAAGGTAGGCCGGTTCTGCTTGATTCAGATGTTGAACGCATCATTGCCGCAGAGAAGTACCTGCCGTCAAACAAAAAAGATCCATTCAGATTGAAGCCGGACAATGGGCATAAGCGTGCGGTAATAGATTTGAACTGCTCCTCATACAACCTCAGTATGCGTATACGCGTATCCGAGGATGATGAGTTCAATTTCTCTATATTGTTGGTATACACCGATCCTCAGAATCGTGATTATATCCTTCGGAGATACAACGGAGATCACGGTAAACACACCAATTTACTATCGGGAGAGGTCATGTGCGGCCCTCACATACATAAGATTACTGAAGAGTACCAACGCAAAACACATAAAGGTGAGGGGTACGCAGAAAAAACAGAGTCATATCGAACATGGAATGACGCGGTAAAAATTTTTATCAAGGACATGAATATAAGATACGAGGTCAACAAACACATATCAAGTCTCGAAGAGTGGGTGTTTAAATGAATGATAAGGATATGTTGGAGGCCATCCGTAGATCTCTGTGCTCCGGAGTTGAGATAGAGGAGAAAGGACTCGATAGGTACATCATCCATACCGAATTCACATATCCCGACGGTGACGAGCTCCGCATTGTATTGAAAACGCAGGACGATCTGTGGGTGCTCACCGACGAGGGTCATACGATGATGTGGCTCTCATACGAAGATCTCAATCTCAAGACGGAAGTCAGAAGCAATCTGCTATCGAGAACTCTGAAATCCAATCGTGCAGTGATAGAGGAGGGCAGGATCATCATAAGATTCAAACCGGATGAAATCGGAAATGCTGTGCATTCCATGATTCAGGTTCTGATACAGGTTGCGGACCTGATATACATGGACCGGGAAAATGTCCGTAGCACCTTCGTGGAGGATATGCGGACCACATTCCTTGGACAAGTTAAAAAGGAGGCTGTAGAGACCAATAAGGAGATAGAGAGCAAGAGAGGAGATATCATCACTGTGGATCTGTACATCAAAGGTGATGAACCACTTCTCGTGTTTGCAGTCAACAACAAGGAGAAGTGCCTTGAAGCCATCTTGTCAATCGTCACGCTATCTATGGAAGATGAGATGCAGTTCACATCGATGGTCGTTATCGACGAAGAGGCTGAGATACCTGCCAAAGATCGGGATCGTGCGATAAACAGAGCAGATAAAACGTATATCGGGCTAGAAGAGATGGGGGCAGGTCTTGTAAGGTTCTTAACCAAACACGATTATGGTGCAGCTATAGCATGATGCGCGTCGATGGATCGGTCGATCCCGGAACGGAGATACCGGGTATCTGCCGAATAACAAGTATATGTGAGTCAAATGTGGGAATATTTTATTTCAGGTATTTTTGTAATCATCGGTACAGGACTAGGATCGTTCATCACCTGGAAGATAGAGAGTACGAAACACTTACACGAATTGGACAAATACAGGATTAAGTTAGAAGTGGATGCATACAGCGTTTACTTATCAGCAGTCTCTGAAATAACTGACGAGTTAACGAATTTTAAGTTTGATGAATCATGGGAGTTAGCGCATCATATGGGAAATCCGAGGCCGCTCTTGAAGAAATTGAAAGACGCACGACACGATCCATTTATCATATCGGATAAAAATATTCATAAATCGTACAAAGAGTTTGCATCCATTACCGACATTGTTCACTGTCCAGAAGCGCCGCCGCATCCGTTTAGCTTCGAAGACGCAAATCAGGTAAAGGAGAGAGCGGAAAAAGCCAGAGAAGATGTTACAGAATACGTTTCAAAAAAATTTAAGGTGTTGCTGCAGAAAATGAAAATATGACGTGACAGATCAGAACGAATGGTAGAAACGCGACGGGATCAGCTCATCCTGGTCGATGCCGGACGCTCTCGCCTTGTCGACCCCTTCCCGCCTCAGATCGTGCACGGACTGCGGACTGATGCCCCATTTGGCCGCCAGCCTGTCGGTGTAGCCGGCCGGCGTCAGCGAGGCGTACGCCTGCTCGAACGTGAGGCCTGCCAGATCCTGGAGTCTGAACATGTGGACGGCGAAGTCTCCGATCCCTATCTCATCAGGCCAATCGGACATGGTGCAGCACCTGCTCGTCCGCTATCTAACGGTTGCCCCGTGCGCGGCGGCATCTCCGGCGCATGCCGACGGCGTCCGGGCGGGTATCAGGTCACGCCCTCCGCGGGCAGCCGTCAGAGGATGTACAGGAAGCCGGTGATCACGCCGGCGTTGATGATGTCGATGAACATGCTGCCGACCAGCGGCACCGCCAGATACGCCTTCGGAGCCAATCCGAAGCGCTCGAACAGGGAATCCATGTTCGCCATCGCGGTCGAGGTCGTCCCCAGCCCCATGCCGCCCATGGCGGTGACGATCGCCGCCGAGTCGTAGTCGCTCCCGGTGGCCCGGAACATGATGAAGTAGGCGAACACCGACACCAGAACCACCTGGGCCCCCAGGATGATCAGCATCGGTGCGGCGAGCTCGGCGATCTGCCAGATCTTCATGCTGATCAGCGCCATGGTCAGGAACATCGACAGGCAGATCCAGCCGAGGGTCTCGATCTCCTTCGAGGGCAGCTTCCTCCCGGTGACGTCGGAGAAATTGCGGATGATCATGGCGATGAACATCGATCCGAGGTAGACGGGCAGGATGATGCCGTTGCCCTCCAGGCCCCTGAACAGGATCACGCCCAGTCCGACGCCCACACCCAGCAGGATCGCCGCCTTGAGGAATCGGTTCTGGTCGAGCGCATCGCCGCAGCCCTCCCGCACCCCGTACCCCTCGACCTCGGCGATATCCGCTTCCGACGGTCTCAGATAGTGCTTGTTGATCCGTTTCCGGGCCAGCGGTCCGCCGATCAGGCCGCTGAGCACCAGGCCGAAGGTGGCCGACGATATCGCCACTGCGGTGGCGCCGGCGACGCCGTAGACGTCCTCCAGCAGCGGTCCGAAGGCCGCCGAGGTGCCGTGTCCCCCGACCAGGCTGATCGACCCCATCGCCAGCCCGAGCCTGTTGTCGAGGCCGAACATGCCGGCGAGCGAGACGCCGATCATGTTCTGCAGGATCAGCATCACGGTCAGGCCGGCCAGCAGGATCATCACCAGCCGCCCGCCTTTCTTCAGGAGGCGCACCGAGGCCATGAAGCCCACCGAGCAGAAGAAGGCGATCATCAGCAGGTTCTGCATCGCGCCGTCGAAGGTGATCTCCAGGACGCCTGCCGAGTAGAGGATGCCGTGGATGACGGCGAAGATGAGCCCGCCGACAACGGCGGCGGGGATGCTGTATCGCCGCAACAGGGCCGATTTCCTGATCAGGAAGAGACCCAGGGCGAGGACCGCGGCGGCGATCGCGACGGTGTAGTACACGTCCAGATGGAGATGGATCACACTCGGTTCGAAGGCGTCAAAGTAGTTAATGGGTCGTCTCGGAACCGGTCATCCGCGCACAGGCCCCGGATATCCGCGCCCCCATCACCTGCCGGTGCAGGATCCGTGCACCCGGACCGAGGTGCGGCCGGTGCGGACATCCTGCTCCAGCTCGGCATCGACGTTGAAGACCGCGCGCATGTTCTCCGGGGTCAGCACCTCCTCGGGAGTCCCCAGGGCGAACACCCTGTGGTCCCTGAGCATCAGGATGCGGTCGCAGTACCTGACCGCCATGGAGAGGTCGTGCGAGACGATGACCACGGTCAGGCCGTCCTTCTCCGAGAGCTCCCTCACCAGGTCGAGGACGTCGAACTGGGTGCTGATGTCCAGGTGGAGCGTCGGCTCGTCCAGCAGCAGCACCGACGGCGTCTGCGCCAGCGCCCGGGCGATGATCACCCGCTGCCGCTCCCCGCCGCTCATGGTGTTGATGTGCCGGTCCCTGAACGCCAGGATGCCGGTGCGCTCCATCGCATCTTCGATCAGCTCCAGGTCGCGCCCGGACTCGCCGGTGAAGGTGCCCATGAACGGCATCCGCCCCATGGCGACGATGTCGTGCACCGTGAAGGCGAAGCGGATCTCGTTGGACTGGGGGACGACGGCGATGTCGCGGGCGATGTCCTTCTTCGACATCTCCGCCAGGTCCTCGCCGTCCAGCAGCACGCAGCCGCCGTGCGGCCGGAGGTTCTTGTTGAGGTTCTTGAGCAGCGTGGTCTTGCCGCAGCCGTTGGGGCCGAGGATACCCAGCACCTCGCCCTTGTTGATGCTGAAGCTCACGCCCTCCAGCACCGGCGAGCGGTTGTAATCGAACGAGAGATCGTCGATGCGGAGGGTCATGTCCACCCCACCTGATGCCGTCTCCGCCGCAGGAGGTAGATGAAGTAGGGTCCGCCGATCAGGGCGGTGATGATGCCGATCGGGATCACCCCCACGCTGCCCGAGAAGGCGTGCGCCATGTAGTCGCAGATGACCAGATAGGCCGCGCCGGCGAAGATGCTCAGCGGGATGACCATGCGGTTGTCGGGACCGATCAGCATCCGGATGATGTGCGGGATCACCAGTCCGACGAAGCCGATGACGCCGACGAAGGCGACCGAGACCGCGGTGACGGCGGTGGTGCAGACCAGCAGCACCAGCCTGGTGCGCCCGACATCGACGCCGAGATCCATCGCATGGGCGTCGCCGAGCATCAGGGCATTGAGCTCCTTGGAGAGCATCAGCATGATGAACAGGCCGGCGATGACCACCGGGATGACGATCAGCAGGTTCTCGGGCGAGGCCCGCCCCAGGCTGCCCATCGACCAGAAGACGATGCCCTCCATCTTATCCCCGGCGATGAAGGTGAGGAACGACACGATCGCCGAGATGAACGCGCCCACCGCGATGCCCGAGAGGAGCAGCGTCTCGACATGCGTGCTGCCGCCGACCCGCGACAGGGAGTAGACGAGCATCATCGTGCCGAAGCAGAAGACGAAGGCCAGCAGCGGGGTGGCGATCAGCTGCGGGATGAAGGGGATGGTGAAGAGCATGCCGACGGCGGCTCCCAGAGAGGCTCCTGAGGATACTCCGAGGATGTACGGGGATGCCATCGGGTTGCGGAACAGCGCCTGCATCACCGTCCCGGATATCGCCAGGCCGGCGCCGACGAAGACCGCCATGACCACGCGCGGGAGGTTGAACTCGAGCACGATCCTGCGGTTGATCGCGCTGCCGCCGCCGAGCAGCACGTCCAGGACCTCCCGGGAGCTCAGCGGCCAACGGGCCCAGCCCAGGCTGAAGAAGGCGACGGTCATGGTGATGGCGATCACAACGGCCAGGATGATGACGAATCTCAAGCTCCCGGATCCGCGGTTGTCGGTCATGATGGAGCACTCGTAGAGGTGAAGGGGTTAAAAGGTTTAGGCGGGAGGATCAGCGCCTCAGGTAGGCCACGGCGGCGATGACGAGCACGGCCGCAGCCGCGATGCCGACCGCCAGGTAGGTCATGCTGTTGTCCGACGGCTCATCGAACGGCGACTCCTCGCCCTCGAAGACGTCCGGGTACAGGGCCGAGGCCACCTTCCACAGGGCCTCGGCGGCCGACGGGGAGATGTTGTTGTCGAACTGCCCCATCTTGATCACGTTGCAATGCAGACGGTTCTCGTTCCGGAAATCGGCGACGGAACCTTTGTATCCGGAATCGATGAAGACGGTCGTGTTCTCATGCAACTCGGACATCTGCAGGATCGCGGCGCCGTCGCTGGTGTAACTGGCCGACGAGGTGTGACCCGGATCGAATCCGGCGTTGATCCCGTTCGCTATCTCGATCATCGAGACCAGGATGCTGTTGTTGTACACCTTGTTCATCGAGCTGATATGGATGCCTGCAGCGCCGCTGAGCCCGTGTTCGGCGATGATGCCGGTGACCCGGTCGCGTACCTCCTGCATCTGCAGCACCTTGGTGTTGTCCGCATCCCCGAGGATCCTGCCGATGGTCGTGACGACCTCGGCGACCTCGTCGTAGGTGGTCGCGTTCAGCCTGACGATCTTGCAGCCGTATCCGGCCAGTTCCAAGTCCAGGCGGTTGATGTCCGGATAGGCGGCCGGGCTGAGGTCCGGCATGATGATCGCATCGTCCTTCCCGAGACTGCCCTTCTCAATCAGCTGGAGCATGCCCAGGACAACCGAATCGTCTTTGCTGTACGGGCTGCCGAGGGACATATCGTTGGTGATGCCCTTGAATCCCTTGTTGCCGGTGTACTCGTAGGTGGAGTAAGTATCCACGGCGACGATGCGGTCCTTGTGGCCGAGCTGGATGACGGTGTCCGTGTATCCGGCGCCCAAGGTCACCACATGCTCGGCCGGTCCGTCGAAGACGATCTCCGCCCCGGTCGAATCGATGATCGTGAACTCCCCGGCCGCGTCCGCATCGGCGGGCAGCGGTGCCACGGCGACCGCGGCCATCACGAGGAGGGCGGCGGTCAGCAGTAAGCTGTACGCTTTAGGTCTCATGTCTGTGCAGAGAATCTATGTACATAAATAACTTTAGATTCTTGTTAACAAGTGCGCGTCGTTTCAGAAACAGATATGCTGCAGGCACTCCCGCCCCCGTGCAGAGGAACGGGAGCGGGATGCCCCAACGATCAGAACATGCTCAGCACCCGGTCGGTGTAGCCGACGACATCCTCCAGCGGCAGGCCGGCGACGATGACCGCCTGGTCGTGGAGGATCAGCGCCAGCTTCTCCGCCCGCTCCCGGTCCCCGGCGAACGCCTCCGCCAGCGCCGTGACGGCGGGGTGATCGGCGTTCAGCTCCAGCACCCGGTCGGCCCTGACCTCGCGTTCCGATGCGTCGGCGGCGTTCATGAAGTACTTCTCCATCCCGAGGCTGATCCGTCCCTCGGAGCTCAGCAGCACGGCGTGGCTCCTGAGCTTGCGGGACAGGCGCACCGCGCTCACCCGGTCGCCCAGGATCTCAGCGACGAAGTCCAGCAGCCCGCGGTACTCCTCCTCCCTGGCATCGGCCTCCTCGCGGTCCTCATCGGACTCGAGGCCGAGGTCGTCGGTGGTGATGTTGCACAGGGCCCTGCCGTCGTACTCGCCGACGGTGCCCATGACGAACTCGTCGATATCCTCGGTCAGGCAGAGGAAATCGTAACCCTTCTCGTTCAGCGGCTCGGTCTGCGGCAGGCTCCTGGCCAGCTCGTAGGTCTCCGCCGTGACGTAGTAGATGCGGTCCTGCCCCTCCGGCATCGCCCCGACGTACTCGGCCAGCGACACCATCCCGCCGCCGGCGGACCGGAACAGCAGCAGGTCGGTGAGCACGTCCTTGTGCCGGCCGTACTCCTCGACCACGCCGTACTCGAGCTGCCGGCCGAAGCTGCGGTAGAACTCCTCGTAGACCTCGCGCTCGTCACGCATCAGCCGCTCGAGCTCCGCCCTGACCTTCCTGGTGAGGTTGGAACCCGCCGCCTTCAGCTGGCGGTCGTGCTGCAGCACCTCCCGGGAAATGTTCAGCGAGAAGTCGGGGGAGTCGACCACTCCCCGGACGAATCTGAAGAAGAACGGCAGCAGATCGGCGCACCGCTCCATGATCATGACGCCGTTCGAGTAGAGCTGCAATCCGGGTTGGAAATCGCGGGTGTAGAAATCATAAGGTGCGTGCCGCGGGACGAACAGAATCGCCTTGTAGCTGACGGCACCCTCGGCATCGGCGCGGATCACCGCCACGGGATCCTCGAAATCATGGAACCGCGTCTTGTAGAACTCGGCGACCTCCTCATCGGAGGTCTCGGACCTGCTCTTCTTCCACACCGGCACCATGCTGTTGAGCACCTTGTCCTCGAGCACGGTGACGTATTCCGTCTCGGGCTCCCCGTCATCGCCTTTCCTGCCCGTGTCCTCGTACCTGCCGCTCTCGACCTCCATGCGGATCGGCCAGCGGATGTAATCCGAGTACCTCCTCACCAGCCCCTCGATCTCGTAGCGGTCGAGGAACCTGCTGAAATCTTCATCGTCGGCGTCCGGCCGCAGGTGCATGATCACGTCGGTCCCGGGCGCGTCGCGCTCGGACTCCCTGATCGTGTACACCTCCCTGCCGTCGCTCGACCAGGCATGGGCCTCCTCGCTGCCGAACGCCCGCGAGACCACGGTGACCTTGTCGGAGACCATGAACGCGGAGTAGAAACCCACTCCGAACCGGCCGATGATGCTGTCCTCGGATCCCTCATCGAGCTGTTCCTTGAACCCGAGCGAACCGCTGTGGGCGATGACGCCCAGATTCTTGTCCATCTCCTCCCTCGTCATGCCGATGCCGTTGTCGGAGACCGTGACCGTGCGCGCCTCCTCATCGACGGAGATCCTGATGCCCAGCGCCTCTGTCCTGATTCCCAGCGAGGGATCGGTGAGGGCCTTGTGGTTGAGCTTGTCGATCGCATCCGATGCGTTCGAGACGATCTCCCGGAGGAAGATCTCCCGATGCGTGTAGATCGAGTTGATCATGATGTTCAAGAGCCGCTTCGATTCTGTCTTAAACTGTTTCCTCGACATTTACAATGACTCCCCGGGCAGGTGCCCGGATGGAATCATGGTTTGTTCTTCTATATAATATGATTGTTATAGGGACCCACGCGACCCGCTGATGCGCCGGATGTCAGATGACTCCGAATGAGCTGAGATAGGCATAGGCGGTGACGATCAGGAACATCGCCGTGATGACAACCATGAAGAAGAGCATCCGTCGGGTCGGACGATCATCCCGGCACCGTCTGTATACCTTGAGATATTGCAATGTGAATGCGACCATGAGGATGGTCACGAAAGAACCTACGAGCGGTGTGATGAAATGAACAACTGCCATGATCCTCGGGACACCCGAAGGCTCACGACATTATAAATCATTCCGGTATGGGCGTGTCCAACCTGTTGCCCCTGATGAAGTTGACGAAGGTCATGAGGATGCTCTGGAGGTAGCCGTCGAGGTCCTTCTGCTCGTAAGGCGGGTTCATCTGCTCTTTGACGAAGACGATGAGCTCGGTGTTCGAGCATCCGTCGGGATGATTGTCGACGAACTCGGTCCAGTTGGCCATGCCGACCCGGAAGCCCATCGTCTCTTTGAGCTCCGCGATCTCCTGATTGCTGATGTGGTACGGGTTCATGCTGTTAGATGGGCAATGGTTACCCGTATATAAGGGTGCACCAAGGCCGGCCCCGCGGTCTCACCGGCTCTCCTGCAGCCCGATGATCTGCCTGATCACATTCTGGGTCTCCTCGGGGCTCTTGATCGTGTTGATCATATGGGTCTCGCAGGACCAGAGGAACTTCCGCAGGAAGGCTTCACGGATCTTCATCTTGCGTTCGGAACTGACGATCTGGTGCGGATTGCACAGGTCGTTCTCCATCAGGTACTCCAGAGCCTCCTCGGGCCCCATCGCCCGGTGGACGACATCGTCGTTCGCATCGCGTTTCATGAGGATGATGTACCTGACCGCGGTGGCGGCCATCACCGAGCTCTCGCCCGAGACCCATCTTATATTGGCGATGCCGCGGTTGTTGCTGTCGAACTTGACGTTCTGCACCAACGGCTTGTACTCCTCCCAGACGTCGCCGATGTCGGCGTCGATGTAGCAGTTCTTCTCGGATCCCGAGGCTATCGGCCTGCCGTTGCCGAGGTTGACGAAGTACCAGTCGTCGGAGATCAGATGGGTGTTCTTCGCCCTCAGCAGACCCCAGGATTGGGTGGTCTTGCCGACCTTGGACGGGGCGATGAGGGTGACGCCGACGCCGTCGATATCGAGTGCCGCCCCGTGCACGGAGTAGGTCCGGTGCGCCTCCTCGAGGATGCATCCGGCCACGCCGAGGGCGATGCTCTTCACCCAGCCGTAATAGCCGAAATTGAAGAGGAAAGCGGTGTTAGCATACGGCTCGAAGAGGACGCGCATCGGCTCTTCGGGATCGTTGATGCAGAACAGCCTGGCATGGGAGCGGGTGTGCCCCGACATGTGATGGAAGTTGTCACCCCACATGTCCACATGGTCCCTGTCGGAGGTGAACAGCTCCACGCAGATGCCGGAGATGTCGACCTTCGACGAGAAGAGGAACGCATCACCGTATTTCTCACGGTATTTATCGCACTCCCCCGGCTCTATCAATTCGACGTCATATCCCATGTTATCGTCTGCTATATCCCCTCCGGGCTAATAAAGCATGTCCCGTCGCCGCGGACGGCTGCCCCGGGGTCGGGATCAGCCGGGACGGATGTCCCCGTTGAAGCGGACCCGGTTCATCGGCAGGTTCCTCAGCGCCCATTCGGCGAGAGCCATCAGCGCCGGAGCCAGTTCCCGTCCGCGGTCGGTGATGCCGTAGGTCACCCGCAACGGCGGTCCGGGCGTCTCCGCCCGGTGCACCAGTCCGTCACGCACCAGTTCCCGCAACTGGTCGGTGAGCACCTTGGACGATATCGCGGGGATCTCCTCGGTCAGTTCCGAGAAGCGCAGTCCGCCTTTGACGATGAGCTTGCAGAGGATCGTCGGTTTCCATTTGCCTCCGATGAGCGACATCGCCGTGCCGACAGCGCAATCCAGCGGGAGTCCGGGATCTGCGGGTATCATGCATCTTCATAGGCGGTCCGTTCATTTTAAGATTTGTCCGAATTAAAAACTATATATAGGTATAGTTACATTTTGTAACTGGTAATCGTCTATGTCAATCATCGCAGTAGTGAGCAGCCCCCGCAAAGGGGCCAACGGGGACGCCATCGTCAACGCCATGGCCGAGGCGGCGAGGTCCAAGGGCAGGGAAGTCGAGATCGTGCACATCAACCCCATGGGGGACCGCAGGGGATGCCAGGCCTGCAATCGCTGCAAGAGCGAGGGCAGATGCGTGGTCAGGGACGACCTGCTGCCGGTGCTGGATGCGATCAGGGAGGCGGAGGGCGTGATCCTCTCGACCCCGGTCTACTTCGGCGTCCAATGCGCTCAGTACAGGCTGCTGGAGGATCGTTTCTACTCCTTCCTCAACAGTGATTTCAGCTCGAATATCGCCCCGGGCAAGAAACTCGCGGTGGTCACCACCTGCGGTGATTCCGGGGCGGACGAACTGGCGGACAAGCTCGAGGGCACCATGGTGAACCTGTACGGCTTCGAATCCGTCGGCAAGGTCGCCTTCTCCGGCAGTTGGCCGCCCGGAGCGGCCGCCGGTGACGAGGCGGTCATGGCCGCGGCCCGGGAGATCGGCTCGAGATTCTGAACCGTCTCTGCCCGCCGGTCCGGGAACCGGCGGGCCCGCCAAGGCCGTCCGCAGGGTGCTGGGTCATTCCCTTCTCTGCGCAATTTATATTAACGGGTATTTTAATCTTATAGGCCGGGGATGGATAATGTGCAACCGACCACAGCAGTGATCTACTCATCCGGATTCGGCAGCAACGCAGGGGATATCGGCGAATACATCGCCGAATCGCTGAATGCCGATGTTTTCGATTTGAAGAAGCAGACGCTCATCAACATGCAGGCATACCGGAGGGTCATCTTCGGGACCGGGCTGCAGCTCGGCAAACCGGCCGCGGCACTGGTGACGTTCCTGGAGGCCAATCAGGAGCAGCTGCAGGGTAAGAAGCTCTCGCTCTTCGTGGCCTGCTCGGGCGCCGAGGACAAATGCGCCAAACAATGCGAGAAGGCTTCGGAGATCCTCGGCATCGCCGACGCGGTGCCGTTCAACGGCAAGGCCGAGCGCAACGAGCAGGGCTTCGACACCCGGGTAGACGGATTCATCGACGGACGACGTGATTGAATGCTCCCGGAGGATGCACTGCGGTTGCTGGCCGCGATGTACATCATCATCAACCTCATCGCCTTCACCCTCTACGGCATGGACAAGAGGCGGGCCGTGATGCGGAAGCGGCGTGTGCCCGAGGCGATGCTGCTGACATTCTCGCTGTTCGGCGCCTTCGGTGCCACTGCCGGCATGCGCGCATTCAGGCACAAGACGAGGAAGCCGCTTTTCAGGATGGTCTACGTCTTCCTGGCCCTCAATGTCGCCGTCATCGCCATGTTCGTCGCCGACCCGATGCTCTGAGCTCAGAGCCCGGTGACGTCGGTGTCCATGCCCTCGGTGCCGAGGAGCACGACCCGGCTGTCGGCGCGCTCGCGGATCGGGACCATGCCGGTCGCCTCGCCGAGGCGGACGGAGAAATCCCTGATCTCGGGGAACGACGGCATGTTATCCAGGCTCAGGCGCTCCCGTGAACCGCCGACGAAGACGTAGCCTTTCGGTTCGATCATGTCGGGTTCGGCCAGGTTGTCCAGGGCGGCGTACTCGTCGATCCACCCGAAGTTGAGGTCCCTGACCAGGGTGTGGCGGATGACCTTGCGCGTATCCAGTGAGGGGAACAGCTCCAGAGTGCGCATCAGCCGCTGCCACCCGTCGGCGATTTTCGGGCGGCAGACCTCCTTGTAGACCTTCTCGTCAGGGGCGGCCACCGTCACGTACATCTGCTTGGGCAGCGTGTCGAGCGCCTCGATGCGCTCCGGATAGGTGCCGTTGGTCACCAGGAAGGTGGTCATGCCGCGGCTGTGGCATTCCTTGATGAAATCGGACAGGTACGGATAGGCTGTCGGCTCGCCGGCGAGCGAGATGGCGACCTGGTCGGGGTTGCGGGCCTCCTCGAACATCCGCGGATCGCAGCGGGCATCGCCTTTGAAGCCCGAGATCAGCAGCCGCTGATGCTCGATCAGCGCATCCAGCATCTCCTTGGGTTCGGCCCACTCCTCCACCTCGAAGTCCTTGCCGAACGCCCGCCAGCAGAACAGGCACTGGTGGGTGCACTCGTTGATCGCGGGTGTCATCTGCAGGCACCTGTGGCTGCTGATGCCGTAGAACTCCTGCTTGTAGCATCTGCGGTCGCGGATCAGGCTCTGCTTCATCCAGTGGCAGAGCTTGACGGCGGCGTGGTCGTTGTGCAGGCGGTACTGCTGGCGCATCAGCAGGTCGCGGTATGATTCATCCATGGTTCCACCTCAGAAATCGAACAGGTTGCTCTGGTTGCCCTTCGGCTCGATGACCGTCTTCTCCGGTTCCGGTTCAGGCGGCGGTGCGGCAGGCGGCGGCGCCTCCGCCTCCGGCGGGGCGAAGGCCGTGCGCACCGCCTTGGAATCGACCCGCACCCCCATGATGAAGGCCAGCTCCCCGGGCTCGAGGCCGGCCCGTTCGACCAGCATCCGCCGGTAGTCCTCGGACAGCAGGCAGAGCTGGCGGGTGTAGGGCAGGATGTCCTGCTCGACGCGGCGCGAGGAGGTCTTGTTGATCGCCGCCAGCTTCGCCAGCAGGCTCCTCTTCGTCTGCCGCATGCCGCGGGTGCGGGACATCTTCATCAGGTAAGAGGGGAAGCGCAGCCGTCCGCGCACCGGCCGGCTGTTCATCCGCGCCGAGGTCACGCCCATGATCATCAGGTCGTTGGCGTAGGCCCAGAAACGGTAGTACTGGCGGCGGCGCACCCGGCCGAGGAAGATATCGGCCCGGCTCAGCCGCTCGTAGCCGCGCACCAGGTCGCCGGGGTCGGTGTACTCGTAGGGGAGGTTCTCGTCGATCCAGTGGATGGCGCTCTCCGGATCGGTGTCGGCCTCCATCAGCGTCCTGCGCGCCAATACCGGGTCGTTGCGTTTGAACACCGCCTCGACGACGCCGAACATGTCCTTCCGGACGTTGCGCACGCCGAGGGCCTCCGCCGAATCCGCCGTCAGCCTCCCGCTCCCCAACGACAGCGCCTCGAGGTCCCTGACCGCCGCCCGCATGTCCCCGCCCGCGGCATCCGCGATGCGGTCGAGCACACCGCCCGCATGCTCGATGCCCTCCTTGCGGGCGATCACGGCCAGGGCGGCGGCGATCGCCCGCTGGGTCGGCCGGCGGAAGTCGATGCGCAGGGCATCCGACTTGACCGCCGCGCTCTTGCTGGTCAGCGCGTAGAGGTCGTTGACGATCAGCACCACCGGTTGCAGGGTGGTGCGGATCAGCTCGTTGATCGCCGGCATGGCGCCGCGGTCGGCGTTGCCGAAGAGGTTGTCGGCCTCGTCGAGGATGATCAGCTTCCTGCCGCCCGACCTGGCGTCCAGGTACTCGCCGGTGTCGCTGAAGGTGTTGAACCGCGAGCCCCTGATCGCGATGTCGCGCACGGCTGCGCCGGTGCGCTGATCGGAGGCGTTCATCTCCACCGTCCCCCAGCCCATGTCGTTGGCCAGTGCTAAAGCGGAGGAGGTCTTGCCGACGCCCGGCGGGCCGGCCAGGACCACCGCCCGCTTCTCCGGGATGCCGTCGTCCCACGATTCCCCCCAGGCGCGCAGCGTCTTGGCGGCCGTGGGATTGCCCACCACCTCGGTCAGCGTCTGCGGCCGGTACCTCTCGGTCCAGTCCTCGGACACCTCAATCACCCCGGTCCCGGTCCTCCGACAGCAGCGCCAGGGTCATGACCTCCATCGCCTGGATGAAGTAGAGGAAGATGCTGAAGAGGAACACCATGGTCCCGGTGAAGTCGGCGGGCCCGTTGATGAACGTCAGATAGAACAGGGGGACCGATATGAAGAGGAGCATCGCCGCCCGCCTGTAGCGTCTGAACCAGATGTGCCCCAGGCCGAAGATGCAGAAGAACCCGGGGACCAGCGCCAGCACGATGCCGATCGCCCTCTTGAGCGTCAGCTTGGGCCTCGCGGGCCTGAAAGGCAGGTCGGAGGCGATGAAACCGCAGCGACGGCAGAAGACGCTGTCCTGCGCCAGCTCCTCCCCGCAGCGACGGCAGCGGCCCTCCGCGGTCGGCAGTTGTTCGGGCCCGCATGTACTGCAGGGGATATCCCGAACCCGTCCGCAATGATAGCAGAAATCGGCATCGGGCGGGATCTGACTCCCGCATTCGGGGCAAATGGACATCATCGCTCATCCCTCATCCTAGACGCATCCTGTACAGTCCGTCATGGGTTTCGACGTTAATAGGTTCTCCGTACGTCTCGCTCAGGTTGGCCGAGGTCAGCACCTCCTCCTTGCGGCCGTCGGAGAACACGCGGCCGTCCTTCATCAGCACCGCCCGGTCGATGCGCCGGGGGATGTCGGCGAGGTCGTGGGTGACCATCAGGATGTTGACGCCCCGGTCCATGAGGATGTCGAACATCTCCCTGAACCTGGAGGCCATGACGATATCCAGACCGGTCATCGGCTCATCGAGCACCAGCATCCCGGGCCGGATGACCAGCGCCCGGGCGATCAGCGTCCTGCGCATCTCCCCCAGCGACAGCCCCTCCAGTTCGCGTCCGAGGAGGTCGTCGATGCCCAGGACCGCGGCGGTCTCCCGGACCCTGCGGGCCATCCGGTCGGTGACCTCCATGTTGCGGAAGATGTCGAGGCTGCCGAAGAAACCGGAGGCGATGACCTCGGACACCGTGGTGCCGCGTCCGAAGCTCTCCTGCAGGTCCATGGAGACGATCCCCATCATCCGCCGGAGGTCGAAGACGCTCCAGTCGGAGCGGCCGAGGATGCGCATCACCGGCGGATCGTCCGGATCGTAGTAGGGGTACAGGTCCCCCCGCAGCAGCTTCAGCAGGGTGGTCTTGCCCGATCCGTTCGGCCCGACCACCGCCAGGCTCTCGCCCTCGGCGATGTCGAGCGACACCGAATCGAGGATGGTCCTGCCGCCGCGGACGACGGAGACGCCCCTCATCTCGAACGCTTTGCCGGCCATGCGCTCCCCATGGCCTCCGCCTTTTAAAGCTTGCTCACTCGGCGGCGGGCTGCGCCTCCGACGCATCGGCCTCATCCGCGGGCCTCCTGCCGAGGAGCAGGACCAGCACCATCGCCAGCACCGACAGCGGCAATGCGACGATCACCGGGTCGACGAACATGATGCTCGAATCCATGAACAGCACCTGCCGGCCGGTGATCCACTCGCAGACGGGCAGGAATATCGAGGTGCCCTCGCAGACGAACAGCGCCCAGAACATGTACGACGCGGTGCCGACGGCGATGCTGGCGACCGCCGCGTCGCGCCGCGGCCGCCCGGAGTAGAGGCCGTGCGCATAGGCGGGCAGCAGCGCGGTGGCGGTAACGCCCATGAACAGCGCCGTCGCCTTGGCGATGATGTCCGACGGCATCAGGTAGCAGTAGACCACCACCAGCACCAGCATGATCATCGTCGAGATGCGGTTGATCCTGATCGACTGCGTGTCCGTCGTCCGACCCCGGCGGTCCTTCCTCAGATTGCTGTAGAGGTCGAAACCGGCAGCGGTGCCGATCGTGTGCATCAGCGCGCTGATCGTCGAGATCGCGGCGCACAGCAGCGACAGCAGGAACAGCGAGATGAAGATGTCGCCGAGGGTGAACCCGCTGAAGACCTCGAGGATGAAGGTCGGGATGATGTAATCCACCCCCAGCTCCACGTATTCCACGGCCAGCTGCCCGAACTCGTTGAAGAAGTAGACGTTGCTCAGCGCGCCGGTGGTGTAGGCGGATCCGATGATGACGAAGATGAACAGCACGCCGATGACCATCGACTTGTCCAGCGTGCGGTCGTCACTGGCCGACATGTACCGGATGACCAGCTGGGGCTGGGTGAGCACGCCGATGCCCACGCCCAGCAGGAAGGTGGTGACCACCAGCAGCCATTCCTGGGAACCGAAGGCGGAGAACGAGGTCCAGCCCTCGAAGCCGGGCAGCGTGCCGGTTAAACCCCATGCGTGCTGGCTCCAGAGCTCGCCCAGCGCGGTGTTGGCCGCGGTGACCCCGCCCAGGGTGACGTAGGTGACGACGAGGATCACCGCCATGCCGCAGAACATGATGATCGCCTGCAGCGCATCGTTGTACATCACGGCGATGATGCCGCCGTAGGCGACGTACAGACCGACGATGACGGCGAGGCCGATGAGGATGAGGTCGTAGTACTGGGTGAGGCCGGTGATGACCGCCAGCGAGTTGACCCCGCCTTTGAGCACGGCGGCGCAGTAGATGGGCATCATGATGATGATGGCCACCGCGGTGAAGGAGCGGATGCCCCTCGAACGGTAGATCTTGCCGAGCAGGTCGGCGAAGGTGGAGGCCCCCAGTTCCCGGCCGATGCGCCGGGTGCGCTTGCCGAAGAACGCGAAGGCGACGAAGACGCCGATGAACATGTTGAGGAAACACAGCCACAGCATGGTCATCCCGTGGATGGCCGCCTGCCCGCCGAAACCGATGATGGCCGAGGTACTGAGGAAGGTCGCACCGTAAGACAGGGCGATGACGAAGGCGTTGCTCTTCTTGCGTCCGAGCATGAAATCCTGGTTGTCCTTGGTGTTGCGGTAGCCGAAGACCCCCAGCAGGATCGTCACGGCGATGAACACCGCCGCCATGACCAGGAACAACGGGATGTCGACGCCGAAGTCACTCATCGGCCTCACCGTCCCGGCGGCCGGAGTAGACATAGTAAGCCAGGCATAGCGCGGCGCAGGCGAAGCAGGCCACATAGGCGCCCCAGATCCAGATATCGGTGATTCCGAAGAAACTCATCATCAACTCTCCTTGATACGTGCTAACAATTGTCACGACCCATGCACGAAACGGTATTTAATGATTCACCCGCCGGCATCGCCGTCAACGGCTCCGTCCGAAAAGGAATTATATACAGGCAACCACTGAACGTACCGTTAGGCTTGACCGGGGAGCTTGGCGTGCCCTACACCCGCAACCGTCAACAGCGGGGGTGACAGCAGGGGGCGGCAGCGTTGAACTGGTGAGCCCACCGAGCGACTATGAGATCTTGTCCTGTGGAGTGAGAGTGCGCGGATGACGCGGCCGGAGGGTCGCGGGAACCGCGTTGATCGGGGGAACCGGGCCAGGCCCTGACGGGAGCAGCCTCACCTTGAACTACCCACGTTTGCAGGTCAGCAGGGTTGAGGAGCGAAGTGGTCCCCTCATCACGGGATGCGGTGTCCACCCCTGTGGCCTAACACCTTATCTTTTATCCGGTACGCAGCCCGAGATGATCTCGGTGGTGAAATCGAAGAGCACCCGCGAATCCCCGTCCAGGATCAGCCGCAGTTCGCGGCTGTCGTCGACACTGCCGACCACCGCCCCGGTGCAGCCCACCTCGCCGAAGAGGCGGATGAGCTCGGCCGAGTTGCCGGGCGGGCAGGCGAAGACGAAGCCGCATCCCTGGTACGAGAGCACCCATTGGATCAGATCCACCCCGGGCGGGATCGGGATCCTGTCGAGGTCGACCGTACCGCCCCTCTGCGAGCTCTCCAGCATCATCCCGAGCGTGCCGATGCAGCCGGGGTTGCTCATATCCTTGCCCGAATGGACCAGGTGCAGTGCGGCGATGCGCGGCAGCAGCCCCATCTGACGCTGCACCGCGGCGGGCTCCTTGTCCATGGTGGTGTCCCATGCATGGGGCATGCCCTCGGGATAATGCCCGTCGAGATCCATGACGAAGACGATGTCGTCACCGGCCTCGGCCGTCGAGCTGCGGATGATGTCGCCCTTGGGCACTTTCCCCATCACCGAGATGTTGATGGCGTTGTGCCGGCTGTCGGGATGGGTGTGCCCGCCGACGATGGGCACGTTGAACTTCTCCACTCCCAACGCCATGCCGTCGAGGATCAGGTCGCAGATGGTGCTCTTGGACAATGAGATGACGTCCATCATCGCCAGGGCCCTGCCGCCCATGGCCGCGATATCGTTGACGTTCACCAGCACGGCGTAGTAGCCGGCGATGAAGGGGTTCTTGTTGACCAGGGCCTCCATGATGCCGTCGGTGGCGAGCAGGATGTACTCGTCACCGGACTCGATCGCGGCCGCATCCTCGCCCTCCGAGGCGGCCACGTGCGGGAACCTCTCGAGGGGGAAACTGGCCACTATGGTGTGGATGGGATTCTTCCGGGTCACACCCGGGAATGTCTTGATAGCCGAGACCACGGCATCCAAGGGCATGCGACTCGAATAAAGATGTACGATAAAAAGGTATACGCATCAAAGCAGCCTTGTCTGACGCGTCTCCATCACAAGGTGACGGGAGTCTTTGGAGTCCAAGAGCATGTCGGCGAGCACCTCGTGGTAGACCTCGGGGAACTCATGGGTGGGTTCGTAGGCGATCTCCGAGGATACGGTGTTGCCGTTGCGTTTCATCATCCGGCGGCACTCGGCCAGGGCGGCGGTGTCCGCCGGTCGGGCGTCGACCCGGGTGACGCCGGCCAGTTTGAGCTCGGCCTCGAAGATCGGGCGTCTGAACAGCCGGTGCATGACGTACAGCACGGCCTCGTCGGGGCGGTCCGAGTGCCGATCGACGGAGCGCTCGATCGCACGGTAGATCGATTCGGGCGGGCCGCGCAGCGGGATGTATATCTTCGACGGCGGCACGTCCTTCTCCCGCAGCAGGCTCAGGTCGGTCATCGCCCGGAGGTAACCGGTGAGGATGAGCCGGTGATGCTTGATCCCCAGTTTCTCTAACTCCTTGGCCAGGGCGCTGATGGATTTGCCGTCTTTCCCCAGAGCCTCGATGACCATCCGGTTGAAGTCCTTCTCGGGATTGAACATCAGGACAGGGCACGGTTATTTCGGTTAATATACCTATTCCAAGGCTGTATTCAGAGACCGCGGGATGTCTGGCTGTCCTCTTAGATAACGAATATGGTAACAAACCTTGTAACAAAGACTGTCGGATGTTTTACCGGACCGGGTTCAAAAATCACTATATACGGAACAGACGTAATCCGCATCCAAGCCAGCCATGCCCCCTTCCGGGGGTGTCAAGGGTGGGGATACACCTGGAGACCGCGCTTGCACGGCAGATGGCCGGACCCTGTTCGGAGGATACCGCGATTTCCTCCGTTCCCAATCCCTCGGTCCGTCGGAGGTCTCCTCCCTATTTTCTTCAGAACAGTATCGACATCATCACGAAGAGGAACATGATCCACACGGCCATGGTCATATAACCGGCCACCCTCTCGGTGAGCGCATCGCGTCTCTCGGCATCCCTCATCCCCGTCCGCTCCAGCAGCCAGCTCACCCCGCCCATGAAGAGGAAGCCTCCGTCGAAGGGCACCGCGGGCAGGGCGTTGGACACGCCCAGCAGGATGTTGAGCCAGAAGATCCAGTAGAACAGGCTGCACAGCCACCAGAATGCGCCGGCGTCGAACGGGGTCTCGTACCACCAGTGGCTCGATTCGGGCAGCGGCGAGAAGCCGCTGAACGGACCCGATATGTAGGTCAGCGCCGCACCGGCGCCGCTCAGCAGGCCGTCGCTGCCGTGGAACGGATCGGTGGCGATGCCGAGGATCTCATCGGGGGTGCGGAGATTCATGCCCGAGGTGGTCGTGCTGATGCCGAGGAAGCCGACGCCGCCCCTTGAATCCAGCGTCACATCGGCGGTTTCGGTGTGGACCGCATCGCCGTCGCGGATCAGGTAGTCTATCGTCACCGTCTCCCCCGGGTCGGTGGACGCCATGAAGGCGGTGAAATCGTTGGCGGTGCGGAACA
This sequence comes from Candidatus Methanogranum sp., assembly GCA_050309445.1. Taxonomy (GTDB): domain Archaea; phylum Thermoplasmatota; class Thermoplasmata; order Methanomassiliicoccales; family Methanomethylophilaceae; genus Methanogranum. Next base: position 10,401 of record JBNRMI010000009.1, on the reverse strand, counting down.
CCGTCGCCGTGCTGTCACCGGCACCGGTCATCGACAGCACGTACCAACCCGCTTCGAGCGCCGCGGCGGCCGGCGATCCCGGCGTCACCGCTTCGATGCAGGTCCCCCAGAATATCTCCGCCGTGCCGGCGGAATGCTCGAGGACATAATCAACCGTGACCGTGTTGCCCGGCATCCAGCCGTAGACGGTGCTGCCGGTGAGCAGGAGATCCTCCCCGTCGACCATGGTGATCACCGCACCTGCGGGGATATCGGCGATATAGGCCTCCGAACCGGAGGTGATGCCGTACACGGCGGCGTTGTCGCCGTACGGCGAGGTGATGCCCCCCATCAGGCCGGCGGCGAAGATGAGGAAGGCGATCGAGCCGACGATGAAGTTGGTGGCGATCCCGGCGGCGTAGAGGTGCATCTTGGCTTTGCGCGAGGCCTTCTCCACATCCTCCTCGTTGGGCTCCACGAAGGCGCCCATCGGGACCACCAGATGGAGCAGGCCGGTGGAATCGACGCGCATGCCGTTGGCCGCGGTCTGCATCCCGTGGGCCAGTTCATGCAGGGCGACGGCGATGATGAGGCCGATGATGCCGAAGCCGACCGGCAGCAGCGGGTTCAGCCCGGGTATCGCCAGGGCGTACTCGATGCCGAGTCCTTCGCGCAGCAGCGTGCTCGGCAGATTCAGCATCCCGACCACCAGGATGTACATGATCACCGCCATCAGCAGGGCGCTGATGACCAGCGAGAGTGCGCCGAAGAAACGCCAGAATCGGGTGTAGACCGAGTACTTCTCGATCAGCCGCATGCCCATCTTGGTCCTCAGCATGACCGCCGGACCGTATTTCTTCAGACCGTACCTCTCGGCTCTAGGCGAGTATCTGACCCAGACATAGAACGGCAGATATATCACTGCCAGGATCAGCAGCACGATGTAGACGGCATCCACGGATTACACTCCGGTCCCGGGTAGCCGTTAGCCCTATAAAAATGAATTCAGGAGCGGACCAGCTCGACGTCTTCCGGGTTATGGCCCTCGATGATGCGCTCGGCCCAGCCCAGTTTCTTCAGCTTGACCTCCGGATCGGAGCCTTCTTTGAACATAGGGTCCCCGTAATCGAAACCGGCCAGCTGGATGCGCTTGGCGCCGAAATGCCTCGCCAGGCAGACGCCGCGGTCGCCGTCGGTGAAACCGCCGAAGTTGAACACGGCGGCGTCGGGTGCCGCCTGGGTGGTGAGGACGACGGGTCCGTTGAAACGATGCGCGTACATGAGTATCGCCGCCGCGTTGTCACCGTGCGCGTGGATCAGCGTCAGCGAGCCGTTGTCGCTGCTGCGCAGCTGCGGTGAGATGTCGCCGTCGAGGTCGGTGACCACGATATCGGGGCGGATGCCCGCCTGCAGCAGCCGTCCGACCGCCGAGCCCGCGGCGATGAAGGTGCCGATCGGCGGGGTGCGGGAGATGTCCTCCTCCAGCCCCGGCGAGTTGCCGAACACCGTCGCCTCGTGGCCGACAGCCTCGGCGAGATCCTCCTCGCCCCTCAGGTCGAGGTTCATCGTCACCGCCCTGAGCACCCTCACTGCGTCCTCGTCGGCTTCACGGGAATAGCCCATATCCTCCAGGATCTCGGCGTAGATCGGCTCCCACTCACTTCGATGCATCGGGATTGCTCTCCTTCACCACATGGAACGTCTGCTTGACATAACGCGTCAGCCAGGTGCCGAGAATCGCCAGGATCAGTCCGGCGGCGATCTCGACGATGTACACCGATGAGGGGTTGCTGCCGACGCCCAGGTAGTTGAGCATGATGTCCAGCCCGCCCATGGCGATGAGTCCGATGGCGGACAGCGAGATGCAGGTGGCGAAACTGCTGAGGCTCAGGAAGTTCTCCCGCCAGTAGTTGTCGATCGTGTTGCCGATGATGTAGACCATCAGTGCGATGATGATGAACCACATGACCGAGTACACGTACCAGGCTACCGCCTGCGTCACGCGGGTGATGTACATCACGTCGAAGGTGAAGTACCCGTACACCAGCCCGGCGATGATGATGATGACGCTGATCAGCGTGAAGGTCAGCGAGATGCTGCTGGATTTGAAGCGCAGGATCATGTCCTGTTGCCAATTGCGCAATTGCACCGAGGTGTTGTACGCGTACGCCAACAGCATCACCCCGATGATGAAGACGATGAAGGGGGTGGTCACCGATGAGGCGCCGATATCGCCGTTGAGGATCCGCGCCAGCTGAGGTAGGATGTACAGCAGCGAGATCAGCGTGATGATCCAGGCGATCGGGGAGATGAACCTCCGCCTCTTGCCGGGGTCGTTGATGATGCGCGAGAAGATGTACAGGGTGCCCTCGAGGCCGGGAGCCTGGTTGACGTAGACCTTGCGCACCGAGTCGATCCGCATCCTCGATGAGATGACCGGGTACACGTACTCGTCCTCCGCCCCGTCTCCGACCAGGATTAGCCTGTCGGGGTTGACGATCCGCAACACCTCCTCGAACTCGTTGATGATCTCGTAATCCGCCTTGTAGCCGACCTTCTTGTTGCCGCAGATGAGCGCGACCTCGACCCCGCGGTCGGGGTTCTTGAGCAGGTCGTCGTAGATGCTGATCGCCGCATAGAGCGCGTTGACGTCGGAATCCTCCGGATCGGCGATACCCAGGGCGGTCGCCGCCACCGAGCACCCCTCGACCCCGATGACCGGGGACTGAACACCGGCCTTGACTCCGAAGTCATCGTCCCTGTCCACAACGAGGACCAGCGTCTTGTTCATCGATGGAACATATGGGACGGTCGGTATTTAACCTTCATCGACGGCACCCGTCGTGATCCGGACGGCCGGGATACACGTCCGGTCTATATCGCCTTGGCGGCGCGGGAGGGGCCCGGTGCATCGTTCCCGGCGACCGGGACCGTGCGTGCGGCGGCGGTCCGCGGCCGTGCCGGGACCGGGCGAACAACCTTTATCTACGACAGCCCGCATTGTAAAGGCATGGAGGTTATTTGGCATGGTCACGCCTGTTTCGAGTTCAGGGGTGACGACAGGATCGTGGTGGTGGATCCGCACGACGGCAAGTCTCTGGGCATCAAGCCGCCCGTCTGCTCCGCGGATATCGTGCTGATGACGCATGAGCATTCCGACCACAGCGCCTACAGGATCGTCAGGGGCGACCATGAGGATGTCCTCGGCCGCAACGGGGCCTTCGAGGTCAGAGGCCTCGAGGTCGTCGGCTACCCCTCGTTCCACGACGAGGAGCAGGGGGCGGAGCGCGGGCTCAACACCCTCTACAAATTCACCATGGACGGGATCGTCGTCTGCCACTGCGGCGATCTGGGCGACATCCCCTCGCAGGAGGTGGTCGACGCCCTGTCCGATGTCGACATCCTCTTCGTCCCGATCGGCGAGACCTTCACCATCAAGCTGGAGAAGCTCGACCGTTTCATCAAGATGGTCGATCCGAAGATCATCGTCCCCATGCATTACCGGGTGGGCGGGCTCACCCTGCCCATCTTCACGGTGGACGAGTTCCTCGAGTACATCGATGACGACTCGGTCATCTATGTGGGCAACGAGGTCGACATCACCCGGGACGACGTCGCCGAGTTCATGGGCTGCTGGGTCTTCGACCGCTGAGGTCAGTAGAGATTGAGCCCGTCCTCGATCCGCCCCATCTCGATGGGCGTGGTGTCCTCGCCCATCAGGGCGCCCTTGCTGTTGGCCAGCAGGCCGGCTCCGAGGTACTTGATCCCGTGATTGACGGATGCCCTCTTGGCATCCACCCTGAGCACATCGGCGATCAGCTGCAGCTCCTCGTCGCTGGCATCCGGGGTGCAGACGCAGCCGATGTTGGTGGCGCAGCACACCGAACCGACGGTATCGCAGCCGCCGATCAGCGACGGGACGGCCTCCACTCCGAGAGCCTCCTCGATGAGGGCGACGGCGTCATCCTCCAGACCGGGGTTGACGATCGCCCCGAAATCATTGACGAGGATGTTGTTGCCGGCCGCGCTCATCCTGTCCTCGATGACGGCGACCCGGAGGTGCTCGGTGAGGATTTCGAGCTCCTGCGCCTCCACGAAGGCGGAGGTCACAGCCCCGTAAGAGTTCATGGCGACCAGCGACCCGATCACGTATGATCCGGCCACGGTCGTCATGAATGTTTCAATCTCCAATGCCTTCTCCAGATCCCCGATGAACTCGGGATCCGCGTCACAGGCAACGAAGCCGAGGCTCTCGTTGACCGCTGCGTACACCCCGATGTTGGGGTTGCCCGCATATCTTGAGCGCCTCATCATCGCGTTTCACTCCGCCAGCGAGACCTCGACGAGCCCGTCGTCGAACTTGACGGCCCTGACAGTCACCCTGGAGGGTGGGTTGCGGATGCCGTTCTCCCAGATCTTCTCGTTGAGGGATGCGTCGATCCAGACGTGTTCCTCATCGACCTTCATGTGCCTCATGACGAACTCCCTTACTTCCTTGATCGCCCGGGCGGCCCTCCTGGTGCGGGGGGCCTGCTTGGTCTTCCTCAGCGGGACGACCATGATCCTGTCCATTTCATCAGCCATGCGCTTCCCTCCTCATTCCTTGAGCTTGCTTATGCGCCACGATCTCCTCTTGGGGTGGCGCAGGAACTGTCTGTTGGTCCGGAGCATGACCCACGCCGGTACCCGGCGGTTCTGCTTCACTTTCTTATTGAGCCTGGCCTTCATGGCAGGCGGCTTGGTGCTTGACATGCTTCATCTCCTCTGTATATTGATCTCCCTCTTGCGGGGGATGATCTTCTGAAGGACTTCTCTCAACATGTTGTCGTCGATGACCCCTTGGATCCGGCCGCTCTGCGCAATCTGGATCAGCTGCATCTCGACGGCTTCCGCCTGCTCGGGATTGGCTAATTTGATGTTCGCGAGCCTGTCCCTCGCCTCGGGGGTCAGGATCTGCCTGAGCACGGCCTGCTTCTGCATCTCAAACCGTTTGGCCTCGTCCTCTCTCACGGACTGATCCCGCTGGAGTTCGGCCATCCTCTTCTGTCTAAGTGCTTCCAATTCAGGGTCTTCCATGTCGAATCTCTCCTTCGTTCTCATCCTTTCTTGTCGTATACCTCTTTCGCGGTGTTATCGAGGAGCGACTGGCCGGCAGGGCTGATCGAACGGCCCTCCTTGTCCTTGGACACCAGGTAGCCGGCGGCCTCAAGCTGCATCATGCATTTCCTGACGATGTTGCGGCTGCCCTTCACGGCCCGGTTCGGTTTGGACCCCCTGTCGGAGAATCCGCCGTACTCGGCCGCGAGCTTGCTGGTCCCCATCGGCCCTTTGATGTAGAGCTTCCTGAGGATCGATGCCGCCCTCGTGTACCACCAGTCGTCCTGGTTGGGCGACCGCTCCTTGTGTGTGCCGGTCTTCACGAATTCCGCCCACTCGGGAGGTTTGATCCTGTCATCCCCCTTGAGCTTCTGAGCGGTTTCGAGTATGAGTTGTTCGGCAGGAACATCATAGACTGTTACCATATTGATTCCATTCCCGGATCGTCCGGCCGGTCACCCAGAGGCCTCCTGTCGGACAATAGCAGGCTTTGTAATATGGAAACCCTATATAAGCGTTGCTAACAAACAGTATTCAAAACCACTCCAACCCGCACGTCCGGCCAGAGGCCCCCGTGCGGCCCGCAGGTGAAAGACCTGCCACGGTGATGACGGGGGGTCCCGTGCATCATGCTTCCGTGCACCGTACCATCGCATGCATCTATTTCAATGCATCGAACCGCCCGCCGATGCCCGCGACGGCATGCCACATCTGAAATATATGTTACGCAGATATCCTGGCATGGGAGACGGAGCCTGGTTCTGCACGAGATGCGGGGCGATACTGCAGGAAGACTACGTGTTCTGCCCCGAGTGCGGCAGCCCCGTCGGCGATGCGGAAGCGCACGCCGCCTGTTCAGCGGCATCCGCCGACGCCGGCCGGAGCCGATTGACGCTGATCGCCGCGATGTGCATCATCTGGGGGCTGATCGCGTTGTATTTCGGCATCAGCATACTGACTAACCTGGATACGATGGTGGATGCGGTGATGGATTCGGGGATCTTCGAGGAGGTCGGAATGCTCGTCACCGAGGCGGAGGTCGGGGAGACGATGAGGATGCTTGCCTACATCACCCTCGCCGGGGCCGCCGCGGCCATGGTGGCCGGCGTGCTCTGCGGCATCCGGCGGGAATACGGGATCGCCGTACTGGCCTGCGTGATCGCCTCGATATTGGGGCTGGTCCTGTTCGTCGGGGTCATCGGCTTCGCGGTCGCCTACATGATCAGCCGGTCCAAGGCCGCCTTCACCGACTGAGCGGGTCGCGAGGCGCACCCGCCGCTGAGAGAAATGTCAGGGGCCCCCGGAGGGGCCCCGGTTGTTGTTTCACCAGTTGGTCTCGCGCACTTCGAAGTAGGCGCGCGGGTGGGCGCAGACGGGGCACTCCTCGGGGGCATCGGTGCCCACGTGCAGGTGCCCGCAGTTGCGGCACTTCCATACGATGACGTTGTCCTTGCGGAAGACCTTGCCCTCCTCGAGGTTCTTCAGCAGGTCGAGGTAGCGCTCCTCGTGCACCTTCTCGACGTCACCGACCATCTGGAAGAGGTTGGCGAGGTCGCTGAACCCCTCCTTGCGGGCGGTCTCCGCGAACTCGCGGTACATGTCGGTGTACTCGTAGTTCTCACCCGCGGCGGCATCGGCGAGGTTCGCCGCCGTCTGCGGGACGCTGCCGCCGTGCAGGGCCTTGAACCAGAGCTTCGCATGCTCCTTCTCGTTCTCGGCGGTCTCGAGGAAGATGGCTGAGATCTGCTCGTAACCCTCCTTCTTCGCCTGCGACGCGTAATACGCGTACTTGGTCCTTGCCTGGCATTCCCCGGAGAACGCTGTCCAGAGATTCGCTTCTGTCTTGGAGCCTTTCAATTCCATGACTGTTCACCTATCCCCGCTATATGCGGCATCCCCTATAATTAACATTTCCATCTACCGCGGACAGTCATCGCCTCCGGAGGAAACGTCGCTTGAGATTGCCCCGGGCATCGAATTTCCTCTTCAGCAGCAGGTCGAGGTTCCTGCGTGCCGATTCGTGGTCGGGGCGGATGCGCAGCACCTCCTCCAGCTCCTGCCTGGCCTTGACGAAATCTTTCAGGTCCATCAGCAGCAGGACGGCGTAGTTCTGATGGTACTCGTAGCGGTCGGGGGCGGCGGCGATCGCCTTCTCGTAGAACTCGGCAGACCGCTTGAAATCGAGGAACTGGTTGCGCAGGAACCGGGCGTACTCGTTGTGGATCTCCGCCGAGGGCTCCAGGGCGATCACCCGGGCGTAGAGCGCATCGGCCTGCTTCCGGGTCTTCTTGTCGCGCGACAGCACGGTCACCGCCGCCTTCAGCGCTTCGAGGTTGTCCGGATCGAGATCGAGGACGATCTCCATCTGCAGGTCGCCGTACGCCCTGTCCCCCATGTCGTAAGCGGTCTTCGCCAGCTGCAGCCGCGGCCTGATGCAGTGGGGATCGGTCTCCAGATAGGCCTCCAAAGTCGCGACCGCCCCTTCGGGGTTGCCGCTCTCGGCCTGCCGCTTGGCCTTCGAGACCGCCTCATGCACGGGATCGCTCATCGGACCGGCATCGCCGACCGGGCATATCATCTTTTAGTAACGGACGGAAGGATAAATGGGAAAGGGTAAGGGGTTTGGCCGTGTTCGGGTCCGCTTCAGCTCTTCTTGTTGAAGCACATGAACCAGTCGAGGCAGTAGATGTTGTCATCCTTGCTCTCGACCCGCTCCTTGGCGGTGCCGCACGAACCCGCGGTCGGGATGATGGTGTCGTCACCGGGCATCCAGTCGCAGGGCGTGGCGCACTGCTCGGCGTCGGCGATCTGCAGGGCGGCGAGCACCCTCTTCATCTCGTCGAACTTCCTGCCGCAGGAGAGCGGGTAGTACATGATCAGCCTGATGATGCCCTTGGGGTCGATGAAGAACACCGCCCTGACCGCCTGGGTGCTGGACTGGCCGGGCTGGACCATGCCGTATTTCTTCGCGACGTCCATGCGGATGTCCTCGATCAGCGGGAATTTGACCTCGATGTCCTTCATCCCGTTCCACTCGAGCTCCTGGATCTTCCTGAGCCAGGCGATGTGGGCGTAGAGCGAGTCGATCGAGAGCCCGATGAGCTCGCAGTTGTATTTGTCCCTGAGTTCGTCCGCGCCGTTGGCGAAGGTCATGAACTCGGTCGTGCAGACCGGGGTGAAGTCGGCGGGGTGGGAGAAGAGGATGACCCACTTCCCTTTGTAGTCCTCGGGGAAGCTGATGTCCCCCTGTGTGGTAACCGCTTTGAAAGCGGGTGCCTTGTCCCCGAGCAGGGGCATGATGTTGATCTCTTCGGTCATGTCTGAACTGTCTCCTTTGTTGTTTTCGGTAAAGCTAACAATCGGACTTTACGATATTTAATGGTTGAGGTCGCACCCGGTTCCGCCGACCCCTGTTCAGTCCCTGTTGAACCTGGCTGCGATGCCTTCCCTGAATCCGTTGTAGAAGTTGTTCACGTAAACGAAGGAGGAGAGGCCGGCGATCAGCGCCATGAACAGCACGTAGCCGAGGTAGGTCATGGCGATACGGGAGAAATCCATCCCGAAATAGGCCGACATCGAGAGGATCATCACGATGAAGGCGATGGCGAAGAACCCCTGGTACAGGCGGTTCTTCATCCCCTTCCACAGATAGTACGGCCGCGCCTGCGAGATCACGTGCGCCCCCACCGTCCGCATGATGTTCCAGGGGATGACCAGGGTGGAGAGGAACATGGAGATCATCATCGCGATGATCAGCATCTCGTCGTAGCGCATCTCGGTGAGGAACAGCGGGTTGAGGAACATGTACGAGCAGACGACCACGCCCAGCGAGAACAATCCCGAGAACATGCTCAGGAAGACGCCGCGGTTGAAGGATCCGTCGTCCGGCTCGGGATCCAGGCGGACATCCTCCACGTCGATGATGTCGGGGATCTCGAAGAAACGGTAGGTGAACCGCTTCTTCAGCGTCACGTCGCCCCGGGCATTGCGGATGTAGCGCAGGATGCGGTGGGTGTTGGTCCTGAAGTAGCTGACGACGACGGAGGCCACCCCGACGCTCACCAGGTACACGGCGACGAACAGCGAGTAGACGGCGAAGACAACGCTGGCACAAGTCACGGTGTCGCCGAAGATGTTGAAGAAGCGGATCATGAAGATGTTGGGATAGGCGCCCTCGCCCATCTCGAAGAGGACCAGACCGATGAGCAGCGGCATGACGAGGATCACGGCCCGGCCGATCCAGGACCGGATCACGCCCCGGTCCATCATGAAGCTGCACAGCAGCCCCAGCAGGCAGAAGCCGAAGACGAAACCCAGGCATACCGCGTAGAGGTAATCGGCGAACGAGCTGGCCCGCAGCATCCAGCCGATCAGCAGCACGAGGATCAGGCTGAACAGGATCAACCACGGGAAGGCACGGGTGACGAACCCGTCCATCCTCTGCCGCCGTGCGGCGACCGCCGCCTCCGCACCGTATCCGGATGTGTCCTCCGCCAGCATGACCCGTCCGTCTCCCGCGTCATGGTATGCCGTGCAGACATAATACCTTGTGCCGGCCCGCGGCGGCCGTAATCCAGATAGTTATAATATCGTTGAGCCGATTTCCTCTCATGGATGACAAGAAGGGCCTGAAGAACAGGGGCTACCTCCGCACCGATGTGAACGAGCGCCGGCAGGCGGCCGAGGAGTTCACCGGCGCCGGCCTCGAGAACATCTCCAAGTACTGCTTCAGCTCCGAGACGGCCTCGAAGAACATCGAGAACATGATCGGCGCGGTGCAGGTGCCCCTTGGATACGCCGGCCCGGTGAGGATCGACGGGGATGCGGCGCAGGGGGAGTTCCTGGTGCCGCTCGCCACCACCGAGGGCGCATTGGTGGCCTCCATCGCCAGGGGCATGTCGGTGATCAACAGCGGCGGCGGCGCCAGGGCCGCGGTGCTGAGCGACACCATGACGAGGGCCCCCGTCTTCCGCGTCGACGGCCTGGGCCACGCCCGTGAGGCGGTCGGCTGGATCGAGGAGAACTTCGCGCTGATCGCCGAGAAGGCCGCGGCCACCACCAGGCACGGCCGGCTGGTCGGCATCGAGCCTTTCATCAACGGCAGGGGCCTGTACCTGCGCTTCTCCTACACCACCGGCGACGCCATGGGCATGAACATGGTCACCATCGCCACCGAGGCGGCCTGCGAGCTGATCGAGGAGCGGACCGGGGCGCAGCTGGTATCGGTCTCCGGCAACATGTGCACCGACAAGAAGCCGGCCGCCGTCAATTTCATCAAGGGCCGCGGCAAGACCGTGGTCGCCGAGGCCCGCATCCCCGGCGACG
>JBNRMI010000008.1:0-6343 GCA_050309445.1 Candidatus Methanogranum sp. | reverse complement strand
CCCCCTGCCCCACCGCCTTGGCCAGCTGCCAGGGCTTGCCGGTGACGTCGCCGCAGGCGAAGACCCCCGCGACCTCGGTCGCGCAGGTCTCCGAGACCTTGACGGTGTCGTCGATCTCCGGCAGGATGCCGAGATCCATGGCCAGATCGGCGGATGATTTCCCTCCCAGTTCGATGAAGACGCCGTTGGCCGCGATCTCCCTGCCGTCGGCCAGCTGCACCGAGGAGACGCTGTCGGATCCGATGATGGCCGTCAGCCTGGTGTCGAGCACCTCGACGCCGGCGGAGACCGCTTTCTCCATCAGCATGTCATCGACGTCGGGGGCGTCGGTGATCCAGTGCACCGATGACGCGTACTTGGTCATCAGTTCGGCGGAGATCGCCGCCTCCGATTCATCGCCGACGACGACGACCGGGACGTCCCGGTGGAAGTTGCAGTCGCAGGTGGCGCAGTAGCTGACGCCGCGTCCCAGGAAATCGGTCTCGCCGGGGACGTTGAGCTTCCTCCGGGTGATGCCCGTGGCCAGGATCACCGCGCGGGCGCGGACCTCGGTTCCGGATTCGAGGGTCACGATGAAGCCCCCGTCCTCCTGTCTGGCGGCGGTCGCGTTCTGACGGACGACCTCCGCTCCGGCCGCCCGTGCCTGCTCCAGGCCCGCGGCGAGCATGTCGGCGCCGGCGGTGACGCCGGCGATGCCGAAGTAGTTCTCGATCTTGGCACTTGCCAGCGCACTGCCGGAGTCCTTGCCGATGACCAATGTCGACGCCTTGCGCTTGGCGGCGTGGATCGCCGCCTGCAGCCCGGCGGGACCGGTGCCGATGATCAGGATGTCTGTATCCATTTGAGCCTCACACGGACATGACATATGATTTGATGTCGTCTTTGGACCTGAGGCCGACGAGGGTCTGCACCAGCTCGCCCTCTTTGAAGATCAGCAGCGTGGGGATGGCGCTGATCGCGTACCGCCTGGCGATCGAGCCGTTATCGTCGGTGTTCAGTTTGGCCACGCCGACTTTGCCTGCGAGTTCCCCCGCCAGATCCTCGATGATCGGGCTCAGCCGTCTGCACGGGCCGCACCAGGGGGCCCAGCAGTCTATGAGCGCGATCTTGTTCTCGGAGATGAAGTCCTCAAAGTTCTGTGTGGTGAGTTCGGTAACCATAGCCTTCCTAATCGCCTATGCTGATTATATATCTTTACAGGAACATTCGCGGGATGGCGATGCGGGGCGCACCGGACCTGCCGCGATGCGGACAGGAGCCCCCGGATGGCGGCCGGGAAGGGATCCGGAGACCGGCCTCGGGTCAGCGGTCGATCCCGATCAGCTCCGGGTACTCACCGATGATGTCCCGGATCCCGTCGAGGTCGAAACCGCACAGTTCCGAAAGTTCCCGATGCAGCGCTTCGATACGGTCGGCGCCGCGGTCGGCGCCCCTGTCCCGCAGCCGGTCGACCGCGCGCCGATGGGTGATGACGCGGTTATCGCTGACCATGTTGTCGGCGTGGGCGACGATCTTCTCCTCGATCGTGCGCGGGATGTAGTCGCCGGGCGGCAGCCCCATCTCCTCCACATCCCTGTCGTCAAGACCGGCACCGGTGTGCCGGCGGACGATCTCCGTCAGCCTGGGATCGAGATCGAGTTCGGCGAGCATCTCCGCCCCGCGGTACGCATGGGCGATCGAGTGGTCCACCGATCTGCCGATATCGTGCAGCAGCGCACCGGCGACCGCCAGGTCGGCGTCGGCCGAGGGGATGCGCGCAAGCATCACGTCGGCGACCGCCCGGACCGTGCAGCAGTGCACGACCACCCGGTGCCGGCAACCCGCCCGCCGCAGGATGCGGATGCACCCGGCCGTATCAGGGATGGTGGCTGACAATCTCCTTCCCCCTCGGATTCGGCACCACTTCCATCGTCCCGCCGCGGTCGGCGTAGAGCGCCCGGCCCTCGGTGAGCCGGTCGAGGAAGATCGCCAGCGCGGCGATCTCGGAATGGGGCTGGTTACCCACCGAGATGTTGAAATCGGCTGCTTCGTAGACTTCGAACGGCACTTTCTCGGCGCCGATGATGATGAGGAGATCCTCGTCCCGCGGTATCCGCGGCAGCGCCTCGTCGATACGTTCCCCGTACATGGTCAGATGCACGACCCTGCCGCCGAAGCGCTCGATCTCCTGCCGCCACTGCACCCCGGTGCGGATGGTGAAGCCGCCGCCGAAGCGCTCGGTCACGTCGGTGATGTTCTCCTCCAGGACCGTGTCGCGGGTATCGATGCAGATGCCTTCGGCACCCAGGGCCCTGGCCGTCAGCGCCGCATGGGTCGTGACCCGCTTGTCCCGTTCGGGGCGGTGTCCGATGCGCATGATCCGGATGTCCTGCATCTCAACCGTCTCTGATCATCTCGATCCGGTGGCCTCGGTAATCGACCTTCACCGATCTGCGCACCAGGCTCTTCAACATCGTCGACGAGAGGTCCAGGGCCTCGGCGACGTCGCCGGAGAACCTGCCGTCCTTGCCGACCTGCTCGATGATCTTCGCCTCGATCGCGGCATACTCGTCTTCATCCATCATGGCTGCGGTCAGCACGTCGCTGATCTCGTAAACCGGCCATTGTGCATTTATGTTGAAAGAAGTATAGTACGTATGGTAAGATTTTTCAGGGTAGTTCCCACCTGCGGACAGCCACCGGGTCTCCACGAGTTTCATCTTCTCGAAGAAAATGATGGCGTCCCTGCCCTCGGGACCGAATTTCGCCTCGATCTCGTCGGCAGTCTTCCATTCCAAGGTCACCTCTTTCAATACGTCCCTTTTGACGGGAGTGTCAACCGATCTGAGCATGGGTACTAACTCGGACGGTTCATTGATGACCTTAATCCTGTTCATGAGATGTATATAAACGACGGGAGGATATATAATATCTTTCCCGGAAACCGCGGACTGGCTCTGTATGTATTAATCTTTCCGCAACAAGCTTTATTAGTACAACAGCATTCGGGGAGGTGATGGCGAAAGAAAAGCCCTTGGAACTCAGGTGGCAGTGCCTGAACTGCTACAAAACCTACAAAGGGGACGACGCAGAGCAGCGGGCGCTGGATTGCTGCGGATCCTTCATCCAGGGTTGGTGGGCGAACTACACCCGGTGGGGCAAGCAGAAGTGGTACGGGCGCTGAACCACGCCATAGCCGCCGTACGTTGCGCGACGACGTCAGCTCCCGCTATACGCCCGGGTGCAGCCGTGCACCAGTATGTTTTATCTGATTGCACCGCCTGGAGCCATACATGACCGGCGGCAACTACCGTATGCTCGTCAAGGCCATGGAGGAGATGGATCTCGTCGACAGGCATATCGAGATGCTCAGGCTGACCAAGGACAACCAGCCGGTCGGCATCATCCGCCTGTCGGAGATGCTGGGGGTCCCCAAGCACAAGGTCCGGTACTCCCTGCGCCTGCTCGAACGGGAGGGTCTGATCGCCGCCACTCCGGACGGCGCGGTGATCACGGACGGCTACCCGGTGTTCATGCACGAGCTGTCCGACCATCTGGATGCGTTGGAGGGCAAAGTGGCGGACCTGCGTTCGAAGATAGATTCGGACCGAGAATAAGATTTTAATATGAGTCCATCGTTCGCACAGACATAATGCCGTCGTAGCTCAGCAGGTAGAGCGTGTGACTGTTAATCACAAGGTCCTCGGTTCAAATCCGTGCGACGGCGCCATCGGATCCTGACATTCCGTCGAACCGGCGGACGTGTTGTTCGTCCCATCTCTGACCTGGGACTCGGGCTCATAGCTTAGACAGGTAGAGCGCCCGGCTCATAACCGGGTGGTCGCTGGTTCAAATCCGGCTGGGCCCACCTTACCTACACACCGTTCAGCGTTTCGGCCGCCCGCGCGTACTGAAAGGCTTAATATACGTCCGTGCCTTCTGTCTGCATATTATATAGGCCCGGTCAAGGCTGGACCTTCCGCTCAAGAGGTAGACTCAGATGAAAATGCCACGTATCCAAAAGGAGCTCACTGCATGTCTTCAGTGCGGCTACTGCATAAACGTCTGCGAGACGCACGGTCAGACACCCTGGGAATCGGTCACGCCCCGAGGGAAGATCTATTACCTGAACCAATTGTCGCAGGCCGACGGCATGGACAAGCTCCTGAACCGGGATGTCTCGATCAACCCGTACTTCGTCGACGCCATGTACAAATGCACCGGATGCGGCAACTGCGAGGTCGTGTGCCACGCGAACATCCCGCTCATGGAGCTGTGGGAGAAGGTCAGGGCCTGGCTGGTCGAGGAGGGCGTCGGGCCCATGAAGGCCCACAAGGTCATGGCCGACAGGGTCAGGGACACCTACAACCCCTACGGCGAACCCACCGCCAAACGCGGCGACTGGTGGCCCGAGGACGTGCCCAAGACCGACGTGCCCGATGTGATCTTCTTCGCCGGGTGCACCGGATCCTACCGTGAGATGGGCATCTGCCAGAGCGGGGTGCGCGTCCTGCACCGTGCCGGCGTGAAGATGAACATCCTCGGCGAGGCGGAGCGCTGCTGCACCTCGCCTCTGATCAGGACCGGCACGCTCGACTATTCGCTCGACTGCGCCGAATCCGTGGTGGAGAAGGCGGACGGCATGGGGGCCAAGGACATGGTCATGACCTGCTCCGGCTGCTACAAGACCGTCTCCACCGATTTCGGCAAGTACTACTCCATGGTCGGGCAGAACGTCTACCACTTCTCCCAGTACGTGGAGAATCTGATCGGCAAGCGGAAGCTGCCCTTCAACAACGAGTTCAACGCCAAGGTCACCTATCACGACCCCTGCCACATGGGCAGGCACATGGGCGTCTACGATGCTCCCAGGAACATCATCAACAAGATCAAGGGCATAGAGTTCGTCGAGATGAAACGCGCCCGGGAATCCTCCAGGTGCTGCGGTGCCGGCGGAGGCTACCGCAGCCAGTACACCGATTTCGCGATCAGTGTCGGCATGGAGCGGATCCGCGATGCCGAGGAGACCGGCGCCGAGGTGCTGATCACCTGCTGCCCATTCTGCGTGCTCAACCTCGCGCAGGCGGCGACGAAGATGAAATCGAAGATGAAGGTCATGGACCTGGCCGATGTGCTCCTGCACGTGACCGGGCCCAAGATCGAGGAGCCCGCGGACGAGTGCGCCTGCCCGCCCGAGGGCGCCCCCGCCAAGACCGCGGCCTCGGCCCAGAGCGAGTGATGCGGCGACCGGGCCGGCGATGCCGGCACCGGTCCCCGTCCGGGGCGGGCGTCCGCGGTGATATGTACGGCATCCGGTGATGCCGGTCCTGATTGCAGCCATGCCTTTCGAAACCCTCCTGCCCGACCTCGTCGAAGCGCTCGGCCGGCGCGGCATCCGTGAGCCGACACCGCCGCAGGCGGATGTCATCCCCCGGATCCAGCGCGGGGAGCACGTGCTCCTGGTGGCGCCCACCGGTATCGGCAAGACCGAGGCGGCGGTCCTGCCGATCCTCGACCGCATCGCCCGCGAGGGCGACCGTCCCGGCATCCGCTGCCTCTACATCACCCCGCTGCGGGCGCTGAACCGCGACATGATGGTGCGGATGGAGGAGTACGGCGCCGCTCTGGACGTGACCGTCGGCGTGAGGCACGGGGACACGACCCAGGCCGAACGCAACCGGCAGTCGCGCAACCCGCCGGATCTGATGATCACCACCCCGGAGACCCTGCAGGTGCTGTTCACCGGCAAGCGCCTGCGGGAGCACATGAAGGGCATCGGCTGGGTGGTCGTCGACGAGATCCACGAGCTGGCCGGCAACGAGCGCGGGGCGCAGCTCGGCATCGCCCTGGAGCGGCTGACCGCCTTCGCCGGCGAGTTCCGGCGCATCGGCCTCTCGGCCACCGTCGGGGACATCGGCAGCATCCGCGACTACCTGGCGGGGGTCGGCCGGGAGGTGAGCGTCTGCGAGCACGATATCCGCAGGGAGTTCGACATCCGGGTCGAATGCCCCCCGGCGGCGGAGGACCCCGCCCTGCTCGACCGGCTGCAGGGCGACCCCGACATCATCGGCGTGATGGTGCGGGCCCGGGAGCTGATCGACGCCGGGAGGTCGACCCTCTTCTTCGTCAACACCCGCGAGACCGCCGAATGGCTGGCCGCCAGGTACCTCCTCTGGGACGAGGACATCGCCATCGGCGTGCACCACGGCTCGCTGTCGCGCGACACGCGCATCGAGACCGAGGACCGTTTCAAGAACGGGGAGCTCAAGGCGCTGGTGTGCACCTCGTCGCTGGAGCTCGGCATCGACGTCGGCTCGGCCGACCTGGTGCTGCAGTACAACTCGCCGAGGGAGGTGTCGCGGAT
>JBNRMI010000007.1:0-5370 GCA_050309445.1 Candidatus Methanogranum sp. | reverse complement strand
ATATTCAAGCGCCTCCTCCCCGAACGCGACATCGAGGGCTTCGGGGACGTCTGCGGCGAGGCGGCGCTCGCCAAGGGCACCTGGCTCTCCGACCGGGAACCGGTCGCCGCCTCCGCGGGGAGGACGGAGCCGGTCGAGGCCCCCGACGAGGGCTGGCTGTTCTCCAAGAGCAGCTACGACCGCTTCCGGAACTGTCCCCGGGCCTACATGCTCGGCGACCTGGTGCGCACGCCCGATTCGGAGCACACGGTGTTCGGCAACGCGGTCCACGAGTTCGCCGAGTTCCAGCTCTGCTACCCCGAGATGGTCTCGGAGAAGGGCGTCGGCTATTACCTTGACCTGATCCAGGACCGCTACTCGGGCATCTCCTGTGAGCAGATGCGGCCGATCGACCGCACCGCGCTGGAGATGAGCATGTCCAACATCGTCCGCTACCTGGAACGGGTCGACCGCTCCGGCATCGCGCTCGACCGGCGCAACGCCGACCGCCGCTACCCCAACGAGCTGATGGCCGCCGAGGGCTGCGAGATGTACAGCAGCGCCGCCGAGCGCACGCTGACCTCGGCATCCGACCGCATGACCGGCAGCTTCGACCTGCTCATCGGTGACGAGATCACCGATTACAAGACCGGCAGGGCCGCCGGCCTCAAGGAGATCCGCGATCGGATGGTCGCCCCCAAGCTGTACGCGGAGCTCCAGCCGCTCTTCTACCTCGCGCTGCTGCACCGCGACCGCGGCACGGCCGGCGCCTTCAACCAGTTCTACGTCAGGGACGGCATGCTCGAGGCGGTCGCCGGCGCCGGCCGGGGCATCGACGGGAGCATCCGGCGCGTCGAGCTGGACGACCGCACCTTCGACGAGTGCCTGCTGGACCCCGACTGCCTGGTCAGGCACACGCTCACGGCCGCGAGGCACACCCGTTTCCGGGAGAACTGGACGGCGTTCGCCGCCGCGCTCCTGGGATATGGGCACGAGGAGCGG
This sequence comes from Candidatus Methanogranum sp., assembly GCA_050309445.1. Lineage (GTDB taxonomy): Archaea > Thermoplasmatota > Thermoplasmata > Methanomassiliicoccales > Methanomethylophilaceae > Methanogranum. The sequence goes on along the minus strand of JBNRMI010000007.1, from coordinate 4,389 downwards.
AGCTCATGGAAAAAGGGCGGGGTGCCGGAGGCGGCGGTCGCCGCCGCCCTCGCCGCCGCCGGCCTGAACGACGGCAAGACCAACCGTGACATTGCCGACACCGTGATCAGGAAGGTGGCCGGGAACCTGCTGGGCGGCATGCTGCTCGGCGAGGACGTGCTGATCGTGCCCCGGGACACCGCCGAGACGTTCACGGAACGGGTGGCCGCCGACCATCGCGAGGCCTCGCTGATGGCGGTCACCGCCTTCCCGCCGCGGCCGCTCATCGGCTGCCGCAGATGCGACCATATCGCGGTCTGCACGCTGGCGGGCGCATCCCCCGACGAAGGGGGTGATGACGATGAGTGACCTCAACGCATCCCAGCGGCGCATCGCCGAGCAGCTGGAGGGGATGATCGTCGTCGATGCCGGACCGGGCACCGGCAAGACCAAGACAGTGGTCGAACGCTACCTGAACATCATCCGCAAGGGGGTCGACGCCAAGGACGTCGTGCTGCTGACCTTCACCCGCAACGCCGCCGGCGAGATGGAGGACCGGATCAAGGCCGGTATGCACCGGGAGGGGATGGACGACAAGGGTCTGAACATGCGGGTGGGCACCTTCGACTCGTTCTGCCACACCGCCCTGATGGAGTCCCCGGAGGCGGTCAGCGGGTTCTTCGGCTTCCCCGAGCGCCTCACCCGCGGCGCGGCGCTGGTGGACAACGAGACGCTCAACCGCGTCTACTTCTCCCGTTTCATGGACCGCTTCCTCGCCGACCGCGGCGATGACTACGGGGATGATGCCATCGTCGCCAGTCAGAACCACGATTCGATGTACGCGCTGATCAACAAGCTGATGGCCCGCGGCATCATCCCCCTGCGCAAGGGCTGGTTCGGCTACGATGCCGAACGGGAGCTGACCGGCGACACGGGGCTCCTCACGGCCGAACTGGAAGAACTCAACGAGCCGTCCGGGAACGCCTCGCAGCTGCAGCGGATCCTCAGGGACGGCAACAAGAACAGGAGGGACCTGCTCTGGCCCGAGGAGGTCTTCCTCGGCGACCATGTGCCGCGGGAGCTCATCGCCGACGCCGTCGGCGACGACCGCACGCGGCTGCTGGCGCTGGTGCATGACGTGTACTACGCCTTCATCCGCAGGTCGGTGGCCGACGACCGGCTGACCTTCGGCCTCAACTCCGTGCTCGCCTTCGTCGCCCTCTACAGCAACGACCGCACCCGCGAGCGGCTGCGCTGCCGCTACCTCATGGTCGACGAGTTCCAGGACACCAACGGCAGCCAGCTGATGATCTCGCTGATGCTGCTCAGCGAGCCCAACCTCTGCGTGGTGGGCGACTGGAAGCAGGGCATCTACGGGTTCAGGTACGTCTCGACCGAGAACATCCTCCGCTTCTCCGAGCGCAGCACGGCGCTGCACGGCTTCCTCAACCGCGACCGCGAGCGCGTGCCCTTCCGCATCGAGACGCTGCCGCCGATGCCGCTGGACATCAACTACCGCAGCTCGCAGCGGATCATCGACATCGCCTTCGACTCGCTGGGCATACCCGGGAGGGAGGGCGAGGAGGTCGATACCGCGGGGATCACCCGCATCACCGCGGCCAAGGGGCATCTCGACGACCATACGGCGGCGGAGCACGTCTGCGCCGATTCCGCCGGGGAGGAGGTGCTGGAGGTGCTGAGGCGCATCGAGCGCTACGTCGGCGGCGAGGAGTTCATCGTCGAGGGCGACGACGGCATGCGCCGCATGGATTACGGCGACATCGCCGTGCTCTGCCGCACCACCGCCCTCGCCCGCGCGATCGCCGAGGCGGCGAACGCCGCCGGCATCCCCGCCTATCTGCAGGGGGACGTCGACATCATGGGCTCGCGCGAGGGCAAGCTGCTGCTCGCCTGGCTGCGGTACGTCAATAACGAGCGCGACCTCCGGGGCCTGTGCACCATCCTCGCCGACCGCGGCTGCACCCTGGCCGAGATGCGGCGCATGACCGCCCCCGGGGGTCCGGAGCCGCTGCCGCCAGGTATCGCCGCGCTGCGGTCGGAGCTGATCGGCCGCAAGCGGCGCATCACCAGCCTGATCACCGGGATCTTCGACCACTACGGGTTGAACAACGACGTGACGCACACGATCACCGCGGTGATCTCGGCGGCCCACCGCGGCTCGCTGCTGACCGTCGCCGACATCATCACGATGATCGAGGAGGACATGGACCGGGGCACGACCTACGGCGTCGAGATGTCGCTCGACCGCCACGCGGTCACGGTGCAGACGATGCACAAGTCCAAGGGGCTGGAGTACCCGGCGGTGATCGCCGCCGGCTTCAACACCCGCACCTTCCCCAACATCCGGGGCGACGCCTCGGTCTACACCTTCGACCCCCTCACCGGCATCCGCTCCCGCCGCGAGGTCATCCGCGCCGACGGTGGCGCGGCGGCCATGGCCGACTCGTGGCGCACCGGATTGGTGCGCGCCGCCGTCTCGCGCGACTACGATGAGGAGCGGCGGCTGATGTTCGTCGCGCTCTCGCGCGCCAAGCAGTACCTGACGGTCACTGCCTCCGAACCGTCGGCGTTCTACAAAGGCCTCGCCGGTATCATGGACCACTCCACGGCCGGCACCGGGCCGGTGACCGGGCACGGGGCCGCGGCCGCAGAGGAGGCGGCACCCCGCCCGGTCATCGGCGGCTACCGCCGGCGCCGGCGCAACATCGGGGTGCACGACATCCTCGTCTTCGACGGCGACGACGCGCCCTGCGAGGGCGACGACCAGGTCTGCGGCAAGGGGATGGAGTACGGCACCCGGGTCCACGAGGCCGCCGAGCTGCTCGCCCGCGGCATGCGCCCCGGCCCGGAGTATGACGACATGCCCGAGCTGGAGGCGGTGGCCGGGATCCTCGACTCCCTGTCCGGCGCCGTCTACACCGAGCCCGAGCTGGAGTGCGCCCTGCCCTTCAACGACCTCGGGGTCACGCTGCGCGGCATCATCGACCTCTACGCCGAGTTCCCCGACCGCGTCGAGATCCATGATTACAAGACCGACGTCACCGACCGCTTCGAGGGCGAGTACATGATGCAGCTGAGCGTCTACGCCCATGCGGCGGCGGCCGCCACCGGCAAGCCGGCGCTCTGCGTCATCGATTACGTCTCGCGCGGCATCCGCAGGGAGTTCGAGCCCTTGGACATCGAGGCGGTCAGGGAGCGCCTGGTCAAATCACCCATATATACGGATAGGTGATTCCGGACCTAATGACACCCGAGGGGCTCAGCGGGCGCGAGGTCGCAGAGCGGAGACGCGACGGCAGGGTCAACACCGCCTCCTCGCCGGTCAGCCGCACCTACCGCGACATCGTGGTGAGGAACCTCTGCACCTCGTTCAACCTCATCCTGCTGATCCTCGGGGTGGCGCTGATCTACTTCGAGGAGTACATCAACGCCCTGGCGGCGACGGCCATCATCCTGATCAACGTGCTGGTGGCCACCGTGCAGGAGATCCGCGCCAAGCGCCGTCTCGACCGCATCGCGCTGCTCCTCCGCCCCCGGACCACCGTGGTCAGGGACGGGGCCGAGCAGGTCATCGACCCCGCCGGCATCGTCATGGACGACGTGGTCCGCCTGATACCGGGCGACCAGGCCCAGGTCGACGGCGAGGTCATCAGCAGCCGCGCCCTCGAGATGGACGAGTCGCTGCTCACCGGCGAGTCGAGCACCCGCCGCAAGCAGGCCGGGGACATCGTGCACTCCGGCGCCTTCTGCGTGACCGGCGAGTGCTACTACAGGGTGACGGCGCTCGGCGACGACACCTATGCCGCGAAGATGCTCTCGAGCGCCAAGCGCTTCGTCAAGAAGCGCACCCCGCTGCAGCGGGAGGCGGCCTCGGTGACCCAGATGCTGATGCTGATCGCCTTCGTCTACCTGGGCATCGTCGTGGCCATGAACCTGCTGGCGCAGCGTCCCGCGGTCGACTCGCTGATCCAGGCGGTGATCATCCTCGACATCGTGCCGATCGCGCTGTTCCTGCTGATCACGATCACGTACATGATCGCCGCCGTGCGCATGGCCGACAGCGGCGTGCTGCTGCAGAACGCCTCCTCGGTCGAGGCGATGAGCCATGTGGACACCGTCTGCATGGACAAGACCGGCACGATCACCACCAACAACCTGCTCTTCGATTCCGCCGAGCACTACCTGGATGATGGCGAGGTGCGCGAGGCGGTGCGCGCCATCGTCTCGGCCGCCTCGGGGCGCAACAACACCGTCCGCGCCCTCGAGCGCGAGTACGGCACCGCCGAGGTCGACGTCGTCGCCGAGATCCCCTTCTCCTCGCAGCGGCGCTTCAGCGCGGTGCAGGTGCGCCGGCCGCAGGGCGACCTCACGGTGTACATGGGCGCCCAC
>JBNRMI010000006.1:0-18528 GCA_050309445.1 Candidatus Methanogranum sp. | reverse complement strand
CCTCCACGCCGATGTGCAGGTCGCTGATCACCAGGTACTCGTCGGCGCGCAGGGCGGGGATGCCGTGGACCGGCTGCAGATCCAAAGGGATCACCTCAGGCGTTCCCTGAGCACGCCGGGGATGCGGTCGATCACGTCGGTGGCGATCAGCCCGTAGGACAGGTCGGAGTACGCGGCGTCCCCCGCCGTGCCGGAGATGTAGGCGCCCAGGCAGGCGGCGTCGAACGCACCCATCCCCTTCGCGACCAGTCCGGCGACGATGCCGGCCAGCACATCGCCCGTGCCGGCAGTGGTCATCCCGGGGTTGCCGGCGAGGTTGGAGCGCACGCGCTCCCCGTCGGAGATGATATCGGCCGCACCTTTGAGCAGGATCGTCGCGCCCATCCTCCCGGCCAGTTCCGCCACGCCCTCGGCCGGACCGTGTCCCGGTCCGCCGCCCAGGCGGGCGAACTCACGGGCGTGCGGAGTCAGGACGGCCTCCCTGCCGATATGGCACCCCGTGCCCAGCGCATTGAGCCCGTCGGCATCGATGACCGTCGGGATGCTGCACGAACCCACGAATCTCCGCACGGCCTCTGCCGTCTCCCTGTCATCGCCGAGCCCCGGGCCGATCAGCACCGCGTCGAAGGCATCGCTGATCTCGAGTAACCGGGCGACATGACGCGGATGCAGCATATCGCCGTCCAGAGGTTCGAAGGTCAGCACCGGCGACATCGCCGCGATCACCGGGCAGCAGGCGGAAGGGGCTGCGATGCGCACGAGGTCGACACCGCTGCGCATGGCGGCCATGGCCGACAGCGCCGGAGCGCCGAAGTAGGGGCCGCCGCCGATGATCAGGAGCGCACCGCTGCAGCCCTTGTGGTAATCCGGGCGCGGCACCGGGTACCTCAGCATATCCCCCGGGCCGACCAGATCGGCGGCCGCGGCGGGGATGCCGATATCCATGATGACGATCTCCCCGGAATTGTCCTTGTCCATCCCTGTCTTGATATCATGCAGGGCAATCGTCAGTCCGGGCCTGACCGCGCGATCGGTGCCCAATCCCGACGGGACATCGATCGAGACGATCTCCCCCGGGAAGCCGGCCAGGGCGTCCACGTACGCCGCATACGGTTTACGCAGCTCCCCGGTCAGCCCGGTGCCCAGGGCGCAATCGACGATCAGGTCGAAATCTCCGAGGACATCGGGGTTGAAAGCGACGATCTCGCACTCCAGGCGGTCGAGGTAATGCAGCGGCGCCTCGCCGACGATCGCTGCGGCGGGCTCGATCAGCAGGACGGAGGCATCGACGCGGGTGACCCGGCCGGCGGCCGCGAAGCCGTCGCCGCCGTTGTTCCCCTTGCCGCAGGCGAAAGCGACCTTCCTGCCCGCGTATCGGTCATCGATGACCCCGGCAACCGCGGTGCCGGCGTTGCCCATGAGGGTCAGCACATCGACCCCCAACGCCGCCGAGTTGGCGTCGAGCACTCTGGAATCCAACGGTGTGATCATCGGCACCACGTGTTCAACGCTGGTTCTTCACGAGGATCTCCCCGATCCTCGGCAGGATCTCGCTCTTCGATAATCTGCCGCGTTCGACCCTGACACACCCTCTCCTGGCGATCCAGTTGCCCGGGTAGGCCTTGTCTTCGAAGACCTTGTAATCCAGGTCGAGGATCAGCGCTCCTTTGGCGATGATATCGAGCTTGGGGTTCTCGACGCACAGGTCCAACGGGACCCTCCTCCCCTCGGAACGGCTGCGGGCCTTGTCGAAATATTCCGGCCAGAGCGTTATTGCGGTGTCATCATCGTATGCCATGATGGTGCATACCATGTATTATTGATATATTAAGATGTTAAAAAAAATGGTCTCCTGACCCGGATGTCGGTATCCGGGCCGGGATTCAGTTGTCGATCAGAATGGCGTTGATCGTACCGGACTGTCCGGGCCTGGACGTGACTTCAGCGTTCCCCAGCTCTGTTGCGATGACCGCGCCCTTGTTGATGAAGTTGCGCTGCACATAGTTGGGATCCGCGGGGTTCCGCCTGACGTTGATGATCTTGGTCCTCTGCACGGTGTTGGTGCTCCTGTCGAGGACGTTGGCGTACTCGGCCACAAGGATACCAACCTTCGAGTTACCGCCCATGCCGCGGTATTGCTTGAGGGATTCATCACCGATTCTGGTGTACTGTTTCTCCCTGCTGATCTCGAATTTTCTCTTGCCCCTGCTGGCGACAAGCCTGCCGCCGGAGGGTTTCCTATTGGATTTTCCCTGATGGAGTGCCATTTCAATCAATCCACTAATCATGGTTCTGTATTTAAAGATTATCTAACGCGCGTATCAGTGCAACGGCCCCATCAACTCCACCTGCGGCCTGCCGTCGGCCATGGTCACCATGGCGCAGTAGCCGTCTTTGGCCGGGCCCGGGTTGCAGAACACCGTGCCGTCCGCCTCGACCACGCCGCGGTCCTCGTGGATGTGGCCGCTGAGTGCGAGGACCGGCCTGAACTCCTCCACGACCCGCCTCACCGCCGGGCTGCCGACGCTGATGCCCCCGGGTATGTGGTCCAGCGTGCCGTAGGACGGCACATGGGTCATGAGGATCATGCCCTCGACCGCCACCGGTTCCAGGAGGTCGCGGATATCCTCCTCCTCCAATTCGAACGGGGTGCCGAAGATCGTGATGTTCGAACCGCCCAGCCCCACCAGGTCGTAGTCGCCGATGCGCACACGCTTACCGTGCATGTCATGCGCGACCGAGGCGATTCCCGCCGGCATGTCGAGCGGGTCGCAGTTGCCGGGTATGGCGTAAACCTCGGATCCGATGGAAGCAACGATGTCAGCGGCATCCTCGGCTGTGCCCATATCGGTGATGTCTCCGAGGAACAGGGTGAAATCCGGCCGCTGCTCGGCGATCACGCGGTTGATCCATTCGAGGCACGACCGCTTCTGATGCAGATCCGTCAATACCAGGAACCTCATATCCGATACAACCGCGTCTCCGCATATCACGTTATCGTTCACGTCCTCTCGCGCGCGCGGTGTATATGCGTATGAAGATGTAAGATGAACAGAAGTGGCGTGGAGAGGGGGATTTGAACCCCCGTGTCACATAGTGACATCAGATTAGCAGTCTGACGCCTTACCAGGCTGGGCTACCTCCACTTGCAATCGGTGAGGTGCATTGTGATTTTAATACTTTGTATACGTCGAAGGTGCAACAGGGTCCGATCCGGACGGTCCGCACCTCTTTAGACCGCATTTTATAGAAATCATTAAATACATTCCACGTATCGAGTGTATTGTACGATGCGACCGGAGTGGTTCACGACCGTGAGCCTGCTCCGACACCGCATCGTGTGGTCTGCGGGCGGAAACACCCGGGGACGAAAAATCTTATATACCTCCCCTGACTACAGGGGATTGCGCGGGCCGCTGAGGCCTGCAAAAGATGGAGAATCAAGATCTCCGCCAGGCGGCGTGACCTCTTGATTCTGACGTTCGATGCTACGAATGTTCCGTTAGACGGAATCATTCGCACGAGTGAGCCGTCCGACGGGACAGCGGTGAAATATGGTAAACTGCCATTCCTTTTCATCCATCAAGAGGACGATGATAACTATATCAGGGATTTGACTCCGGTTGATCCTGCCGGCGGCCACCGCTATAGGAATTCGATTAAGACATGCGAGTCGAGAGTCGTAATGGACTCGGCGGACTACTCAGTAACACGTGGACAACGTGCCCTTAAGTGGGGGATAATCTCGGGAAATTGAGGATAATACCCCATAGATCATGGCATCTGGAATGAGCTATGGTTCAAAGTTCCGGCGCTTAAGGATCGGTCTGCGGCCTATCAGGTAGTAGTGGGTGTAAAGTACCTACTAGCCTATGACGGGTATGGGCCTTGAGAGAGGGAGCCCAGAGTTGGATTCTGAGACACGAATCCAGGCCCTACGGGGCGCAGCAGTCGCGAAAACTTCACAATGGGGGCAACCCCGATGAGGGAATTCCTAGTGCTAGCTCTTTTTGAGTTAGCTTTTCTTTAGCGTAGATAACTAAAGGAATAAGGGCTGGGTAAGACGGGTGCCAGCCGCCGCGGTAATACCTGCAGCCCAAGTGGTGGCCGATAGTATTGAGTCTAAAACGTTCGTAGCCGGTCTGGTAAATCTTTGGGTAAATCGGGGAGCTTAACTTTCCGACTTCTGAGGAGACTACCAGACTTGGGACCGGGAGAGGCTAGAGGTACTTCTGGGGTAGGGGTAAAATCCTGTAATCCTAGAAGGACCACCGGTGGCGAAGGCGTCTAGCTAGAACGGATCCGACGGTGAGGGACGAAGCCCTGGGGCGCAAACGGGATTAGATACCCCGGTAGTCCAGGGTGTAAACGCTGCAGACTTGGTGTTGGAGATCCTTCGAGGGTATTCAGTGCCGGAGAGAAGTTGTTAAGTCTGCTACTTGGGGAGTACGTCCGCAAGGATGAAACTTAAAGGAATTGGCGGGGGAGCACCGCAACGGGAGGAGCGTGCGGTTTAATTGGATTCAACACCGGAAAACTCACCAGGGGAGACTGTTACATGAAACCCAGACTGATGATCTTGGTTGATTTTCAGAGAGGTGGTGCATGGCCGTCGTCAGTTCGTACCGTAAGGCGTTCTCTTAAGTGAGATAACGAACGAGACCCTCACCAATAATTGCAACCCGGTTCTCCGGAACCTGGGCACATTATTGGGACCGCTAACGCTAAGTTAGAGGAAGGAGAGGTCAACGGTAGGTCAGTATGCCCCGAATCTCCTGGGCTACACGCGCGCTACAAAGGGCGGGACAATGGGTTCCGACACCGAAAGGTGAAGGTAATCTCGAAACCCGTCCGTAGTTCGGATTGAGGGTTGTAACTCACCCTCATGAAGCTGGATTCCGTAGTAATCGCGAATCAACAATTCGCGGTGAATATGCCCCTGCTCCTTGCACACACCGCCCGTCAAACCATCCGAGTTGGGTTTCAGTGAGGCTGCCTCTAATTGGGGTTGTCGAACTGAGATTTAGCAAGGAAGGTTAAGTCGTAACAAGGTATCTGTAGGGGAACCTGCAGATGGATCACCTCCTACGCAGGGTGGGGCTTCGGCCCCACCCTCAAAAAAACCAAAGCGAGAATATGGCAAGGAAATCTCAGAGATGTGATTTCCCACCGATTCCTGAGGTAGTTTACCATACACTAAACGTAGCATCGAACGTCATCCGCTTTTCATTTATTCCAACGACCAGCGGTAGCCATCATCCGGGATCGTCTTTCCGGATACGTCGCCGATCCGCAGGGGTCGGTCGGCAGCCGTGTTCCGATGATGCTGTCCCTGGGTGCTGATGGTCCCGGTGATCCTCGGGGTCGGTCGGCAGCCGTGTTCCGATGATGCTGTCCCCCGTCCCCGCCTGCATCCGAATCACAGCCGGCGGGCCCGGCGATGACTCCCCGGGGTCTTGCCGCAGAGGCCCGTGAGCTGTCGTCGGAACGGGCTCCGGTCAGAAAATAGGTAGCCCCGTCCGGGTTCGAACCGGAGTCGCCGGCTCCAAAGGCCGGCATGATTGACCGCTACACTACGGGGCTCCGTTCCGCGATTAATCGGCCTGGTTATATAACCTTCTTCCGAAGAGGTGGGTGGATGCGCAACCGGTCACCTCCACCTCGTGGAAGGTCCCCGGTTCCAGCACCTCCCCGACCACGATCGGACGGTAGTTGATGTTGCGGGTGATGCTGGTCCCCTCCCTGCCCTCCTCGGTCACCAGCACCCGGTGGATGCCGCCGATGAGGCCGGAGTTGACCTCGTGCTCGACACGGTTCTTGACCTCGGTCATCTCCGCCGAGCGGGCGGCCGTTATCCGTCCGTTGAGATGCTCCATGCGCATGGCCGGGGTGCCCGGCCGCGGCGAGAAGCGCGTGATGTTGACGGTGTCGGCCTTCAGCCATTCGAGCAGCTCGATGCTCCGGCGGTGGTCCTCGTCGGTCTCACCCGGGAAGCCGGCGATCATGTCGGTGGCGATGCTGATGTCCGGGTAGCGTGAACGCAGCCGGCCGACAAGGTCCTTGAAACCGTCGACGGTGTATCTGCGCTTCATCATCTCCAGCACCCTGTCGCTGCCGCTCTGCACGGGGATATGGATGAACCGGTAGATGCGCCCGTCGGCCATCAGGTCCATGAGGTCATCGAGCACGGGATCCAGGCTGTCGGGGTTCATCATCCCGATCCGGATGCGGAGGTCGGCATCGGTGCGGAGCAACTCGGACAGCAGGTCGGCGAGACCGCTCCCCGTGTCCCTGCCGTAGCAGGCGGTGTCCTGGGCGGTCAGCAGGATCTCCCTCGCACCGGATGCCGACAGGCGGTCGAACTCCTGTTTCAACCGGTCGGCCGGATAGCTCTCCAACCGGCCTCTGGCGAAACGGGTGATGCAATAGGTGCAGTTGCCCAGGCAACCCTGGGCGATGGGGATGATGCCCGAATGTCCGGAGGCGGGCGCCGTCACGGCATCGCCGCGACCGTAGCGCGATGCGACTTTCTCCGAGAAGGCGTCGTAACCTCCGGGAGGCAGTATGATGGAATCCGGGAGCCTGATGGCGATCCGTTCCGGCTGCACCTTGGCCATGCAGCCGGTCACGATGACCTCTTTGCCGGCTCCGCGCAACTCGGAGATGCGCCTCACCATCCGCTTCTCGGTGGCGCTGAGGACGACACAGGTGTTCAATATGACGATGTCCGCTGATGACGGATCCGCGACCGGCTCGTGTCCGAGCTCGGCCATGCGGTCCGACAGCTGCCGCCCCTCGCCGAAGTTCATCGTGCAGCCGTACGTCTCGACGAAATATCTCATGACGCCGGTTTCAACGCGTGGTGGATTCGGTGGTGACGGTCCCGAAGGCCGTTTTGGAGGAGATGTTGGTCACTTTGACACGCACATTGGCGCCTTTGATCGTGCCCGGCACGATCACGACGAAATCCATGTACTTGCCCATGCCGTCCCCTTTACGTCCGACCCCGGTGATCGAGATATCGATCACATCGCCCACCTTCAGGGAATCGACGGTGTCCGCTCGGAATGAACGCCTGACATTGATGGAGCGTCTGGCGCCGCAGGCCTCGCACTCCAGGACCAGTGTCCTGTCCTCACGCGAGATCTTGGTGTCGGGCAGCCCGCACTCGGAGCAGATGACATAGGTGTCGGTGTAGTTCTGGATCTTCTCATTGATGCTGTTGGAGCTGATCTTGGCCTTGAAGACCACTCTGCGCCCCTCGATGTTACCGGGCGCGCCGAGCTCCTTGAGCAGGAAGTGCAGCAGGTGCTGCGGATCCCGCCTGAGCGTGTCGGCGACATCGATGAAGTTCCTGAAGATCGTGTTCTTACCCTCCTGGATCAGATCCAGTTCCGGGATGACGAACCGTTCATGGTTCTCGATCGTCTCGGGCAGCACGCTCTTGGCCCGGTCAAGCAGTGCAGTGTAATCCTCATCTGATGTCATAGGCCTGCCTATCAATGCCTACTTTATAAAGATATTGTGCGGAGCACGGGCGCGCGCTCAGGCGCGCCGTGCCGCATGGGCGATGGCCGCATCCACCAGTCCGAGGTGCAGCGGCGAGGGGTTCATCGGCCGCGATCTGAACTCGGGATGGAACTGCACTCCGATGAAGAACGGATGCCCGTCCAGCTCGCCGATGTCCGCGCAACCGTCCTCGGAGATGCCGGTGAACCTCCAGCCGGCTTCCTCGAAGCCGGACCGGTAGTCGGGGTTGAGCCCGTAGCTGTGCCGGTAGCGCTCATGCACCCGACCGGTGCCGTAGACGGCCGCCGCCCTGGAGCCGGCCTCGATATCGATAGCTTTCGTCCCGGTCCGCAGCGCCCCTGCTCCGTCGGAGCAGCCGCCGCCTTCGATCCGGACGATCACCGGATCGGCGGCGCCGGCGTCGAACTCCACGCTGTTGGCGGTCGGCAAGCCCAGCACATTACGGCCGATCGCGACGGTGGCGATCTGGAATCCCAGACAGGTGCCCAGGAACGGGATGCCGCTGGTCCGGGCGTACTCGGTCGCCGCGATCTTGCCCTCCACGCCACCGACGCCGAAGCCGCCGGGGACGATGATGCCGTCGATCCCATCCAGCAGTTCCGCCGGGTCTCCGTGTGTGAACTCGTCGCTGTCGATGAGCTCCACGGAGACCCTGCAGCAGCGTTCGGCTCCGGCATGGGTGAAGGCCTCCAGATGGCTCCGGTACGAGTCGGCCAGCGAGGTGAATTTGCCGACGAGCGCGATGCGCACGCCGGTGCGGGGCTCCAGGACGTTGGCCAGGAATCCCTCCCACCGCTTCATGTCGCGCTTGACGGTGAGCGGCCGCAGCTTCATCCGGTCGATGATGCTCTCGGCCACGCCCTGACGCTCGAGGATCAGGGGGATCTCGTAGATCGAACGCGCATCGGGCGAGGATATGACCGCCGATTCGTCGACATCGCAGAACATCGCGATCTTGGTCCTGGCCACATCGGTGATCATATCCGGGCAGCGGCCGACGATGATGTCCGGCCGTATGCCCAGGCTCATCAGCTCCTTCACCGAGTGCTGGGTGGGCTTGGTCTTCTCTTCGCCGACGGCGCCCATGATCGGGATCAGCGTGGTGTGGATGAAGAGCACGTTCTCGTCCCGGCCGAAATCCCGACCCAGCTGGCGGGCGGCCTCGAGGAAGGGCATCGCCTCGATGTCCCCGACCGTGCCGCCGAGCTCGACGATGGTCACGTCGGCGCCCGACCTGCGTGCCACATCGGTGATGCGGCGCTTGATCTCGTTGGTGATGTGGGGGATGATCTGCACCGTCTTGCCCTGATAGCGGCCGCGGCGCTCGTTGTCGATCACCGTCCGGTAGACCTTGCCCGTGGTGATGTTGTGGTCGCTGCCGAGTTCCAGGTCCAGGAACCTCTCGTAGTTACCCAGGTCGAGGTCGGCCGCGCCCCCGTCGCTCAGTATGTAGGCCTCCCCGTGCTCGAACGGATCCATCGAGCCCGCGTCGATATTGAGGTAGGGGTCGATCTTCATCGCGGACACCTTCAGGCCCCTGGCCTTGAGCAGCCGGCCGACGGATGATGCGGTGATCCCCTTGCCAAGCCCTGAAATAACCCCTCCGCTGACGAAAATCAACTTCATACAAATCAACGGGAACTATCCTATTCCGAGATTCTTAATAAATCTGTTGGTCGGTTGCCCCGGCGGCGGTGCCCGCAGCAGCGGGAAAGCCTCCGCAGCAAGTCTGCAGACACAACCGTTTAATAGATTCGACCCATCCTCTGGGTGTTAACATCTGCTGGTTATCATGCACGTTCTTAGGCGCATGGTAAAAGGTGTTAAATACGGGGTACGGTTAGCTCACGTTAGAGTAAAGCTTTTGCTATATGCATGCGCTTTAAATACGATAACGGGTATCGTGTCGAAATACTTCAAACGAAGGTGAATCAATTGGGTAGAGGTCTGAACACCGCAAGGAAAATGAGGGCTGACCGCCAGAAGTTCCGCTGGCTGGACAGGGGATACAAGAAAAGAGTGCTGAAACTGAGGGAGAGATCCGATCCCCTCGAGGGCTCGTCCCAGGCACGCGGTATCGTGCTGGAGAAAGTCGGTATCGAAGCGAAGCAGCCCAACTCGGCCATCCGCAAGTGCGTGAAGGTGCAGCTGATCAAGAACGGCAGGCAGGTCACGGCATTCGCCGTCGGCGACGGCGCGATCAACTTCATCGACGAGCATGACGAGGTGCTCGTGGAAGGTATCGGCGGAAGGATGGGACGTTCATACGGCGACATCCCCGGTGTGCGCTACAAGGTCATCAAAGTCAACAACGTCGCCCTGAGCGAGATGGTCAGGGGCCGGACGGATAAACCGGTGAGGTGAAGCAAATGACAGAGGATATCATCGCGCAGAAAGCGCTCATATTCGGCAGATACGACACGTCCGAGGTCATCGTCAGCGATGGCGGTTTGGCAAAATACATAGACCTCACACCCACGAATGTGCCACACTCGGGCGGTAAGCATGCCAACAAATGGTTCGGCAAATCCAAGCTGAGCATCGTCGAGAGACTCATCAACAACATCATGAGGACCGAGAAGTACACCGGTAAGAAGATGAAGGCCTACAAGACCGTGGACACGGCGTTCTCGATCATCGAGGCCAAATCCAAGAAGAACCCGGTCCAGGTCCTCATCGAGGCTCTCGAGAACGCCGCTCCCCGTGAGGAGGTCACCAGACTCCAGTACGGCGGGATTTCCGTGCCCAAGGCTGTCGACATCTCCCCTCAGAGGAGGCTCGACATCGCCATCCGCAACCTTTCGAACGGAGTCATCTCGGCATCGAAGAAGAACAAGAAGGCAATCCACGACGTCCTCGCCGATGAGATCCTGCTCGCCTCGAGGGGCGACATGGGTTCTTACTCGGTCGCCAAGAAAGAGGAGATCGAGCGTGTGGCGCAGTCTGCCAGGTGATTTGAGGACAAGTGAGAGTTAATGGGCCGTAAAGCAGAGAACATGAGGAAAGCGCAGGAGATCATGGAGACTCCTGCCAAAATCAGGAACCTCGGGACAGCCGCGCACATCGATCACGGGAAGACGACCTTCTCCGACAACCTGATCGCAGGTGCGGGGATGATGTCCTCGGACCTGGCCGGCGAGCAGCGCGTGCTGGACTTCGACGACCAGGAGTCGGCGAGGGGGATCACGATCAACGCAGCCAGTGCATCGATGGTGCACCGCCTCGGCAATGAGGACTACCTCATCAACCTGATCGACACCCCGGGTCACGTCGACTTCGGAGGGGACGTCACCAGGGCGATGCGGGCGTTGGACGGGGTCTACATCCTCTGCTGCGCCGTCGAGGGCATCATGCCGCAGACGGAGACCGTCATCAGGCAGGCGCTCAAGGAGCGCGTCAGGCCGATGCTGTTCATCAACAAGGTGGACAGGATGATCGTCGAGCAGCAGGTCACCAAGGAGATGATGATCGACAAGTTCTCCAAGCTGGTCCATGAGTTCAACACCAAGATAGCCAGCAATCTGCCGGCACCGCTCAACAAGCAGTGGCAGGTCAGCATCCAGGACGGCACCGTCGCCTTCGGATCGGCTTACAACAACTGGGCGATCTCCGCCCCCTACATGCAGAAGGCCGGAGTGACCTTCAGCGACATCTTCGACTACTGTTCGAAGGAAGGCGGGCAGAAGGAGCTCAGCAAGATGATCCCCCTGCACGAGGTCGCCCTCGGCATGGCGATCAAGCACGTCCCCAACCCGATCGATGCGCAGAAGGTGCGTATCCCGGTCATCTGGAAAGGGGACCTCGAATCCAAGATCGGCAAGCAGATGCTCGAGTGCGACGCCAAGGGCGAGGTCGCGATGATGATCACCAAGATCATCATGGACCCGCACGCGGGCGAGGTCGCGATCGGCAGGCTGTTCTCCGGCACCGTCAGGAAAGGCCAGACGCTCTACGTCGCCGGCCTGCCCAATCCCCAGAGGGTCCAGACCGTCGCGATGATGGTCGGGGCCGACAGGATCACCGTCGAGGATGCCGAAGCCGGCAACATCATCGCCGTCACCGGGCTCAGGGACGCCATCGCCGGTTCGACGATCTCCTCGCTGTCCGACATGGAGCCGTTCGAGAGGATGGCCCACTACTCGGAGCCGGTGGTCACCAAGGCCATCGAGGCGAAGAACATGAAGGACCTCCCCAAGCTGGTCGAGGTCCTCAGGACCACGGCGAAAGCCGATCCCTCGCTCAGCATCGAGATCAACAACGACACCGGCGAGCACCTGATGTCGGGGATGGGCGAGCTCCACCTCGAGATCACGGAGTACCGGATCACCAACGAGGCGGGGGTGGAGATCATCTCCTCGCCGCCGATCGTCGTCTACCAGGAGTCGGTCAAGGGCGTCAACCCCTCGTGGTTCGAGGGTAAATCACCCAACAAGCACAACCGCTTCTACTTCCTCGTGGCGCCGCTGGAGGAGGGCATCGTCGATGCCATCCGCAAGGGCGAGATCGACCCTGCCGCGAAGATCAAGGACGAGAAGGCCATGGCAAGGCATCTGCAGGAACTCGGGCTCGACCCCGAGCAGGCCAAGGGCGTGGTCTCGTTCAAGAACAGCAACCTCCTGCTCGACTGCACCAAAGGAATCCAGTACCTGCACGAGACGATGGAGCTGGTCAAGCAGGCCTTCGACGAGGCCATGGTCCGCGGCCCTCTCGCCAACGAGAAGGCCGCCGGGGTCAAGGTCATGCTCATGGACGCCAAGCTCCATGAGGATACGATCCACAGGGGTCCGGCACAGGTGATCCCCGCCGTCAGGGACGGCATCTACGGGGCGATGTGCCAGGCCGGGAGGGTGCTCCTCGAGCCGATGCAGCACCTGTTCATCAGCGTCCCCCCCGACTACATGGGCGGGGCCGTGAACCTGATCAATCAGCGCCGCGGGACCATCCTCGAGATGGGCCAGGACGGTGCCGATGCGACCGTCACTGCCGAATGCCCGGTGGCCGACATGTTCGGATTCGCTTCCGACATCCGCGGATCCACACAGGGCCGTGCGCTCTGGTCGACCGAGAACGCGGGCTTCCAGCAGATACCGCATGAACTGCAGAACAAGATCGTGGCAGAGATCAGGACCCGCAAGGGACTGAACCCTGAGCCTTACGACGCCAACTACTATGCGGGCGTGTAAACTTTTTATATAAATAGCTTAATCAGTTGAAACCAGTACCTATCTGATAAACACAGGAGGAAATCAAAATGACAAAAGAGCACATGAACCTGGTCATCATCGGGCACGTCGATCACGGGAAGTCCACCCTCACCGGTAGGCTCCTCCTCGAGTGCGGCGGTGTCGACCCCCACATCGTCGAGAAATACAAGAAAGAGGCCGAGGACAAAGGGAAGGGATCCTTCTACTTCGCATGGGTCATGGACGGACTCAAGGAGGAGAGGGAGAGGGGTGTGACCATCGATGTGGCGCACAAGAAGTTCTACACCGACAAGTACTACTTCACCGTCATCGACGCACCCGGTCACCGCGACTTCGTCAAGAACATGATCACCGGCACCTCCCAGGCTGACGCGGCTGTCATCACCTGCTCGGCGATCGAGGGCCCCCAGGCTCAGACCAAGGAGCACATCTTCCTTGCGACCACCCTCGGTGTCAAGCAGATCATCGTGTCGATCAACAAGATGGACGCGGTCAAGTACGACGAGGCCAAGTACAACGAGGCCAAGGAGGCCATGACCAAGCTGATGAAGATGGTCGGCGTCAAGACCGACGAGGTCCCCTTCATCCCCGTCTCGGCCTACATGGGCGACAACATCAAGGAGCTGTCCTCGAACACGCCCTGGTACAAGGGCCCCACCCTCCTGGCGGCGCTCGACAACCTCAAGCTCCCCGAGAAG
The DNA here is from genome assembly GCA_050309445.1 of Candidatus Methanogranum sp. GTDB lineage: Archaea > Thermoplasmatota > Thermoplasmata > Methanomassiliicoccales > Methanomethylophilaceae > Methanogranum. The sequence goes on along the minus strand of JBNRMI010000006.1, from coordinate 5,096 downwards.
CACACGGAGAAGCCCCTCAGGCTCCCCGTGCAGGACGTCTACACCATCACCGGTATCGGCACCGTCCCCGTCGGCCGTGTCGAGACCGGCGTGCTCAAGGCGAACATGAAGGTCATGTTCGAGCCCTCGCACGTCGTCGGTGAGGTCAAGTCCATCGAGATGCACCACGAGATCCTCCCCCAGGCCCTGCCCGGGGACAACGTCGGATTCAACGTGCGCGGCGTGGCCAAGAACGACATCAAGAGGGGCGACGTCGCCGGACCCGTCGACAACCCGCCCTCGGTCGCGAAGAACTTCACGGCCCAGATCGTCGTCCTGAACCACCCCTCGGTGATCACGATCGGCTACACGCCGGTGTTCCACTGCCACACCTCGCAGACCGCATGCAGGTTCATCGAGCTGGTGAAGACCATCGACCCCAAGACCGGACAGGCCAAGGCCGAGAACCCCGACTTCCTCAAGACCGGGGACATCGCGATCGTCAAGGTCGAGCCCACCAAGCCGCTCGTCGTCGAGACCGCGAAGGAGTTCCCGCCGCTCGGCAGGTTCGCCATCCGCGACATGGGTCAGACGGTCGCTGCAGGCATGTGCATCGCCGTCGAGAAATCCAACTGAAGGTAATCTCATATGTCGCAGCGTGCAAGAATATCCCTAAGCGGAACCGACCCTGCAAAGGTCGACGGTGTCTGCGCCCAGATCCGGGGCATCTCGCAACGGACCGGGGTCGACATCCGCGGACCGGTGCCTCTTCCCACGAAGAAGCTGAAGGTCCCCTGCAGGAAGAGCCCTGACGGAGAGGGCAGTGAGACCTGGGACCGCTGGGAGATGCGCATCCATAAACGCCTGATCGACCTGGACGCGGACGAGCGTGCCCTCAGGCAGCTCATGCGCATCGAGGTTCCTGACGGTGTCAACATCGAGATCGTCCTTCGGAGCAAGTAAACCCTTTGGATCCAACGAGGGGGGCGCCGCCCCCCTCTCCAATTTCTTCCGTCTCAGCGGATAATTATATACGCCCTCCGGCGTTCATCGTGACCATCGGGAATTGATGATCATGAGAAGCGATGTTGTCAGGAAAGGGATCGACGCGGCTCCTGCCCGGAGCCTGCTCAGGGCCAGCGGTTTGACCGACGCGGACTTCGATAAGCCGTTCATCGGCATCGCGAACTCCTGGAACGAGATCGTCCCGGGGCATATCCATCTCGATGAGATCGTCGAGGCGGTCAAGGAGGGCATCATCGAGGCCGGCGGCAGGCCGTTCACCTTCGGCGTGCCCGCCGTCTGCGACGGCATCGCCATGGGCCATCAGGGTATGAGGTACTCGCTGATCTCCCGCGAGGTCATCTCCGACTGCTGCGAGGTGATGGTCGCCGGCCACGCCTTCGACGGCTGGGTCGGCGTCACCAACTGCGACAAGGTCACCCCCGGCATGCTCATGGCCGCCGGGAGGATGGACCTGCCGGCGATCATGATCACCGGCGGCGCCATGGAGACCGGCGTGCTGGACGGCGAGGAGCTCGACCTCCAGTCGGTCTTCGAGGCGCTCGGCTCCTACTCGGCCGGGCAGGTCGATGAGGAGCATGTGCGGGCGGTGGAGTGCGCCGCCTGCCCCGGCAGGGGCAGCTGCGCCGGCCTGTTCACCGCCAACACCATGGCATGCCTCACCGAGGCGATGGGGCTCAGCCTGACCGGCTGCGCCACCTCGCTCGCCGTTGACGGGCGGAAGCTCGAGCTGGCCCGGGAGACCGGTCGGCGCATCGTGGAGATGGTCCGCGAGGGCATCAGGCCGCGCGACATCGTCGGCGAGGGCTCACTGCGCAACGCGGTCGCCGTCGACATGGCCATCGGCGGCTCGACCAACACCGCGCTGCACATACCTGCCATCGCCAGGGAGTTCGACCTCCCGGTCACGCTCGACACCTTCGACGAGATCTCGCGCCGGGTGCCGCATATCACCAGCCTGAGGCCGGCCGGCCCGTCCTCCATCCGCGACCTGGACAACGCAGGCGGCATCCCCGCCGTGCTCAACCGCATCCTGGCCTTCCTCGAGGACGCCCCGACCGTGAACGGCCGTTCGATCAGGGAGATCGCCGCCGCCGCGGAGGTGCTCGACCCCGAGACGATCAGGAGCGTCGACGACCCCTTCCATGAACAGGGGGGCATCGCCGTGCTCAAGGGCAACATGGCCCCGGAGGGGTCGGTCGTCAAACAGGCGGCCGTCGACCCGAAGATGATGGTGTTCAGCGGCCGGGCGAGGGTGTTCGACTCCGAGGCCGAGGCCAAGACCGCGATCGTGTCCGGCGACATCGTCCCGGGTGACGCGGTCATCATCAGGTACGAGGGCCCGAAGGGGGCTCCCGGGATGCCGGAGATGCTGTCCCCCACCAGCCTGATCGTCGGCCGCGGCCTGGGCGACTCGGTGGCGCTGATCACCGACGGCCGTTTCTCGGGCGCGTCCAGAGGCGGGGCCATCGGCCACGTCTCACCGGAAGCCTACGAGAAGGGGCCGATCGCCGTCATCGAAGACGGCGATATCATCGACATCGACATACCGGCGAGAGCGCTGAACGTGAGGTTGTCCGACGAGGAAATCGCCGAACGCCTCAGCCGGGTGCGGATCGTCGACCGCCCGGTCACGGGCGTGCAGCGCAGATACCGTCAGCTGGTGTCCAACGGAGCCGGCGGCGCCTATCTCGGATGATCGCGCTTCAGCGCAGAGCGCCTTCGCAGACGATCTGATCGGCCAGCACCAGGGCGGTCATCGCCTCGACGACGATGGCGGCCCGCGGCACGATGCAGGGGTCGTGCCGGCCGGTCACCTTCACCGTGTCGTCGCGCAGCTCCTCCAGGTTGACGGTGTCCTGCTCCTTCGAGATCGACGGCGTGGGTTTGAAGGCCGTCCTGAAGACCAGCGGGCTCCCGTCGCTCATGCCGCCGAGGATGCCGCCCATGTTCCGGCCGCGGATCCTGATGCCGTCTTCGTAACGGAACGGGTCGTTGCTCTCCGATCCGCGCATCGAGGTCAGCCCGAAACCGGCTCCGAACTCCACCCCTTTGCAGGCGGGTATCCCGAACATCGCCTTGGCCAGCAGCGCATCGAGCGCGTCGAACCAGATGTCCCCGAAGCCGATGGGCAGACCCTCGGTGATGCACTCCACCACGCCGCCGATGCTGTCCCCGTCCGCTCCCGCGGCGAGGATCTCCGCGGCCATCGCGCGGTCGAGCCCCTCCGTGCAGGCGCGGGTGCGGAACCGGCGCGAGTCCAGCGAGGCCTCCAGATCCCGGACGTCCCCGTCGGAGACGTTGCCGACGGACCGGGTGTGCGCCGAGGTGCGGATCCCGTAGCTCTTGTTGAATTGTCCGCAGATGCTGCCTGCCGCCACCAGGGCCACGGTCAGCCTGCCCGAGAACTGCCCGCCGCCTCGTATGTCGTGGCGCGGGTCCCTGACCAGCGCCGGCAGGTCGGCATGGCCCGGCCGGGGCGTGGCGCGGAATGCGAGGTACTTGCTGCTGTCGGTGTCCCGGTTGGCGATCCGGATCAGCAGCGGGTTGCCGTCGGTCCGTCCTCCGGTGATCCCGCCGATCACCTCGACCCGGTCGCTCTCGACCCTCGGCGTGCCGATGCCCGCGGAGGGCTTCCTCAGCTCCACATCCGCCCGGACGGCATCCAGGTCCACCGGCATCCCCGCCGGCAGGCCGCTGAGGATGCATCCGACGTATCCCGCATGGCTCCTGCCGAAGAGGTCCAGCACCACCTTCCTGCCCATCCTGTACATATCATATCCTCCTGAATCCCAGACCGAGCCGTCCCATGCTCTCGGGGAAATCCGGGTACGAGACCGTGTGACAGCCGTCATCCGCCATTGTGACCGGTCCGTCGCAGACCAGCGAGGCGATGGCGGCCGACATGAAGATCCGATGGTCGCCCAACGTCTCCACATGACCGCCGGCCAGCCGCGGGCGTCCGCGGATGATGCAGCCGTCGTCCGTCTCCTCGGCATCGGCGCCCAGCGCCGTGAGCATGGCCACCGTCGAGGCGATGCGGTCGCTCTCCTTGTGCCTCAGCTGCGGGGCCCCGTGCAACCGGCTGGTGCCGTCGGCCGTGCTGAGCAGCACCGCGACGATCGGGAACAGGTCGGGGGTGGACCCCATATCGAGGTCGACCGCCGTCAGCCTGTCCCGTGACACCGTCACCTCCCGGCCGCCGACGGTCACCGCGGCACCGCACATCCTGAGGATGTCGACGATGCGGCGGTCCCCCTGCGGGTCGTCGAGGTCGAGACCGGTGACGGTGACGCCGGTCCCTCCCAGAGCGCCCCCGGCCAGCGGGAAGGCGGCCGAGGAGAAGTCGGCGGGCACTGTGCAGTCGAAGGCCCGGTAACCCGTGCCGCCCGCGACACGGAAGGTATCGCCTTCGCGCGAGCTCTCGGCCCCGGCCATGGCCATCATGCTCCCGGTGATGTCCACATAGGGGTCGGAGATCAGCCCGCCTTCGACGGCGATCCCGATGCCGCGCTCGGTCAGCGGCGCCGTCATCAGCAGCGACGAGATGAACTGCGAGCTGACCGAGCCGTCGATCACGGTGTCCCCGCCCCGGTTCGGCCCCCTGATGCGCACAGGCGGCCGGCCGTCGGCCGAACGGCATTCCACATCCAGCAGCTCCAGGGCCTCCAGCAGGGGCCCCATCGGCCGTTTCCGTATCGACGCGTCGCCGGTCAGCTCCACCTCCTCGTCGAAGACGGAGACGATGCCGGTCAGGAGGCGCAGGGTGGTGCCGGAGTTCCCGACATCGATGACCCCGCCGGGGGCGTGCAGCCGCCCGCCCCGGATGACCTCGCCCTCGGCGGACACGGTCACCTCGGCGCCCAGGGCGGTGCAGGCCCGCAGGGTCGCCTCGGTATCGGCCGAATGCAAGGCGTTGCGCACGACCGACTCGCCGTCGGCCATCGCCGCCAGCAGGTATGCGCGATGGGTGTGGCTCTTGGAGGGCGGGGTGGACAGCCTCCCGTCCAGCACCCCGCCGCAGAAGGCGATCATCGGCCGGACCCCCTGGTCCTGGTCAGGATCAGGTCCCCGCCGCCCCTCCTGTCGATGAA
>JBNRMI010000005.1:0-104856 GCA_050309445.1 Candidatus Methanogranum sp. | reverse complement strand
CATCATCGAACCGCATGTGCAAAACAAATCATCATCCTCTGAGTTCCTAAAACGGCTGACCGTGTTATTAATACGGTCAGCCGTTTTAGGAACTCAGAGGATGATGATTTGTTTTGCACATGCGGTTCGATGATGTTCCCGAAGGACGGTAAGTACGTGTGCAACGCTTGCGGTGCCGTCAAGGACATAGCCAACAACTGCCAGGTGTTCAAAACCGAGTCCAAGGACAAGGAAGCAGTGGTGATCAGGGATCATGTGGCGACTCTGCCGAAAACCCGCATAGCCTGCGCCGAATGCGGCCACACCGAAGCGTACTTCGTCATCAGGCAGACCCGAGCGGCCGATGAGCCCGAGACCCGGATCTACCGTTGCTGCAAGTGCAATTATTCATGGAGGGAGTACTGAGCTCCGCACCGGAGGTTTACCATCATGTTCAAGGCGGAAATGAAATCAGAGACATTGAAAGGGCTCGTCAACGTGATCTCCACCCTCATCGATGAGGTCAAGTTCACCGTCAGCGCCGACGGCATGAGCCTCAAGGCGGTCGACCCGGCCCACGTGGCGATGATCGAACTCAACATCGGGTCCCAGGCGTTCGAGTCCTTCTCCGCCGACGACCTGGAGCTCGGGCTCGACCTCGACAAGGTCAAGACGGTGCTGAAGCTGGCCGGTCCGGGGGACATCATCCTGATGGAGCAGGACGAGAAACAGGGCAGGCTGGTCTTCAAGGTCGGCAACATCACCCGGCGCATGAACCTGGTCGACACATCCGGGATGAGCGATGCCAGGGTGCCTCAGCTGACCCTGTCCGGCAAGGTCGGCATCTCGGTCGACCACCTGCAGCGCGGTATCCGTGCGGCCGAATCCATCTCCGATCACATCTCCATCCGTGCCGACTCCGAGGGCTTCGAGCTCTCCAGCGAGGGCGACACGGACTCCGCCAGCCTCAGGGTCGGCAAGGAGGACCTGGAGAGCCTGGAGGCGGCGACCCCGGTGTGCAGCCTCTTCCCGTTGGATTACTTCTCGAATCTGGTGAAAGCCGTCCCCGCCGGCACGGTCATAACCGTGGAACTGGACAATGACTACCCGGTCAGGATGCTGTTCGGTCTGGCCGACGGAGCGGTGGACGTCTCCTATTTCCTAGCGCCGAGGATCGAGAGCGACTGAGCGTGTGATCCCGATGGAGTGCAGCATCGACGAGATCAGGGCCAAGGCCGAGATCCTGCGTAAGGATGTGATCGAGATGACCACCTCGGCGGGGTCCGGGCACCCCGGAGGTTCGCTCTCGGCCGCAGATCTCGTGGCAGCCCTTTATTTCAACGTGATGCGGCACGACCCGTCCGATCCGGACTGGGACGGCCGAGACCGTTTCATCCTCTCCAAAGGCCATGTCGCCCCCGTGCTGTATGCGGCGCTGGCCGAGGCGGGTTACTTCCCGCGTGAGGAGCTGGAGACGCTCCGCAAGCTGGGATCGAGGCTCCAGGGCCATCCGGTCCGGGGCAGGGTCCCCGGCGTGGAGATGTCGACCGGATCGCTCGGTCAGGGGCTGAGCATGGCCTGCGGCATCGCCCTGGCCGGTAAACGCGACGGCATGACCTACAAGACATACTGCCTGCTGGGCGACGGCGAGCTCCAGAGCGGGCAGAACTGGGAGGCGGCGATGTTCGCCAGCCAGTTCAGGCTGTCCAACCTCATCGCCGTGGTCGACCGCAACCGCCTGCAGATCACCGGCAGCACCGAGGAGACGATGTCCCTCGAGCCGCTCGCGGAGAAGTGGCATTCCTTCGGTTGGAACGTCATCATCATCGACGGCCACGACATCCCCCAGATCCTCACGGCCTGCCGGAAGGCGGGGGAGTCGAAGCGCAACCCGGTCGTCATCATCATGAACACGGTCAAGGGCAAGGGCGTCTCCTTCATGGAGGGCAACGCCGGCTTCCACGGCCGGACCTGCAACTGCGACGAGCACGCGCGGGCCATGGAGGAGCTGAAGGGGGCGATGCATTGACCGGCATGAGGATCGCCCAGCGCAACTACTACGGCAAGGCCCTGGCCGATCTGGCCGCCATGCGTCCGGACATCTACGTCCTCGACGCCGACCTCGCCGATTCCACCAAGACCTCCGATTTCCATAAGGCCGCCGCCGACAGGTTCATCGAATGCGGCATCGCCGAGCAGAACATGATCGGCGTCGCCTCCGGCCTGGCGGCATCCGGCAAGACGGTGTTCGCCTCGACCTTCGCCATCTTCGCCACCGGCAGGTGCTGGGAGCAGATCAGGCTCGCCGTCGCCTACCCCCGGCTGGACGTGAAGATCGTCGCCACCCACAGCGGCATCAGCGTCGGCGCCGACGGCGCCTCCCACCAGGCGCTGGAGGACATCGCCCTGATGCGGGCGCTGCCGAACATGACGGTCATCTCGCCTGCCGACGCCTACGAGACCTACCGGGCGGTCCTGGCGGCCGCCGAGTTCGAGGGCCCGATCTATATCCGCCTGGGGCGCTCGGAGTTCCCCTGCATCACCGAGGAGGACGACCCGTTCATCATCGGGCGCGCCACGGTGATGCGCAGGGGCGAGGACGTCTCGATCATCGCCACCGGGCAGATGGTCTCGGTCGCGCTCGACGCGGCGGCGAGGCTCGAGGCCGGAGAGGTGTCGGCCGAAGTGGTTAACATGTCGACGATCAAGCCGCTGGACCGCGAGGCGGTCCTGCGCACCGCGGAACGCACGGGCTGCGTGGTCACCGCCGAGGAGCACAGCATCATCGGCGGTCTCGGCGCGGCGGTCGCCGAACTGCTCTCCGAGGAGATGCCGACGCCGCTGAAGCGCGTCGGCACCGGGGACATCTTCGGCGAGTCCGGCACACCGGACGAGCTTTTCACCAAATACGGCCTGACCGCGGACGACCTGGTCGCCGCGGCGGAGTCGGTCATTCGGAAGAAGGAGTGTATGTCAGAATGAAGATTTTCATCGATACGGCAAACCTTGACATGATCAGGGAGATCAACAGCTGGGGGATACTGGACGGGGTCACCACGAACCCGAGCCTCATCGCCAAGGAGGGGGTGGACACGCCTTCGCGCGTCAGGGAGATCGCGAAGATCGTCGACGGCCCCATCTCGGCCGAGGCGATGTCGCTCGATGCCGAGGGCATGATCGAGGAGGGCCGCGAGCTCGCCGGGATCCACCCGAACATCAACGTCAAGCTGCCGATGTGCATCGAGGCGCTGAAGGCGACCAAGGTGCTGTCCGCGGAGGACATCGACGTGAACATGACGCTGATCTTCTCCGCCCATCAGGCGCTGCTCGCCGCCAAGGCCGGCGCCAGGTACGTCTCCCCGTTCATCGGGAGGCTGGACGACATCGGCGTCCGCGGCAGCGAGCTGATCGAGGACATCATGCAGATCTTCCTCAACTACGGTGCCGGCACCGAGGTCATCGCGGCCTCGATCCGCAACCCCCTGCACGTCCTCGAGGCGGCGACGGCGGGCTGCGACATCGCGACGATACCCTACAGCATCCTCAAGCAGATGGTCGCCCACCCCAAGACGGACGAGGGCATCCGCAAGTTCATCGAGGATTACCGCAAGGACGAGGAGTGAGCATCCGTCCGGGGGACGGCGCATGCGGCAGGTCAAGGCGGCGAGGGTCCCGGCCTCCGAGGCGGCGACGGCGATACCGCGGCTGATGGCCGGGGGGCTGGTCGACCGCACCGCGCGCATCTCCAGGGAGGGCGGCTGCCGCCTGGTGCCGCTGGCCGAGGGGGCGGAGGAGGCGGTCGCCGACCTCGGCTACGGGGTCGTCGTCTGCGATGCCCACACGCTCGACCGCCGCCCGCCGTTCGAGCGCATCCTCGCCGCCCTGCGCGGTCTGCCCGCCCCGGTCCTCTCCGTCCTCCCGCATAAATGGGAGCATGTGGGCGATATCCTCATCCTGCGTCTCGACCCGCTCTGCCTGCCGCACCGCGGGGAGATCGGCCGCGCCTACGCCGAGGTGCTCGGCGCCCGCACGGTCTGCATCGACACCTGCGGGGTCGTGGGCGATCTGCGCCGGCCGAGCATGGAGGTCATCCACGGCGCCCGCACCGAATCGGTCCGGCTCGAGAACGGCATCCTCTACGGCTTCGACGTCACCGAGGTGATGTTCGCCTCCGGCAACAACGCCGAGCGCCGCCGCATGGCGGAGCTCGACTGCCGCGGCGAGACCGTCGTCGACATGTTCGCCGGCATCGGCTACTTCACCCTCCCGCTGGCGAGGTTCGCCGGCCCCGACCGGGTGTTCGCCTGCGAGAAGAACCCCGATTCCTACCGCTTCCTGCTGGAGAACATCGGGCGCAACGGCGTCGGGGACACCGTCATCCCCATCCTGGCCGACAACCGCGACCTGTCCGGCCGGCGCTTCGCCGACCGCATCCTCATGGGGTACCTGCAGCGGACCGCCGCGTTCCTGCCGAAAGCGCTGTCGATGATCCGCGACGGCGGCATCATCCACTACCATGACACGCTGCCGGTGAGGACGCATGCCGAGGACATCGGGGAGCTGTTCTCGGCCTCATGCGGTCCCGACGGCTACGAGGTCGAATCGCTGCGCGAGGTCAAGTCGTTCGCGCCGTCGGTCTCGCATTACGTGGCCGATGTCCGCATCCGTCACACCGATTCGCCCGAGCCGCAGGCCGTGAGCAGCGTGTTCATCGCATCCCGGTAACCGTCGCCGCCGGCGTCGATGACCTGCCGGGCGAACGGCACCAGGAACCGGGTGAAATCCAGCTCCTCCGGGCTGATGCTGAACGGCACCTGCGCCCCGGGATCGAGCGCCAGGACGAACGCCGCGCCGAGGCTGCGCTCCTTGCCGCTCTTGAACGTCTCGGACCCGATCACCGCGAGGACGTATTCCGTCCCGTTGACCTTGGCCGCCTTGGCCAGCCTGTCGGCCAGCCGGGTCATCGGCTTCGGCCGTTTGAATTCGGGCAGTCCGCTCAGCACCTCCTCCGAGATATGTTTCAGGTGCGCCTCGTCGAGCACGATATCGTATGATGAGCGCGGCCTCTCCTTGTAGGATGCCGCCACCTGTTCGGAGGTATGGGCGGCGATCAGCTTCCGCCAGTCCTCTTCCCAGAGGCGGGAGAGGGCCTCGGAGGCCCTGCCGTGACGGAGGATCAGCGCCCGCGGGTTGGATTCCAGGAACCGTTTCAACGTCCGCTTCTCGCGCTCACCCCCCTCGACCGCCTCCAGGAAGCCCCCGAGGTCGGAGCCGAAGTTGCGGTTGCCGATCAGGTAGGTGGAGACGTCGGATTCCTTCAGGGCGCCGATGCTCTCCCTTCTGACGCCGGCGATCAGTCCGCGATCGGTGATCTCGCCGCGCATGTAGCGCTGCAGCCGGTCCTTGTCGATGCGCACCTCGCCCGAATCGGACTCGGTGTGGTAGCGGTGCACCACCGCCACCTCGATGTCGTCGAGCGGGTCGACGGCGCACAGCCGCGCGACCAGGAACTGCAGGGTGGAGACGTCCTTCGCGCACTCCTCGCAGATCCGCACGGTGCGGCCGAGCGAGCGGATGCGCAGCTCCAGCGCCAGCGGGGACTCGTGACCGCAGTCGATGCCGTCGCCTTCGAACTCATAAGGGGTGTCCCAGAAGGAGTCCAGCAGGTAGTCCTCCGGCATGTTCGGGCGGTTCGAGCAGACCAGGCCGTCGTCGAAGGAGTAGAGGTGGAGCTTGTTCTTCCGGATGAACTGGTTGTACAGCAGCAGCCGGATGCGGGGATCGTCGTGGTACTGGCAGCCGATCAGCTTGTCGTTGCCCACCGAACCGCGGATGGCGAAGGGCACCTTCTCCCCGGCCAGGGTGGCGGTCGCCAGCATCGGCACCTTGCCGGCCGCCGCCAGCGACACCGTGCCGGCGTAGGCCCGGGCCATCTCGTCGCCGTGCGCGGCCAGCTTCAGCAGCGAGGCCTCATCGTCCCTGTACCGGGAGATGTTGGCGATCTCCTTGAAGACCTTGTCGAAGCTGCAGCGCTTGCAGTCGCCGGCGCACATCGGCCGCAGCAGACCGGGATCCTCCGCGATCTCCCTGGAACGGCGGAGGATCTCATCCTCCAACCGCTTCGGTGTCTGCTTGATCCCCTTCATCCTCAGACGCTTCTTGCCGCCGGCCATATCCCGGATTATGCGGTGACCTGTTAAAAATCTAATGAATGCACATCCGCGGTTGCCGCCCATCGGGCAGGTTATTTATCCGTTCATGGCCATCGGGCATGTGTGACAGACAAGCCTGTGAAGGAGACGGCGGAGGCCATAAAGGAGATGCAGATACGCGGCGCCGGCAAGATCGCCTGCGCCGGGGCATCCGCCCTGTGCGATTTCTCCGACCGCTACGAAGGCGGATCGATCGAGGGGTTCAAAGAGGACCTGGACAACGCGGTCCGGGAGATCCTCGGGTCGAGGCCGACCGCGGTGTCCCTCTGGAACGGGGTCCATGCCTGTATCCGCGATGTCGATTCGGCATGCGATCTGGATGCGGCGAGGGCGACGGTGTCCGAGAACGCCAGGAGGTTCGTCGAGCTCTCGGCCCGCGCGGTCGAGGCCATCGGACGCATCGGCTCCAAGCGCATCGCCGACGGCGACACGGTCCTCACCCATTGCAACAGCAGCGCCGCGCTCGAACCGATCAAGAGGGCGCACGCGGAGGGCAAGGAGCTGCGGGTCTACGCGACCGAGTCCCGCCCCTGGAGGCAGGGGGTCCTGACCGTCAACGAGCTCGCCGACGCCGGCATCGACGTCACGCTGATCGTCGACAGCTCGGTGCGCACGGTGATGAAGCGGGTCGACAAGGTCTTCGTCGGCGCCGACACCATCACCTCCAACGGCACGCTGATCAACAAGATAGGCACCTCCCAGCTGGCCCTCTGCGCCGACGAGGCCCGGGTGCCGTTCCACGTCTGCTCGGAGACCTACAAGTTCTCGCCGATGACGATGTTCGGGGACATGGTCACCATCGAGGAGCGCGACTGCGACGAGGTCGCCGGGCGCGGGGAGATCAGGGACGGGGTCAGGATCTTCAACCCGGTCTTCGACTCCACGCCGGGGAAGTACATCGACGCGATCATCACCGAGGTGGGGGTGATCTCACCCGGTTCGGTGTACGACATCATGGTCCGGCAGCTGGGTGACGGGATATTCGAGGAGAGGGGATGAAGATGGAATCTTATTCATACATGGATCTGGGCGAGGCTGTCGATCCCGACGCCTACGTCATCTGCAAGTACAGGGTGACCACGGACCTGCCGATCGAGAAGGCCGCCGAGGCGATCGCGGCGGAGCAGTCGACCGGCACCTGGACGGACATCTCGACGCTCAGCCGCGAGATCTTCGACAGGTACCGCGCCAAGGTCACCGGCATCGACGGCGACATGGTCACCGTCGCCTTCCCGGAGGCCGACTTCAGCATCGAGAACGGCGGGGTGCCGCAGATACTCAGCGTCATCGCCGGCAACCTCTTCGGCCTGGAGGCGCTGAAGGGCGTGCGTCTGGAGGACGTCTCCTTCCCCAAGGGGATAGCCTCGATGTACAAGGGTCCGAAGTTCGGCGCCGACGGCCTGCGGGACGTGCTCAAACGGCCGCAGCGGCCGCTGGTCGGCACCATCGTCAAGCCCAAGATCGGCCTCGATCCGGCGGCGACCGCCGCCTACGTCTACGAGGCCGGCAGCGGCGGGATGACCAACAGCAAGGACGATGAGACGCTGGTGGACCAGAGCTTCTGCCCGATCGAGGACCGCACCCTGGCGGTGGCCGAGAAGCTCGACCTGCTGGAGGAGGAGGGGCACAGCATGGTCCATGCGATCAACGTCAGCACCGACGGCGACCGGATCGTGGAGCTGGCGGAGAAGGTGCAGGGCTGGGGCGCCAGGCAGGTGATGGTGGATGTCATCACCTGCGGCTTCGGCGCCGTCCAGGCGTTGGCCGAGGACCGCTCGATCAAGGTGCCGGTGCACGTGCACCGGACGATGCACGGCGCGATGACCAAGGACCCGCTGCACGGCATCTCCATGCTGGCCATCACCCGGCTGGTCCGCATGTGCGGCGGCGACGCCCTGCACATCGGCACGCTCGGCGTCGGCAAGATGACCGGCGACGCCCGCGGCGACCATGACAACCTCGAGGCCTGCCTCGAGCCGTCCCGGTTCCACAAGACGGTGATGCCGGTCTGCTCCGGCGGCGTCTACCCCGGCATGGTCGGCAAGCTGCTGGAGGTCTCCGGCATGAATGTCCAGATACAGGCCGGCGGCGGTGTCGCCGGCCATCCCGGCGGCGTGCGCGCCGGCGCGATGGGGATGTGCCAGGCGGTCGACGCGGCCTTCATGGGCATCCCCGCCGGAGAGTACGCGGAGGGCCATCCCGAGCTCAAGGCCGCCCTCGGGGCATGGGGGGTCAAATGAAACTCATCGCCAAGACCATGGACATGGACGCGCCCGACATGATGGTCGTCCTCACCACCGCCGACTCGTCGGTGCTGGGCGTCAAGGAGAACGACCGGGTGCGGCTGTCACGGGGCATCGACTCCGCCATCGCCGTCGTCATGATCTCCGATGCCTACATCGGGGAGGGCGAGGTCTTCGTCATCGACGAGCTGATGGACAAGCTGCGGCTGAAGGACGGGGACGAGATCGACGTCACCTACTCGGTCAGCCCCGAATCGGTCAGGAGCATCCGCCGGAAGATGGACAACGACAAGCTGTCCCCCGAGGAGATCCGCAGCATCGTCCAGGATATCGCCGACAGCAAGCTGTCGCGCATCGAGGTCTCGGCCTGGCTGACCGCGCTGTACATCAACAGCATGGACATCGACGAGATCGCCGCCTTCACCCAGTCGATGGTCGATACCGGCGACCGCATCCACTTCGACCGCACCTCGGTCTTCGACTTCCACAGCATGGGCGGCATCCCCGGCAACAAGATCACGCCGATCGTCGTCTCGATCGTCGCCGCCGCCGGCATGATGATCCCCAAGACGTCGTCGCGCGCGATCAGCAGCGCCTGCGGGACCTCCGACTTCGTCGAGACCTTCTGCAACGTCGAGCTGACCGCCGCCGAGCTCAAGGACATCTCCGAACGGGTCGGCGCCGTCCTCGCCTGGGGCGGTTCGCAGAACATCGCCCCGGTCGACGACATCGTGATCAAGGTCGAGCACCCGCTGGGGATCAACCCCCGCGCCCAGATGCTGGCCTCCATCCTGAGCAAGAAGGTGGCGATCGGCGCCACCCATCTGGTCATCGATGTGCCCACCGGCCGGGAGACCAAGGTTCCGACCATCGAATCCGCCCGCGCCTATGCCAGGGACTTCATGGACCTGGGCGAGGCGCTGGGCATGCAGGTCGAGTGCGCCATCACCTACGGCGACCAGCCGGTGGGCAGCGCGGTCGGGCCGATCCTCGAGGCCAGGGAGTGCATCAGGGTCCTGGAGGGCTTCAAGCACCCCTCGAGCGTCATCGAGAAGGCCTGCGACATCGCCGGCATGATCCTGGAGATGGGCGGGTACTCCAACGGCGCCGCCAAGGCCCGGGAGATCCTCGCCTCGGGCGAGGCGCACAGCAAGTTCATGGAGATCGTCGTCGCACAGGGCGGCGACCCCGAGCTGAAGGCGGAGGACCTGGTCCCGGGCGAGCACGTCTTCGACATCGTCTCGCCCACCGCGGGCTATGTGCACAACATCAACAACAAGGACGTGGTGGCGGTGGCCAAGGCCGCCGGCGCCCCGGCGGACAAGGGTGCGGGGCTGCTGCTCTACAAGAAGAAGGGCCAGCGCATCGAGGTCGGCGACCTGCTCTTCCAGATCTACGCCGACAACCCCGCCAAGCTCAAACGCGCCAAGGACCTGGCCTACAAGTACATGCCGTACGAGATCGAGGGCATGCTGATCAAGCGCATCGCGCCGTCGAGGATGCGTTGAGCCGCAGGGCGCTCTGCCTGACCGTCGACCTCGACCGGGACGTCAACCTCCCGGTCGAGGGCCGGACGGCGGCGGGGTCGGTCGACCGCGGCGCGGGCACCGCCCCGCGCTTCGCCTCCGCCGAACGGGGGCTGGAGTTGCTCTCGGGGCTGCTCGACGAGCTCGGCATGCGGGCCACGTATTTCGCCGAGGCCGAGACGCTCGCGGCCGTCGACGGCATCGGCCATCTCAGCGGGCACGAGACGGGGATGCACGGCGTCGCCCATGAGGACCTCACCGCCCTCGGCGACGGCGATGCCGCCGACGTCCTCCGGCGGTCGGCGGAGGCGGTCGCCGACGCCGTCGGCCGGAGGCCGGTCTGCTTCCGCGCCCCCTACATGAAAGCCGATGCCCGCATCCGCGGCCTGCTCGGCGGCCTCGGCGTGCGGATCGACTCGTCGGAGTACGCGCCGGCGGCCGCGGCCGCCCGCCCCTACATGCTGGACGGCCTGACCGAGGTCGCGGTGCCCGAGGGGCGCGACCGCGACGGCCGCCGCATCACCGGCTACCTCTGGCCGATGCACGAGGGCCGCCGCCCGCCCGCCGACTTCATCGGACTGCCCGCCGGCCTGGAGGAGGGGGTCATCGTGCTGGCCACCCATACCTGGCATCTCTGCGAATCCCGCGACCGCGGGATCATGGATCCGGAGACCGTCGCCGCGAACCTCGGCGACGTCCGCGAGGTGCTGACCGGGCTGATGGATGCGGGTTTCCCGCCCATGACCCTGCCCGCCGCGGTCGCCCGTTTCCCTCCCGCGCTATACTAATATAAGTAGAGGGCATTGCGGGGATTGGTGTGATTTTGACTGCTCGTCTGATATTAGGCAAGGAGGTCTCCGAGGAGATATACGGGGAGCTCAGAGTTAGGATCGACGCGCTGAAGAGCCGCGGCACGGTGCCGGGACTGGCGGTCGTACTCGTGGGCGACGACCCCGCATCGCAGACCTATGTGCGGATGAAGGGCAGGAAATGCGAGGAGCTGGGGATGCACTCGGTGACCTCTGTCCTGTCCGAGGATACCTCGGAGGCCGAGCTGCTCGGACGGATCGACGAGCTCAACCGGGATGATGCGGTGCACGGGTTGCTCGTGCAGCTGCCGCTGCCGGCGCACATAGACGAGAGCACGGTCATCAACGCGATCGACCCGCGCAAGGACGTCGACTGCTTCCATCCCGTGAACGTCGGGAGGATGCTGATCGGCCGGCCCGGGTTCCTGCCCGCCACGCCCGCCGGGGTGCAGCAGATGCTCATCCGGTCAGGCGTCGACACGGTCGGGAAGCACACCGTCGTCGTCGGAAGGAGCAACATCGTCGGCAAGCCGATGGCGGCGATGATGGTGCAGAAGGGCCCCGGGGGCGATTCCACTGTCACGCTGGTGCATTCCAAGACCCGCGACCTGGCCTCGATCACCCGTCAGGCGGACATCCTCATCGTGGCCATGGGCCGCGCCGGATCGATCACCGCGGACATGGTCAAACCGGGGGCGACGGTCATCGATGTCGGCACCAACCGCATCGACGACCCCTCATCCCCCAAGGGCAGCCGGCTGACCGGCGACGTCGACTTCGAAGCGGTGCGCGAGGTGGCATCCGCCATCACCCCCGTCCCGGGCGGAGTGGGGCCGATGACGATCTGCATGCTGATGGCCAATGCCGTGACGGCGGCCGAGCAGGCCGCTACCCAGGTGATATCATGATCAGGGATTGCGAGACCCACGGGTACTTCCGTGACGAGCGCTGCCCCATCTGCGGCGAGGAGGGCAAATTCCTCATGAGCCCCTACGAGGTGGAGCGGCTGGGCAGGATCATGGCCGGCATCCTCAGGCACGGCCGTTTCGAACCGGATATGGACGACCAGGGGTTCGTCGGCATCCGGGAGATCATCGATGAGGTCCGGGAGAGGAATCCGCGCATGAAGTGGCTCAGACCGCATCATATCGAGGCGCTGGTCGAGACCGACCCCAAAGGCCGGTACCAGATCTCGAGCGGGGACGTCAGGGCGACCTACGGGCATACGATAGAGCTTGATCTCAGGCACCCCACTGACAACATACCGTACACGCTGTACTATCCCACCACCGAGGAGGAGTGCGATATCCTCCTGGAGACAGGTCTGCTGCCCACCGACCGGACGCACGTGCATCTCTCGCGCACCTTCTTCGACGCCGTCAAAGCGGGTTCGGTGCGCACCGACGATCCGATCATCCTCGAGATCGACGTGCTCGAATGCGAGGAGAACGGCGTGGTCATCTCCCGCGCGGCCAAGACGGTGTTCCTCTGCGACCATGTGCCCCCCGAGTTCCTCACCGTCGTCACCGAGGACGAGTTCTACGATGACGAGGATGATGACGAGGACGGGGGCACCGGGGAAGACGGCTCCGAGGACGAATCATACGAAGACGAGGACGACTCCGAAGACGAGGACGACTCCGAAGACGAGGACGACGGGGAGGGATGACATGGTCGTGATCCTGAGACCGGACGAGGTCGAGGCCAGATACGGCAAGCTCTTCTGCCAGGGGTTCCTCACCATGGTCGACGAGGAGGCCGGCATGGCCCAGATCGTCGAGAAATGCATCGCGCGCGGACCCGGCGAGTGGGACGTCGTCAACCGCAGACGCACCAGGGGCGTCATTGAGGAGATCCGCATGGAGGGCCATACGCTGATCATGGACACCATCATCGGCGAGCGGGAGCTGAAACTGGGGCCGGTATCGGCCGAGGTCGGCGCCCAGGGCATCTCCGCACTGAAAGTGGAAGGGGACGAGGTCCGCACCACCTGGTTCGGGCTCGCCGGCGCCACCGTCGGCATCGGCGCCTGCATCCCGCAGTGCCGCGATGTCATCCGCACCGAGTACCCCGATGATTTCCGCATCGGCGGGGCGCATCAGGCGCAGGTGGACATCATCACCCCGAAGATGGTCCGGGTCCTCATCGGCGTCGATGACACCGACACCAAGGAGATCGGGTCCACCTGGTCCACCGTGATGAAGATGGGGTCGGCCTGCCCGATCGGCAGGTTCATCGACCTGAGGATCATCCAGCTGAACCCGAAGGTCCCGGCCAAGACCACCAACTGCTGCTCGACGGCCGTCTCGATAGCGGTGCGCGAGGAGGAGATCCCGGACCTGATCGGATACTGCCATGATTACCTGAAGGAGCACAGCTACTCCGACGGCACGGTGATGGCCGTCTACAAGGGGTTGAAGGTGGGGGACGCGCTGTCCGAGTACGGGATGCGGGCGAAGACCGAGATCCTCGAGGCTGAGGAGGCGGTCAGGGTCGCCGGTGAGAACGGGGTGCAGATCATCTCGGTCACCGGCACCGCCGGCGTCATCGGCGCGGTGGCCGCCGTCGGCTGCTTCGACATGGGCGGCATGGCTTCGGGTGTGCCGGAAGATTTCGAGTGATCCGCATGCCGGTGCAGAACCTGGTCACCCGGACGGCTTACGCGCAGTATGAGCGCCAGCTGCTGAAGGAGGTCCGCGAGGGAGGGCCGATGCCCAGGCATCTGGCGGTGATCATGGACGGCAACCGCAGATACGCCGAGCAGGTGCTCAGCCGGGACATCACCGTCGGCCATGCTCTGGGCGAGGAGAAGCTCGAGGAGTTCCTCGAGTGGTGCCTCGACCTCGATATACAGTACATCACCGTCTTCGCCTTCTCCACCGAGAACTTCAACCGCGGCGACGAGGAGATCGACTATCTGATGGATCTCTTCGAGGCCTCGCTGTACAAGATCGCCGGACTGGAGCGCACCCATGAGAAGCGGTTGCGCGTCCGGGTGATGGGCGACCGCGAGGCGCTCTCGGATGATATGAGGGCGGCGATCGACCATGCCGAGAGCAGGACCGCCGGTTACTCCGATTACAACTTCACCATCGCGATGGCGTACGGGGGGAGGCAGGAGATCATCACCGCGGTCCGCGACATCGCCCGCAAGGTCAGGGACGGGGAGATGGAGGTCGGGGACATCTCCGAGGAGACCTTCTCCCGCCACCTGTACACCTCGGACATGCCCGACCCCGATCTTATCCTGCGCACCTCGGGCGAGGTGCGGCTGTCCAATTTCCTGCTCTGGCAGATAGCCTACTCCGAACTCTATTTCACCGATGTCTACTGGCCCGGCTTCAGGTACATCGACCTGCTGCGGGCGATCCGGTCGTATCAGATGCGCATCAGGCGCTACGGGGGATGAGCAGATGGCCTACGATGTGGTCTTCCTGCATGCGCCCAGTGTCTACGATTTCCGCCGGAAGCCGATCTTCTACGGACCCGTGAGCGATGTCATCCCCTCGTCACCGGTGTTCGAATGCTACCCGGTGGGCTTCATGACCATCTCCTCCCACCTCGAGGCGGCCGGCTTCAGGACGCGCATCGTCAACATCGCCGTCCGCATGCTCCGGAGCGACAGGTTCGACGTCGAGCGCCGGATCAGGACGCTGGATGCCGACGTGTTCGCCATCGACCTCCACTGGATGCCGCATGCCCACGGCGCGCTGGAGCTGGCGCGCATCGTCAAACGGCATCATCCGGAGGCGAAGGTCGAGCTCGGCGGGTACACCGCCTCCTACTACTGGCGGGAGCTGATCGAGCGCCCGGAGGTGGACCTGGTCATGCGCGGCGACAGCACCGAGGAGCCCACGGTCATGCTGATGGAGGCGCTCGGCCGCGGCGACGACCTCTCGGACGTGCCCAACCTGGTCTGGAAGGACGCCGAGGGGAGGGTCCGCGACAACGGCGTCACCCACGTTCCCGAGACGCTCGATGACGTCATCTTCGATTACGGCGACATGATCCGCAACGTGATGCGGACCATGGACATCGAGGGCGCGCTGCCCTGGAACGGCTGGGACCGCAACCCGCTGACCTCTGTCTTCACCGTCAGGGGCTGCTCGCTCAACTGCGCCGAATGCGGCGGGTCGCGCGCGGCCGGCGGCCCGGTGGTCTGCCGCAACGCGCCGGCCTACCGGAGCCCGGTCCGGCTGGCCGAGGACATGGAGCGCATCCAGGACTACCTCGATTCACCCGTGTTCATCGTCGGCGACCTGCGGCAGCACAGCCGGGGCTACGCCGAGGAGTTCCTGCGCGAGGTGAGGGAGCGCGGCGTGGAGAACCACGCGGTCATCGAGCTCTTCAACCGCGCCGACACCGATTTCTTCCGCATGGTCGACCGCGCCTTCGAGGGTGGCTGGAGCGTCGAGTTCTCCCCGGATTCGTACGATGAATCGGTGAGGATGCCGCTGGGCAAGGGCTACTCGAACGCCGACATCGACGCCACGGTGCAGGCCGCCTTCTCCAGCGGCTGCGACCGCATGGACATGTTCTACATGAACGGCCTGCCGTTCCAGACCGTCGATTCCGCCCTCGACAGCGCCCGCGCCGCCGAGAGGCTATGGGGCCTGGTCGGGCGGGAGGACCGCTTGTTCATCTACAACGCGCCCTTCGCGCCCTTCGTCGATCCCGGCAGCCGCGCCTTCGAGGATCCCGACCGCTGGGGCTACATCCTCCATGCCAGGACCCTCGAGGAGCACCGTCAGCGGCTCGACAACCCGTCCTGGAAGTACGTGCTGTCCTACGAGACCCGCTGGATGACCCGCGACGACATCGCCGAGACCTCCTATGACGCGGCCAACATCCTGGCCGAGAAGGAGTTCGCCAGCGGGCGCATCCCCGAGGAGATGTTCAGGACACGCGTGGAGCGGACCGAGACCGCCCGTTCGCTGATGCACGAGATCGACCGGATCATGGAGATCTCCGACCCGGAGGCGCGCGACGCGCTGCTCTGGGAGGTCAAGGACCGCGGCAAAGCCCTGCAGGATTCGACCATCTGCGATAAAAGCGATCTCGATTGGAACACGCGGTCGATCTACGCCAACGCCTTCAGGGTGATGTCGGGGCTGATCAGGAACCGGCGGCGCTGAGGGCTCAGCCTTCCCGCCGCATCTCGACCGAACGCCGTATCGAGGCGTCCACCGCATCGGCGACGATGCCCTTGAAACCGGCCGCCTCGAGCAGCCTGACACCTTCTACGGTGGTGCCTCCCGGCGAGCAGACGCCGTCGACCAGCTGCGACGGAGTCATACCGCTGTCCAGCGCCATGCGTCCGGCGCCGATCATCGACTGGGCCGCCAATTGCAGCGCGGTATCGCGGTCGAGTCCGGCCCGCACCCCGGCATCGGCGATGCCGTCGAGCATCATGTACATGAAGGCCGGCGAGCTGCCGCTGACGCCGGTGACGGCATCCAGCTCCTCTTCGCCCACCTCGCGCGCGAGACCTATCGGCGAGAGGATACGCTCGACGACCGCGGCATCCGCCGCGGTGGTGCCCGGACCCATCGCGTAACCCGAGGCGCATTCCCCGACCAGACAGCAGTGGTTGGGCATCACCCGCACGATCCGTATCCCTGGCACATATCCGCTCAGGGTCCCGATGCCGATGCCGGCGACGATGCTGACCAGCAGCTGATCGGGCCGGAGGGTCAGGCCCTCGTCCTCGAAGAGGCCCCTGACCTGGGACGGCTTGACCGCCAGGACGACCACGTCGGCCGCCTCGGCCGCCTCGGCCGCCCTCCCGTGCATGCGGATGCCGTATGCGTCGTGCATCCGCCGACGCGTGCCCTCGCTCGGCGCCGCGGCGACGATGTCCTCCGCGGAGCAGACGCCGCTGTCGATCAATCCGCCGATCATGGCTCCCGCCATCCTCCCGGCGCCGATGAATCCTACCACTGTCCTCGTCTCAGGCATCCCGGGACAATCGCGATAGCCACCATATAATTATACTCCCCTGGACAGCCGCTTTATAGTACAATAAAGTCGCGTGCATGAAACATTATATATCAACAAACCTTGCAGGACAACCAATGTCACTAATTATGACCTATCTACCACTGGTCGTCGTGAGCATCATCGCTCTCGGGTTCGCACCTTTGGCGTGGTTAGTATCGAGGCTCATCAGGCCCAGTAAACCTACCGCGTGGATGGAGATGACATACGAGTGCGGCTCGGAGCCGATCGGTGAGGCACAGGTCCAGTTCAAATTCCAGTATTATTCGTTCGCGATCATATTCGTGGTCTTCGATCTGGTAGTGACCTTCCTCCTCGTCTGGGCCGTCGCCTTCGGAGGCCTCTCGACCATGGCCACCATCTGGGTGCTCATCTTCTTCGCCATCATGATTCTGGGTGTGACCTACGCTCTCAAGAAGGAGGATTACATATGGATATGAGCCTGTACCCGCACGCCGTCGCGATGAGCGCCGATGAGTTCATGACCTGGTCGTCAGCGATGATCAACGACATGCTCTCGGCCGGCACCAAGAAAACCGTCGACAAGCTCACCGGGCCGATCTGGTCCTGGGCGATGAGGAACTCGATGCACCCTCTGCACTGGGGCCTCGCCTGCTGCGCGCTGGAGATGGCCGCGGCCTCCGCCCCCAGGTTCGATGCCGAGAGGTACGGTATGATCTACCGCTCCTCGCCGAGGCAGACGGACATCCTGCTCGTCAACGGCTGGATCACCAAGAAGATCCGCCCGGAGCTCAGGCGCCTCTACGAGCAGATCCCCAACCCCAAGTGGGTCGTGGCGATGGGCGAGTGCGCCATCTCGGGCGGACCGTGGTATGATTCCTACAACACGATCCAGGGTCTAGACCAGATCGTGCCCGTCGACCTCTACATCCCCGGCTGCCCCGCGCGTCCGGATGCGATGATAGACGGTTTCATGCTGCTTCAGAAGAAGATAGATGACTATTTCACCAGAGGCGTCTTCCTGGAGGACTGATGGGATGGATGTTCAAGCGATCTACAGGAAACCCTCGGAAACCGAGATCAAAGAGCTGCTCGAGGCGAAATTCGGAGACAGGGTCCGGGTCACGGGGACCGAGACACGGCGGGTGTACGCCGATGTCGACCGCGAGGTGCTGCACGATGTATGCGTGTACCTGCATGACAACCTGGCCTTCGAGCACATAATGTCGGTCACCGGCGTGGACCTGGTCAGCAACCTCCGGGCGGTGTACCACATAGACAATTACGACAACGGGTGCGTGATCGAGCTCAACGTCGACATACCCAACGACGATCCCCATGTGCGCACGATCTCCGACATATGGGTCGGAGGCAACTGGCACGAGAGGGAGGCATGGGAGCTGTTCGGCATCGTCTTCGACGGCCACAGCAAGCTGGAGCGGCTGCTCACCCCCGATACCTACGAGTTCTTCCCCTTCAGGAAGTCTTACAAGCTCAGGGGGCAGGAATGATGGAAAGGAATCTCATGGACATCCGCGCTGAGTCGGATGAACTGACTACGGATAAGATGTGGGTGATCATGGGCCCCCAGCATCCGTTCTCACACGGGCTCTGGACCCTGAAGGTCGAGCTCGACGGTGAGATCGTCACCGATGCCGAGCCGATCATCGGCTACCTGCACCGGGGCTGGGAGAAGGAGTGCGAGGCCCGGGAGTACCCGAAGATCATCCCGATGACCGACCGGCTCTGCTACGCGGCATCGATGACCTACTCGCACCTCTACTGCATGACCGTCGAGAAGGCGCTCGGCATCGAGGTCCCCGAGAAGGCGCAGTACCTCCGGGTCGTCGCCGACGAGATCTGCCGCATCAGCTCGCATCTGATGTGGCTGGCGGCGGTCGGGACCGACCTGGGCAACCTGACGGTGTTCCTCTGGGCCATGCGCGAGCGCGAGTACTGGATGGACCTGTTCGTCAGGCTCTGCGGCGCCAGGATGACGACCAACTACCCGCGTATCGGCGGGGTCAGGAACGACATCACCGAGCTCTTCGACAGGGATGTCGACCGCTGCACCGAGCGCTTCGAGAAAGCGCTCTGGGACATCATCGCGCTCGTCGACGACTCCTCCATCTTCGTATCGAGGATGAAGGGCACCGGCGTGCTGACCAGGGAGCAGTGCATCAACCTCGGCATCACCGGACCGGCGATGCGGGGCACCGGTGTGGATTTCGACATCCGCCGCGACGACCCCTACGAGGTCTATGACAAACTCGACTTCGAGGTCCCCGTCCTCACGGACGGCGACTCTTACTCCAGGTACCTGGTCAGGGTCGAGGAGCTGTTCCAATCCTGCAGGCTGATCAAACAGTCGATGCAGAAGATCAGGGCCCTCGGCAAGAACGCGCCCTACCGGCTCAAGGTGCCCTCGAAGGTGCCCGCCACCACGGCGATGTGCAGGCTCGAGGATCCCCGCGGGGAGTCGATGATGTATCTGATATCCGACGGCACCGACCGGCCCTACCGGCTCAAGGTGCGCAGCCCGATATTCACCAACGTATCGGCGGCCAAACCCCTGGTCGTCGGCAGCAGGGTCGCGGACGTGCCGGTCATCATGGCGATGATCGACATGTGCCTCGGGGAGACGGACAGGTGATACCATGGCGTACAGCAGTATTCTCGATTGGATAAAATTCGACAACATCATGGAGAATCCGTGGTACCCCTACGGCGATCTTTACAACCTGCCCTTCGACATCTCCTACAAGCTGTGGGAGATCATCGGCGGCGCGCTCGCCTGGCTGGTCAACCTGATCCTGCCCGGCAACCCCCTGTCCGCCTGGCTGGTGGCCGACGGCACGTCCGTCGGCGGCGCATTGCTCATATTCATGATCATCATCTTCCTGGTGGTGTTCATCTGTACGCTGCTGTCCCTGTGGATGGAGCGTAAGGTCCTGGGGAGGCTGATGGACAGGCGCGGGACGATGATCGGGCTGAAGGGCTTCCTCCAGTGCGTGGCGGACGGTCTCAAGACCTTCCTCAAGGAGAACACCCTGCCCAAGAAGATCGACAAGATGACCTACATGTGGACGGTCGCCCTGGTGATCGGCGTGTCCGTCCTCATCGCGTGCATGATCCCCCTGTCCGGACGATGGTTCGTGGTGAACTACGAGACCGGTCTGCTGGTGATCATGGCTCTGTTCGCATTGGCGCCGTTCCTCATCCTGGTGTCCGGCTGGGCCCAGAACAACAAATACTCCCTGATAGGGGGCATGAGGGCGGCCGAGCTGATGATCTCCTACGAGATCCCCATCCTGATCATGATCATGACCGGGTGCTTCCTCGCAGGCAGCTTCAACATCGGCGAGATCATCGCCGCGCAGGAGGGCGCCTGGTTCATCGGACCGATGCTGATCGGTTTCGTGACCTTCATCTTCTGCGCCACGGCGGAGGCCGAGCGCGTGCCGTTCGACATCGCCGAGGCGGAGGCCGAGCTGGTCGAGGGATGGCAGACCGAGTACGCCGGGATGAAATGGGGGCTGATCATGCTCGCGGAGTACTTCCGCGGATACGTCTCGTGCGCGATGATCGTCATCCTCTTCCTCGGCGGATGGAACCTGCCCTTCGTGTCGGACCACGTCAACAGCCTCGTGCCGGAGATCGTGTTCCTGGCGAAGGTGTGGCTGATGTTCTTCGTGATGATCCTCATGAGAGGGGCGTTCGCGAGGGTCAGGACCGACCAGATCGTCAATATCGGATGGAAGGTGTTCATGCCGCTGTCCGTGCTGAACTTCGTCATCGTCCTGCTTCTCAAGGTAGGAGGGATTTACTGATGGCTAATAAGAGGACTGCAGGGGGCTACAGGCCGGTCACCGACCGTGCCGATGTGGAGAAGATGCCCTTCCTGAAGAGATATCCTCGGAATCCGGCCAGGACGCTGTGGGTCGCCAAGCCCATGGTGAAGGTCTTCCAGCTCTTCTGCAAGACCGTGATACGCAGACCGGTGTGCATCCTGTACCCCTACGAGAAGATGTGGGTGCCGGACAACTACCGCGGACGCCCCGGCCTGGATTTCGACAAATGCGTTGGCTGCGGCCTCTGCGTCAGGGTGTGCCCCACTACGGCGATCGTGCTGGTGGACGCCCCTGATGACGACGGGAACGTCGTGCAGAGGCCCAGGATCAACATCGGCAGATGCGCTTTCTGCGGCTACTGCTCCGAGTACTGCCCCACGGCAGCCATGACGGTCACGCCCGAGTTCGAGCTGGCCGAGTACACGCGGGAGGACCTGATCTACGGCCCCCGCAGGCTGGCGTACGAGGGCACCAACGAGATGATGGAGTTCAAACTCGAGGAGACGCTGATGTCCGATATCGAGGCAGGCAACCCGGAGCGGCGCGTCAGCCCCTTCGAGACCGACCGGCCCGTGCTGGAATCTGAGAAGTGCATCAGCTGCCGCAGATGCGAGAAGGTGTGCCCGGTCTCCGCCATCACCATGGTGGAGCACGGGGTCAACGAGCGGGGCCGGCCGATACTCTGGCCGGAGATCGATGACGGCCTCTGCATATGCTGTGTGAACTGCGTGGACGTGTGTCCCAAGGACGCGCTCCACATCAATGAGGTGTTATGATGGGATTAATTGATGATATCTGGAACGGATTGATCGAGACCCTTCAATTCATCTGGAACAACGGGGACCTCGTGGCGTTCCTCGTGCTCGCCGGCATCACGGTGGCCGCTGCGCTGTACGTGATGAAGGCCAAGGAGGTGATGCACAGCGCATTCTACCTGGCACTGGTGTTCATGTGCGTGGGCTTCACGTACTTCTTCCTCGAGGCGGAGTTTATCGCCGTGATCCAGATGCTGGTCTACGTCGGGGCGATCACGATCCTGTTCGCATTCAGCATCATGCTCACCAGGCGCTACATAATGGCGACGGGAGGCGATGATGATGAATAAGAAGATCGTGATCGGCATCGGCATCGCGGCCCTGCTCGCTTGTCTGAGCGCGGGGGCCGTGTTCGCCACCGACTGGAATGATCATATGAACTACGACGAGCCCCAGAAGATACCCTTCGACGGGGTCGTGGAGGACGGCGAGCTCGATCAGGGCTCGCTCAACTACCTGGCCCTGGAGGAATTCGGGCCGTTGCTGCTGATCCTGGGTCTGCTGATGTTCAGCGCCATGATCGGCGGCGTCTGCATAGCCAGAGAGGACATGGAGGCGGATTTCGATGATACCGATTGAGTACTTCCTGGTCCTGGCGGCCGTGCTGTTCGCCATCGGCGCCTACGGCGTGATGACGAAGGTCAACACGATCCTCGTCCTGATGAGCATCGAGTTGATGCTCAACGCAGCGAACATCAACTTCGTGGTGTTCTCCGGATTCCTGGGGGACGCCATGGGGCAGGTGTTCGTGCTCATGGTCATATCGGTTGCCGCGGCCGAGGTCGCGGTCGGTATCGCCATCCTGCTCAATGCGTATAAGATCAAGAAGACGACCGAGGTCACAGCCCTCACATCGATGAGGTGGTAAGTATGTTCATAGAATACACATGGTTGATCCCGCTGATACCGGCGATATGCTTCGTCATCGTGGGATTCTTCGGCAACATGTTCGACAAACGCAACGGCGGAGGCTATCTGGCGATCGCCGGTGTCGCCGTCGCGACCGTACTGTCGGTGCTGGTGTCCGCGGAGTTCTTCACCTCGGCAGCATATGCCGATACGGGGCACGTCGTGAAGCAGTTCACCTGGTTCTCGTTCCCCGGCGGATTCGACATCAACATCGGGTACTATGTGGACACGCTCTCATGCCTGATGATGCTGTTCGCGTCGTTCATCTCGATGCTGATCCTCATCTACTCGCTCGGTTACATGAGCGCTGAGGGCAAGCGCAAGCAGAGGTACTTCGCAGAGGTGGCGCTGTTCGTCACCGGCATGCTCGGGCTGGCCGTCTCCAGCAACTTCCTGATGATGTTCATCTTCTGGGAGATAATGGGGCTCTGCTCCTACCTGCTGATCGGGTTCTGGAGCTTCAGCCACCCCGAGGGGGACGATGCGTCCGACAACGCCGCATCCGCGGCGAAGAAGGCGTTCCTGGTCACCAGGCTGGGCGACGTCGCCCTGATGGGAGGGCTGTTCGTCCTCCTCTTCGCCTTCAGGAGCCTCGACTACACGACCGTGTTCGACGCCGCCAACATCGCGGCGGTCGACCACAACCTGATCATACTGGCCAGCCTGTTGATCTTCGGGGGCGCGATCGGCAAGTCCGCGCAGTTCCCGCTGCTCGACTGGTTGCCTGATGCGATGGCGGGCCCCACGACGGTGTCCGCGCTGATCCACGCGGCGACGATGGTCAAGGCAGGCGTCTACCTGGTGGCCCGTTGCTTCCCGATCTTCACGGCGGCGTCCAGCGTCATGCTCTTCGTCGCCGTCATCGGAGGGATCACGGCGTTCTTCGCCGCCACCATGGCGATGAACAACATGAACATCAAGAAAGTGCTTGCATACTCCACCCTGTCCCAGCTGGGATACATGTTCCTGGCCCTGGGTGCGGGCGGATACATGATCGCCGTCGGTATCGATACCGGCAGCACGGCGCTCATCGCCGCGGGCTCCCTCGGTTACACCGCGGGCTGCCTGCACATGCTCAACCACGCCTTCTTCAAGGCGCTGCTCTTCCTCGGCTCCGGTTCGGTGATACATTCGACCGGCACGGAGGATATGCGCGAGATGGGAGGACTCGGGAGCAAGATGAAGGTGACCTCGATCACCATGCTGATCGGCTCCCTGTCGATAGCGGGATTCCCGTTCCTGGCAGGGTTCTGGTCCAAGGACCTGATCATGGAGCAGGTGTTCCATGCCGCCGATTACGGCGCCGAGGGCTGGGTGTTCATCGTGCTGTGGCTACTGGCGATGGTCACCGCCTTCATGACGGCGTTCTACATGTTCCGCATGTGGTACATGACCTTCCGCGGACCGGCGCACGCCGGCACCGAACGCAGCCACGGCGAGTCGCCGCGGTCGATGACGGTGCCGCTGATCGTGCTGTCGGTGTTCGCAGCCGGATCGGGCTTCCTGCTCTTCTTCGGCTTCGACAGCCTGCTCTCGATCCAGGTCCTGGCCGACGGGCAGTTCCGCATCGGCGGAGCGGAGTCCGAGGGGCTCGGGTTCCTGACGATGTTCTTCACCAACGTGTGGACCTACGTCACGATCGCGCTGGTGCTGCTGGCCATATACCTGGCCAAGAGCATGTACGAGCTCATGAAGATCGAGCCGGGCAGGTTCAACCGGGACGGTCAGTCTTGGCTGTACACGGCGCTCACCGAGCGCTGGTGGTTCCCGCAGCTCTACGATCAGCTGTCCTGGAAGGCCGGGTACGGTGTCGCCCGCGGGGTCAAGTACATCGACGACAACATAATCGACGGCTCGGTCAACGGGCTGTCCAATGCGGTGGTAGGAAGTGGCGATTTGGTGAGCAAGGCTCAGACAGGTGATGTGAACGACTACGCGTCCGTGGTGGTGGGAGGGCTCATACTGCTCTTCGTCGCCGTGATCGCTCTGTTCATCTTCATGGGAGGTCTGTGAGATGTTCGATCTACCTGAGATCCCGTATCTCCTGACGCTCCTGATAGTGGTCCCCCTGATCGGCGCCGTAGTGACGCTGTTCATGGGAGGGGACCGGCAGAAGCATGCGAGGACATCCTCGATAGTGTTCAGCGTGATCACGCTGGTGCTGGCGGTGTATCTGATGCTGTCCAACGACTACGGCGTGTACACCGAGAGCCATTCATGGATCGATGCCGCGGGGCTGAAGATGTCCTACATCCTCACCGTCGACGGCCTGAGCATCCTGATGGTGTTCCTCACAGCGCTGCTGCTGCCGGTCGTGTCGATCTTCACGTTCGACCAGAAGGACAAGCCCAACTACTTCTTCGCGTTGCTGCTGGCAATGGAAGTGGGTCTGATGGGTGTGTACATGGCGGCGGATTACTTCCTCTTCTACATCATGTGGGAGGTGGTGCTGATACCCATGTACTTCATGATATCGTGGTTCGGAGGACCGAGGAGGCATTACGCCGCCATCAAGTTCTTCATCTACACGCACGTGGCATCGCTGGTGATGCTGATCGGCATCTTCGCCATCGTCTTCCAGGCGGCAGCGGGCGGTGTCGCGGACTTCGCCTTCGCGGCGGTGCTCGAGGGCTCTTCGGCCTTCTCGGGTGTGTTCCAGACATTGGCGTTCGGACTGCTGTTCTTCGGATTCGCGGTCAAGATGCCCATCGTCCCGTTCCACACCTGGTTGCCCGATGCGCACACCGAGGCACCGACGGCGGGCTCCGTCCTGCTGGCGGCCGTGATGCTGAAGATGGGCTCCTACGGTATCATCAGGGTCTGCCTCGAGCTGCTGCCCGAGGGCGCGGTCGCCTGGCAGCCCGCCATGGTGGTCATCGCCCTGGTGGCGATCGTCTACGGCGCCTACGCCTGCATCGCGCAGACCGACCTGAAGAAGATGGTCGCCTACTCCTCGGTGAGCCACATGGGCATGGTGATGCTGGGCATCGCCTGCCTCTCGCACATCGGGGTGGAGTTCGCCATCTTCCAGATGTTCGCCCACGGGCTGATCACGGCGGTGCTGTTCATGACCTGCGGTCTGGCGCACGACCTCTTCGATACGAGGGACATCCCTCTGCTCGGAGGCCTCGCGTCGAAGACGCCGGTCTACGCCACCTTCCTGATGTTCGGGTTCCTGGCTTCGCTGGGGCTGCCCGGTCTCGTCGGGTTCTGGGGTGAATTCGGGGTCATCTTCGGATTCTATGAGTACGCCAGCTCCGTCGGAATGATCTGGCTGATCGTGTTCTGCCTGCTGTCGCTGCTGCTGACCGCCGGATACTACCTCTGGGCGATCCAGAGGACGATGTTCGGCAGGGTCACGACCAAGCTGTCCGACAAGGTGATGGCGCGCATACGCGACATCAACAAGGCGGAGGGCATCGCCATGGGCATCATGTGCCTCATGATCGCCGTGTTCGGCCTCTGGCCGGATCTGGCGCTGAGCCTGATATCCCCGTACTCCTCGGCACTGATCGGGGTGATCTGAGATGGATGCAACGATAATCACCAACCTATTCGGGGAATTCAGCGCGATGGCGCCGATGATCGTCATGATCCTCGGCGCCCTGCTGATGCCCGCACTGTACTTCACAACGAAGAACCGCATCGCGGTCACCGCGGCGATGCTCGCGTTCACCGCGGTATCCGTCGTGGTCAACCTGGTCCTCCTGCTCGGAGGGTACAGCGGGGACTACCACGGGCTGTTCGGCTATGACGCGTTCTCCGGGCTGATGATCCTGCTCTTCCAGATCGTGGTGCTGTTGATCGGACTGGTCTGCGCGGCGAGCATCGAGGTCACCCGTCTCCATTACGGGGCCTTCATGGCCCTGCTGATGGCGGCGACGGTCGGCATGATGTTCGTGGCGACGGCCAACGACCTGGTCACCATCTTCGTGGGTGTCGAGCTCGCCAGCATCTCATCCTACCTCCTGGTGGCGATGAAGCGCAACGACCCGCGCGCCTCCGAGGCCGCGGTCAAGTACGTCATCATCGGCGGCATGTCGACGGCGCTGACCGTCTACGGTATCTCGATGCTGTACGGCGTGTTCGGCACCACCGACCTCGCCGCGCTCGCGGCGGCCGTGGAGCTGCAGGGGTTCACCTGGGCCTTCGCCATCGCCATGATCACGATGATCGCCGGATACGGGTTCAAGATCGCGGCGGTTCCGTTCCACATGTGGGCGCCTGACGTCTACGAGGGGGCATCGACCCCGGTATCGGCGTTCCTGGCGGTCGGATCCAAGAAGATGGGCCTGGTGGTCTTCTTCAAGATCTTCCTCGTCATGTTCGTCGCCGGGGTGTCGGTGTCCACCTTCGCCACGGCGGAGATGCAGTACCTGTTCGCCATCATCGCGGCCATCACCATGACCGTGGGCAACATCGTCGCCATCTCGCAGACGAACATCAAGCGGATGCTCGCCTACTCGAGCATCGCGCAGGCGGGGTACATCCTCATCGTGATGGCGGTCATGAGCGAGTACGCTCTGACCGGCGGCATCTTCCACATGTTCACCCACGTGTTCATGAAGGGCGGGGCCTTCCTCATCGTCGGCGCGCTGATCTGCGCCGGCATCGGTGAGAGGATCAGCGACTACCGCGGACTGGCCAAGAGGGCGCCGTTCATCGCATTCGCGATGCTGCTGTTCCTCTTCTCGCTCGCCGGCATCCCGCCGCTCGCCGGGTTCACCTCGAAGTTCGTGCTGTTCTCCGCGGCGGTCTACGGTGACGGCGGTGTGGCCTCCCAGTGGGTGTGGCTCGCCTTCCTGGCGGTCCTGAACTCCGCCATCTCCCTGTACTATTACGCACGGGTCGTCAAGGCCATGTACGTGGAGAAGGGGGAGTCCTCCGAGAGGATCGAGATCCCGACGGCATTCCTCATCGCGATCGCGATCTGCGTGGTCGCGGTCATCGTGCTGGGAGTCTATCCGGACATCATCCTCGGACCTGCGGCGGATGCTGCGGCATCACTGTTCTCGCTGATCTGAGCACAGTCGGGAAACCGTTTGAAAACCTCTTACCATCCTTCTTTATTTAAGGCAAATATTAAGTACGGTCTGTCTATGTCACACTGATGGCCAAAGCGTGGGACCTCTGCATCGAAGGGGATCTTTCCGAGATGGAGTCGATCATCACGGATGCCGTGAGGTCCGATAACCCCGAACTCAGCGAGATGTGCCTGCACGTCCTCGGGGAGCAGGGCAAGCGCCTGCGACCCTCCCTCTGCATGCTCACCTACCTCGCCTGCGGCGGCCGGGACATGGAGGCGCCGCGCAAGGTCGCCGCCGCGATCGAGATCATCCACAACGCCACCCTGGTCCATGATGACATCAACGATGAGGCCGAGCTCAGGAGGGGGCGGAAGGCCCTGTACAAGGAATACTCGCTGAGCAAGTCGATCGTCACCGGGGATTATCTGCTGGCGATCGGGTTCCGCATGATGAGCGACACGTCGCCGGAGCTCTCCGGGTACATCGTCGATGCCGCCACCTCGATGGGCGTGGGCGAGTTCAACCAACAGGAGTTCGAGTACCGCGGGTCGGTCACCGAGGCCGATTACATGCGCATCATCGACGGAAAGACCGCGCGCCTCATCGAGACCTCGGCCAAATGCGGGGCGTTCCTCGCCGGCGCCGACATGGGGACGATCCAGGCGATGGGCGATTTCGCGCTCAACGTCGGCATGGCCTTCCAGATCGTCGACGATGTCCTGGACGTGATCGGCGACACCGAGGTCACCGGCAAGCCGGTGGGCAACGACATCCTCGAGGGCAAACCGACGCTGCCGATCATCTTCGCCATGCAGGACGAGGAGCACGGTGCGGCCGTGAGGCGCATCTTCGAAGATCACGATATAGATCAGGAGGACGTCGACCGCGCCATCGGGCTGATGAGGAAGACCGATTTCCTGGAGCGGTGCACGGCTTCCGCCGCCCGTCTCATCGACGAGGGCAGGCAGCACCTCGGGGTGCTCGGGGATTCTGAGCACAAGGACTCGCTGAACGCCCTGGCCGACTTCGTGCTCGAGCGGAACCGGTGAGTGCGATGGCGGACAGGTTGAGAACCGATGTCCTGGTCGTCGGTGCCGGACCGGCGGGCAGCACCGCCGCCAGGTATGCCGCCGAGAAAGGCGCGCAGGTGCTCTTCATCGAACGCCGTCCGGAGGTGGGCGTGCCCGTCCGTTGCGGCGAACTCATGCCCTCGGTCGAGGAGATCAGGGGCATGTTCCCCAACCTCGGCGACGAGGGCGATCTCTTCGATATGCCTGCGGATCTGAGGCTCAGGGAGATCGAGGGCATCGACCTCATCGACCCGAGAGGCAGGTCCACCCTGCTCGATTTCACAGGATACACCACCGACCGCGACCGTTTCGACCGGCATCTCGCCGCCGAAGCCCGGAATGCGGGGGCGGATCTGATCAAGGATTGCCTCTTCCGCGGCATACGCGACGGGGTCGCCGAGACCACCTGCGGCGACATAGAGTACAAGGTCATCATCGGCGCTGACGGCCCGGGGTCGCGCACCGCCCGGGCGCTGGGTCTGCCGGCCAACCGTAATCCCTATCCCGCCGTGACTGCCCAGGCCAAAGGCGATTTCGCACCGCATGTGGTCATGTTCTTCGGCGATATCGCGCCGGGCGCCTACAGCTGGATCATCCCCAAGGCCGGTCAGGCCAATGTCGGAGTGGGTTTCTCTCCCGACTTCGCCGACGGCACCACCCGGGAGTACTTCCGTCGCTTCGTGGAGAAACGCGGGTTCGACATCATCTCCGACCTGTACGGCAAGCACGTCCCCAGCGAGGGGGCGGTCAGCAGGACCGTGGCCGGCAACGGCATGCTGGTCGGCGATGCCGCCGGTCATGTCATCTCGGTCAACGGCGGCGGGGTGCCGCTGGCGCTCATCGCGGGCCGCATCTGCGGCGATGTCGCGGCCGATCATATCAAGGGGTTGCGGCCGCTGACCGATTATGAGCGGGAGTGGAGGCGCATCCTCGCCAAGCCGTTGAGGATCGCGGCCGGCAACAAGAAACTGGCCGACACCTTCGCCTTCGGATCGGAACGCCGCACCGCGCTGTGCATGGCATTGCTCGGGAGGCGCCGTCTCGGCAACCTCATCCGCTGCAAGCACATCTTCCCCTGATCAGCGGCGCCGGTGGGCGCGCATGCCGGAGCCGCATACCGGGCATTCGTCCGACCGCTCCTTGTACCAGCGTCCGCAGCCGAGGCAACGGTAATTCCACCTCTCGGTCCTGGTGATGCCCTTCTGCCCCACCGGCTCGAAGGGGATGCCCATGATGCGTGCCACGTTCTGTATCGAGTAATCATCGGTGAGGACGGTGCCGCCGGTATCCAGCGCCAACGCGATCACCGAGAGGTCGACCTCCGACAGCCGTCCCGAGTCGCCGCTCCTCGCGGCGGCCTCACGCACCGCCGCCAGCGAGGGTTCCGAGCATTCGCGCACGTCGAGCAGTTCCCCCCACAGCTCCGGCCGGCGGTCTTTGTAACGTCTCAGCTCCGCGACCACGCCGGGCGGGCAGCACGATCCCCCCTCCGGCAACTGGTCCATGACGAACAGCGCGGAACTGTCCAGAACGTACATGCATGCTCCATGGAGGAGAGTGTATTTCACCCTTACGAAAGCTTAAACAATCGTGCGCGTATAGGTGGCCGATACGAATGGATGCAATCACCCTCATAACGATAATGTTGGGCGGTATACTGCTGTTCCTGCCTGCCATGGTCCCGAACTCGGCGGCGGCGTATTTCGGCGGCGGCCCGGCGATCGACGGCGGACGCAGCTGGAGGGGCCGACGCATCTTCGGCGACGGCAAGACCTGGAGGGGATTGCTCGGAGGCGCGGCGGCCGGCTTGCTGGTCGGGGCCGTGCTCGTGCTCCTGGCCACCGCATCCGGATCCGCCGACAACTGGGGCTACGGACCGTTCAGGGATGCCGTCGGCATCATCGTCTGCCTCTCTGTCGGCTCCATCCTCGGGGACCTCCTGGGCGCCTTCATCAAACGGCGCTTCCGGCTCGAGCGGGGGGAGAAGGCTCCTGTGCTCGACCAGTACGACTTCGTTTTCGGAGCCTTCCTCGCCACATCGCTGTTCTACCCCGGCTGGGTCTACTCCGTGTATTTCGACGGTATGCACCTGGCCGCGTTCATCTTCCTGATCCTGGTGATGTACGCCGTGCATCGCGCCGCCAACATCATCGGTTACCGCATCGGGGTCAAGAAGGAGCCGTGGTGATGCGGATGAGCAGGATCTCACAGGCGTTGGAGGGATGCGGGGCGCTGCGGTTCGGGGATTTCACCCTGGCTTCC
Source organism: Candidatus Methanogranum sp. (assembly GCA_050309445.1). Taxonomy (GTDB): domain Archaea; phylum Thermoplasmatota; class Thermoplasmata; order Methanomassiliicoccales; family Methanomethylophilaceae; genus Methanogranum. The sequence continues at coordinate 74,195 of JBNRMI010000005.1, read as the reverse complement.
GGGGCGAAGAGCGATTATTACATCGACATCAAGAAGGCGAGCACGGATCCGGAGGTGCTGAGGCTGATCGCGGAGCTGATGGCTGCCGAGATCGGCGACGACCGGCCGGACCGATTGGCCGGGGTGGTCCTCGGATCGATACCGCTGGCGGCCGCTCTGGCGCTGGTCACCGGCATACCGTATGTGATGGTCCGGCAGGAGAAGAAGGACCACGGCACCGGCAGGCAGATAGAGGGCGGGCTGGAGGCCGGCGACAGGGTCCTGATCATCGAGGATGTCATCACCACCGCGGGCTCCAGCCTGAAGGCGGTGGACGCGCTCCGGGCGGCGGGTGCCGAGATCGTCGGGGTCTTATCGGTCATCGACCGCGAGAGCGGCGGCCGTGAGCGCCTGGAGGCGGCCGGGATCCCGCTCAGCTCCCTGACCAAGGGCTCTGAGCTCATCAAGGGGCGGATATGAGGCCGGAACCCGACTGCCGCCTCTGCAGCCTCTGCGAGACACGCACGTGTGTCGTCTTCCCCGACGGCGATCCCGATGCGGACATCGTCTTCGTCGGCGAGGCTCCGGGCGAGACCGAGGACCGCGAGGGGCGCCCGTTCATCGGGCGTGCGGGGAAGATGCTCGACGGCATCCTCGCTGAGGAGGGCCTCGACCGTTCATCAGTGCTGATCACCAACGCCGTCAAGTGCCGCCCGCCCCGCAACCGCGACCCCACCGATGCGGAGATGGCGGCTTGCCGCCCCTTCCTGCAGCACGAGCTGCAGGGGAGGAAAGTGGTGGTCTGCATGGGTCGCGCCGCCTGCCGCACGCTCTTCGGGCACGAGGGCAGGCTCACCGACATCGTCAACCGGCCGCGCCTTCTGGGTCCCGGCTACGGGGTCTCCGAACTCATCCCTGCATATCATCCCGCAGCCTGCGTCTACAACCCTTCGTTGCGGAGCTCGCTGTCGGAGACGGTCCGTCTGGCCAGGCGGCTGGCGGAGGCTCCGCGATGAGCTATGCCGCCTTCATGCTGGATCTGGACGGGACCGTATACAAGGGTGCGGAGCTCATCCCGGGCGCGACGGACCTCATCGGATACCTCGATGAGCAGGGCATACCGTTCGTCTTCCTAACCAACAACTCGGCCGCTCCGCGCCGCTATTATCTGGAGAAGCTCACCGGCATGGGTTTCGATATCGAGGAGCGGCACATCATCACCTCGAACATCGCCGCACTCAGGTTCGTGGCCGAACGCCGCCCGGGTGCCGGTGTGTATCCGATCGCCTCATCCGAGGTCTCCGGGGAGATCGCCGCCGCCGGCATCCGCATCGACGGCACCCGGCCGGACATCGTCTACCTCACCTTCGACCGGACCATCGACTACGGGAAGATCAACAAGGGCTTCCACCACATCCTCGACGGCGCCGAGCTGATTGCCACGCATCCCGACGACCTCTGTCCCACCGAGGATTCATACGACGTCGATATCGGGCCGTTCATCAGGTTGTTCGAATCGCTTTCCGGCTGCCGCGCCGAGGTCATCGGCAAACCCAACCGGCTGATGCTGGAGATGGCGGCCGCGGAGATGGGCGTCCCCCTTCGGGAGACGGTCATGGTCGGCGACCGCCTGTACACCGACATACGCATGGCCTGCGATGCGGGCATCGACTCGATACTGGTGCTCAGCGGCGAGACCGGCCCGGACGACCTGGAGTCATCCGGTGTCCGGCCCACTCATGTGGTCGGCTCGGTGGCCGACATACCGGAACTGCTCCGGAACCTCTGAATCAGCTCTTGTCACCGCTCTTGTAGATCAGCACGGGGGCCTTGGAGTGACGGACGACCTTCTCGGCCACGCTCCCCATGATCATATGCGACAGGCCTGTGCGGCCGAGTGTGCCCATGACGATCAGGTCGTAGTCGCCGGAGAGCTCGTTGATGATCCGGGCGGGTTCGCCGGTGTACATCAGAGGACCGACCTCGACGCCCTGCTCCTCCCCCATCTCCACCACCCTGTTGACATAGGTCTCGCAGGTCTTGCGGATGTGCTCCTCGGTGTCGGGGTACCGGGTGGATACCAGGGTGTTCATGTCGAAAACGTGCACCGCGTGGACCGTCGCCCCCAGTTGTTTGGCGAGTCCGATCCCGTATCTCGCGGCGTTCTCGGAGAATTCGCTTCCGTCAGTAGGTATTAACACAAGTCCGATTCCGACCATGCTGATGCAATCGGCGTCCGAGCTTATAAACAATATCTCGTCGGACCCCCCGCGGCGACCTGCCCGCAGGATGCATCCGCATCGTGCGGGCGGATAGCCTGGCACCTCCGTTGTTTTACGCTGGGTTTAAATACTGTGCATCTCAATGTGATTACGCCTTACAGGCTACTGGGATGCATACGGGTTCGACTCGCGTTGCCGCAGGGGTGTGACGTGTATTTAAAGCAGATAGAGTTGGAGAACTTCAAATCATTCGGAGGCAGTCTCACGATTCCGATGATGGAAGGTTACATGGCGATAACCGGACCGAACGGTTCCGGGAAATCCAACATAACCGACGCCATACTCTTCGTGCTGGGTCCGCGCAGCTCCAAGGCCGTCCGGGCCGGCCGCCTCACGGATCTGATCTTCGACGGCGGCAAGACGCGGGGCCGTGCCCGCCACATGAAGGTCTCGCTGGTCTTCGACAACACCGACCGGATGATGCCCTGGGATGACGACGAGGTGAAGCTCACCCGTCTGGTCAGGGTCTCCGACAACGGGACCGATTACAGTTCATACTTCTACATCAACGACCGTAAATCATCGCTGTCCGAGTTCGACACGCTGCTGACGAAGGCCCGCATCAGCGCCGACGGGTACAACATGGTGCAGCAGGGCGACGTCACCCGCATCGTCCAGATGGGCAGCATCGAGCGGCGGCGCATCCTCGACGGCATCTCCGGCATCGCCAGTTACGACAGCGACATCAGCCGGGCCGAGGGGGAGCAGGCGGAGGCGGAGGCCAACCTCGAGCGCATCGGCATCATCATCACCGAATTGGAAGTGCAGATCGCCAAATTGGAGAAGGACCGGGAGGACGCCAGGAGGTACCTCGAGGCCAAGGAGTCCCTGGACACCGCCAAGGTCCAGCTGCTGCACAGGCACAGGCAGATAGAGGAGGCCAAGCTCAGCAGCCTCGACGGACTGATCGCCGAACTGATCGGAGAGGTCGGGGAGCTGAAGGCGCTCAAGGACGACCTCACCGAACGGCATGCGCGCAATGAGCAGGCGATCGCCGACAAGGAGGAGGAGATCGCCGAACGCGTCGGTCCCGAGTACCGGGAGCTCAAAACATCGATCGAGGCGGTCAGGATCCGCATCGCGACCGTCAAGGACCGCATCGACCGCGCCGAGGACGACATCGGGGAGCAGGAGGCCTTCAAGGCCAGGTTCGAGGAGTCCATCGCCTCCAACCGCAACGACCACGCGGTCTCCGCCGATCTGCTGGCCGGTATCAGGATCCGTATCGAGGAGGCCTCTGCCGCATTGGAGGAGGCCAAGTTAGCCGGCGACGAGCTCGCCGGACGGCTGGCGCGGAACGACGGCGAGTACGCCGACCTCCAGGAGGCCGTCTCCGCGAAGGACCGCGAGATTGATGCCGCCGCCGCCGAGGAGCAGCGGACCCAGGTCGCGGCGGCGAGGGCCGAGGCGCACGCCGAGGAGATGCAGCGTGCCAAAGCGGAGCTCGATGAACGGCTGCAGGCGCTGTCATTCGATATCAAGGACGCCGAATGGAGCATCCGGGAGCTGTCCGGAGAGGGCGGCGATAACCAGGCGGAGGCACTGTCGCGGGAAGTGCTGTCCAAACGCAGGGAGGAGGCCGAACTCGAACGCCAGGAAGCCGAGCTGCGCGACGCCGTGCGGAGGCTGGAATCCGAATACAACCGGCTGGCCGCGGAGAAGCGCGCCACAGACCGGCTGGACCGGGGCAGCAACGCGGTCAAGGCGATCCTCGAGCTGCGGGATAAGGGCACGATCGCCGGCATCCACGGGACGATCCAGGAGCTGGCTTCGGTCGACCCCGATTTCGAGACCGCCCTGGCCGTGGCGGCCGGCGGCAGGATGCAGGCCGTGGTCGTCGACGACGACCGGACGGCATCCGAGTGCATCGCCCATCTCAAACGCAACAAGCTCGGCCGGGTGCTGTTCCTGCCGATGAACAAGATGCTCGGGGGCAGGCCCCGGGCCAAGGCGATCATGATCCTCAAGCAGACCGAGGGTTACGCCACCGATCTGATCGATTACGACCCGCGTTACGCCAACGTGTTCTGGTACGTGTTCCAGGACACGCTGGTCGTCGACACGCTGGAGAACGCCCGCGGGATGATGGGCGGGGTGCGGCTGGTGACCAAGACCGGCGAACTGCTGGATGCCTCGGGGGCGATGACCGGAGGCACCCTCAACCCGCAGTCGATGATGCGCTTCGGCCCGCCGTCCGAATCCAAGCTGGAGGAGCTGGGGGCCGAGCTGAGGGCGGCCAACGACGCCCTCGATGCGCTGGTGGCCCGCATCCGCGATCTGCGGACGGAGATCCGCGCCGCCGATGACGAGATGCGCCGGGCGGGCGCCGCCGACATGGGGAACCGGGCCAAGGCCGGGCAGCTGGAGGCCCGGCTCTCCTCGCTGCGCAGCTCGAGGCAGACGCTGACCGGGCAGCTCGGGACCAAGGAGAGGGAGTGTGCGGATGCCGAGGCGGCATCGGCCGCGGCCGCGCAGGCGCTCGCCGGGGCCGTGTCCCGGCTGGAGGGGCTCAGGGAGGAGCGGACCTCGCTGCGTGAGCGCATGGATGCCATCGCCCCCGCCGACCTGCAGAAGGAGGTCCACACGATCCGGGACCGGGTGTACGCGCTGCGGGGCTCGCTGTCCGACCTGCAGTCACAGGAGGCGGCGGCAGCCGCCGAACTCACCGGCCTGGATGCGCAGAAGGAGGCGCTGGACCAACAGGCGGCCGCCACCTCGGAGCGGATCGCCTCGGCCCGGAGGTCGATCGCGGAGAACCGGGAGACGCTCGCCGCGGCCGAGGTGGAGTTCGAGGCGCTGTCGAGCATGGAACGCGAGATGGAGGGCAGCATCGAGGGTCTGCGGCAGGAGAAGGACAGCCTGTTGCAGACACGTTACAGCCTCGACAGCCAGCGGTCGTCCGTCCAGGAGAAGATCGAGCTCAAGAACGGCATGATCGTTTCCCAGCAGGCGCAGGCCGGCATCGTCCGGACGAACCTGGAGCAACTCGAGGCGGAGCTGGAGGAGGTGACCGTCGAGGTCGTCGAGCCGATACCTTCCGAGGAGGAGATCCGGCGCACGATCCGCTCATGCGAGGCATCGATCGCGCGTATCGGCAACGTCAACCTGCTGGCGATCGAGGAGTACGAGGAACGCAAGGCCCGCCACGACACGCTGGAAGGGGATGTGGCCTTGCTGGAGGAGCAGATCCGCGACCTGGAGAGGCTGAAGGATTCGCTCAACCGGCAGAAGAAGACGCTGCTGATGGAGGCGTACAACGCCGTCGACACCAATTTCAGGAGCATCTACGCCCAGCTGTCCGGCGGCGGAGAGGCCTTCATGGACCTGGAGGACGAGGAGGACCCGTTCTCCGGAGGGCTGCTGATCAACGCCAAGCCCAAGAACGGCAAGCTGCTGAAGCTGGAGGCGCTGTCCGGCGGCGAGAAGTCGCTGACGGCGCTGGCGTTCATCTTCGCGATCCAGGAGTTCCAGCCGTCGCCGTTCTATGTGCTGGATGAGGTGGACATGTTCCTGGACGCGGTCAATGCCGAGATGGTCGCCTCCAGGGTCAAGGAGAGCTCGGCGCGGGCGCAGTTCATCCAGGTCTCGCTGAGGAAGGTGACGCTCGCGCTGGCCGACCATCTGATCGGGGTGACCCGGCCGCCGTCCGGTATCAGCAAGGTGATCATGCAGCCGGATTTCGAAGAGGTGTCGAAGTATGAGGAGGAGGCCCTGAAAAGGCCGCACAGCGATTGAAGGAGGGATGGGATATGGACAACACACAGGTTTCGGAGATGGAGCAGCATCTGCTGTTCCACAGGGCATTGGCCGAGGACGTGGAATCCTTCGAGAGGATCGGGGAGTACACGCGCATCCTCAGGGACATGACGGGCGAGCGGCTGAGCGATCCCGTGGATGAATCGATCCGCGCGATGTTCAGCCTGGTGATCGAGAACGGTATCGACCCCTGGGAGATAGATCTGCGCGAATTCGTCCGGATCTACTCGCGCAAGGTCACCGATATGTCGTTCGATATGATCCTGGCCGGCAGGTTCATCCTGATGGCCTGGAAGATCCTGCGCATGCAGTCGGAGGCCACCTACGAGAAGGGGGTCGATGTCCGGCCGGAGGAAGAGGAGATATCGGAATTCGACTTCGCCTTCGAGGATGAGGATGACCGCCTGGCGGTCCCGGAGGTGGCGTTCATGCGGGCGTTCCAGCGGACCGATCCGCGGCCGGTGACGATGTACGAGCTGATCAGCGCCTTCGAGGATGCCCGCATCGAGATCGAGGTGCGCGACGAGCGCGAACGGACCCGCAGTGCGCTCCGGGCCAAGGAGCCGCGCCGGTTCGACAACAAGGCCCACGAGGAGGACGATGAGCGCGATGTCGTGCGCGTGCTCGAGCGCATCCTCGGGCTGGGATGCGGCACCGTGCCGCTCGACGAGCTCTACACCGAGGACGTGATGGAGGATCTGAGGATCTTCGTCTCGGTCCTGCACCTGGTGCGGGACGGCCGGCTGGACATCCGGCAGGAGTCGCTGCCGCACGGCAGGGTGCTGGTCGAGGTGCCCGCCACCGCGGGGACGGTGGGCTGAGTGGACGTCAGGGGGGCGGTAGAGGCGGCGCTGTTCTCCTCCAGCGACCCCCTGACCGTCAGGGAGATCGCCGAGCGGATCTCGCTGCCGGTGCAGGAGGTCAGGACCGCGGTCATGGATCTCCGCCGGGGATACGACGACCGCGATTCGGCGATCATGATCGCGAAGATCGGCACCGGTTACCGCATGATGCTGCGGACCGGGTTCTCGCAGTACACCGGCAGGTTCGCCAGGGCGGAGATGACCGGGGGCATGATGCGCACGCTCAGCACCATCGCCTACAACCAGCCGCTGCTGCAGTCGGAGCTCTTCAAGACACGCGGCGCCCGCACCTACGACGACGTCAGGGCGCTGATCGGGATGGACATGGTCGCCGGCCGCCGCTCGGGCCAGACGCTCGAGCTGACCACGACCCCTCATTTCGCCGAGTACTTCGGTATCGGCAGCACCAAGGTCCGGGACATCCGCGCCTGGATCGAGGAGCACGCCAAGAACCTGTGACGCGCGCCTGCGACCGGCGGCATCCGCCGTCCGCATAGTAAAGGTTTTTATCCGCCTAGATATACTGTCAACCGATACAACATGGTAATGCCACAAGCCCTCTTGGAAAAATCCCTGGATAAACGGGTGTCCCTGCTGCTCAAGGACGGGAGGACCCTCGAAGGCAAGCTCACGGGGTTCGACGAGTACATGAACATGGTGCTCGAGGATACGGTCGAGAGCATCGCCTCCATCAGTGAGGAGAGGCGTCTCGGACCTGTTGTGCTGCGCGGCAACAACGTCGTCAGCATCTCGATGCTCTGAAACGCGTGCATCCGCATGCATCGCTCCTCCGCTGAACGGGAAGGTACAATCAGATGCCGTTGTTAAAGAAGATCAATGACGCTTCGGACAGAGAAGGGGTGCGCAAGGCCTGGCTCGGTCTGGCCGTCACTGTCTTCCTGGTCCTCATCGCCATCCCCTCGGTCTTCGTCATCACCAAGGTCGTCACCGATTGGGACCTCGTCAGCGGGACGTTCGCCGATTCCGCGACGATGGCGCAGATCTACGGCGCGACCTGGAACTCGTTCAGCATCGCCCTCATCGTCACCGTCATCGACATCGTGCTGGGCATCCCCATGGCCTGGCTGCTGATCCGCAAGGAGATCCGCGGCAAGCGCTTCCTCGATACGCTGATGGACATGCCGCTGGCCTTCCCGACCGCCGTCATCGGCATCTCGGTGGTCCTCTTCTGGGGGGCGCCGGACGGCGTCGGCATCCCCGGCCTCGGCCTGGTCGTCTCCCCGTACGTCATGGTGCTGCTCCTGCACATCATCTTCACCTATCCGTACATGGTCCGGTCGCTCTCGGCCATCCTCGAGCAGATCGACCCCACCTACGAGACCGCCGCGATGACACTGGGCGCCTCGCGCTTTACCGCGGTGCGGACGGTGACCCTGCCGCTGTTCCGCACCGGGCTGGTGACCGGTTTCATCCTCTGCTTCGCCCGCTCGCTGTCGGAGACCGGCGGCACCTACATCGCCCTGACGATGATGGGCGAGGGGAGCATCTTCTTCACCGGTCCCTCCTTCATCGCCGACAAGGCGCTGGAGGCGACCGATGCGGCCATGGGGCCGATGATCGTCATCAGCATCATCATGATCCTCATCGCCCTCGCCCTGCTGCTGGTGGTGAGGCGGCTGATGGTGCGCATACGCCTGCCGATGGACCGGGTCTGGCCGCAGATCGGCCGACGGCTCAGCAAAGGGGTGCCGCCGAAGCTGAAGGACGCGCTGACGCTGCTGTTCGCCGTCATCGTCGTGCTGCTCCCCTCCTTCTACATCTTTGCCTTCCTGACCCAGCCGATCGCCGCCGTCGACTACGGCATGCTGATGTACTCGATCGGGCTGTCCTTCCTCGTCGCCGGCACGGCCGTGGTCTTCAACATCATCTTCGGGATACCTCTCGCGCTGCACATCGCCCGCAACTCCGGCACCCGGACCGGCCGCATCCTCGACTCGCTGGTCAACCTCCCGCTGCTGATCCCGACCACGGCGCTCGGTTTCTCGCTGGCCCTGTTCTGGGGCGGTATGGGTGCGGAGGGGGCGTTCGCGGTGGTGCTGGTCATCCTCGGCCACATCGCCTTCACCTACCCGCTGGTGGTCAGGAACATCATCGGCGCCGTCGAGGAGGTCGGCACCTCCCACGAGGAGGTGGCGATGACCCTGGGGGCGAAACCGCTGCAGGCCTTCTCCAAGGTGCTCGCCCCGATCATCAAATCATCGATAATCGCCGGGGCGATCCTCGCGTTCACAAGGAGCCTGGGCGAGGTCGGGGCCTCGTTGGCCATCAACCCGGATGTCATGACCGTGCCGATCTACATCAACAGCCTGATCAAGAACCAGGCCTATTCGGAGGCGGCGATCTGCTCCATAGTGCTCATCTGCATCTGCTTCGTCTTCATGCTCATGGTCAGGGTCCTGACCAGCCGGAGGAGGGCCGATGCCTGAGATCGTGCTCGACGGCCTGGTGAAACGCTACGGCGACGTCACCGCCGCCGACGGGCTCGACCTCAGGATCGAGGACGGGGAGTACCTGTGCATCCTCGGGCCGACCGGTTCGGGGAAGACCACCTGCCTGCGGATGATCTGCGGGCTGACCCGGCCGGACGAGGGGACGGTCACCTTCGACGGCACCGACATCGGCGACCTGCCCGTCTCGGAGCGCCGGGCGACCATGCTCTCCCAGACCTACTCGCTGTTCCCGCCGCTCACCGTGCACGAGAACGTGATGTTCTCCCCCTCGGTCAAGGGCTGGCCGGAGGCGGACAGCCGCCAGCTGGTCCGCAACATGATCCGCATGGTCCACATGGAGCACAAGGTCGACAATTTCCCCCGCGAGCTGAGCGGCGGCCAGCAGCAGCGCACCGCCCTCGCCCGTGCCCTGGCCTCGGATTCGCAGGTGCTGCTGCTGGACGAGCCGCTGCGGGCGCTGGACGCCAGGCTGCGTCTGGAGCTGCGCAAGGAGCTCAGGTCGATGACCGGCGACCTGGGGCTGACCGTCGTCCACGTCACCCACGATCAGGATGAGGCCCTGGACATGGCCGACCGCATCGCGGTCATCCGCCAGGGGCGGATCGTGCAGGTGGGCACGCCGATCGAGGTGTTCCAGGAGCCGGCCACCCCGTTCGTCGCCAATTTCGTGGGACGGTCGAACATGCTCCGCGGCCGGCTGTCGGCCACGGTCGACGGCATATCCGAGGTGGAGCTCACCGACGGCAGCCTCGTCCGGGCCAGGGGCACCGACCTGCCGGTCGGGACGGATGTGGTGGTGGCGGTGAAGATCGGCTCCACCCGGGTGACGCACATCTGCACGCTCAGGGAATGCGAGCCGGAGGAGCCGTTGGGGTTCTTCGAATGCACGGTCGAGAGGATACTCTACGAGGGCGCGAACTTCACCATGGAGATGGAGGCCGCCGGCATCGGCATGATACTGACCCGGATGCCGAACCGCAAATACGACGATTACGCGGCCGGCGACAGGGTGGCGATCGACTGGGAACCCGGACTGGCGACGGTGTTCGCCATCCCCGAGCACGGACTCGAGACCGAGCTGAGGTTGGACTGATGAGCAGCATCGAGCTACGCGGCGTGACCATGAGGTTCGGCGACTTCTGCGCCGTGAAGGACATCGACCTGACGATCGAGTCGGGGGAGTACGTCACCGTGCTCGGACCGTCCGGATGCGGCAAGACCACGCTGACCAAGGTGATCTCCGGCATCTGGAGGCCGACCGAGGGGCGGGTGCTGATCGACGGGACGGACGTGACCGACGTCCCGATCGAGGACCGGGACACCGGTTACGTGTTCCAGAACATCGCCCTGTTCCCCAATATGGACGCCCGCGGCAACGTCGGCTACAGCCCGCGGGTCAGGGGCCGCGGGTCCGAGGAGACCGGCGAGATCTCGAGGAAGCACCTGGAGCTGGTGCGGATGCTGGATAAATCAGGGGCGTTCCCCGATGAGCTGTCGGGCGGGGAGCAGCAGAAGGTCGCCATCGCACGGGCGATGGCCTCGGGATCGTGCATCCTGCTGCTGGACGAGCCGCTCTCGGCGCTCGATGCGCGGGTGCGGGTCGAGCTCAGGTACGAGATCCGCCGGCTGGTCAAGGAACTGGGCATCACCGTCGTCCACGTCACCCACGACCAGGAGGAGGCCATGTCGGTCTCCGACCGCATCGTCCTGATGCGGGCGGGCACGATACATGAGACCGGCACGCCGCTGGAGATGTACCGCGAGCCCGGTTCGATATTCACGGCGCATTTCATCGGAGAGGCCAACCTGCTCGAGTGCACGGTGGTCGACAAATCTCGCACCGGCAGGACGACGGTGAGGCTCAGAGGCGGACGCAACGTCAAGGCGGCCCGATCGCAGCTCGAGATTGGGGACGCGGCGGTCATATCCGTCCGCCCGGAGCATGTCTACCCTGCCAAGGCCGGTCTCAAGGCCCGGGTGACGGGCGTGGTCTTCATGGGCACATATTGGCGGGTGAGGACGGTTTCCGAGACCAGGGATTATCTAGATTACAACGTATCATCAAGCAACAAGGTGCCGGATACGGGTGACAGGGTGAATCTGGTCTTCAACAAGAAGGCCGCGAGGGTCTTCAGGAGACCGAGGAGAGGATTGACGGAGGCGATAAGACTTGAGTGAGAAGGGAATGCTGGGGTGGTTCACGAAGAGGGCAGGCGGTACGATACGCATGGGGTCCAGGAGTCACGGCATCGTCGTGCTGGACACGGTCTCCGAGTTGAAACTCGCCCTGGGGAACATGGCCGAAGGCAGGATCGATGCCGCGATGAAGTGCATCGACAGGTTATTCATGAACGAACACGAGGCGGACCGCATCGAGGAACGGCTCTGCGTCGAGATCACCGGCGGGGATCTGAGCGTGCATGAGCGCGAGGACCAGATCCACTTCGTGCGCAAAGTCGACCAGATCGCCAACTGGGCGAAGGAAGCCGGCATCTACATCCAGCTGATCATCGAGACCGGCACCGGTGTCACTCCCGACCTCTGGCGCGCCAACGAGGACATGGCCGACGAGGTCATGACCGCGGTCAAGTACCTGATCAAGGCGATCGAGAGCCTCGACTCCAACACCAAGGAGACGCTGCGGAACGTCGACGACATCAACGACCAGGAGGCGGTCGTGGACACGCTCTACTTCCAGACGATCAAGCACATCCACCTCTCCGACCTCGATGCCAAGGCGGTCCTGCTGGTCAGCGAGGTCACCGGATCGCTGGAGATGGCGGCCGATGTCTGCAAGTCATGCGGTGACACGATCATGATCCAGCTGACCTCGCGGAGAGCCTGAGATGCCGGAACGGCTGTTCGGCACCAACGGTGTCAGGGGGGTGGTCAACGAATCCCTCGACTGCCTGACAGCCCTGCGGCTGGGCATGGCTATCGGCACCTCCATGGGCGGCCGCATCGCCATGGCCTCCGACACCCGGGGTTCGGCCGACATGATCGGCAACGCCGTCTCGGCCGGCATCATGGCCGTCGGCGGGGACGTTGTCGACCTCGGCGTCGTGCCGACGCCGGCGCTGCAGATGTTCGTCAGGGACCGCCCGGAGATCGCGGGCGGGATCATGATCACCGCCTCGCACAACCCTCCGCAGTTCAACGGCATCAAATGCATCTCCGCCGACGGCACCGAGGCCGACCGCCGCGAGGAGAGCGGCATCGAGGCCCTCTACGCCCGCGAGATGCCCCAGGCGCAGTGGGACCGGGTCGGCGGTCTGTCCGTCCACCGCGGAGCCGACGAGGATTACGTGGACAGCATCGTCGGCGCTGTCGGCGCGGATGCGATCCGGGCGGCGGGGCTGACCGTCTGCATCGACTGCGCCAACGGCGCCGCTTTCCGCACCGCACCGCTGCTGCTCAGGGAACTCGGGGTCAGGGCGGTCACGCTCAACTGCGATGCGCAGGGGCTGTTCCCCGGCCGTCCCAGCGAGCCGTCGGAGGAGAACCTGGGCGACCTGAAGGCGCTGGTGGCGGCGACCGGGGCCGATCTGGGGGTGGCGCATGACGGCGATGCCGACCGCTGCGTCTTCATCACCCGGTCCGGACGTTACGTCAGCGGGGACCGCAGCCTGGCGCTGCTGTCCCGGTACATATTGTCCGGAACAGGCGGCGGCAGCGTCGTCACCCCCGTGAGCACGTCGTCGATGGTGCAGGAGGTCGTGGAGGAGGCCGGCGGCAGGCTGATCCGCACGGCGGTGGGCTCGCCGGTCGTCGCCCGCAGGATGATGGCCGAGAACAGCGTCTTCGGCGGCGAGGAGAACGGAGGCCTGATCTTCCCCGGGCACCAGTACTGCCGCGACGGCGCCATGGCGGTGGCGATGATGCTCGAATGCATCGTGACCGACGGCCCGCTGGACGATCAGATGGACCGCCTGCCGGTGTACCACACCGAGAAACGCAGGATCGAATGCCCCGAATGCATGAAACCGTCGATGGCGGGGCATCTGCGCGGCATCGCCGGCGACGCCGTCATCGATGACACCGACGGTCTGAGGTTCGATTATCCGGACGGATGGATCCTGGTGAGGGCGTCGGGCACCGAACCGCTTTTCCGCATCTATTCGGAATCCAAGGATGAGAAGACCGCTCGTGAGCGGGCGGATCTCTTCGAGCAGGCGGTGCGTGAGCGCCTCGCCCTCGGCGAGCTGTGAGTTCAGGCCCGCCGGTGCTTGGCGTGGACCGCCAAGGCCTCGTTGATCAACCTGGCTGCCAGGATCGAGGTGATGCCGGAGGGGTCGGCCGGAGGGCAGACCTCGACCACATCGAAACCCGCCAGGCGTTTGCCCACGGTGCCGATCATCCGTTTGACGTCCATCGGCGTGAGGCCGAAGGGCTCGGGCGTACCGGTGCCCGGCGCATAGGCCGGGTCGATGCCGTCGATGTCGACCGACAGGTGGATGCGCGGACAGGGGATGGCCGCCAGGGCCTGTTCCATCGCCCAGACCGCACCGCGGTCCATGATGTCATAGGATGAGATGAAACGCACCGCGTCCTCGCGGTCGAGCTCCTCCTCACCGGCCGCACGCACACCCAGGGCGTAGACGTTCTCCAACCCGATGTGGTCGGCGGCCCGTCTGGTGACGCAGGCGTGGCTGTAGGGGCTGCCCATGTACTCGTCCCGCGAATCGAGGTGGGCGTCGATGGTGATCAGCGCGATGTCGTCCGGGCCGTGGTTCTGGATGATCGGCACGGTCACCGAGTGCTCCCCGCCGATGGCGACGAGGAACTTGCCGTCGTCGATGACGGGTTTCACGGCGAAGCCGACCTCGTCGATCATGTCCTCGGGAAGGAAGAAATCATCGCAATTGCCGTAGTCGTGCACCCTGAGGCGGGGCTGGTCCAGCCCGTGCTCGAAGTGGAACTCCTCGAAGTTGTAGGATGCCCGGCGCACGGTGAACGGCGCTTCGCGGGCACCGGCCTTGAAACTGGCGGTATGGTCGTACGGCACCCCGACGATCACCGCATCCGCGGAATCATAATCGGCATCGGCGCCGGCGTACGTCAGTCCGTATGCCAACAGGACCGCCTCAGAGGAGCTTGCTCCGACCCATGGCGACAACGTACATGACCTCGGCGCCCTCTGCGATCACGCATTCGTGGTCGGGGTTGATGACCATGGAGAAGGTCTCGAAGGTCTCAAGGTCCATCATCTGGATCTCATCTCCCTGGATGGAGACGATCTGCCCTTTGCGTCTGTCGATCTGCGGGACCTGCACCTTGGAGCTGACCGGGCCGTTGAGCGATCGCTTGGCCCCGGTGAAGAGGTCGGTCGCTTCGATGGAGGCCTTGGCCGAGCCGTGCTTGCCGGGCTTGGACATGGTCATCGAGATGATCTTGCATGGCGAGTCATCGATGTTCACATACCGGCCGACTTTCAATTCCCTGATCTCTTTGCTCTCCCACATGGTTCCAACTCCGTCTGCGCGTCACTGCCGCGGTCGTCCGGTCCGTGCCCGTGCCCGAGAGGCTGTGAGGCACCTGCCTGCAGACCGCATGCATTCTGTCATCCCCATCGGGCCAGGGGTAGATATAGCTTCACCTGTCGCCGCTTCCGCGACTGCCGCCCCTGCCTTTCCGCCGGCCCGCCGGCCTCTTCTTCTTGCGTTTCGGCGGTGACGGATAGGCCTTCCGGATCTCCTCGACGCGGGTCTCGAAGCCCTCCCGCAGCTCATCGCCGCGGTACTCCCCTCCGTACGCGTCGATCTTCGCCGCGATCAGCGCCTTGCCCGCCAGTGCGCGCGAGATGCTCCCCCGCTGCCAGTAGGGGGCGCCGTGAACGGCCGGATGCTGGTAGATGATGCCGTGCTTGGGCGGCCGCTTCCCCGAGCGGAGATGGCGGAACATCGCCTTCTCGGCCCCGAGCAGCTGGACGGTCGACGAGGGCAGGGATGCCAGGCGCTCCAGTCCGCCGGCCAGCGAGATCAGCCGCGCCGACAGCGGCCCGCCGACGACGGCGCAGAGGTTGGGGCAGAGGCCGTCGACCAGGCCGTCGATGTACCCCTCCATCCTCACGCGGTCGTCGTAGACCGCCTCCAGGGTGCCGGCCAGCGACCGCACCGCATCCATGTCCCCCTCCTCCAGCTCGGCCCCGATCGACTGCAGCTCCAGCCCCAGCTCGGCGATGATGCCGTCGCGGTTGCCGTGCGCCGCGATCAATGAGGCGTAACGCCGGTCGCGGGCATGGTCGGCCAGTTCGGGGAAGTGCATCCCGTACCATTCGTGCAGGCGCTCGTTGAAGAGGTTGGCGGTGACGATGAGGTCGTCGAGGCCGCGGATCGCCTGGACCAGGCTGCGGTCGCTGGGGATCGGCTCCGAGGTCCGCAGCCTGCCCAGCTCCATCATCGTCTCGCGCATGAAGGCGGCGTCGAAACCGTGGTCCTCGGGGCGGATCGCCGACGCATCGTAGTACATCGGACGCCCCAGCTCCGCCTGCCTCCGGTCGAGGACGTTCAGCTTGGGGACCTCGGCCGCCAGCTCCCGCTCCTCGGGCAGGATGCCGCCCCGCTGCATGCAGGCCAGCTTCTCCGCCGCCTCCGCGGGGTCGCGCGGCATCAGCCGGCTGCCGACGATCCTGCCGCTGGTCTCGTCGACGAGGAACGTCCCGAACCACTTCGTGACCAGGATCGCCATCAGAGCCCCCTGATCCGCGCGATCTCATCGGCCGGCAGGTCGCCGGCATCCCCGACCAGCATCTGCAGCTCGGCCTGGAACTCCAGCTCCTCCATCCGGTTGTAGGCCTCCTCCAGCGTCCTCCCCCGGGTCAGCGCGCCGTGCCGCAGCATCAGCATGGCGGCGCTGTCCGCATGGGCGACGACCTCGTCGACCAGCTCCTGCGATCCGGGGGTGTGGTAACCGATCATCGGCACCTCCCCCAGCAGCAGCACGCCCTCCGGCGTCAGCCCGGTCCGCAGCGGTTCCCCGCGGACGGCCAGGGCGACGCAGTTCAGCGGATGGCAGTGCACGATCGCGTTGATCTCCGGATCGGCACGGTACAGCCCGATGTGGAAACGGTGCTCGATCGACGGCCGCCCGGCGGAGAGGATCCCGCCGTCGAGGTCCATCAGCACCATGTCCTCCGGGGACAGCGCGCCCTTGTTCCTCCCGGTCGGGGTGATCAGCATCCGGTCGCCGCCGAGGCGCACGCTCATGTTGCCGCCGGCGGAGACGGTCAGCCGGCGCTCATACAGCCGGGTGCAGACCGCCGTCAGCTCGCGGCGGGCCCCATCCTCGTTCATCCTATCACCTCGCGGAGGCTCTCCGGGGTGAGGATGCCGTTCTCGGTGATGTAGCCGGTGACGAGGTCATGGGGGGTGACGTCGAACGCGGGGTTCAGCGCCGGGGAGCCTGCCGGGGCGATGCGCCGGCCGTAGATCTCGGTGACCTCGGTCTCCGCCCGCTGCTCGATCTCGATCGCGTCGCCGTCGGCGGCGGAGAAATCGAAGGTCGAGACCGGGGCGGCCACGTAGAAGGGTATGTCCAGGTACCTGGCGGCGATCGCCTTCTCGAAGGTGCCGATCTTGTTGGCGAAGTCGCCGTTCGCCGCGATGCGGTCGGCGCCGGTGATAACCAGGTCCACGCCCTCGCGCATGTAGTGCGCCGAGGCCCCGTCGGGGATGATCGCGTGGTCGATGCCCTCCTGGCCGAGCTCCCAGGCGGTGAGCTGCATCCCCTGCAGGCGCGGCCGGGTCTCGGACACGTAGACGAAGAACCGGCGTCCCTCCGACCAGGCCTGCCGCATCGGCGCCAGCGCCGTCCCGACATCGACCGTCGCCAGGGCGCCGGCGTTGCAGTGGGTCATGACCTTCATCCCGTCTCCGATCAGGCCGCCGCCGTGCCGGCCGATCGCCAGGCACTTGTCCACCATCATCCCGGCATAGCCGTCGGCCGCCGCCACGGGGTCGTCGCCCGCGGCCAGGCGGCCGAGCATGTGGTCGACGGCGTAGAACAGGTCGTTGGCCGTCGGCCGGGCGTCCCTGATGACCGCCGCGGCCTCGTCGAGATCGGCCCCCGAGAGGGCCGCCAGGCACATACCGTACGCGGCGGCCGCCCCGATCGACGGGGCCCCTCTGGTGGTCATGTTGCGGATCGCCTCCGCCAGCGCCGCATGGTCGTCCAGGTCGGCGATCGCGATGCGGTGCGGCAGCTCCCGCTGGTCGATCATCCTCACCCTGCCGTCCTCGAACCAGACCGCGCGCAGGTCCGTCACCCCTTCATCCGTCTTGATCCTCATACCTCGTCCTCCTCGTAAACCGGGGTGAACGACAGCACCGCGCCGTCACCCATGACCTCGACGTCGTCGAGCCTCAGCCTCACCCCGCCTTCCGCCGCCCATCCTTCGCCGTCGACCGGCGTGGGCGCGCCCCGGCCGCCGATGATCAGGCTGCCGACGTAGACCGTGTAGCGGTCCACCAGGCCCTCCCGGAAGAAGGCGGCGATCGTCTCGCCCCCGCCCTCGACCAGCAGGTTCTCGATGCCGATGTCCTCCGCCAGCCGCTCGAGCATCTCCGCCAGGTCGATGGCGCTGCCGGTGACGATCGTCTCCTCGCAGTCGAACTCCCTGCCGCAGGCATCGGTGGTGACGATCACCGTCGGCGCCGCGTCATTGAGCACCAGCGCGTCGTCGGGCGTCCGGCCCTGCGGGTCGATGACGATCCGCACGGGGTTGGTGTCGTAATCCAGGCCCTTGACGGTCAGGTGCGGATCGTCGGCGAGGACGGTGCCCACCCCCACCAGGATGGCGTCGCAGCGTTTGCGCAGCGCCCTGACCCTCACCATGTCCTGCTCCGACGAGATCCTCACCTGGGTCCGCTCCGCGCCGGCGATCCTGCCGTCGGCGGACATGGCGCAGTTGACATGCACGAACGGCCTCAACACGCATCACCCGGGTTGATCGAGAAGTGGAAGCCGTTGTCCTTGCGCTCGACGCCGAACCTCACGTCGAGGAACGACTCCAGCGTGTCCATCTGGCTGAGCAGGTGCCGGCTGATCCTGGAGACCACGAAGCAGCTGTGCCCGTCGGCCATCGCCATGTACGGCAGCAGCTGGTCGGCGGTGTGGCTGTCGACCGTCGCCCCCGTGCCCATCTCCGAGATCAGGTCGTTGGCGACATCCATGCCCGACTGCTCGGCGGTGTGCCCGCGCGAGGTGAGCACGTTGCTGGAGATCATGCCGTTCTCGTACTCGGCCACCAGCACCATGCCGGCGCCGCGCGAGTCGCCGGTGCTGCGCTGCACATCGAACTCGACATCGTATCTTGGCGCCAGGGTGCGCCGGCAGGCGTCGACCAGCTCGTTGCCGATGCGCTCGGGCAGGTGCTGGACGAACACCCGTCCGCGGATGCCCCTGAACTCGCCCAGGTCGGTCAGCATCAGCGGGCGGATCCTGCCGATCGGCTCGATCGTCGTCCTGACCCGGCCCCCGCCCAGCGGGTAGAAGCCCCGCTCGAGGATCTCCACATCCGCCTCGATGCCCATCCTGTGCATCAGCGGGAACAGCACCATCTGGTAGGTGTCGACCGGCGGGGCCCACATGACGTTGGTGCCGCCGGTGATCTCCATGGTCATGCGCTCACGGTGGTTCCTCGCCGCCAGCAGCGCCGCCTGCATGACCAGGCTGATGCTGCCCGCGGTGCCGATGTCGAGGCTCATGTGGCTGAGCTGCTCATCGCCGGGCTCGAAGACCAGCTCGCTGGATCCGACATGGTTGCCGGTCACCTTCGAACCCGTCATCCTCGCCACCGCCTCGACGGCCGTGGTGTGCTGCTTGGACAGGCCGTTCGTGGGTCGGTTCTCACGTATCCGCGTGAGCCTGGTGGGCGTCCCGGTCAGTGCGGCCATGGCGACGGATGTCCGCACCATCTGCCCCCCGCCCTCGCCCCTGGAACTGTCTATCTCTAACATGTGCGACCCTATACGGTCGCCTAATAAAATCTTGTCTGAAATGCGCATCCCGGGGCGGGGAGCGGACAGGTTGGTGCGAATGCCGGGATTCGAACCCGGGTCAGAGGCTTGGGAAGCCCCCGTCCTAACCGCTGGACTACATTCGCCTGTACCTGGGATGATGGCAGGACTATTATTTAACCCCTCAGTCCCGCCATCGGTTTTTAATAGGACGTCGCCGATTGGACCGGCACAGGACCCGTGGTCTAGGGGTTATGACGTCGCCCTTACAAGGCGAAGGTCGCTGGTTCAAATCCGGCCGGGTCCACCATCAGCGGTCCGGCCGGATCCCATCGTCCGTCCCGTTTCAGTCGAGCGGTTCGAAATCCGCCTTCGTCACGAAGCAGACCGGGCATTGCCAGTCATCGGGTATGTCCTCGAACGCCGTTCCGGGCTCGATGCCGCCGTCGGCGTCGCCGACCGCCGGGTCGTATATGTATCCGCACACTTTGCACTTGTATTTCCTCATATCCGCTCCTCCTCTCATAATCCGGCCACGGTGCGGCCGAACTCCTCGGCCGCCGCCCGGGCATCCCCGTCGGGGTTCCAGTTGTTCCTGAAGCCCTCGGTCGTCACTTCGAACCCGGCTTCAGCCATCAGATCGTTCATCACCTTGACGCCCTCTCCGCTCCATCCGTAGCAGCCGAAGGCGGCGGCTTTCTTGCCCTTGAACCTGAATCCCTTGACGAAATGCAGGAATCCCGCCATCGAGTGCAGGATGCTGTTGGACACGGTCGGTGAGCCGACGACGACGGTCTTCGACCTGAACACCTCGGTGATGATGTCGTTCTCGTCGCTCTTGGCCAGGTTGCACACCTTGACGACCACGTCGGGGTCGGCCTCGCGGATGCCGTCGGCGATGCTCTCGGCCAGTGCGCGGGTGCCGTTCCACATGGTCTCGTAGACCACGGTGATCTGATCCTCCTTGTAATCATCGGCCCATCGGGCGTACCTCTCGACGATCTGCATCGGATCGTCCCGCCAGATCACGCCGTGGCTGGTGGCGATCATCTCGATCGGCAGCTCCAGCGCGGCGATCTCCTCCAGTTTCCGTGCGAGCATGGCGCTGAACGGCGTCAGGATGTTGGCGTAGTACTTGATCGACTCGTTGAAGAGGTCGCACTGGTCGACCTCGTCGTTGAACAGCTTCTCGGTGGCCAGATGCTGGCCGAACGCGTCGTTGCTGAAGAGGATGTTGTCGACGGTCAGGTAGGTGGCCATGCTGTCCGGCCAGTGCAGCATCGGCATCTCGACGAAGATGAGCTCCCTGCCGTTGCCGATGTCGATGCGGTCGCCGGTCTTGACCACATTGAAATTCCAGTCCTCGTGGTACTGCCCCTTCAGGGATTTGACCGCGTTGGCGGTGCAGTATATGGGGGTCTCCGGGATGCGCGCCATCAGCGCGGGCAGCGCACCGCTGTGGTCGACCTCGCCGTGGTTGACCACGATCAGGTCGATGTCCTCCAGGGGGACCTCCTTCTCCAGGTTGTCGACGAACTCTCCGGCGAACGGCGTCCACACCGCGTCGACGAGCACGGTCTTGCCCTCCTGTATGAGGTACGAGTTGTAGGTGGATCCCTTGTGCGTGGTCAGATCGCTGCCGTGGAAGGTCTCCAGCTCCCAGTCGACCTTGCCCACCCAGTGGACATTGCCCTTGACATGTTTCTTCATCTCCGCATCACTTCCCGCGTCGCGATATCCCGATGAGCGTTCATATACTCTGCCCCGCGGCCGCGATCGGAGGGATGCGTTCGGCACAGGACCGCGGGAGGTGTTGGAGAATGGTGGACTCGGCCGGATTTGAACCAGCGACCTTCGCCGTGTGAAGGCGACGTCATAACCCCTAGACCACGAGTCCGTATACGGCAGGATAGCGTATTTTCCTATTTAACGTTCATCGTCGGAATAAGTTTTAGATACTGCTATCCCTACCTATCGCACATGAACATTCCTGTCAAGGGGGAGGCGTTCGACGCAACCGCGTTCGAGACCGCGGTCCGGACGGTCATGCAGACCGGGAAGCGGGACTACGCCGCATACATCGGAGGGCTGCAGGTGGCTTCCGGCAAGGAGATGCCGCTCACCAGTCCGATCGATGACAGCATCCGCTTCGGTACCGTCCAGATTCCCGACGAGGGCACCTCCGACCGCGCCGTCGACGCCGCGGTCAGAGCCTTCGTCGGATGGTCGGCCCTGGAGATGCCGGAGCGCATCGCCAAGGTGCGTGCCGTTCTGGACCTGATCGAGGGTCAGAGGTACCGCCTCGCGGCGACGGTGGCGCTGTCCGCCGGGATGACCGGCCCCGAGGCCCTGGCCGAGGTCGATGCGCTGATCGCCGTCGTCTCCCGGGCTCTCGACGCGGCCGGCGATGCCGTCGGCCGGCCGTTCGGCCCCTGGGCGGTCATCTCGTCGTACTGCTCTCCGCTGGCCTCGCCGATGGGGTACGCCCTGACGGCGGTCCTGGCCGGCAGCACCGTGGTGGCGATGCCCGGCAGGGAGTGCCCGGTGCCCGTCTACGCGGTCAACGACCTCTGCATCAAAGCCGGCCTGCCGGACGGGGTGCTCAACGTCCTCGTCGACACCGACGGCGAGGCCCGCACGGATCTGGCCAACAACGAGGCCCTCGCAGGGGTCGTCGTCTCGGGCTCCGGCAGCGCCTTCGAGGAGATGATGTTCCTCATGGTCGATGACGAGCTGAGGTTCATCAACGAGCTCAAGGGGATGAACCCCATCGTCGTCCATCGCCCGGCGGACATGCGCAAGGCGGTCGCCGACGTGCTCGATTCCGCCTTCAGGTATTCCGGTCAGGGGCTCTACTCCACTTCGAAGGTCATCGTCACCCTCGCCGACCGCGACCGTTTCACCGACATGCTCCTCGAGCAGGTGAAGGCGCTGACGGTCGACGACCCGCTGGAGGAGGGCGCGTTCTGCGGTCCGCTGATCTCCCGCGAGGCTGAGGGATGGTTCCGGACATACGCCAAGCGGGTCGCCGGGCACATCGTCCACGGCGGTCAGCCCGTGGTCTCCGAATTCACCGGGAATGGGGCGTACGTCACGCCGCTGATCGTCATGGGCCTGGATGACGAGGCCGACGAGGCCTACACCGATGCCGGCCTACCCGTCCTCTATGTCAAGGCCGTCAGCGGCATCGAGGAGGCGGCGGAGGAGCTGGTGTACACCGAATGCGGCCTCTCGATGGGGGTGTACTCCCGCGACAAGGAGGCCGTCGACCGCCTGAAGGCCGAATCGGACGCGCTGACGGTGTTCGTCAATGAATCCAGCCGCAGGCTGCCGCCCGGGATCCGCGCCCGCCTCGGTAATTTCCTCGGCTGATCAGAGGTCGGCGATGCGGACGTCCCGGACGAACCTCCGGGCACTCCGGCCGAGCGCGGCCAGCTCGTTGTCGCCGGAGGCCGCGGCTCCGGCCAGGGCGGGATCGGCCGCCCGGCCGGGGTCGAACCTCACGATGCGGTAGCGGGCGGAGGGCCAGAGCGCCCCGGCGATCCCCGCGATGCCGTCGGCGTCGATGACCCCCGGCACCGCCACGGTCCGGAAGACGCAGTCGACGCCGGAATCCCTGATGACGGCGATGCTCCTGCGGACGGCGTCCGCATCGGCGGCATCGCCGGCGACTCTCCGGTAGGCCGCGTCCTCCAGCGGCGCCATGATCTCCAGGCAGACGCTCTCGGCATAACGCGCACCGAGGAGGTCGTCGAGCGCCCCGGGCTGCATCCCGTCGACATCGAGCCGCACCGGCAGACCGGCCGCCCTGATGCCCTTGAGCAGTGCCAGCATCCCGGGTGCGCCGAGGTCGCCGCCGGCGACGATCGCACCTTCCAGCATATCCGCGGACCCGCGGATGCGTTCGAGCACCTCGTCGGCGCCGGCCCCCTCCAGCTCCGTCCTGCGGGTCTCGCGCAACGGCCGCGTCAGGATGCCGCCGCCGAGCATCACCCTGCAGGCGCCGACGCCCTCCCACTCGTCGCCGGTGAATCCTATGTACCCGGTGATGCGCATGTCAGCCGAGCCTTCTGATGCCTTCGAGCTCGTAGACCCCGCGCAGCTCCCGGTACCGGTCCCTGATGACGCCGGGGAGCTCCTCGAAACCGATGCGGGAGCCCTTCATGTCGGCGACCACCTCCAGCGACATCACCTGATAGGCGATGACGATCTTGGAGAAGACGGAGATGAGGTTGACGCCGGATTCGGCGAGGATGCCCAGGGCCTTGTCGATGCTCCCGGGGCGGTCCGGCACCCGCATGTTGACCTCGATCAGCCGGGTGTCCTTGTCGAAGAAGACTATGGACACGATCCAGGAGCTGGTGTCGAGGATGAGCATCACCTCGGAGCCCTCGATGTCGGTCAGGATGTCGCCGTACTCGACCGAGAGGTCGAAGGTGCCGCCGGTGAAGGTCACCGGGGCGCCGTGGCGCAGCTCCTCCTTGACGGTGCCGCTGTCCGACTCCTTGCGGAAGATGCGCCCGATCTTGGCGGGCTTGATGCTGATGTACTTGATCTTGTCGACCGAGGGGTCCCCGGCCGCCTTGAGCGCGGTGAACTGCTCCTTGATGAGCTCGCCCTCGCCGGCGAAGTTAAGCTCGGCCATCAGGCTCCAGATGATGGTGGTGTCGGAGATGCCGTTCAGCGACACCGAGTTGAGCACGTTGACGCCCCGGCTGCTGAGGAACCGTGCCGACTGCACGGTCGACCCCGGCGTGTCCTCCATGAAGATGTTGACATGGGACAGGGTGCGGAAATTCTCCTGGGGGTACATGGAGAGGAGCAGCTCGTAGCGCTTGGGGCCGCCCTCGGGGTACTTGAAGAGGGTGCTGTAGATGTAGCCGCCCTCCACCAGCCCCATGATGCTCGCGAGCCACTTGTCGATCCGGATCTTGTTGTCGACGATCTTCGTGAATTCCCAGCTCTTCATGCCGTCCCCTTCGGCAGCCAATCATTGAACAGTCATATATCCTTTCGGTTCCGATGCTTCACCGACACCAGCGGACGGGTCCAGAGCGGGGGGATATCGGCCTCCGCCTCCAGGTCGCGGATCAGGTTGGCGATGCTGCCCGCGGCCGTGTCCGAGCCGGCCAGTCCGCGGAGGGCGACGGCGGTGCGCCGTCCCCGCTGCTGCAGACCGGTCATGTGCAGCGCCCGCTCGGTCAGGCCGGCCGCCTCCTCCGCCCGCTGCCGCGCCCGCCGCAGCAGCCGGATGCGCCGCTCGGTGTCCGGGGTCTCGCCGCCGGCGGCGGCGGTGAAGCCGTAGCGGGCGGGCATCATCCGCTGCCGTCCGACGCTGTACGGGCAGACGCTGCAGCTGCGGCCGGTCTCGACCATCTCGCCGTCCAGCGTCATCCGCCGCACCGGCTCCATGGTGTTCCCGCACACCGGGCAGGCCGTCGGCGGCTCGCCCTCCGAGCGGCAGTAGTCGATGGCGACCTCGATGAGATTGCGGTCGATGCCCGTCCGCCGGATGCGCTCCGCGCCGGCGCGGTAGAGCGGGTCGGCGACGGCCAGTTCCCGGTTGACGATCTCCGCCATCTCCCTCTGACTGGAGACGTGGGGCGTCCTCCTGAACGCGGCCCTGATGGCCTCTGACAGAACCTCCTCGTCGGGGATCCGGTAGCTCATGGCTGCAGATGGTCTGCCGAGCCTATTAATCATGCGCCCGCGCATGGCTGTTTAAATACCACGGAGCCAATCGGAAACGGGGGCGGAGGTAGCCTAGCTGGCCAAAGGCGCGGGACTTAAGATCCCGTACTCAGTGTTCCATGGGTTCGAATCCCATCCTCCGCACCAGGCCTCTCCTGCTGCCCGTTTCCGCGCGGGCCAAGGATTATATCGCATACCGGACTTCGGGGGCCATGGACTGGGACCTGCTGGTGCTGGCGGCCTATGTCGCCGTCGGCGGCGCGATGACGCGGTCCGCCGCGGTGTTCCTCTTCGTGGGGATCTTCGGGGCCTTCACCACGATGTCGACCTTCACCCTCGAGACGGTCGCCCTCTTCGAAGACGGCCGGACGGTGCGGGCGTTCGGCAACGCGGTGCTCAACGGCGGCGGCTGCCTGGCGGGCGCCTTCGCCGGGCGTTTCCTGGCGCTGCTGATCTGAATCGGCGGCCTCCTGCGCTGCGGCAGGAATCTAGTATATATAACCTCCGTCACCGGCCGTCGGCCGGGCAGGTGACGCAGCGAGATGCCCCCGTCGCAGGATGAAACCGTGATATCCGATTCCGCGGCCGGTCGGCCGCGGTCGATATGATGATTTATTAAATATGTTCAGCAGGACGTACGTACGGGCATGGATGATGTTCCCGCTGTGGAAGTTGCCGGCCTCACCCGGATGTACGGAGGCGTCGCCGCGGTGCGCGATGTCGACCTGGTTGTCGGGAGAGGCGAGTTCACGGGGCTGCTCGGACCCAACGGCGCCGGCAAGAGCACCACGCTGAAAGCCGTGACCGGCCTGCTGCGGCCCACCGCCGGCAGCGTCAGGGTCAACGGCATCGACGTGGCCCGCGACCCGCGTGCGGCGCTGTCCGGCACCGGTTGCCTGATCGAGGTGCCCGGGTTCGGCCGGCGCTCGACGCCGATGGATGTGCTCATGTACACCGGCAGGATCAAGGGCCTGAGCCGGGGCGAGGTCGCCGTCCGCGCGAACGCGCTGCTCGAGGAGCTGCGCATCCGCGAATGGCGGGACCGGCGCATCGAGACCTTCTCCAAGGGGATGCGGCAGAGGGTCGCCCTGGCGCAGGCGCTGCTGGGCAACCCGTCGCTGCTGATCCTGGACGAGCCGACCACCGGACTGGACCCGCGGGGGATGGTGGAGTTCCGGGAGACCCTCGCCGATCTCCGGCGGTTCGGGGTCAGCCTGCTGCTGAGCTCCCACAACCTCCACGAGGTCTCGGCCGTCTGCGACTCGGTGGCGATCATGCGCAAGGGGGAGGTGGTGGCGCAGGGCGGGGTCAGGGAGCTGATCGAGCGCTTCGTCTCCGAGGACACGGTGCTCACGATCAGGACCGCGGCGCCGGTCACCGGCGCCTTCCTCGACGAGCTGGCGGGACTCCCCGATGTGCTGGGGGCGGTCCCGAGGTCGGGCACCGAGACCGAGGTGACGGTCTCCCGCCGGGCCGGCACCGGAGTGCGCAAGGACCTGGTCGATGCGGTGGCACGCCACGGGCTGGGTCTGGAATCGCTCTCGGAGAACGGCGAATCGGATCTGGAGAGGCTCTACATGAGCCTGTCCCTGGACGGTGATGCGCGATGAGCCGCCGGCGCAAGGCGAAGGAGACCGAGGTCCGCTACGATGCGGAGCGGGTGCGCATGTCGGATGCGGAGGCGCACCGCGGCGTCGTCTACGCCACCGCCGGATCCCCCTCGCAGCTGCTGACGGTGTACCGTCACCAGATGCGGCGCTATCATGCCGAGCGGAAGTGGATCGCACCTCTGATCGCGGTCCTCATCGCCCCGGTCATCGGACTGGTCGTGACGGAGTTGCTGAACAGGGTGGATCCCGGCATCGGGTTCGGCGCCGAGACGCTGACGACGCTGATGCTGGTGATGATGCCGTTCGGCATCATCTTCCTGGCCGCCAAGTTCACCAACAAGGTGCTCTCCTCGGATTTCTCCGAGGGGACGGGATACATCAACCTGACGCTCCCGATGCGCAGGTCGGTCAACCTGGCCGGGAGGTACCTGGCGGCATTCACCATGTGCGCCCTGATGCTGGCGGTGCTCTACGGCTCGGTGGCGGCGGTCACCTACGGCAGCTACGGGGAGGCGGCCGCCGGTCTGACGGACTCCTTCATCGTCGCGCTGGCGTTCTCCTGCGCCTACCTGTCGTTCGGCATGGTCTTCAACGCCGTCTCCCGGAACCAGACCGCGAAGATGTACGCTCTGCTGTTCCTCGGCGTCCCCGCCCTGTTCATGCTGCTGATGCACCTCGGCTCGGTGCGGTTCTCGGTCCTGCAGTACATCTTCCCGCTGTCCGACACCGTCACCGCCGTCGGTTCCGGCTTCGGCGGCATGTCGCTGTTCACGGCCGTGTCGATGATGGACATCGCATCGATGTTCATGGAGATGCCGTTCTCGATGACCGTCCCGGCGGTGTCGTTGGCCGTCGGCGACGCCGTGCTGCTGGGACTCGCCTGGGGACTGGCGATGCTGGCTCTGGCGATGATCCTCTACGGAAGGAGGGAGATGTGAGATGAAGTCGATCAAGATCACAGCGGTCGTGTTGCTGACCGTGCTGACGTTGTCCCTGGCGGTTCTGGTGCCCGGCCAGGCGGATGCGGATTCCGCATCCTCGCTCCGTATCGGGTTAGAGGAGGGTTCCGAACTCAACGAGGAGTTCATGGACATCCTGCGTGATTCCGATGCGGATTTCGACAGGGGGATGGCCGAAGCGCTGCTGGAAGCGCTCATCAGCGATCGTTTCGCGTACGTGGACGGGACGCTGGCCCTCGGCGACGGATCCCTGGATCTGGCATACAGGCAGGCCGATGACGGGTCCCGTCTCGAGGCGGCGCTGGCCGCCGACATCGCCCTGAGCTTCAGGGCGAGGGCCGCATCGGATATCAGCGTCATCGGCATCGAAACAGATGAGGAGATGCTCGATACGATCTCATCGTTCCTGGCTATCAGCAACCCCGATGCGCTGAAGCCGAGGTCGGTCAGCATCGCCGCCGGCACCGAGTACGACGTGACCGTGAGGGCCGAGGTGCGTGCAACGGCCGACATCAGCAGCTCCGTCATCAGCGATGGCACCGCTCCGGGGGACGCGGTGGAGATGCTCGATACGATCTCGATCCGCGCCGCAGGGTCGTTCTCGGTCCGCATGGATCCGGTGGCGTCCGGCACCCCGATATCCCTCGGGATCGGCTTCGACCTCGACCTGGCGGCGGTGCTCGGATTCAACGGTGAGTACGTCGACATGCATGAGGTGGACACGGCATACGGCGATTCGTACGTCGAGCTGAAGCGCATCCGCGCTTCGGCGACCTACTCGTTCAACGGCCGCAGCACCACGCTGGAACCCACCGGGGCGATCGGGCTGGCGCCCGGGATACGGATCCCGAACGAGCATGGCGAATACCGGGACACCGCGTCAGGCATCCTGGGCGATATGGAGCTGCCCGACCTCGGCGAGCTCATCGGGGAACTGGACATCCCCGGTGCCGTCGTATCCAACGACACAGGAGTGGTCGACGGCATGATGGAGGAGATCGCCGGACAGCTGGTTCCGCGCGCACCGGCGGCCTTCTACGCCTACGCCGCGGCCATGCTCATCGCCGGTGTCGCAGGATTGATCTACGTGGCGGTGAGGCGGGGGTGAGGTTCAGAGGAACCGTTTGATCAGAGCGAACGGAGGCGCAATCAGCGGCTCGACCAGCCGGCGGCCGTGACCGGCGATGAAGGCCAGGCGCAGCGGTCGCGAGGCCGGCACCTCCGGGAAGAACCCCGCGACCCCGCCGGATGCCAGCCGGGACGTCCCGGTGACATAGGCCGAGGGGATGACGGCTATGCCCAGGCCGGCACCGCGTCGGCGGAGGCCGGCGGCGGTCCTCAGCGCATCCGCGTACCGGTCGGCGAAGACCAGCAGCAGCTGCTGGCTCTCCCACAGCCCCGTCGCCGGATGCAACGGGCCGGCGGGCAGCCGGCTGCCGGCGGCATCCCGCAGCAGCTCCATGAACGATCCCAGCCGTCCGCCGCCGATCAGGATGACATCGACGCCCCCGCCCCGTCTCCGGCCGTGATCGCCGGCGAGGCCCTCGGTCAGCGCGTCGAACTCCCCGGCGGTGATCATGCCGCCGTCCAGCCATCCCCGCTCCTGTCCGTCGGGGTAGCGGATCGCGCCTCTGGGGCAGACGGAGATGCAGTGTGAGCAGCTCATGCAGCCCGCGCCGCGTTCCACAGCCTTACGTCCGACGATATCCAGGTTCCCGGTCGGGCAGACCCTGACGCATCTGCCGCAGCCGGTGCAGACCTCCTCATCGATGACGAGCCGACCCATGGATGCCGCAACGGCGTCATCGCTATAAACAAGATGCCGCACGCATCCGGGCGGGAGTCCTATATATGCCCGCATACCCATGCCCGGGCGATACCATGAGCAGGCATGTGACCGAGGCCCTGGGCATGTCGCGGGTGACGATCGAGGACGGCAGGGTGACCGGGGTCACCGAGCCGCGGGTGCATTACTGCCCGCTGTTCGACAAACACCGGGACATGGGGGCCATTGATGCCGAAGCGGTCAGGAGGAACATCGAGTTCCGCATCCGCGATTTCGGCATGTGCACCGCCCGGAGGGAGACGCGGATGCGGCTGTTCCTGAGCTACGGGGTGTCCGAGCTGCTGAGCACGGCCTGCCGCGAAGGCCTGCTGGGGGCGGCGGTCATCGCCTCGGACGGGTGCGGGACCGTCGTGCTCGAGGACCCCGAGGCGATCCAGGGCATGGGCGGGAGGGTGTCGGCGATCATCGAGACCTCGCCGATTCCCGAGGTCATCGACGCCCTCGGCAGGGAACGGGTCCTCGACCCCCGCACGGCGGTGATCGATCAGTTAGCGGGTGCCGGGAAGGCGGAGTCCATGGGCTACGCCCGCTTCGGAGTGACGGTGACCTCCGCCGAGGATGCGCGGCTCCTGCGCGGGAGGTTCGGGGACAAGGTCATGATCTTCGCCGTCCACACCACCGGCGTCACCGAGGAGCAGGCGGCGATGTTCTTCGACAACGCCGATGTGATCACATCCTGCGCCTCCTACTGGCTGCGCGAGCTGGCGCCGTCACGGGCGCTGCTGCAGGCCGGCACCAAGATCCCGGTGTACGCATCCAGCGAGGCCGGTGCGGAGCTGCTGCGGCTGCGGCTGGCCGAGCTCGGACGGGAGCCCGACACCGTCCTGACCGACAGTCCCAGGCCGCTGCTCTGAACCGGTTCACCGGTTGAGCATATCCCTGACGACCTTGACCGGCAGCCCCTGCTCGTCGGCGATCCGCATCAGATCGTCGAATTCGGGCTTCTCCTTGACGATGCCGAAGCCCTCCGACCGTTTGATGCGCACCTCGCCGTACTGGGTGCCGATCGTCTCCACGGTCGGGGTCATCTCGTGCCTCCGGCCCGCGGATATCCGCACCCCCGTGGTCGATGTGCCCTCGAGCATCATCCTCGAGAACCTGTCGGCGTCCTCCGGTCTGCAGATGCAGGCGAGCAGGGATCCGAGACGCCCTTTCTTCATCACGATGGGTGCGGTGTACGCATCCAGCGCACCGGCGTCCAGCAGCGATGCGGCCGCCGCCGCGATGTCCTCGGGGCACATGTCGTCGAGGTTGCACGCGACCTCGCAGATGTCCTGCAGCGGTCGCGGCGACTCCCCCGTGTAGGCCCGCAGGATGTTGGCGACCGGCGGATCGCGGCTGCCGGCCCCGTACCCGATGCGGTCGAAGGACATCAGCGGCATCGGCTCGAAACGGTCGGCGAGATGCTTCAGCAGCGCCGCCCCGGTAGGGGTGCAGAACTCGCCGTCGGCATCCCCGGCGTAGACCGGGACCCCTTTGAGGATCTCGGCGGTGGCGGGGGCCGGCACCGGCAGCACGCCGTGGGCGCATTCCACCCGGCCTCTCCCGAGCCTCACCGGCGAAGCGGTGACGGTCTCAGGGCCGAGGATCTCCATCAGCCGGCAGACGGCGACGATGTCGGCGACGGCGTCGAGCATCCCCACCTCATGCACGTGGACCTCCCCGATGTCACGGTTGTGCACCCGTGATTCCGCTGCGGCGATGATGCGGTAGACGGCCTTCGCATCCTCTCCGACCCTGTCCGGGATGCGCAGGGAATCGATCAACCGCTCAACATCGGACAGGGTCCGGCCGTGCCCTGCGGCACGGTCCGGGCCGTGGGCGGATTCCTCCCGGCCGTCCACCTCGGCGATGAAGCGCCGGCCGGCGATTCCCCCGCGCTCCGCGGTCCCGAGTGAGAAGGAGACTCCTTCCAGGCCGATGCCGTTCATCTCGGCGATGAACCCCTCCGGATCGGGCAGCAGATCGGCCAGCGCACCGGCCAGCATGTCGCCGGAGGCTCCGGCCGAGCATTCCAGGTGGAGCGTCCTCATCGGCATCCGCCTCCGCGGTTGATCATGCTCGCGATGTACCCTGCCCCGAAGCCGTTGTCGATATTGACCACGCTGATGCCGTTGGCACAGGAGTTCATCATCGTCAGCAGCGCCGACAGGCCCTCGAACGAGGCGCCGTAGCCGACAGAGGTCGGCACGGCGATCACGGGCACATCCACCAATCCGCCGACCACGCTCGCCAGCGCCCCCTCCATCCCGGCGACCGCGATGACCGCATCGGCTCCCATGATGATGTCCAGATGCGCCAGCAGGCGGTGCAGCCCGGCGATACCGGCGTCGTAGATGCGCTCGACCCGGTTGCCGAGCGCCTCCGCCGACAGCGCCGCCTCCTCGGCGACGCCCGCATCCGAGGTGCCGGCCGAGACCACGGCGATGTAGCCGTCACCCGCAGGTTCCGGCGGTTCACCGACGATGCATACGCGCGCAGTCTCGTGGTACACGGCATCATCCGTCGCCGCCAGGATCTCGGCGGCATGTTCCCGGGACAGCCGCGTGATCAGGATGCATCCGGTGTCCTTGCGCAACGAGGCGATGATGCCGAGCACCTGCTCAGCGGTCTTGCCCTCACCGTAGATGACCTCGGCGACCCCCTGCCGGAGGATGCGGTGATGGTCCACCTTGGCGTAGCCGAGGTCCTCGAAAGGCTCCCTGCGGATCATGACGGCCGCCTCCTCGGGGGAGACCGAGCCGTCACGCACTTCGTTCATTAGTCTGATGAGATCCATTTCACTCCGTCCCGGTACGAGGTCCCTGGTGCTGATGGGCCTACTCGGATAAAGTCGTTTCAATACCCGGGCTCGCAGGAGACCGCCGTGACATTTCTGCAAAACTTAATACATCCGGGTATCGGTTCATGACAGGATATTATGTCTGACGCGAAATTCAAAGTCCAGCTCCTGGAGGCCATGTCGTCGTTGATCATCGCCGCTTTCGGCCTGGTTGCCGCACTTGCGTGGAATGAGGCGATCAAGAACACGATCGCGCTGTTCTTCAAGTCGGATGACGGGGTGATCGGCATGATCGTGCACGCTGTGATCGTCACCGTCCTCGCCGTCGCCATGACCCTGCTGATCACCCGTGCGGTCAAGAAGGCCAAAGCGGCGGCCGAAGAGGAGTGAACCGGTCCGGATCCCGGATCCTCAAACCGTTTCCCTTTTCATCCATCCTATCGGCGACCCGATACGGGGGCCTCCTGTGCGCAGAGGCGGCGGACATCCGCGTCCCGTGACGGGATCGTGCGAGAAGGACCCCTCCCGCGGACGGGAGGGGCCGGGATGCGCTCCCGGCGGGCGATGTTCAGAACTCCTTCCTGGTGAACCTCATCCAGGCGGCGGACAGCGCCACGCCGCCCCAGCCGAGCAGGACCAGCGCCTCGCGCAGGACCTGGGGGTGGTGCTTCATGGACATGAAGCCCATCATCTCGGTGCTGAGGAGCATCTCGAGGAATCTGATCGATTCCGCCGTCACGCTATCGGAGCCGGAGGCCTTGAGCAGTTCGATGATGGCCTCGAGCTGGTACGTCAGGCCGATGATGGTCTCATTGTAGCCGTCGACATACTCGGGGATGCTGTTGAGCATGGAGTTGCCGGCGGTGTCGAGCATGTACCAGGTGTCCCCTCCGATCATCATCGTGATGATGGGGATGACGATGGCCATCAGCAGGATGGACATGATCGTGCAGATGCTGCCGCGCTTGAACATCGTGCTGATCAGGAAGGCGATGCCGGTCGTCGCGAAGATGTACAGCACGCAGAATCCGAAGGATATCAGGAACTCCCCGGGCACCGTGCCCGGGAAGATCAGCAGCATGGCCGTCACCAGCAGGTAGTAGAGGCCCATGATCATCGTCAGGATGGCCATGCAGGACAGCAGCTTGCCGACGAAGATCGTCGTCCGCTTGATCGGCCGGGTGAAGAGGATCAGCGCGGTGCGGTCCTCGAACTCGGACACCAGGGCGACCGATGCGATCAACGCGACGATCAGGACGGTGACCATGCTGGCGAAGTCGAAATACGAGCTCAGCACGTCGACGGCAGTCGTGTCGGAACCCCATGGGTTGCCCGTCATGTACGGCAGCAGGGTGATCAGGCTGAAGATCAGGAGGATCACGCCCAGACTCATGTAGAAGTTCCTGCCGCGCAGGCTCTTGACCAACTCGTTCTTGGTCACCACTCCGATCTGCCGGAAATCATCTTTAGTAACGTAGGTCATGATATCACCCCGATTCCGCGATCAGGTTGAGGTAGGTGCTCTCCAGCTCATTCTTCTCTGACAGGCTGAAGACGCCGATGTCCATGCCGACCAGGTCGGCCAGTAGGCGCTGCTTCATCCGGTTGTCGTCGGGCACGTGCACGGTCATGCTGTCATGCCCCAGTTCGACGGAGAGGACATAATCGAGACTCTCGATGTTCCGGAGGTCCTCCGCCGTGAGCTGCCTCTCGGTCCTGGCGACCATCGAACGGGTGCCGTCGGCGGCGACGAACCTCGAGATGTCCCCGTCCACCAGCATCTTGCCGTGGTTGATCATCGCGATGCGGTCGCAGAGGTCCTGCACCTCGGTCAGGATGTGCGAGCTCATCACGACGGTGAGGTCATGCTCGCTGTTGCGCAGATCCTTGAGTATCTCGCGCATCTCCGCCATGCCGCGCGGGTCCAGACCCGAGGTCGGCTCGTCGAGGATGATGATGTCCGGGTCGTCCATCAGTGCCTGGCCGATGGCGATTCGCTGCCTCATGCCCTTGGAGAAGGTCCCGAGGCGCTTGTCCGCCCACTCGGTCATCTTCACCCTCTCGAGTATGGCCTCCGTCTGGGTGTTTATGTTCTCCCGACCCATCCCGAGGATCTCCCCTACGTACCTCAGGGTCTCCCTGGGAGTCAGATACGAGTAGAATTCGGGGGTTTCGATGACGGTGCCGACGTTGTACAGGGCCCTTTTAGGATCCTTGGTGACGTCGATGCCGTTCAGATAGGCCTCTCCCGATGTGGCGTTGATCAGGTGCGTGAGGATCTTGAGGGTCGTGCTCTTGCCGGCCCCGTTGGGTCCGAGCAGGCCGGTGAAGCTGTTCTTGCGGATGGCGATCGAGAGATCGTCCACCGCTACGAAATCACCATATTCTTTCCTCAGGTTGACTATCTCGATCGGGTGGCCGCTCATGTCGAATCTCACCCTATCTCAATATTTAAGGGTATTCCTGCATACAGGCGGGGGGCGGGCGGCGACCAGGATCCCCGGCAATGCTTTCTCCGACGGTGGGTATTATATACTGTATGCCTGTACATAGCGTCGGAGACATATACTTGGCAGTTTCAAATAAAAAAACGTCCGAGGGAACCACAGTAAAACCCCCGGCCCGCACCAGCAACCGGTCCCCGCGCAAACAGAGGCCGAATGCTAAATCACGTATAAGGACCAAAGAGAACACCCGGAGGCAATCGATGCTCAACACGCATAGGATCGCCCCCTTCAAATACGACATGAACGAGATCCTCTCCGATACATCGATGGATCCGTCCAAAGCATCGGCGTTCCTGGCATCGCTGATTGCGAAATCCTCACGCATCTCCATCCGGGAGGCCAAGGATTTCACCAAGATACACCTGGAATCCGGTGACCTGTCTAAAGAGGAACACGACCGGATCAACAGGCTTCTAGACAGGTACAGCAAATACCGTTGAGGCCGGCCCATGCAGTCCGCGGAATTGTCGGTCGGCAGGGTCTTCGTCCTCCGCCTGGGAACGGGCGAGGTGATCCATGAGGCGATCGAGACTTTCGCGATCGACAAGGGCATCAGCCGGGCGACGGTCAGCATCGTCGGAGCTGTCGCCGGCGGTTCCCGGATGGTGTCCGGACCCTGTCTGCCGTTGTCCGACGGGATCCTGCCGTACATGCATGAGGTGGCCGCGGAGTCCGAGGTGACCGGTTTCGGCACGATCTTCCCCGATGAAGAGGGGGTGCCGTTCCTGCATATGCACGGCTCGGCCGGCAGGGAGGGCGGTTCGTCGACCGGCTGCTTCCGCGCCGGTATGGAGACCTGGTTGGTGCTAGAGGCGGTGATCACGGAACTGGTCGGCACGGGTCCGGTGCGGGTGACCGATCCGGCCACCGGCTTCAAGATACTGGAAATCCGCTGAAGATCAGCGCCGGTTGAAAGTATCGTCGAAGTTGTCGAAGACGGTGTCGGCGTACTTGTTCATGTGCACCGCGTCCTGCTTGTCCGGCACGATGAACCCGCTGATCGGGAACTCCGAATCACAATGCGGGCAGCGGACGTTGGGGCAGTTCTGATTGGCCTTGGGGCAATGCCTGCAGGCCACCGCCCGGGACTGGAAGAGACTGAACTCGCGTCCGCAGTTGGGACAGAGGAATCTGCGTGCCGCCACCTTGAGCTCCTTGGTGATGCCGGCGGCCTGCTCCTCCGGAGCGAGCCACATCGGTGCTTTGAGGGATATCGGCTGGTTGTACGCAGGTCGGCCTCTCATGGACTCGACCTCAGATGCCCTTGGATTCCCGGATCACCGATCTCAGCAGTTCGTCGTCGCTGCAGGTCTCGACGAAGGTACCGGTGACAATCGCGTTGGCACCCGCCTTCCTGGCCGCCTTGGCGGCCTCGGGCGTCCTGATCCCGCCGCCGACGACCAGGGGGATCGAGAGGGCCTTCCGGACGGCGGTGATCATCGCCAACGGCACGGGTGTGTCGGCGCCGCTGCCGGCCTCCAGATAGACGAGGTCCATGCCCAGCATCTCACAGGCCAGAGCATATCCGACGGCCTTGTCGTACTCATCCTGTTTGATGAGGTCCGCCTTGCCGATCTCCCCGACACGCATGCCGGGTTCGATGACGATATAGCCCATGGATATGGGTTCGATGCCGAGTTTGCGGATGTACATCGAAGCGCCCGCCTGGGCCTTGATGACGAAGAACGGGTCGGCGCTGTTGACCATGCTCATGAAGAAGATGGCATCGACCTCCTTGGTCATGGCGTTGGGTCCGGCCGGGAAGTAGACGGTCGGCAGTTCGGAACCCTCCCTGACCGCCTTGGCGGTCGCATCCAGATTCTCATTGGTGATACCGGTTGATCCGCCGATCATGATTGCATCAGTACCTGCCAGCTTAACTTTGAGGGCAATCCTGGCCGCTTCCTCGGGAGTCTGCTTATCGGGATCGATAAGCGTCATGTGGATTGTTCCCTTCTTGATTCTGTCGAGTAGATACTGTTTCACTGTCATAGGACAACACCCAGTATGAACGCGGCCAAGGCAATCAACATGGCTTGCTTAGCCATCCTCTGACTCCTATGGGCGTCGGTGAAAAGTAAACAAGCACAATATATAAACATTGCATCAGCGACCAGAACGATGGTGTACAGCGGTCCGAAGGTGCAGTCGATCAGCGGATAGACGCTGAGGACCGGCCCGGCGATGAAGAAGGCCGCACCGATGACGGCGCTGTTCCTGATACCCGCACTCATCGGCAGGGTCAATCGCGACCCCTTGTCGGATTCCATGTCCTCGATGTCCTTGGCGATCTCGCGTCCGATGCTGACCAGCATCGCCATCGCCCCGATGATGACAACCCCCTCGACGTTGCCGACCACGGCACCGCCCAGGAGGAAGAGCATCCCGGTCAGGACCGAGATCGCGAGATTGCCGACCGCCCCCCGCTGCTTGAGGCCGGTCTCATAGGCGATCATCATCGCCGCCGCCGCCACGACCAGCGCCGTGACCGTCATGTCGCGTATGAGCAGCGACAGCAGGCAGGCCGCCGCGATGCCGCCTACACCCAGGTGCAGTGCCCTGCGCGGCGGTATCTCGCCCATCGGCAGCGGGCGTTCGGGATGACCTGTCCTGTCCAGCTCCCGGTCGACATAATCGTTCAGCGAGTTGCCTCCGGCGATGAACACGAGGACGAGCACCGCCGTCACGACGAGTTCGGGAACGTGCTCCGTGATGCCGAAACCAGTCGCGATGAAGGCTCCGATGAGGATCCCGAGCACTCCCATCAATCCGTTGCCCAGCCTGAACAGGCGGAGGTACTTGTTCACGCACCGCGTTAGGATGGCCCCTGTAATTAACCTTACTGACCTGCGCGGAGGATATGGTAGTGGCGTGTCAGCGAACCGTGGACGCGCTGCTCGAACACATCCTCGAGCGTCATCGTCCCCTCCCCGACGGTGCAGGGCAGCACGATGCCCGCCCGCGAGCCGGGTCTGAGCACCTGCCCGATCGCGGCGACCGCCCTCGGGTACATATGCTCCAGGAGCTCCCCGCCCGTCCGCGTGCTCCGTCCGTATGGCGGATCGGTGGCCACCGCATCGAGGTCCCGGAACCGGTCGGGGATGTCGCCGATGTCGGCTACCTCGGCCTCCTCCGCCTCCAGACCGTAGAAGTCCAGATTCTCCAGGCAGCCGAAGATCATCTCCTCGTCGAAGTCGGAGACCATCACCCGCATGCCCAGGACCGCGGCCTCGATCGCGATCCCCCCTGTGCCGCAGAACGGGTCGAGCACCGTTCCCCCCCGTTTGACCCCGGTCAGGTTGATGAGGGCGCGGGCGTACTTCGGATGCAGGGAGATGGGCGAGAAGAACGGGCGTTGGCTGACCTTCCGCTGCCGCAGAAGGTCCTTATCGACGTGATGCTCCTCGATGAAGAAGTTGACCCTGTCGCTCATCTGCATCCTGATGACGAAGTCAGGGTCGCGCAGGTCGACGTCGTTGCACCGGGAGAGGATGCCGCCGGCTCTGACGATCAGGTCCTGCGAGTCGACGTCCTGCATCATGCCGCCGAAGCGCTTGCCGCGGATGGCGAAGCTGCCCTCCGGCAGCCCCGCCTCCTCCAGACCGGCGAAGTCCCCCGGTTCGAACGATCCCAGATGCCGCCCGAGACGGTGGGTCAGCGAGACGCGTGACGCCACCGCCTCCAGGCAGGCCGGGTCGAATGCCGCCGTCACATACCCGGGCCCGGTCCGGATCAGGTCGAAGCCACCGCATTCCGCCTCGATGCAGCGCAGCGCCTCGGCGGCGGGCATGCCGCCGCATTCGCCGAGCAGGTCGAAATGATAGGCGGTCCGTCCGCTGTCCGCATCCATCAGTCCTTGATCCCGTCCTCGGTGACGCTGAACACGCACTCCCCCTCAGGGAGGTTGGGCGAGTCGACGAGCCGGGCGATCCGCTTGCCGCCCTTGCCCTTGCGCAGGTAGAGGCGGAAGGTGGCGGTGTGTCCGACGATATGGCCGCCGATGGGGCGGGTCGGGTCGCCGAAGAAGGCGTCCGGCTTGGCCGAGACCTGGTTGGTGACGGCGATGACGGCGTTGTTCAGGGTGGCGAAATCCAACAGGTCGTGCATGTGCCGGTTGAGGATCTGCTGCCGTTCGGCGAGAGCTCCCCTGCCGAGGTACTCGGCTCTGAAGTGCGAGGTCAGCGAATCGACGATCATCAGCCTGATCTTCATCGTCTTGGAGAGTTCCATCGCCTTGTCGACCAGCAGCACCTGGTGCTGCGAGTTGTAGGCGCGCGCCACATGGATCCGCTTGAGCGTCTCCTCGGGGTCCACGCCGAGGTATTCGGACATCTGCACGACCCTCTCGGGCCTGAAGGTGTTCTCGGTATCGATGATGAGCACGTCCGAGTCCAGCCCGCCCCGCTCCTCCGGCAGGGTGGCGTTCACTGCCAGCTGGAAGCAGACCTGCGTCTTGCAGCTGCCGAACTCACCGTACAGTTCGACGATGGACTGGCTCTCCAGTCCGCCGTTCATCAGCTCATCGAAGGCCTGCGAGCCGGTCGTCAGCTTGGTGACGGCTTTGCGACGCTCCATGATGATGTCGCCCGTCTCGAAACCGCCGATATCGGCGCAGAGCTTGGCGCCCTCGATGATGTCCATGGCCTTCTTCTCCCCGAGCTCGCAGCGCTCGGCCAGATCCTTCGGTGAGGCCACCGCTATGGCCATCAGATCGCTGTATCCCGCTTCGCGCAGTTTCTCGGAGATCGCGGGGCCCACTCCGGGAATGTCTTCCAAGGTCTTTTCGGACATCAGTTCACCACTACCGCTGATAGGCGGGTCTACGTATTTAAGGCGGATTTAGAGAGGTGGCCGAATCGACCGAAAACGAAACGGGCCTCCCGGAAGATGAAATGTTTATATGCAAGCTGCTGAATCCGTTATCGATGGCTAGCAAGAAGAGGCGCGTCGTCAAAGAGCCCGAGGAGGACTACGAGTTCGCACCGGAGGCTTTCGACGAGCGCGAGTTCATCTACAAGGATATCCACGGCACCAAAGTGCTCGGCATAATCACCGTCATCGCCTTCCTGTTCGGCATCGCCGCGGCGGCGGCGATCGGTCTGAGCGGGATTGACCTGATGTGGGTGCTGATGACGCTGGTCTCCTTCGGGATCATGTTCTCGCTCAAGAAGATCCTGATGCGCATGGGTTTCCGGCCGGATCTCCTGGACGGCAAGACGATGGCGGCCAATTACTTCCTCTTCCTCTGCCTGGCATTGGGGGTCTGCATCGTCTTCATCAACCCCCCGTTCTTCGGCTGAGCCGGCGGCGGATGACGCATCGGCGGTTACGGTATCAGATCTCCCAGCTCATCCTGGGGTCCAGCAACTCGGTCAGCAGCAGGGGGTCGGTCAGATCCAGGCTGTCCTCGTGGTCCCGGACCTCCATGGTTGCGGGGTCCAGCTCCCGGCCGATCCCGGCGATGGCCGCCTCGGCCTCCATCATCTCGTCCGCGGCCGAGTACACACGCTCGGCCACCACGTTCCAGCGGCCGGCGTCGATGAAGGGGTCGCCCAGCGGATTCCCCTTCCACTTCGACAGGAAGGAGGCCGCCGCCCGCACATGCACCGGCGGCCCGATGTGCTTGTGGGTCCGGGTCAGGGCATCTCGTTCCAGTTCGAAGGCGATCACCAGATGCTCCTCCTCCATGCTGTGTATCGTGCGCAGCACGTTGTACCCGAAGTCGTCCAGCTTCTTCGCCAGGGCACGCTGGGTCTTCCAGAGCTGGGAGTAGAGGTTGTCCTCGATCGCATCGGGGCGCTCGAACACCACCGTGATCAGCCTCGAATCGTGCTCCTGTGTCAGCGCATGGAGCCGCTCGCGGGTCAGCGGTTCGCGCCCCGCGGGGAAGAAGAACCGTTCGGAGGGCGACTCCAGATAAGCCGCGGCGGCGACGATGAACAGGGACATGGTGTCGATATGGACGGCCGAGGCCACGTTGCGCCGCTCGTCGACGGGATCGTAGACGGTCAGCGGGGCGATCATCGGCGGACCTCTCCGACCCAATGCTATCGCCGTGCCCTCCTTCCAGCCGCCGGCGGCCGCCAGCGTCTCCCTGAAGCTGCCGTACCGCAGCACCAGCAGCTCGCAGAGGTAGCCGGAGAAGCCCCTGGTGTTGGGCTCCGCCCCGTAGGTGCCGATGCCCTCCATGAAGGCCTTGAGCAGGCGGACCTGGTCATGTTGCCCCTCATCCATGTGCGACAGCACGTACTCGGTGTGGAGCGGGGTGCGGTCGACCGCGGTCTGCATCCGCGCCGCGGTCTCGATGCGCACCCCCGGCACCAGGTCGACATCCAGGCCCCGGTGCACGCCGCGGATGTAGGGGTGCTCGGCGTACATGCGCTGACCGCCCAGCACCGCTTCCCCGACGCTGAGGCCCACCGATTCCAGCGTGCTGCGCGGGGTCCCCTCCGGGAAGAGCATGAAGATGTCCAGGTCGGGGTCGGAGAGGTGGGTGTCCTTGGCGAACGAGCCGACCATCCTGACCTCGACGTCGAGATCCAGCTCGGCCAGGCGCTCCCTGGCCGCTGCCATGACCTCGTCGGCGATGCTCGCGATCTCCGCGGACTCCCCGGCGGTCGGCTTGATCTTATCCAGCACGGCTTGTTCGATGTCCATCGGCCATGTGATACATGACGGAGCTTTATAATTGTGCGGAGCCGCCGCCCGACGCTCAGAGCGGGCAGCGGTCCACCGGCGCCGACGGCGGGAACCACTCATCCGCATGGCGCTCGGCGTCGGTCAGCGAGATCCCGTCCCCGTCGAGCCCGAGGACCATGAGGTCGCGGGCGGCGACCACCCGGCATCCGGTGCGTCCGCCGGCCAGCTCCGCCTGCCCGTCGGGGCCGCGGTGGATCATGGCGATCCCCAGGTGGGCGAAGACCGTCAGCTCCGGCCGCACCCGCCCGATGAACCTGACCGCGTCATCGGTGCAGAGGTGGTAGCGCATGCACATGCCGTCGGGGCAGGTCACCGGCAGGATCAGCACCCGCGACCCCAGGTACTGGTCGGCGATGGCGTCGGAGTAGCCGGTGTCGCTGACGTAGGACACGGTCCCGTACGGGGTGCGGAAGCGGAAACCGGCGTTGGTGGGGTCGCTGTGGTCGGCCCGGCAGACCTCGGTCTCCAGGCCGTCGATGTCGAGCACATCGCCCGGCCGGAAGACGGTCAGGCCGTCGGCCAGGGCCAGATGATGCTCGGAGAGGCAGGGGCCGATGCCGTCCTCCCCCCCGATTACCGTCGGGCTGCCGTAGATGTGCCCCCGCCGCCGCCAGCCGCCGTAGGTCATCCCCTCGATGACGACCTCGGCGTCGGAGTAGTGGTCGGGATGGGCATGGGAGATGAGGACGGAATCGGTGCGCACGGGGTCGTAGCGGATGTCCCGCATCTGCGTCAGCGCGCCCGGGCCGGGGTCGATGTGCAGCATGCGTCCGCCGCCGTGCTCGACCAGCATGCCGCCCGTGCAGCGGGTCTGGTACATGGCGGCGTGCCGTCCCCCGCCCGTCCCGAGAAAGGTGATCCTGAAGGCCACGCCCGTATCAGGGGATGCATCGTATTTCCATTTTATCCATCCGCGAAACGGTTAATATCCTGCAACGGCTGACTCAAGCATGATCACGGTCATCAGGGATGCATGGCTAGTCACCCAGAACGCCGCCCGCGAGGTGCTGCGGGGGGATCTGGCGATCGACGGGGAGACCATCGTGCAGGTGGGCGGGGAGTACAACGGCACCGGGGACGTCGAGATCGCCGCCGCCGGCGACATCGTCATCCCGGGGCTGATCAACACCCACACCCATGTGGCCATGTCGGTGATGAAGGGGGTGGTCGACGACCTCCCGTTCGACGAGTTCCTCGACAGGGTGTTCCGCATCGATTCGGACCGGACCGATGAGGACCTCGCCGTCGGGACGATGATCGGCTGCATGGAGATGATGCTCGGGGGGACCACGACCTTCGTGGACATGTACTACTCCGAGGATGTCATCGCCGAGGCGGTCGCCCGCAC
Source organism: Candidatus Methanogranum sp. (assembly GCA_050309445.1). Lineage (GTDB taxonomy): Archaea > Thermoplasmatota > Thermoplasmata > Methanomassiliicoccales > Methanomethylophilaceae > Methanogranum. The sequence continues at coordinate 31,446 of JBNRMI010000005.1, read as the reverse complement.
CGGGCTGCGCGGGGTGCTGTGCTGGTGCGTGCTCGATCAGCAGTTCACCACCCAGGAGGGCGATCCGCTGGACAACTGCCGGCGGTTCCATGCGGCGTACAGGGACAGGCGGAAGATCGTCCCGGGGGTCGGGCTGCAGGGCGTCTATGTCTGCGGCGAGGAGACCTGCGTCGGAGCGGCCGAGTTCGCCCGCAGCGTCGATGCGCCGCTGACGCTCCACCTCTCCGAGACGCGCGGCGAGGTCAATGAGCATAGGCGCAAGACCGGGAAGAGGCCGGCCGAGTGGCTGGCGGACCTCGGCGTCCTCGGTCCCGGGACGATCGCCGCCCATTCGGCCTGGGTGACGATGAACGAGGTCAGGCTGATGGGCGAGGCGGGCATGTCCGTGGCCTCCTGCCCGGTGTCCAACATGAAGCTGGCCACCGGCGGCGTGGCGCCCGTGCCCGAATACATCGGAGCGGGGGTCAACGTCACGGTCGGCACCGACGGCAGCACCACCAACAACAGCCTGGACATGCTGTCGGAGATCAAGACGCTGGGACTGCTCCAGAAGGCGAGCAGATGGGACCCGACCGTGACCACGGCGCAGCAGCTGCTGGATTTCGCCACCGTCAACGGGGCGGCGGCGATCGGCATGGGCGACCGGCTGGGTTCGCTGGAGGTCGGCAAGCACGCCGACCTGGCGATCCTCGACGGCGGCGCGCCCAACCTGCGCCCGGCGCTGCCGGAGAACATCGTCGCCAACATCGTCTACTCCTCCTCGCCCGCCAATATCCGCACGGTCATCTGCCAGGGCGACACGGTGGTGGAGGACGGCGTCATCGCCGGGGATTGGACCGAGGGGCTGCTGGAGGCTTCGGAGGGCATATGGAGGGACCTCTGCCTGAGATGAAGGTGGTCCGCGGTGTCACCGGATGGCGGACGGAGCGGGAGGAGGGCTCGGTCCGCGTCGACATGCATTTCCACACCAACTGCTCCGATTCCTACACCGATGCCGTGAGCCTGATGCGGCTGGCCCGCAGACGGTGCACCGGCGTGGCGGTGACCGACCACAACCTGATCGGCACGCTGCGGCGGCTGGACCTCGACGACCCGGATGTGATGGTGATCCCCGGCATCGAGGTCAGCACCAGCGACGGACCGCACATCCTCGTGTACTTCTACGAGTTCGACGAGCTGGAGGAGTTCTGGGAGCGCGAGATCCGCCCGCGGCTGCCTCCCTGCCCCTGGCTCGCCCTGCGGGACTGCGGCACGGCCGATTTGCTTGACCTGCTCGAGGGACGCGGATGCGTCGTCTCCGCCGCCCATCCGATGGGCTATCTCGGTTCGGACAAGGGGTTGGAGGCCTGCATAGCCAGAGGGAGGATCCCCGAGGGCCTGGCCCGGCGGCTGGATGCCTACGAGGTGCTCTGCAGCGGCATGACCCGCGCCGGCAACCTGGCCGCCGCGCAGGCGGCCGACCGCCACGGGCTGGCCTACACCGGCGGCACCGACGGGCACCTGCTGTCGGAGCTGGGCAACGTTGTGACCGTTTGCGACGCATCCGACCGCCACGGCTTCCTGGACGGGGTGGCCGCCGGCCGGGCGACGGTGATCGGGCGGGAGAAGACGGTCCCCGAGAAGCTGCGGACGGGCTCGGCCTCGTTCTCCAAGTTCGTCACCCATGCGCCGTCATCCGTCTACACGAAGATGACCCGCAGCACCGGCATGGCCGCCCGCAGGCGGCGATGACCGGCCGGTCCCCCGGCCGGTAAGATGTTTGCGGAGGCGTCCGCCCTCAGGGCGCGGTGGCCCGCATCCTGGCGTCGTGGTCCAGCTCGGAGAGCCCGACCACCTTGGCCGGGTCCAGGCCCATGGCCGCGGCCAAGGCCTCCCCGTAGGCGGGGTCGGCGAGGTAGCAGTGCGCCGCATGGCGGTACTTGATCCCCTCGGCGACCGGCTCCATGTCGGCCTTGGTGTTCATCACCAGCGCCTCCTTCTCGTCGGCGGTGAGCAGCCGGAACAGGTCGCCGGGCTGGTAGAAGGGGTCGTCCTCCGGCTCGTCCCGCGGCTCGTAGCGGCCGAGGTCGCCCTCCAGGGCGAGACGCGGCTCCGCGAACCCGGGCTGGGCCTCCCAGAGGCCGAGGCTGTTGGGCGTGTACGCCTTGGTGGCGCCGTGGTTGCCGTCCACCCGCATCATGCCGTCGCGGTGGTAGGAGTTGACCGGGCACCTGGCGCGGTTGACCGGGATCTGGTCGTTGTTGACGCCGAGCCGGTACCGCTGGGCATCGCCGTAGGAGAACAGGCGCGTCTGCAGCAGCTTGTCGGGCGAGGGGCCGATCCCGGGCACCATGTGCGCCGGGTTGAAGGCCGACTGCTCGACCTCGGCGAAGTAGTTGTCCGGGTTGCGGTTGAGCTCGAGCACCCCGACCTCGATCAGCGGGTACTCCTTCTTGCTCCAGACCTTGGTGACGTCGAAGGGGTTGTCGCGGTGGTTCCGCGCCTGCTCCTCGGTCATCACCTGGATATGCAGCGTCCAGCGGGGGAACTCCCCGCGCTCGATCGCCTCCATCAGGTCGCGCTGGTGGCTCTCGCGGTCCATGCCGATGACAGCCGCCGCCTCCTCGTTGGTCAGGTTCCTGATGCCCTGCTGGGTGCGGAAGTGGAACTTCACCCAGACGCGTCCGCCGTCGCGGTCGATCATGCTGTAGGTGTGGCTGCCGAAGCCGTGCATGTGCCGGTAGCTCGCGGGGATCCCGCGGTCGGACATCAGGATGGTCACCTGATGGAGGGCCTCCGGCAGCGAGGTCCAGAAGTCCCAGTTGCTCAGCGGGCAGTGCATGTTGGTGTGCGGGTCGCGCTTGACCACGCGGTTGAGGTCGGGGAAGTGGTGGCCGTCGCGGATGAAGAACACCGGCGTGTTGTTGCCGACCAGGTCCCAGTTGCCCTCCTCGGTGTAGAATTTGATGGCGAAGCCGCGGATGTCCCTGACCGCCTCGGCCGCGCCGCGCTCCCCGGCCACGGTCGAGAAGCGCATGAAGACATCGGTCTTCCTGCCCTTCTCGAACACACTGGCCTTCGTGTACTTCGAGATATCGTGCGTGGCGGTGAAGGTCCCGTACGCCCCGCTGCCCTTGGCGTGCATCCGGCGTTCGGGGATGACCTCGCGGTTGAAATGCGATATCTTCTCGGTCAGCCACAGGTCCTGCACGGCGATCGGGCCCCTGGGGCCCGCGGTGACGGAGTTGTCGTTGTTCTCGACCGGTGCGCCGACCTCGTTGGTGAGTTTATGCGGTTTCCTGTCCATAAAGCATCCTCCGGAAGAATCCGTTGATGTTACAGAACCGCTTCGTGATTATTTAAGACGGCGGTAGGAGGGGCAACCGTCCCTGCCGGGCACGGGTTCGTCGATCGCTGACCGTGCAGACGGCATCATCGACATCTGCCGTCCGGCCGGGAGGGAACCGCTTATATCCGCATAGAGAAGTGGTCCGACCCGATGCAACCGGTCTACCGCGATATCAGGGACGGGGATGCCGACGAGATGGCGGAGGTCCTCAGCCTCACCTGCAATCCGCGCGGATACACGCTCGACGATACCCGCAAGCGGGAGGTGTTCGGCATCTACCTCGCAGGACTGCTCGCCCGCACCACCTACGCCTGCGTCGCCGAGGTCGACGGGAGGATCGCGGGATACATCCTGGGAGGCGTCGTCGGCGACGAGCCCGTCGACGGCTGCGACCGCGGATCCGCCGTCCGCGGTCCCGGTGCGACCTGCCCGGATGACGCCCTGTGGATGGTCAGGGACCTCAGGGCGATCCTCGAGGCGGACGAGCGCATGCTGACGATGTGCGCTGAATGCGGATTCGACTCGGAGCTGCTGATGTACATCCTGCGCCCTGAGCTGAAGGGCCGCGGCATCGGCCGCCGGCTGCTGACCGGTTTCCTCGACCACCTGCGCGAACGCGGCTGCAGCCGGATGTTCTTATTCACCGACTGGTTCAGCGACGCCCACGCCTTCATGCACATGGGTTACGTCCAGACGGCCTTCGCCATGGTCGAGCAGGGTCCCGGGAACCGCAGCTACCCCTTCTACATCTTCAGCAGGGAGCTCTGACCGCGGTCGGTCCGCACTGCGGGGAGCGGTTATGGGAGAATGGTCCCCACCCCCTGATTTGAACAGGGGACCTGCTGATTTCAGCGGCTGTATCGGATCTCTCCGAGAACACTCTACAGTCAGCCGCTCTAGCCAGTCTGAGCTAGGTGGGGACAGGACATGATTAAAGCCACTGTATTTAAGATTAATGGCTTTCCGCGCGCAAGGGCGTCATCAGCCGATGTAGTTGAGGTCCTCGCACTGCGACTGCGATTCGACCTCCTTGATGCGCGAGGCGAGCTCGTCGATCTGATCGGTGAGGTCCCGCAGCTCCGTGAGGTCCGGGTCGATGCCGAGCATCTGCGTCAGCACGTTGACCGTCGCCATCGCCGCCTTGTGGTCGACGAAGTAACCGGAGGTCTCGGCCATCAGGCAGATCGACCCGATGCCGTGCATCTTGCCGAAGCCGACCAGCAGCCCGGCCGCGCCGACGATGCCCGCCTGCGGGTCGTTCGGCGAGAAGACCACGCCGTAACCGGCGAACTCCTCTTTGAGCGCCTTGTCGGAGACCGCCCCCAGAACCCGCGGGTTCTCGACCATCTCGCCGAGCCCGTACCCGCCCAGGGTGACGATCCGCACCACGCCCAGCTCCTGCAGGATGCCCATGATCGAGCGTGCGAGGCGGAACTGGCCCTCATGGGTGGAGCCCTGATGGTCGCCGCGCAGGAAGACGACGTCCCTGTCGCCGACCCGGGCATGCCAGAGCTCGTTGCAGGCCATCTCGACCACGCTGTCCCCGTCCAGCAGCACCTGCGGCGGGAAATCCTCCGAGTAGATGGTGGCGAAGCGCACCGCGCCGACCGCCTCGGCGATGAAGTCGCCGGCGACCTTGCCGACGTTGCCGATGCCGGGCAGGGCCTCGATGAAGAACGGGTCGGTGAGCTCCGGACGGCTCTCGTACATGATGATGTCATCCATCAGAAATCCCCCCTGTCCCTGACCGCCTTCCTGCGGTACTCGCCGTAACGGTCGTCGGGCGAGTATCTCATCGGCGCGGGGCGGACGGAGGCCCTCCCGCAGACGGGGCAGGCCTCAAGCAATGTGTATTTACCGCAATCACGGCAGAATCTGATCCCGTAGCGCATATCAGCGGCTCTCGCGCCTGACGCTGGCGGTGCCGCCGGCCTCGACCATGGTATCGACCGCGCGGGTGGTCACTTCCTTCATGATCTCCTCGGCCTCCTTGTACTCGTCGGCGGTGATCACCACACGGTATCTGGGGGATCCGACCGATGCGATCTCGACGGCGGCCCCGGCGGCGGCCTCGAGCCCGGCCATCAGCGCGGCGCGGATCAGCTCGATGCCGTCGGGTGCGTCGGAGCGCAGCTCCAGGATGCTGTCGATCTGGACGAAGGGCGGTGCGACGTTCTCGCCCGCGACCTCGAAGAAAATTTCGAGCCAGTCCCCGGAGAACTCCTCCCGGAACTCGTCCGGTGATGCGACGACGTGCTCGAAGGCGCTGTAGAGCGTCTCGTAGTAATCGAGCAGGTCGTAACCGAAGCGGTCATAAGCCTCGTCGATGCCGATCCCCATGCGCTCGGAGATGATCTCCATCAGCTTCTCGGCCTTCTTCTCGTTCTTCCACTGCTGGATCTTCTCCCGCTTCTGGTGGTCGTTGACCGATTTGAGGCTGAGGTCGATGTGGCCCTTCTGCGAGTCGACGCCCAGCACCTTGCAGACGACCTTCTGACCCTCACGCACGTAATCCCGGATGTACTTCACCCATCCGGTCGCCACGTCCCTGATGTGGACGAAGCCTTCCTTGTCGTTGTACTCATCCAGCGTCATGAGCGCACCGAAGTTCCGGACGCTCGTGACGGTGCATACAACCAGCTCCCCGCTTTCGGGGAAGCCCCTGGCCCTAGACATCAGCCTACTACCTCGAGCACTTCGCCCCGGATGTCGCCCACGCCGCCCTTGGGCGACACGAGGACGGTGTTGCAGACGAGGCAGGTGACCCTGTTCGCCGCCTTCCTGAAGACGATCTGCTCGTTCCCGCAGTCGGGGCATTTGACCTTTATGAAATCGTTGACCATTGGAATCACTCTATGAGTTCGAATTTCTTCGCCCTGATGCAGGGCACGAGGTGGGCCTTCTGACAGGTGTCGCATCTGTATCTGATGTTGACCCGCTTGGTGGGTTTCTCCCTGCCTTCCGGTTTGGGCCTGGGGAAACCACCGTAACCTGCGGTCACGGCCCTGAATCTCCTCTGACCCCATTTGAGCTCGCTAGCCTTCCTCTTCTTGACCCGCTCGACGCTGTGGGCGGTGTGGGCATCACAGTAGGGGCAATAGGTTTTGATCGTCCTGGGCATCTTCATCGATATCACCTGTGAAGTATCGTTAGGTTGCTAATAAGGAAGTCATATAAAATGCTATCCACAATGGCGTAAGACAGGGCCCCCGCCCCGGTCACCTGGTCAGGGTGTCCACGCTCCCGTCCCGGCGGGACACGAGCACCGCCGAGGCGGTGTTGAGGAAGAGGCCGTTCTCGACCACGCCGGGGATGACGTTGAGGCGGGTCTCGAGGAAGAAGGGGTTGTCGATGCCGTCGAAGCGGCAGTCGTAGATGCAGTTGCCGCTGTCGGTGGCGAAGATCCCGTCGGCATCCGTCCTGAGCACGGGCTCGCAGCCCTGCCTGCCGAGCGCGTGCGCCGTGCGGTTGTGGCCGAAGGGCACGACCTCGACCGGCAGCGGGCAGCCGACGCCCAGCCGGTCGACGAGTTTGGACTCGTCGACGACGATGACCTCGAGCACCGTCGCCGCGGCGACGATCTTCTCCCGCAGCAGCGCCCCGCCCAGGCCCTTGATCAGCTGGAGGTCGGGATCGACCTCGTCGGCGCCGTCGATGGTCACGTCGATATGGTCCACGTCGCACAGCGGGGACACGGTGATGCCGAAACCGGCCGCGATCCGCTCGGTCTGCACCGAGGTGGCGACGCAGGTGAGGTCATAGCCGCCGGCGACCAGTCCGCCGATCCGCTCTATGACGTGATAGGCGGTGCTGCCGGTGCCCAGTCCCACGGTCATGCCGTCCTCGATGTAATCATCGACCGCCCTCTCGGCGACGATGCGCTTCAGGTCAGGCTGCTCATTCGAAGTCATTGCCGATGATGCCGATTACCCTTCCCACGATATAATCGTTTAGCTTCCGGCCGAACTCGGCCGAAGCTCCCGAGATATCCCCCTGGTACCCGTCGGGCAGGCAGAGGCTGCCGTCCCGGAGGATGCGGTAGGTGTGCCGGAAATCCCCGGTCTTGCGGTCGAGGTCGCCGACCAGGTCGGGGCGGATGGCCAGGATCCGCGAGGTCTCGGCACGGCCGGCGTGGCCGTCCTCCTCCGCACCCGCCTCCGGGCCGTCGTATTCGGTGGAGAGGTGCCAGTCGGAGAGGAAGATCACCTGGGTGCCGGTCTCGCGCACCGCCGTCTTGCAGCCTTCGAGGATCGCCGAGATGTGGCCGCTGCCGGCGTGGCCCGCGAGGATGACGGTGCGGTCGATGCCCTGCCGCCAGAGGGAGATCACCAGGTCGTAGGCGATGCCCCTGACGGTGTCGAAGGAGACGGTCAGCGTCCCCGGCATGTCGCGGGTGCTGGAATGCAGCGCGTAGTTGACCGGCGGGGCCACCAGCACGCCCTCCAGGCGCGCCGCGACCTCCGACGCCACATGCACCGGCTGCAGCGTGTCGGTGTCCAGGGGCAGGTGGGGCCCGTGCGCCTCGCAGGCGCCCCAGGGCACGATCACGACCGCGTCCCGGTCGGCGGACGCTTTGAACCCGTCACGGGTCATATCCCCTATGTACATGCTCCGGCCATGCCCGTAAAAGGTTAAATCATTATTGAGCGTCTCCGCAGGCATGCGGTTGGCGGCTATGTATTCCGGGGGCAAGGACTCGACCTTCGCCATGTGCGCCGCGGTGCAGATGGGCCATGAGGTGCCCCTGCTGGTCTGCGTGGTGCCGGCCGTGGAGGACTCGTTCCTGTTCCACACCCCCAATCTCGACCTCGTGCCCCTGGCCGCCGAGGCGATGGACGTCGGCCTGGTGACCGCCGCCGGCGGCGGCAGCGAGGAGGGGGACATGGACGGTCTGCGCAGGGCGCTGGAGGGTCTCGACATCGACGGCGTGGTCACCGGGGCCGCCTGGTCCGATTACCAGTGGAGCCGCATCGACGAGGTCTGCTGGGACCTCGGCCTCAGAGTGGTCTCGCCGATGTGGCGGAAGGACCAGGACATGATGGCGGCCGAGCTGCTCGATGCCGGCATCGAGGCGGTGGTGGTCGGCTGTTGCGCGGAGGGCCTCGACGCCTCCTGGCTGGGACGCAGGCTGGACGCCGCGGCTTTCGAGGAGCTGCGCGGGCTCAGGGACCGGTACGGGATCAGCATCATGGGCGAGGGCGGGGAGTACGAGTCGCTGACGCTGGACTCGCCGCTGCACCGGTGCCCCTTGGAGATGACCTCCTGGGAGGTCTGCTGGGGCCGCAACTCGGGTATGCTGCGCGTGACCGGGGCGCGGCTGGGCTGAACCTCAGGCGCGGTCCTCGATCGCCCCGATCAGCCTGGCGATCTCACCCTCGGGGTCCTTCCACATCCAGGGGGTCCAGACCCGGTGGATGCGCCATCCCCGCGATTCCAGGTACTTCTGCCTGTGGTAGTCCCGCTCCCGGGTGTTTGTCGACATCCCGTAGATGCGGCTGTCGCATTCGATGCCGAGGATGTAGGCGTCGTCCTGCTTGACCGCCAGGTCGATCCGGTATCCGCCGATGCCGACGTCGCGCTCGACGGTGTACCCTTTCCGCACCAGGATGCCGTGCACCCGGTCGGCGACGACCGAGTCCCCCGCCGGCGGCCGCCCCGGCGTCTGCCGGGCATCGCCGAACGACTCGAGGATGCCGGCGGCGAGGTCGCGGCGGCCGTCGCTGACCGCCCGGGCGTACCGCAGGTACTGCTTCAGGATCCTGGGGCCGTCGTTCTTCGCGTTCTCCACATCCAGTTCCTCCGGGTCGAACGAGGTGACGATGTGGATCTTCATCCGCGCCCGGCTGATCGCCACGTTGAGCCGGTTCTCGCCGCCGCGGTTGTTCAGCCAGCCGAAGCGCTGCATCAGCCGGCCCTCGGCGTTCTTGGCGTAACCCATGGAGAACATGATCACGTCGCGCTCGTCGCCCTGGACGCTCTCGATGTTCTTGATGAAGAGGCCGACATCCTCACCGTTGTCGAACCGGTGCGTCTCCTCGTTGACCATGCGGCTGAACGAGGGGTCGCGCAACGCCTCCTCGTCGATGAGGTCGTTGATCAGGTCGCGCTGCGAGACGTTGAAGGTGATGATGCCGACGGTCTCGCCCTCCCGGCGGTCGCGGAAGAAGTTGCGCAGCAGCTCGACGATGCGCTCGGCCTCGGCGCGGTTGGAGCGGTCTACCCACCGCCCGTCGACCCGGTGCACCTCGATCGGCGGCCGCGGCGGCTCCGCCACATTGGGCGAGACGTAGAGCCTGCCGTCGTAGAAGGCGTGGTTGGAGAAGGCGATCAGCTCCTCGTAGCGCGAACGGTAATGGAAGTTCAGCAGGATGTTATCGTACCGGGCGCGGGCCAGGTCGAGCAGCGACTCCTCCTCCAGCGCGGCGGAGACCTCATCGTCCTCGCCGTCCTCCTCCTGGACGTAGTCGAAGCGCCCCGCGCCCAGATTGGACGGGCGCAGCTGCTTGTGGTCGCCGGCGACGACCACCTTCTTCGCCCGGTAGATCGACGGGATCCCCTTCTCCACGTACATCTGCGAGGCCTCGTCGAAGACCACCAGGTCGAAGATGCCCATCTCCAGCGGCAGGATCTCGGATACCGACTCCGGCGTCATCAGCCAGACCTTGATGCCCCTGAACAGCTCGTGGCCGTAGCGCTCGATGAACCGCCGCAGCGGCCATTTGCGCTTGCTCTCGGCGATCCGCAGGATGTCCCCGCGCCGCTTGGAGTCCGTGATGTAGCGCAGGTCGGAGCGCAGCACCTCCTCCATCCTGCTGCGGGAGAGCTCCTTCTTCAGCCCGATGTCGCGGTCGATGCCGGCGATGATGCTGTCGAAGTCGCGGATCTCCTGCAGCACGTCCTTGTTGGCGGCGTCGAACTCCTGCAGATGGGTGTTGAGGATGAAGCGGTTGATCTGCTCGTTGCTCTCGGCCGGCGTCCAGCCCGTCTCCCCGGCCAGGGACAGCACCCTCCGGCCGTAGGTGCGCTCATCGGCGTCCAGCCGGTCGCGCACCGTGACCCTCGAGGAGTACAGGCCGTAGTCATCGAGCCCGTCGGCCATCTCCGCGGCATGGTCCAGCGCGTATCTGATGATATGGTCGTTGTAGCTGTCCATGTAGCGGGCCAGCAGCGCGGTCGCCTCGCGGTGGACCTTGCCCTTGGAGAACATGCGCGACAGCAGCCCCTTGCGGTTCAGCCCCAGCACCTGGTCCTCGAGGTCCATCAGGCCCGCCCGCATCTCGCCGATGTCGTACTCGGTGAGGTCGGCCCGCATCTGCCCCATCCAGGGTGCCCGCTGCAGGCATTCGTCGTATTCCATCAGGTTCCGCAGCAGGGTGCGGTCGCGGTAGCGGCGGCCGAGCTCCTCGACCCGGTCGTGGCCGAGCTCCATCAGCTCCCGGGGGACGTGCCTGCGGATCGTCCGGTACTCCTCCAGCTGCCGGCGGTCCGAGAGGTCCAGCCAGCGGTCCATCGTGTACAGCCTGTACGGAGCGATGCCGAAACCGCCGGGGGTGTAGACGCGCTCGGCGATCCTGGTCAGCCGCAGCATCTCGGCGTCGATGCCGGCCGACAGCCCGGCGAGATCGGGCGGGGTGCGCGGGGGCCCGGTGTCGAACATCCCCCGCAGCTGCCGGTAGAAGCCGTCCTTGTCGCCCACGTCGTCGATCATCATGCAGTAGCGCGAGAGGTCGCCCAGGCGCGAGTAGACGACATCCAGGGCCGTCTTCTTCTCCGAGACCATCAGCACCGTCCTCCCCTCGGTCACCGCCGTGGTGATGAGGCCGGTGATGACCTGGGATTTGCCGGTGCCGGGAGGTCCCTGCACCACCAGCCGGTCGTCCTTCGCCATCGTGGTGATGACGTTCTCCTGGGCGCTGTTGAGCGGGTTGATGTAGGTGATATCGGCCTCACGGGCCTCGTTCCCCCGCTCGCGGATATCATCGGCCGAGAGCGGATGCGGCAGCTCGGAGAGGAAGTCGCTGAGGTCGAGGTCGGAGACGAGGTCGGTGAGGATGCCGTTGATCTCCCCCTTGGCGATCAGCTCGTCGAAGTCGCGCTGGATGCTGTTCGAGTAGGTCGGGTACTTGCCGACGACGATGTTGCGGACCACGCGCATCTCGCCGGGGTTGTATTTCGGGAACTCCCCGGCACGGTAGTCGGTGAACGGCTCCAGCGGGCCGTCCCCGCCCGCGATCTCCATGCCCTGCCCCCTGTAGAACGCCAGCATGTCGGCGGTGAAGGTGTCGGCACGGGGATCCTCTATCGTGTTGTGCGGCAGCGAGGTGGTCCTGCCGCCGTACTTCATGAAGGCGGTGATCAGCGAGTTGTTGTAGACGGGGTCGCGGGCGGGGTCGGCGACCAAGGTCACCGAGCGCTGGTCCTTCTCGATCGTGACCGGGAAAAGGGCGAGCGGGCAGCGGATGTCGAAATCCTCGCTCTGGAGCCGCCCCTCGACGAAAGGGTAGGCGATGTAGAGGTCGTACTGCCCCTTCTCCCTGAGGTCGCGGTTGACCTCGCGGTTGACCTGGATGAGGTGCTTGTACCGCCGCACGTCATCGCCGCCCCTGGCCGTGTCGCAGAGCCGCAGCCGCCCGGCCCGGCCGAAGACCAGGCCGAGGCAGTCGCTCCCGGGCAGCTCGGTCAGATCGAACGCCGTCTTCTTGTAGATCCTGGGCTGGAACAGCAGACGGTTGCCCTTGCTGATGTTGATCAGCTTCCTCTGCAGGTCGCGGAGGATGCGGGCCACATCGTCGTCCAGCGTCTCGCCCTTGGACGCCGTCCGGTGGAACCCGCGCGTGATCTCGAGGAAACCGTCGCCGTAGTTCTCGGCGAAGCGCGGCCCGATGCCGGGCAGCGTCATCAGATCCTCCCGGGTCTGCGGCAGCCGCACGGCCATGTCCCGGAGCATCTCATCGCTGCAGATCGCCGGCTCCCTGCCGCTGGGAGACAGGCGGCGCCGGCGGAGCTCGTCCCGCCGGAGATGCAATGCGCGGAGGATGTCCTCGTCCGGTACCATATCCTCCACAGTACGGGCCCGGGGATTTAAGAATATCCGTCACCGGTACGGCAGGTTTTATCCGTACGCATGCAGTCGCATGGCCATGATTCCCGCAGGACTGATCAACGAGGTCAGGCGCAGGGTCGCGGCGGAGGACACCGCCAGGGCCTGGGGCAGCGGCACACTGGATGTCTACGCCACGCCGGCGATGGCGTTGCTGGTCGAGGAGACGGCATCGACAGGTGCGGAACCCCTCTTGGAGGAGGGGAGGACCACGGTCGGCACGCGCATAGATCTCCGCCACATCGCGCCCTCCCCGGTCGGCATAGAGGTCGTCTGCAGAGCGGAGCTGGTCGAATCCGACGGCCCGCGCCTGCTGTTCAAAGTCGTCATCCATGACGCCGCGGGCAAGATCGGCGAGGGCACGCACGAGCGTTATATCGTCGACGTCGCCGACTTCATGCCCAAGGCGCTCTCCAGGCTCGGGACCTGAGGTCCTCAGACGATCGCCGCCAGGATCGCATCCGTCAGCGACAGCTCCGAGACCAGCACCGGCAGGATCAGGCATCCTGCGAGGGGGATGCGGCCGCAACCGGCGGCCAGCGGGATGAAGCCGATGACGGTGGCGACGGCCAGGAACAGCAGGCCGCAGGGGCCGGTGAGCAGCAGCACCAGCAGGGCCACGGCGGCGACCACCGCCCGGTTCGCCCGGGAGAGGTCCCGGCCCGCGGACATCCGCGAGAAGGCCCGTCCCGAGGTGACGGTCGCGGCATAACCGATGACCGCGGCCACCGCGATCCCCGCCAGCATCAGCAGGAACGCGTCGGAGCAGAAACCCTCCGCCGATCCTCCGATGATCTCCTTCACCACCAGCACCGCCCCCGAACGGCCGCTGCCGGTCACCGAGAGGGTGACCACCGAGAAGACGGCGGTGACCGTGCCGATCGAGGCCGACATCGAGATGAACCGCTCCGGGCCGCATCCCGGGGAGAAGGCCGAGGCCAGCGAGGCCCCCGCCGCCGAGGTTATCCCCGGATACCAGCCGGCCACGCAGCCCATGACCACGCCCCTGATCCCGGGCCATGCGCCCACGGGGTCCCCGCCGTCATCCTCCTGCGGGGGGACGGTGCCGCCGCCGGCGGCGGTGAGCAGCGCCGGCATCCCGAACAGTCCGGAGAGGATGGGGAAGAGCAGGGTGCCCTCGCCGAGCAGGCCGGTGCAGGGGATGCCGCCGTGCATGCTGATGAAACCCAGTGAGCCGGAGAGCAGCAGCAGGGCGACGGCGGTCAGCCGGCGCCCCTGCGCCTGGATGACCATCACGGCGACCGTGAAGGACAGCACGGAGAAGGTCAGCAGGTCCAACCGCTCCGACAGCCCGGCGATCATGAGGTACTGCAACGGCACCGCCAGCATCAGCGCGCTGACCGCCCCGACCAGGCTGCCGACGGCGGCCGCCCGCACCGCGACCATGCCGCGCCCCTCCATCAGCAGCCTGTGGCCCGGGAGCACGGTTAGCGCCTCGTCGGGATCCGGGGCGCCGGTGAAGACCGACGGCACGAAGTCGACGAAGGAATGCACGACCGAGGCCGACACGATCAGCACCGCCACCAGCAACGGCGCCCAGTCCGGCTCGGTGAAGCCGGAGATGCCGGCGGCCAGCGAGGGATAGGCGATCAGCATCACCGAGGCGAGCGTGTTCACATGCACGCCCGGCACCAGGCCGGTGAACAGCCCTGCCGCCGACCCGATGACGCTTGCGGCGACCGCCAGGGCAACCAGTGACGGATCCATGCGCGACCATCCGCGCGGGCGGGTCAAATACGTCCCGGATTACAGTTAACCTAATCCCGTCCCCTGACATGTTTTTATAAAGGCGAATGCATAGGCGACAGCGATTCAAATGGATGCGGACCGGAGGAGAGGTTTGGTGGTCAGGAATTCCGAAGAGCTCGTCACCGAGAAGGAGCTGCAGGCCCTGCTGAGGGAGAAGGAGGATCCGCTGGCCTACATCGGCTTCGAACCTTCCGGATTGGTGCATCTCGGATGGGTCATGGTCACACAGAAGATCACCGACCTCTGCGACGCCGGATTCAGGGTGATCGTCCTCTGGGCCGACTGGCACGCGTACATCAACGACAAGCTCGGCGGCGTGCTCGACGACATCCAGCAGTGCGCCCGCTACATGGAGGACTGCTTCATCGCCCTGGGGGTGCCGGCCGACCGCGTCGAGTTCCGGTACGCCAGCGACATGGTCGGAGACCCCGCCTACTGGGAGCAGGTCATACGTGTCGGCAAGGCCAACTCGATGGCGCGCATCAAGAGGGCGATGACGATCATGGGCCGGGCGGAGGACGATGCAGAGGTCGATTCCTCGAAAGTGCTCTACCCGCTGATGCAGACCGCCGACATCTTCTACCTGGGCGTGGACCTGGCCTACGCGGGCATGGACCAGCGCCGGGTGCACATGCTGGCACGCGACGTCGCCGACAAGCTCGGCTGGCGCAAGCCGATCGCGCTGCACACGCCGCTGATCCCCGGACTTGACGGCGGCAACCGCATGGATCCCGCCGCCGCCAAGATGTCCAAGAGCAAGCCCAACGCCAACATCACCATCCACGACACCGACAGCGAGATCCGCTCGAAGATGAAGAAGGCGTTCTGCCCTCCGGAACGGGAGCGGGAGGGGGAGAACCCCGTCCTCCTGCTCTGCAAGTACATCATCTTCCCGAGGCTGGGCCGGATGCACATAACCCGTTCCGAGAAATACGGCGGCGACCTGTCGTTCGATGATTACGAAGCGGTCGCCGAGGCCTACCACTCGGGAGACCTGTTCCCGCTGGACCTCAAGAACGGGGTGGCCGAGAACCTCTCGCTGGTACTGGAGCCGGTGCGGGCGTATTTCGCCGCCGAACCGGGCAACCTCGAGGCGATGACAGAGGTCATCGCGCGTCAGGGCAAGTTGCGCTGAAGCCTCACCGGGAACCTTCGGCGGAGGATGCGCGGACCTCCCGGAAGAAGTCCATCGCCCGGGACATGCACATGTTCAGCATGGCCTCGGCATCCCCGACGCCGGACAGCCCGGCCGCACCGCCGTGACCGCCGCCGTCGGTGGAGGTCTCGCCGCCCAGGTCGCCCAGCATCTTCCCGAGGTGCAGTCCTCTCCGCACCATCTCCTGCGTGGTCCTGGCGCTGAGCCGGAAGTTATCATCCCGTTGAGAGCAGACGAAGGCGACATCCGCTCCTGCCAGCAGCAGCGCCCGGCAGGCGCCGGCTTCGAAGCTGCTGCCGGTCGTCGTCGCCACCAGCATGTCCCCCACCCGGTCGAAGCGGGAACGCCCTACCGCCTTCATCACCGCGATCCGCTCCGATATCGTCGTGTCCGAACGGGTCAGGTCCATGGCCTCGTCCATGCCGATCCCGCTCTCCTCGAGCAGGGCGGCGAAGGCCCGCAGCAGCCCCGGGTCGGCGAAATGGAAGTGGCCGCTGTCGGTCAGCATGCCCCCCAGCATCACCAGCGAGGTCTCCCGGTCCATCGTGATGCCCTCCGCATCCAGGATGTCCTTGATGATCTCGCAGCAGGAGACCTTGGAGCTGTCGCAGTGGAAATGCATGCCCTCCCATTTGCCGGTGGGTGCATGATGGTCGATGACCAGGCTGCCTTCGGGCACTTCGACCGACCCCGGTTTGAACTGCTCGGGAGATGACGTGTCCACGACGACCGTCAGATCGTAATCGGCGGTGTCGCAGGTATCCAGCACGGCGATGCCGAGCTTCTCCGAGACCATCCTGGTGATGCGGTCGAGCCCGCCGGGGGCGCAGATATCCGCCGGCGGGAAGCAGCGGGAGAGCGCGTACGCCGAACCCAGCGCGTCCATGTCGGCATTGCCGTGGACCAGGATGACCTTGCTCTCCGCTCTCAGCATCTCGGCGACATCACTTATTTCCGGACCCTTCATCAATCTCACCAGATGGATCATCTCGATACATCCTCTGTATTTATCAGGGATGCAGGCCACGTCTCAGCGGCGGCTCACCTTCCGCTTCAGAGCACCGATCCGGGTGGGTCCGAGCCCGGTGATCAGGATATCGGACTTGTAGATGCGGACGGTCAGCAGGATCATCGTCAGCGAGAACACCGCCAGGTAGGCGATGCCGGACAGCACCAGCAGGTATTCGCCGAACATGAGGTTGGACAGGCCCATCATCGGATGGGTGAACGGTATGAGGAACAGCACGGTCTGCATGGCGGTCGGCAGCGAGTTCCAGCCGATGAACATGGTGATGAACATCGGGATCATCGCCAGCAGGCTGATCGGCAGCGTCATCGTCTGGGCGGCCTTGTAGTTCTTGACGAACGCGCCCAGGATCATGCACATGCCCAGCGCCGACATGATCGTGAGGAAGATCATCACGCCCATCATCAGCCAATCGACGGAGGTGAGGCTGAGCCCCATATCGGCCAGGTCGATGCCGCCCGCGCCCGCGGTCATCCCGCTCATGTAGAAGCTCATGCCGACCATGTACAGCCCGCCGAACACCAGGCCCACGATGGTCGAGGCGATCAGTTTCCCCGAGACGATGGTGGTCCGCTTGACCGGCAGCGTCAGCAGCGTCTCCAGGGTCTTGTTCTCCTTCTCGTTGCCCATGGACGAGATGACGATGCTGCCGATCATCACGATGATGATCATGATGATGATCGGCACGGTCATCATCTGACCCATCAGCGAGGCGGAGATGTCGTAAGGGCTGACGCCTGCGTGGACCGTCCCGTTCACCGAGGTGGCGGTCTGCGAGATGTCGACCGGGTTCTGCAGGAAGGCTGCGCTCAGCGAAAGGTCATCCAGACGTTCCTCGATCAGCAGGTAGGAGATGCGGTCGTTGACGTGCGCGAGCAGCACGCTGTTGATCTCCGAGCCCACGTTCGAGAACATGCCCGGGTCGGAGAGGATGTAATACGATCTGATGCCCCCCTGTTCCCCGGCCGCGATGCGTTCCGAGAAGTCCGGGGCGATGACGATCGCCGAACCAAGACCCGCTTCGGACATCCCGCGGATGATGTCATCATCGCTGCCTCCGGCGATGCGGACCACGAAACTGCCGATGTCATCGGCCGCCACGCCGCTGCTGATGTACACGTCCTCGATCAACCCGATGGCGTATTGGGCATAGAACCCGTCGGGATCATCGTCGACCACGCCGACGGGGGACAGCTTCGCCAGACCCTCCGTCTCCTCTCCGACGATCAGTCCGATGCTCATCATCATGAACATGATCGCGACGACCGAGATCACCGATCCCGGGGTGAGCAGCTCCTTCAGCTCCTTGCGGGTGATGTTGACCAGATGGCTCATTGTCCCACCGCCTTGACGAAGACCTCTTCCAGGCTGCCGGCGCCGTAACGCTCCTTCAGCTCCTCCGGGGTGCCGGTCAGGACGATCTCGCCCCGGTCGATCATCGCGACGCGATTGCAGAGCAGGTCGACTTCGAACATGTTGTGCGAGGAGATGATCACGGTCACTCCCGATGCGGCGATGTCCCGGATGATCCCGCGGATCTCGTAGGCGTTGACCACATCCAGGCCGGATGTCACCTCGTCCATCACCGCCACGCGCGGCGACGGCATGATCGCCCGGGCGATGAGCAGCCGGCGCATCATGCCCTTGCTGTAGGTGCCGACCTTGGAGTCGATGCGGTCGCCGAGACCGGCGATGCGCACGCCCTTCTCCACCATATCCTCGAATCCGCGGCCGTCGGCGAAGAAACGCGCCATGAAACGCAGATAGGCGCGTCCGGTGAGGTCCTTGTAGGCACCTGCGTCCTCCGGCAGGTAGCTGATCATCCGTCGGACCGCGTCCGCATCGCTCCCCACATCATGCCCGTACACCTCGATGCTGCCCGATGTGACCCGCAGCAAGGTGCAGATCATGCGCAGCAGGGTCGTCTTCCCGGCTCCGTTGGGGCCGATCAGGCCGAAGATCTCACCCTCCTCGACGGAGAAGCTGGCGTTCCTGACGGCATGCAGTTCCCCGTATGTCTTGACGACGTCTCTGACGTTCAAAGCCTTCATAGTCCCTTCCCGCACCCGGGTACGGGCGCATAACCGGAGGTACAAGGATGTGACGGTTAAAAGCATAATGGCCGGCCGGGATCCGGCCGGTGCGGGGAGAGCCCCGCCGGGTTTGTGATCACTCCTCGGCGGAGGCGCGCCCCAAGGCGCTGTCGATCTGCTGCTGGAGGGCGTCGAACCGCTCCATCAGGCCCTTCTCCTGGCGCTCGAGCCCCTTGATGCGGACATCCATCATCTCCTTGGATTCCTCGAGCTCGGCCTTGAGCGCATCCTTGTCATCGACTTTGATGAGCAGGGAGCCGACGTTCCTGTAGACGTCCCCCTTGGCTTTGGCGAGCTCCTCGGCGGTGCGCTCCAGCTCCTGTTTCTGGGCGCCCATCTGCGCTTTCTGCGCGGACAGGGCCTGGATCTGCTGCTGGACCTGCTGGTACTGGGTGATCTGGTTCTGTAGTTGCGGACTGATGTCGTTCATTTCTCACACCTGGTCAATTCCTCGATATCCTCTATGATCCTCACACACTCCAGATAGGAGTTCAGTGCCGCACGCATCGCCGAGGAGTCCGACGCGGCGATCTCGATGACCGCCGCGCCGTCCTCCGTCCTCACCGCGGACCGGGTGCGCGGGAGTTCCCTCCCGGCCTCGGGCCGCAGTGAGGCGGACACGGCCTCCGCCTGCGCGGAGGGCACTTTCAGGATCGCTCTCAACATATCCTCAGTCGGACTTCAGGACCTTCTTGATGTTGGGCCTGTCCTTGAAGAAGATCTTGGAGCCGCATTTCTCGCACTGCAGCCCCAAGGCGCTGACGTTCCTGATCGGCTCGTTGCATCTGGCGCATCTGTACATGAGGTATCTCCGGGAGGATCTCACTCCTCGGCGACCTGCACGGTCGCCTTCTTCATCCGGGGGCTGTACGCACCGGCGGCGAACTTGTCACCGCAGCGGCTGCATTCCCATATGCCCGCACTGACCCTGCGCACCGATGCATGGTGGCAGGTGGGGCACTCATGCCGCATCCTCTGGTGGGCCTCGATGGTCTTGACCCGGTTGCGCACGACCACGCCGTACCTCGCACCGAACCGGCCCGAGGTTCCCGCTTTCACTGTTCTCTTCGCCATTTGATATCACCCGATGAGCTTCCTGATCTCCTCGCCCTTGGCGACGGCCCGGTCGAAGCAGACGGACAGTTCGGCACGGGTAAACGAACCCCTGCCGCCCTTCTGCATCGCCCTGAAGTGGCCGTCCTCGTCGGTCGTGACCGTGAGACGGGCCGAAGAGATGACCTCTTCGTCGAAATTGGGGTCTACTATTAATTCGTTTCCTATCTTGACCGCGGTCACCGATACCGGCACGCAGGTGGTCGTCAGGGGCACGTTCTCCCCCAGCCCGTACTGCTCTCCGGGGATGACGGCGGTCATCAGGGCGTTGACGGCGGCCAGGCTGGATGCGTCGAAGAGGTTGCCGTCGTAATCGAGGGCGTAGATGTCGATGAAGACCATCCACACCTTCTCACCCGGTGTCACGCAGAGCTTGGACACATCGATCATCTTGGACTCGCGGATGCCGCGGTCCACCACCCTGGCGAGCTCGATCGCCTCCGGGCTGGGCGGCCCGGATTCGAAGGATGCGTGCGCCATGGGGATCAGCTCGGCGCCGGTGGACAGCACGCCCACGTCGGGCGAGTCGGCGAACGGGGTGCCGGGCACAATCTTGATGCCGACGATCACCTCGGTCTTGCCGAGCTTGACCCGCGCCGACCCGTCGGCGCTCTCGACGCAGCCGGTCTCGATGCTGATGTCCCTGAAGTCCTCGAAGCCGCGGCCGTCCTCGCGTTTGCCGGCGTCCAGCAGCTTCATCAGGTGGTCGCGCTTGATCTCGGCGATGATGCGGCTCATTCGCTCTCCTCCTGAGAGGCCTGGCCGTCATAGCGCGTCTTCAGCGCCTCCTTCTGCAGCTCGTTGATCTCGTGGCAGGCGTCGAAGGCCAGGTCGAGAGCCGTCTCCAGCTCCTCGCGGGTCATGTCGCCGTCCATCTGCAGCAGCACGATCTCATCGGTCGAGGGCATGATGCCGATCGGCAGGTCCGCCTCGCCGAAGTTGTCCTCCTCCTTGTTCAGGTCGAGCAGCACGTGCCCGCCGGCCTTGCCGGCGGCGACCGAGGCGACGATGTCCCGCATCGGTATGCCCGCATCGGCGAGCGCCACGGCGGCGGCGGTCAGACCTGCGCACCTGGTGCCGGCGTTCGCCTGGATGATCTCGATGTAGACATCGATCGAGGCGCGCGGGTAGAGCTCGGTGAGCACCACCCTCTCCAGCGCCTCGGCCGTGATCTTCGAGATCTCGATCGACCGGCGGTCGGGTCCCGGCCGCTTGCGGTCGCTGACCGAGAACGACTGCATGTTGTATTTGCACTGGATGATCGCCTTGGTCGGGTCCTGCAGGTGCCTCGGATGGCATTCCCTGGGCCCGTATACCGCGGCCAGCACCTTGTTCTTACCTATCTCGAGGTAGGCTGAGCCGTCAGCGTTGCTGAGCACCCCCGCCTCGATATGCACGGGCCTGCACTCGTCGACGGCCCTGCCGTCGATCCTCAGCCCCTCGTTGTTGACAAATGTGATCTCTGAATCTCCGCTCATTTTCACTCCTCCTCTCCCCGGTCGCCGCCATCGTCGTAGTATCCGTCATCCGACTGCGGCAGCCTCTCTGCGATGTACTCCCTCACCCTCTCGGTGAGATTGTCCGACTGCGCCTGCGCATCGATCAGGCCGATCGCATCTGCGGCGACCTGCACGTTCTCCTCGTCCCCGTCCACCCAGATCCTGCCGTTCTGCCCGACGAGCAGACGGCAGTCGGTCATGTTCTTGATCATCTGGATCATCGAGCCTCCCTTGCCGATGACCCGCGAGATCTTCGTGTGCGCGATGTCGACCAGCTGACCTCCCTCTATCTTCCTGAGGCCGGAGTCCTTCATCGTGACCTGGATCTTCTTGCTCTCGTCGACGCTGAGGATCTTCAGCATCAGGACGTCCTCCATGCCGATGAACCTCGACGTGTCGCCGAACTCCACCTTCCAGGGCACCTCGTTGACGTGCAGCGGCGCCGGATAGGGCGCACCGATGTCGATGAGCCAGTTGGACGGGCCGATGTCCTCCACGATGCCGATGACCAGATCGCCGGCGACGGGCATGTAGCGCCCCCCCATCGGGATGACGCCGACGGTGTTCTTGAATACGTTCCTGACACCGAGTACCCCGGCGCGGACCTTGCCTCCCTCGAGATAGGCGTAGTCGCCCGGTTTCATCCCGCTGTCGTCCAGCACTTCACCGGGCACCACGACCTCCCTCGAGGATCTGGCGCTTCTTCTTTTCATGTGTATCACTTCTCTTGAATCTCAAACGGCTTCAGCTGATCAATTTGACCGAGACGTGTCCCTTGGTCCTGTTCTTCAGCTTCTCCGTCAGTTCGGGGACCAGTCCTGCGGGCAGTTCCATGAGCCCGATCCAGGATCCGTCCTGTCCCCATTCCTCTCTCTCGACGATCCCGTATTGGATCAGGTCGTCGTAGCAGCGTCCGTAGTCCTCTCCCCGCAGTTTCACGGCGATCCGGCTCCTCTCGAACCGGATGGGGATCAGCGGCCGCAGCAGCTTCATGGCATCCTCGATCTGGCGGTCGAGCGGCCTGAACGGGTCCGGGTGGAACCGGGCCTCGTCCAGCGCCAGCTCTATCCTGAGCGCGGGATGCGGTAATTTGGTCTGTGGGTTGATCGCGTTCGCCGAGATGTAGGCGATCACCTGCTGCCGTTTGGCATCGAGCATCTCCTTGCGCTGCTCGGCGGTGATCTGCACCTCGCCCCGGTCCATGATCGCCGCGGCGATCGCCGCCACGTCGTCGGTGCCGAAGACCTCCGCGATCTTCTCGTCCGAGGGTCGCGTGCCGTTGCTGGCGTTCTTGAAGACATCCTCCACCGCCATGTACTCGGTTATATCGAACGTCTTGCCGGCTTTGATGAAGTCCATCACCTTGGGGTCCAGGAGGATCTCGAACGTCTCACCGTGGCTGTCGAGCCTGGCGATAACGGCATCATCTAGGTCGACCATGCAACCCACCTCACAGCTTGGCGACGATCTTGGATATCTCGGAAGGGGTGAGTCTCCTGAACCGCTTGCCCTTCTCGACGACGCCGACCTCGACGGAATCCGCCGAGAGCTCGTCCTCGGTGGCGGCGACCAGGGCCTTCAGCCCCAGTTTGATCGCGGCCTCGCGGCCGAGCTTGTCCTCGAACTCCTTCTCCAAGACGTCCATGACCAACGGTCTGCCGGATCCGATGCAGGTGGCCTTGTATGCGACCAGCGCACCCGAGGGGTCGGTCTCGAACAGGTGGATGCCCATCTCGTCGACCCCCGCCATCAGCAGCGAGGTGCCGAAGGGGCGGGCGCCGCCGTACTGGGTGTACTGCTGTTTGTAGTCGCATACCCGTTTGACCAGCATCTCCACGCCGATGTTCTCGCCGTAGTTGACCTTGTGGATCTGGGCGATCTTCCTCGCCTCGTCCACCAGCACCCGGGCGTCGGCGACCAGTCCGGAGGTGGCGCAGCCGATATGGTCGTCGACATCGAATATCTTCTCGATCGAGTCAGGCTCGACGAGCTTGCTCGAGACCCTCCTGTCGATGACGAGGATCACGCCGTCCTTGAATTTGAGTCCGATGGTGGTCGTGCCCTTCTTGACCGCTTCGCGGGCGTACTCGACCTGGAACAATCTTCCGTCAGGGGAGAAAACAGTTATGCCCCTGTCATATGCCATCTGTCCTGGTTGCATGTTCTATACTTCCTAATCATTGTAGCAATTGCACACCAGTATTTAACTGTATATAGGACGGCTCAGACCCCGCCGGAGGCCCGCATCCTCACTTTCTGATGTGCCCTTCGCGCAGTTCGGGGTACCTGTCGCGCAGGCTCTTGAGCGTCCCCGAGGTGAGGAGGCTCTCGCATCCCGGATCCATCTCGGACATGGCCGCGGCCGTCTTCTCGCGCTCGTCCGGAGCGCACCTGACGATGGCCCATCCGTCCGAGCATTGGACGATGTACGGGGCCCATCCGCGGACCTGCAAGCGCCGAGCCCGCCTGATCAACGCATCACGGTCCAGTTCGGGCGAGACCCTGAACACCACATACCGGCGGCGCCCGCGTTTCTCCTTGACGACCATCAGCTCTTCCTCTTCATCGTATGCAGCGTGACATCCTCGTAGACCGCTCCGCATTGCCTGCAGACCGGTTTGCTGACATCGACCCGGTTGCCGCACGAGCAGAGGAAGGTGCGGTCCCTGCGCGGCAGGACCGCCCCGCATTCGCAGATGCTGCCTCTGACGAACCTGCCGCACACCGGGCAGCGCGCCCTGCGCGGTTCCCGCACCTCCATCTCGCTGTAGCGCATACCGCAGTACGGGCAGATATCGGTCGGTTCGGCGCAGGCGCGGTGGAAGAGCTTGCCGCAACCGCAGATGGCCACCTCCTCGTTCTCGATCACGCCGTAGCAGATATCGCATCTCCTCTCGTCCTCGCCCTCATCCAGAAAATAGGTAGTCCTCTCCGATACCCCTGGATTGAGGATCCCCTCGTCCTTGAATTTCTTGGTGACACAGATCTGCAGATAGAACACGATGGCTATAATCGCGATCAGTGCGATGATGATACCCAGTGAAATCAGGACTCGGACGGGTTCCATATCACATTAGATAAATCTTTTGTTTATTAACCTTTCCGAGACCGGTGCGGGAGCACCTGCGGGACCTGCTTTTTCGACATACGATTTTTCAAAAGATATGTGTACCAAATACAATATATATGGTAGAATTATACTTTGAGTTAAAACAATATGTTGGTGTGTTTTAAACCATCTGGCTACATGAAAATTCAATCAACCAACAATTCATTAATCATGGGTTTAGACGGTCTCCTAAAAGAAAGATACAAAATGTACCTCTGTATTATAAATCTTTTGTAATAAGGGTTTTAATTAGTCAGGATATTCTTACATTCGTTCCAATCACCAATTGGATAACACGGAGGCATAGATTTGACAAAATCAGCAATGGTTATCGGTGGAGGGATAGCGGGAATTCAAGCCTCGTTGGATCTTGCGGACAGGGACATACATGTCTACCTGGTGGAGAAACTTCCCACCATCGGAGGAACCATGTCTCGTCTGGACAAGACCTTTCCGACGAATGATTGTTCTGCCTGCATCCTCTCGCCAAAGATGGCAGACTGCATAGGGCATCCGAATATCACCACTCTGACCAATCACGAAGTCAAGGAGGTCGGCGGTGAAGCAGGCGATTTCAAGGTGAAGTTGCTGAAGAAGGCGAGGTATGTCGACCCCGACGTCTGCACGGCGTGCGGTGACTGTCTCGCCAAGTGCCCTCAGAAGAAGATACCCGACGAGTTCGAGTACGGCCTCTCGAACAGGAGGGCGATCTACATACCCCACGCCCAGGCAGTCCCCAGGGTCGCGATCATCGACCCGGAAAACTGCCTGATGCTGAAAGAAGGCAAGTGCGGTATCTGCGCCAAGGTCTGCGGACCCAAGGCGATCAACTATGAAGACAAGGATGAGCTCATCGAGCTCGAGATCGGGTCGATCATCGTCGCCACCGGACTCAACGTATGGGATGCGAAGATCGCGACCGAGTACGGTTACGGCAGGTACAAGAACGTCGTGACCGCGCTCGAGTTCGAGAGGATGATGTGCGCCTCCGGCCCGTCCGCCGGCCACATCCAGATGCCCTCGTCCGGCGAGGAGCCGAAGAGCATAGCCTTCGTCCAGTGCTGCGGATCCAGGTCCGACAAGAAGGGCTGGAAGAAGTACTGCTCGTCCGTCTGTTGCATGTACGCCACGAAGCAGGCGATCCTCTCCAAGGAGCACATCAGCGACCTGAAGGAGGACATCTTCTTCATGGACATCAGGTCCTACGGCAAGGAGTTCGAGGCCTACATCCACAGGGCGCAGGACCAGTACGGTGTCAACATGCACAGGTCCGCCCGCGTCGCCAATGTCGAAGAGGACATCGACACCAAGAAGCTCACGATCAACTACTCCAACAAAGAGGGCGACGGCGTGTCCGAGGACTACGACCTCGTGGTCCTCTCGGTCGGTCTGACCCCGCCGAGCGACGCCGGGGAGTTCGCCTCGATGCTCGGCATCGACCTCAATGAGTACGGCTTCTGCAAGACCACCGTGTTCCACCCTCTGGAGACCTCCCGCAAGGGTGTCTTCGTCACGGGTGCGTTCTCTGCACCCAAGGATATCCCGACCTCGGTCGCGGAGGCCTCCGGCGCAGCGGCCAAGGCCGGCGCGTTCATCGTGGATGAGAACTTCATCCCCTGCGCACCCAAGGTCTACCCCGAGGAGAAGGATGTCGTGGGCAAGGAGCCCCGCATCGGCGTATGGGTCTGCCACTGCGGAACCAACATCGGCGCTGTCGTCGATGTGCCCGGTGTCGCCGAGTACGCGAAGGGCCTGCCCCATGTGGTGTACTCGACCGAGTCCCGCTACGCCTGCGCACAGGACTGCCTCGAGGAGATCTCCAAGGCCATCGTGTCGGAGGACCTCAACAGGGTCGTCGTCGCATCCTGCACACCCAGGACGCACGAGCCGCTGTTCAGGGAGGCCTGCCGCAACGGAGGGCTGAACAAGTATCTCTTCAACATGGCCAACATCCGCGACCAGTGCTCGTGGATCCACATGCACGCACCCAAGGCTGCGACGGTCAAGGCGATGGACCTCATCAGGATGGCCATCGCCAAGGCTGCTCTGCTCGAGCCCCTCGAGGGCGCCAAGATCCAGGTCACCAACTCCGCAGCCGTCATCGGCGGCGGTGTGACCGGGATGACGGCCGCACTCGACCTGGCCGCACAGGGCCTCAAGGTCGATCTCTTCGAGATGGACAAGGAGCTCGGCGGCTACGCGCGCAACATGGTGCACAAGGAGGACGGACAGAAGGTCGCGGACTTCCTCGCGCAGACAATCGCGAAGATCAAGGACAACCCCAAGATCACCGTGCACCTCGGAAGCACCATATCGGACATCCCCGGTTACGTCGGCAACTTCAAAGTCCAGCTGACCAACGGCGATGAGTTCCCGACCGGCTCCGTGCTGTTCGCGACCGGTGCCGCGCCCTATGTCCCCACCGAGTACAACTACGGCAAGGACAAGAAGGTCATCACCACCAACGAGGTCGAGAAGGCCCTGGCGGCCGGCAGCTTCGCCGGCAAGGACGTCGCCTTCGTGCAGTGCGTCGGTTCCCGCAACGACAAGGTCAGCTACTGCTCCCGTGTCTGCTGCGCATCCGCGCTGCGCGCCGCGATCCAGATGAAGATGGACGACCCCACGGTCAACGTGACGGTCATCCACAAGGACATCAGGACCTACGGCTTCCGCGAGGAGCTCTACGACAAGGCATGCAGGCTCGGGGTCAAGTTCCTCAGGTACTGCGTCGATGACGCCCTCCCCGAATACGACGGCAGCAAGGTCAAGGCCCACGACGCCATCCTCGGAAGGGATGTCGAAGTGCCGGTCGACACGCTCGTGCTGTCGGTCGGTGTCGCCTCTCTCGCCGAGGACAACGACTGCCTGGCGAAGATGGTCAAGGTCCCGGTCAGCAAGGACGGCTTCTTCTTCGAGGCCCACCAGAAGCTCAGGCCGGTGGACTTCGCGACCGAGGGCGTCTATGTGGCGGGCACAGCGCACTGGCCCAAGTTCCTGGATGAGTGCATCGCACAGGCATCCGGAGCGGCGGCGAGGATGCTCACCGTCATCTCCAAGGACGAGCTCACCTCCGAGGGTATCACAGCGGTCGCCAACTTCGACCTCTGCGACGGCTGCGGGGTCTGCGCGGGCTGCTGCGACTACAACGCGATCACCATCGAGATCGAGCCCACGTCCGGCAGGCTGAAGAGCATCGTCAACCCCGGTCTCTGCAAGGGCTGCGGTTCCTGCGTCGCGGCATGTCCCGCCGGCGCCATGGAGCAGAGGGGCTTCAGGAACAAGCAGATCATCGCCGAGCTCGACACGTTGTTTGACAACCCGGTTGGAGGAGTGTGATCTCAATGACTGATTTCGAACCTAACATAGTAGCGTTCTGCTGCAACTGGTGCTCGTATGCGGGTGCCGACGGCGCAGGTGTCGCAAGACTCCAGATGCCGCACAACTTCCGCATCATCAGGACCATGTGCAGTGCGAGGGTCGACCCGGAGTTCGTGCTCCGGGCCTTCTCCAAAGGTGCTGATGGAGTGATCATCCTGGGGTGCCACCCCGCGGACTGCCACTACATCGGAGGCAACTACAGGACCAGGAGGAGGATAGCCCTCCTCAAGCTGGTCCTCGACCAGTACGGATTCGATCCGAAGAGGATGAGACTCGAGTGGGTCTCGGCCTCCGAGGCTGAGAAATTCCAGAAGACGATGACCGAGTTCGTCGACACGATCAAGGAGCTCGGGCCCACACCGCTCAAGGAGGTGGAGAACTAATGTCATTCTTTGACAGATTCAGGAAGAAGAAGAAACAGGAAGCACCCAAGGCGAAGCCCGCCAAGAAGAGCGCGGAGGCTGCACCGGTCGCGTCCGGGGTGGTCTGCAAGACGGAGACCTTCGAGTCCCTCGAAGCCAACCTCACCCCGATGGCCGACCTGGGAGAGCTCCTCCCCGGCGCACCTCCGGGCGGAAAGATCAAGCTGGCGATGTACTGGGCTGCCGCATGCGGCGGCTGCGACGTCTCCATGCTCGACACCAATGAGAGGATCCTCACCATCGGCGACATGGCGGACATCGTGTTCTGGCCCATCGCGGTCGACGGCAAGGAGCAGGACCTCGTGGCGATGGAGGACGGTTCCATAACCGTCGCCATCATCTCCGGTGCCATCCGCAACTCGGAGAACGAGCACATGGCCAAGCTCCTGAGGCAGAAGTCGCAGATCCTTGTATCCTACGGGTCCTGCGCCTGCCTCGGCGGTTCGCCGGCTCTGGCGAACCTGGTGCCCGGCGGCAGCAAGGACATACTCGACTACGTCTACCAGAAGGTGCCCTCCACGGCCAGCTTCCAGGCGGAGTACCACCCGGATGCGCCCGTGATGCCCCAGACGTCCTACATGGCGCCCGAGGGCGAGCTCACCCTCCCGGTCATCTACGACAGGGTCAGGACGCTCGACCAGACGGTCGACGTGGACTACTACGTCCCCGGATGCCCGCCGCTGCAGGAGACGATCTCGCACATGCTCAAGGCATTCGTCGACTTCGTCTACCACGGCGTGCCCCTGCCTCCCAAGGGAACGCAGATCGGCGTGACGGAATCGAGTCTCTGCGACCAGTGCCCCCGGACCAAGGAGTACCGGAGGATCACGGAGATCAAGGAGCCCTACGAGGTGGACGTCGACCCCGACCTCTGCCTGCTGGATCAGGGCATCCTCTGCCTCGGACCGGCGACGGTCGGAGGCTGCAATGCCAGGTGCACGGCTGCAGGTCAGCCGTGCCGCGGATGCTACGGCCCCACCAAGGCTGTCCAGGAGCACGGTGCGAGCGCCCTCACGGCGATCGCCTCGCTGTTCCCGGTCCTTGAGGAGGACGGACTCATCGGCGAAGACAAGATCATGGACATAATGAGCACGATCAAGGATCCCCTTGGTTACTTCTATGCCTTCACCATGGCGAAGTCCCTGATCAAGGTCGCCGTCAACGACAAGGGAGGTCAGTGAATATGACTGGACCTATAATTTGGGATGATAAGAAGAAAGTAACCACCAACAGGATAACCGTGGACCCGATCACACGTCTCGAGGGTCACGGGAAGATCGAGATCTTCCTGGACGACAAGGGTGACGTGCAGAACGCGTACTGGCAGATCCCCGAGGTCCGCGGGTTCGAGCGCTTCTGCATCGGACGCAGGGTGACCGAGCTCTGCCAGATCACCGCGAGGCTCTGCGGTGTCTGCCCGGGTGCCCACCACATGGCCTCGATCGCGGCCACCGACATGTGCTACAACACCAAGCCCACCGAGGCGGCGTACCACATCAGGGACACGTTCTACCACGCGCACTACGTGCACAGCCACATCGCGCACTTCTATGCGCTGGCGTCGGCTGACTTCGTGTGCGGCCCCGCCGCACCCGTGGCGGAGAGGAACGTCCTCGGTGTCGTCGCCAGGGTCGGTCTCGAGCTCGGCAGCGCGGTCCTCACGGCCCGTGCGCAGGCTCAGAAGATCCAGGCCATCATCGGCGGCAAGGCGACCCATCCTGTGATGGGCGTCCCCGGTGGTGTGTCCAAGGCCATCTCCCGCGCCGAGCAGGAGGAGATCCAGGGCTATGCCGACAACCTCGTCAACTTCGGCATGACGTCGATCAAGCTCTTCGAGGACGTCGTCCTCGGCAACAAGGACTATGTCGACATCATCGCCAACAAGGACCTGTTCTACAACGAGACCTACCACATGGGTCTGGTCGGCGACAACAACCAGCTGGAGTTCCACGAAGGCCTGGTCAGGGTCGTCGACAACGACAGGAAGGAGCACTCCAAGTACGACGCGTTCGACTACCTCGACCATGTGGGCGAGGCGGTCGAGCCCTGGTCCTACGAGAAGTTCCCCTACCTGAGGAACCCCGGTTACAAGGGTCTCCGCGACGGCATGGACAGCGGTATCTACCGCGCAGCCCCGCTGGCCAGGATCAACGCCTGCGACAGTATCTCCACGCCGGCCGCGCAGGCTGAGCTGGTCAAGTTCAGGGACTTCTTCAAGAGCATCGGTGTCGAGGGCGCGGTCCAGCACACGCTGGCCACGCACTGGGCGAGGATCATCGAGATCATCTACGCCGCCGAGAAGCTGCAGAAGGACGCCTACGACGACCTGCTGATCGACCCCAACATCAAGCAGCACGACCTCTCCCCCGGCGGACGCGGAGTCGGATGTGTCGAAGCCCCCAGGGGCATCCTCACCCACGACTACGAGTGCGACGAGGACGGGATCGTCACCGCTTGCAACCTGATCGTCGGGACCACCAACAACAACGGTCCGATGTGCATGGATGTGGCCAAGGTCGCCAAGGGTCTGATCCACAACTTCGAGGTCTCGCCCGGACTGCTCAACATGGTCGAGATGGCCTTCCGCGCCTATGACCCGTGCAACTCGTGCGCCACGCACAGCCTGCCCGGTCAGATGCCGCTCGAGGCGATCATCAAGAACGCCGACGGCGTCGTCATCGAGACCCTGAAGCAGTGATGCGGAAGCGGTAAAAAACAGGGGGGATCTCCCCCCTTTCACCTTTTTCTATCTTTTCTGAAACGGTCGCGGCTCCTGCCTTCGACCATCAGGTCCCCGCGACTGCCGAGGTCGATGCCGTCGAGCAGGTGGATGCTGGCGTTGTCGATATCGATCAGCTCGCTGCTCAGCACCGGTCCGAGCAGGGGTTCGCCGATGACGTTCACCGGTGAGCCGCCCAGCATGCGGTTGAAAGCGGGCAGCACCACGAACCTCTCCGGCAGGGCCGGGAAGCGGTCGGAGACCGCATCATCCCTGAACCTGCCCCGCAGCCAGCAGGGCTCGGTCATCTGCCGTCCGATGCCGTCGCTGAACATCACCGCCGGGTGGGCATGGCCCATGACAAGGGTCCCGGCCGCCATGACGTCCTCCGAAGGCCAGGTGTGCCCGTGGATGAACCCCGTGTCGAAGATGCGCAGGCCGGTCGCGGGGCGGATGCGGACCCGCCCGGGGAGGAACTCCTCGAGACCGGTGTCATGGTTGCCCCTGACCACATCCACCGCGTCGAAGTAATCCAGGAGCCGGTCGAAGAACACCGGTATCTCCCGGTGCTCCTGCCGCGAGGAGCCCGGGACCGAATCCTTGATGTCGCCGATCAGGATGATCCGCGAGCAGACCGTTCCGGCCGCCTCGCGGATGCTGTCCATCATCTCGTCGGTGCGGGAGGCGATGTGGAACCCCTTGGACAGGAGCTGCGCCTCCACGCCGATGTGC
>JBNRMI010000004.1:0-17938 GCA_050309445.1 Candidatus Methanogranum sp. | reverse complement strand
GGAGGCGGCGAGGTCGACCGGGTACCAGAGGCCGTCGTCCATCAGCACCGCGTTCCAGGCGGACACCGTCCGCCCGGGCAGGAGGTAGCCGGTCACCGTCAGGCAGTCGAGATCCTGCGCCTGGGCCAGGGCCTGGAAGCCCCTGGCGATGCCCAGGGGCGAGACCGTGCCGGACTCCACCAGCGCCCCGTAGGCGTCGTCGGCGTACCCGCCGCCGTCGCGGGAGACCTTCAGGGAACCCAGGTGCCCGCTGATATCGCCGACGGCGCCGCGGGCGGAGGAGGACGTCCCGAAACCGCCGATCGCCGCCTCCAGCGCGTCGATGCGCTCGCGCAACTCGTCGACGTCCCCGGTCGCGGGGTCGTCGGCGTAGACCGGGTCGATCTCCGCCTCCAGCACCAGGCGCTCCAGCCCGACCAGGCCGCCGGTGCGGACCAGCGTCTGCGCATCGATGTCGAGGACCGCCCTGCCGGAGCCCCAGGTGCAGATCGCCAGCGGGTCCCCGGCCGACAGCGCCTGGTACGCCGCGGCCACCAGCGCGGAGGCCTCGGCCTCCAGGTACGCCTCGCCGTCCGCCCCCGCGGCCGTGTACATCGGGTTGACCAGCACCGCGGTCGCCGTCAGCCTCTCCGCCGTGAACGAGGCGAGGGCGTCATGCACCGCGGCGGCGTTGCCGCTCAGCTGGTCGCGCGGCATGAGGTAGTCCGCGTCCTCCCCGTCCGCCCCGCCGGCGTCGGCCGCGACGGCGGCCGCCGGCAGCAGGAGCATCATCAGCATCAGCGCCGCGGCGACGGCCGCGGGCAGCGTGTGTCCGCCTTTCATCGCCCGTACCATGCCGACCGTGCATATTAACCTGTCACAGGCGCGGGCGGACAGAGACGGACGCGGACGGGCGAGAACGGACGTAGAAGAAGGAGCACAGATGGGTACGGACACGGACGGAGGAGCACAGACGGGCAGACGGCCGCGGCGACGGCGGCCGCGCGGTGAAAGGATAATATCGGTGACCGCATAGGGACCCGCGATGAGGATCGAGGAACTGGACATCGTCCCGGAGCTCAAGGAGGCGCTGGCCGCCAACGGGTTCACCGAGCTGCACCCGCCCCAGGCGGAGGCGCTGCCCGTCGCCCTCTCCGGCAGGAACCTGGTCGCGGCCGTGCCCACGGCCGGCGGCAAGTCGCTGATCGGCTTCATCCCCGCGATGCAGATGATGCTGACCGGCGGCAGGAAGGTGCTCTACATCGTGCCGCTGCGCGCGCTCGCGTCCGAGAAGAAGGCCGACCTCGACCTGTTCTCCGGGCTCGGCTTCAAGGTGATGATGAGCTCGGGCGACCTCGACTCCGACGGCCGGCGCCTGGCCGACGCCGACATGATCATCGCCACCTCCGAGAAGGCCGACTCGCTGATCAGGCACGGCAGCGACTGGATGCGGGAGGTCGGCCTGGTCATCGCCGATGAGATCCACATGATCCACGACCCGAACCGCGGCCCCACCCTGGAGATCGCCCTGACCAAGATGCGCCGGCGGGTGCCCGACCTGCAGGTGATCGCCCTCTCCGCCACCATCTCCAACGCCTTCGACCTCGCCCATTGGCTGGACGCCGAGCTGGTCTCCAGCGACTGGCGGCCGATACCGCTGCGGGAGGGCGTCTACTTCAACGGCGAGATCGCCTTCGACGACCTCTCCTACCGCGAGGTCGGCGAAGGGCGGGACCCGATCTGGATGCTGATGGAGCAGACGGTGTCGGAAGGGGGGCAGTGCCTGGTGTTCGTCAACATGCGCAGGTCGACCGAGTCGCTGGCGCTGAAGTACGCGGTGCGGATGGGGCGGATCGCCGGCGTCCGGCTGACCGAGGCCGAGGAGCGGCTGCTGGAGGGCGACGACGGGTCGACCGCGCTGGGCCGCAAGCTGGCCGGCTGCGCCGGCCACGGCATCGCCTTCCACAACGCCGGCCTCACCTACACGCAGCGGCGCTTCGTCGAGGAGAACTTCAGGAACGGGCGGATCAAGTGCATCGTCGCCACCCCGACCCTGGCCGCCGGCATCAACCTGCCCGCGCGCAGGGTGATCATCCGCGACACCCGCCGCTTCGAGGCCAACGCCGGCAACGTCCCCATCCCGGTGATGGAGGTCAAGCAGATGAGCGGACGGGCGGGACGGCCGGGCTACGACGAGTACGGCGAGGCGGTGCTGGTCGCCAAGAGCTACGAGGACTACGAGCACCTGATGGACGACTACGTGATGCACGACACCGAGCGGCTGACCTCCAAGGTCGGCAACGAGCGCACGCTGCGCGGGCACATCCTCGGGCTGATCGCCACCGGCGACGCCGATTCCGGAGAGGGTGTGGTGGAGTTCCTCCGGGAGACGTTCTACGGCAGCACCTCGCAGCTCTACGGCATCGAGGGCGCGGTGGAGGACATCATCGACCTGCTGACCGCCGAGGGCCTGACCGAGCGCGACGGGGACAGGGTGGCGGTCACCGCCTTCGGCAAGCGCACCTCCGACCTCTACATCGACCCGCGCACGGCCGTGCTGCTGCGCGACGCCGTGAGGAGGATAGATGACGATACCGAGGACATCCCGATCCTGCACGCGGCGGCGGCGACCCCCGACGTGCTCGGCATGTACCCGCGCAAGGCCGACGAGGAGATCCTGAGCATCATCGCCGCCGACTACGAAGGGCGCTTCCTGGTCGACACCGAGGGGGACGACGAGAGCGACCTGTACGGGGATTACTTCATGAGCGACCTGAAGACGGCGCTGCTGCTGCACGAGTGGATCGGCGAGGTCCCCGAGGAGCGGATCACCGAGGTGCTCGGCGTCGGCCCGGGCGACATCCGCTCGCGGGCGGACACGGCCGGCTGGGTGCTGTACGCCATGACCGAGATCGCCCTGATCTTCAACCCCTCGGCGGTGCGGAGGGTGCGGACGCTGCTGACGCGGGTGCGGCACGGCATCCGGGCCGAGCTGCTCGAGCTGGTGGCGTTCAGGGGCGTGGGGCGGGTGAGGGCCCGCTCGCTGCACGACCGCGGCATCCGCGGCCGGGCGGAGATCGCCGCCGCCGACCTGCGGGAGCTGGCCGCGGTGCCCCGCATCGGGCCGGTGCTCGCCCGCAGCCTCAAGGAGCAGGTCGGGGGCGGGACGGCCGGGGACTCCGGCCGGGAGACGACCCGGCCTGCGCCGATGCGGAGCCGGACGGAGAAGAAGAGGGAAGGGATGGAGAGGAGAGGGGAGGGGGAGAGGCGGAGGACGTCCGGAGCTACACCCTCGCCGGCTCCGATGCGGACGGCGACGAGGGCCGCCAGTCGCGCCTCTCGGATTTCTGACCCGTTCAGGGTTGCGAGAGGATGCGCAC
Organism: Candidatus Methanogranum sp.; assembly: GCA_050309445.1. Lineage (GTDB taxonomy): Archaea > Thermoplasmatota > Thermoplasmata > Methanomassiliicoccales > Methanomethylophilaceae > Methanogranum. Next base: position 14,579 of record JBNRMI010000004.1, on the reverse strand, counting down.
GACATCCTCGACGCTGTTGCCGCAGGGGATCGGCGAGGGGCTGTTGGCGATGATCGTCTCGGGGTCCTTCAGCCCGTTGCCGGTGCAGATGCAGACCACCCGCTCATCGGCATCGACCTCGCCCGATTCCCGCAGCTTGCGGAGACCGGCGACCGAGGCCGCCGAGGCGGGCTCGACGCAGACGCCCTCTTTGCGGCCCAGCAGCCGCTGGGCGGCGAGGATCTCCTCGTCGGTGACGGTGACGGCGGTGCCGCCGGTGTCGTAGATCGCGTGCAGCGCCTTGCGGCCGCTGACCGGGTTGCCGATGCGGATGGCGGTGGCGACCGTCTCGGGGTCGTCCACCGGCACGAAGTCGCGCTCCCCGTCCCTGAAGGCGTGGGCGACCGGGGCCGAGCCCTCGGCCTGGATGCCGGTCAGCATCGGCATCTTCCCGATCCAGCCGACCTCCCTGAGCTCGGTCAGCGCCTTGTAGACCGCCCAGATGTTGGCGGCGTTGCCCACCGGCAGGATGATGCGGTCGGGCACTTCGTAGTCCAGCTGGTCCATGATCTCGAACAGCACCGACTTCTGCCCCTCGGGGCGGTAGGGGTTGATCGAGTTGAGCAGGTAGATCCTCCGCTCCTCGGACATCCGCCTCGCCAGCGCCAGCGCGTCGTCGAAGTTGCCGTCGATCGACAGCACCTTGGCGCCGAAGAACAGCGCCTGGGCGAGCTTGCCGGCGGCGACCTTGCCGGCCGGCAGGAACACGGCGCAGTCCATCCCGGCCTTGGAGGCGTAGGCCGCCAGCGAGGCCGAGGTGTTACCGGTGGAGGCGCAGCCGACCGTGGCCGCCCCCAGCTCGCGGGCGCGGGAGACGCCGACGGTCATGCCGCGGTCCTTGAAGGAGCCGGTGGGGTTGAGGCCCTCGAACTTGACGTGCAGTTCACGCACGCCGAGCTCGGCGGCGAGGGCGTCCGTGCCATACAGGGGCGTGCCCCCCTCCTGGATGGAGACCTTGTGAGCGGGGTCGACCGGCAGGAACGGCGCATAGCGCCAGACGCCCATGCGCGTGCCGCGCAGGTCCTCCGGGCGCATCTCCCTGACCGGGTCGAGGTCGATCTCGATCGTCAGCAGCCCGCCGCAGCGGGGGCAGGTGCTCGTGTACGGGTCGGCGACCTCGGCGCCGCAATCCCAGCAGACGACCTTGTGCGCGGCCATGTTATCAGATCCTCCTGCAGCCTTCGCCCCAGCCGGTCACCCAGGTCTCGCAGCCCATGTCGTTGTCGGCGTAGAGGTCGGAGATCGCGGAGGCGATGATGCCCCCGTCATGGGTGCTCTCGTCGTAGAATGTGATCACGCACGGCCCCGAGCCGCCGAGGAACGAGGTCAGCGCGCCGTGCGACATCGCGGTGGCCTCCGCCTGCTTCAGCAGCGGCACCAGGTGCGTGCGCGCCGGCTCGACGATGATGTCCTTGACCGAGCGGCCGATCAGGCCGAGGTCGCCGGTCACCATGGCGTAGACCAGCGCCGAGGCGTTGCCCACCTGGTAGGTGAGGTCGCGCATGGTGACCTCGCGCGGGACGACCTTGCGGGAGTCGGCGGTGTAGACGGTGACGTCGGGCAATGCCAGCACCACGCCCAGGTCGGCGGGGGGCCGGATGGAGATGACCTCGAACGGCTCGTAGGAGCGGATGACGGTGAAACCGCCCATGATGCAGGGCGCGACGTTGTCGGCGTGGAGGCCGCCCGAGGTGACGTCCTCGGCGTGGGCCGCGCACAGCACCACCTCCTGCTCGGACAGCCCGCCGCCGCAGAGCAGGTTGGCGGCGTAGGCGCCGCCGGCGGCCGAGGCTCCGGAGGAGCCGATGCCGCTGCCGGGGCGGATACCCTTCTCGATGCGCATCTCGATGCCGAAGTCGGCGCCGCAGCGGCTGAGCACCTCCGCCGCGGCGATGGCCGCGGAGTTCCGCTCGGGATCGGCCGGTATCGACCCGCTGCCGTTCCCGGTGATCCCGCTGATGACGACGCCGCGGTCGATCCGCCTGGCCTCGATGATGTCGCGGGGCTCCCTGAGCGCCAGTCCGAAGACGTCGTAGCCCGGTCCGATGTTCGATGTCGTGGCGGGGGCGGAGATCCTGATCCATTCGTCGGTCATATGATTTAATCCCGAGGGTTCCGTAAGATTCTCCTTATATAATACCTATCGGAACCGCATCCGCGGCGGTCGGCCGCGGGGGATGCGCCCGCGCACCGCCGGTGCGGAAGGAGGCCGCACGGGCCCGCGGAGGAGACGTGCCGGACGGCCGCACGGACCGGCCGGCTCCGCCAATAATCAAATAGGCTCCATGCAATCAGGGGACCGTCCCGTAATGACGGGAGGTGCCGCAGCATGGGGTTCAACCGGGAGTCGATAGAGCGGATGGAGAGGGAGGTCGCCGGGTTCACCGACGACCTCGAGGCCGCGGTCTCCGCGGATTCCGGCATCACCCGCGGCTACGGCCGGGTGCTGATCTGCGGCATGGGCGCCTCGGCGATCGGCGGGGAGATCCTCGCCAACTCGCTGTACTACTCCTCGCGCATCTCGGTCGAGACGGCGAGGACGATGGCACTGCCCTCGTGGATCGACGACGACACGCTGGTGGTCGCCTGCAGCTATTCGGGCAACACCTTCGAGACCGTCTCCATCTACGAGATGGCGGTCGCGGCCGGACTGGACACGGTCGCCGTGACCGCGGGCGGGAGGCTGGGCGAGCTGGCCGCGGCCGACGGATCGCCGCTGATGCGGATCGGGGGCGACCCCATCCAGCCGCGCAGCGCCCTCGGCTGGTTCATCGGCATGCTGACCGCGATCATCGGCGACGCGGGCGGGCCCGACCAGCGCGACTACGTCCGCTCGATCCTCCCCGACCTGCGCCGCTATGACGAGGGGTTCGCCCGGGAGGGCTCGCTGCCGCGGCGGATCGCCGAGGAGCTGGACGGGAGGACGCCGATCATCTACGGCGTGCCCAACATGGCGGCCGCGGCGATGCGGTGGAAGACGCAGATCAACGAGAACTCCAAGCTGCTGGCGTTCAACGGCGTGATGCCGGAGTTCAACCACAACGAGATCATCGGCTGGTGCCGCGACCCCGGCCGGAGCAGGTTCCTGCCGATCATCCTCAACGAGCGCAGCGACGCCGAGATCGCCAAGACGCTCAACGCCGCGCTGAAGGCGCTGGAGGACAGCGGCGTCAGCCCGATCGTCGTCGAGACCGAGGGCGGCACCCTGCTGGAGCGGACGATACACGCCCTGATGATGGGCGACCGCACCTCCCTGTACCTGGCCGAGGCGCTGGACACCGACCCGCTGAACGTGGACCCGATCGTCAGCGTCAAACGGCATCTGATGGACGAATGCGGGCGGGACGGCCGGCATGGATGATCCGCGGAGGGCCGTCCGCGGTCCGGAGCGGAGGATATCGGTGATCGGCCTCCGCGGCGATGCAAAGTTCGACGACATCGTGGACCGCGTCCTCGGGCTGGGCGGCGACGTGCTGCTGCTGGATCCGGGGATCGTCTGCGGCAGGGACCACGTCGTCTCGGCCGTCATCCACGCCGAGAGGGCGTTCCGCGAGGGGCGTCAGCGCTCCAGGGGCATGCTGACCGAGACCGCGCTGTACGTCGCCTGCGACCGGCAGATCGGCAGGGCGCTGGAGAAGGTGCGCCCGGTGCCCGGCGGCAGGGAGTACGTCGCCTGCGTCTTCGGCGACGTCGAACCGGACTTCGCATCCCTGGGCCTGATCCGCGACGACGGCCTCTGCGACCCGTCGGCGGAGAAGCTGGCCGCCCTCGGCATCGTCCCCGATCCGTTCACCGCCCCCGGCGACCTGGTCCTCGAGGCGGTGGCCATGGTCGATCTGCTGAAGCAGTGAATCCAACCTTTTCGGATGTTCCCGACAGCGTCCGCTCCGAGCGGCGGAGCGGATGCGTGAAACAGGTATGATAGAAAAATGGGAAAGGGGGAGGGCGTTCCGCCCTCCCGTTTGTCTCTGCCGCCGATGCGGCCGCTCAGGCGGATCCCGCCGACCTCGGGCAACGGCAGACGGATCGGTTGAAACGCGGAAGATCGGAAGAGAAGGTGAGCGGGGGCCGGAGCCCCTGTCCGGCACCGCGTCACCGCGGCCGGACGGGATGAGCCCCTCTGCCGTTCAGCTCCTCATCGGCCCGACGGCGAAGACGTCATCCCCGCTCGAGAGCCGCGGCTGCGCACCGGAAGCGGATCGGCAGAGGATGCATGCGGGACGGCATCTCCGGATCGTGATGATGAAAACAGAGTGGCACGTGCCGGGGGAGATCCCCGGCACGGTCTCATAAACGGTTTGCCATATAGGAGGAAGATAAACGGTTTGGAAAGCACAGAGTGACCCGCGCAATACTGTGTACGCATTACGGGTATATAAGCTGTACGTATCATCCATCCACCATAGGACCAACCGTCGCGCCGCCGCCCGGGGGCATCCGCGACGCATGCCGCGACCCCGTCGGAGGCGACGGACGGAAGAAGAGGAACGGGAAATGGTTTGGACCGCCGGTGCGGCCGGCGTCACCTGCAGACGTTCTTGGATCTGGCGGCGCGGACCTGCTCCTCCCAGGCCTGCTCCAGATCGTCGCGGTAGACGGTGTCCATCACGTACCTGGCGAACTCGTCGCCGGTGGCGCCGCTGCTCCTGCCGGTCATGACCAGCTTGCGCTCGAACTGCACGCAGATGTCCAGCGCCATGTCGAGCCGCTTCGCCTTCTCCGTCTCGCCGATGTGGTCGAGCAGCATCGCGACCGCCTTGATCATGCTGCTGGGGTCGGCGTACTGCGCCCGGCCCTCGGAGACCATCCGCGGCGCCGAGCCGTGGATCGCCTCGAACATGGCGTAGCGCTTGCCGGCGTTGGCGCTGCCGGCCGTGCCCACCCCTCCCTGCAGCTGGGCGGCCTCGTCGGTGAGGATGTCACCGTACAGGTTGGGCAGCACGAAGACGCGGAAGTCGCTCCTCCGCGCCGGGTCGATCAGCTTGGCCGCCATGATGTCGACGAACCAGTCGTCCCACTCCACGTCGGGGTAGTCCTTGGCGACCTCCTCGGCCAGGTCCAGGAACATGCCGTCGGTGGCCTTGATGATGTTGGCCTTGGTGATCACCGAGACGTAGTTCCCGCCCGTCCGCCGGGCGTGGTCGAAGCCCGCCCGCAGGATCCGCTCGGTGCCCTGGACGGTGGCGACGCAGAAGTCCATCGCCAGGTCGTCGGTCACGTGGTAGCCGTCGCTGCCGAGCGCGTAGCCGCCCTCGGTGTTCTCGCGGAAGAAGGTCCAGTCGATGCCGAGCTCGGGCACCGAGACCGGCCGGATGTTGGCGAAGAGGTCGAGCTCCTTGCGCATCGCGACGTTGGCGCTCTCGATGTTCGGCCAGGGGTCGCCCTTCTTGGGGGTGGTGGTCGGGCCCTTGAGGATCACGTGGCATCCCTTGAGCTCGGCCAGGGTGTCGTCGGGGATGGGCTTCATCACCTCGACGCGCCTCTCGATGGTGAGGCCGTCGATCTGCCGGACCTCGATGTTGCCCGAGGCGATCCTGTCGGCGAGCAGCGACTCCATCACCTTCTGCGCCGAGGCGCAGATGTACGGGCCGATGCCGTCGCCGCCGCAGACGCCGATGATCAGCTTGTCCAGCCCGGAGTAATCGGTCCAGTCCCCTTCCTGTTTGAGCCTCTCGACCCGCTCCAGCTGCTGCCGGAGGAGTTCGCCGTACCTCTCCTTGGCAGCCTGAATGACCTTGTCGTCAACCATGTTCATCGATTGACGGCGTATGTTGACCTGGTGTTTATAATTATAGTCGCGGAGGAACGTGCGCGGGAAACGGCGGACGGGGTTTAACCGATGGTGCGGCGGACGGCGCGGGGCGGGAGGTTCCGATGCCTGCCGGTGAGGTCGTGCGGAGCCGCCCGGCGCATGCTCAAGCAGGCGCCGGGCGGCTATACCCGGACGGTATGCGGCGGGTTCCAGCCGGTTCACGCATCCGCCGACTCGGTTTCCCTGAGAACGATCCCGGACTCCGCATCGTCCGAATCGCCGGATCGGCTGAGGGATGGCCGCATGACCGGACGGATCCGCCGTCCCCGGTGCCGCTCCAGCCGGATTGACAGGACGCGACGCGGGGGAGGGGGGCGCGGATGCGCTCAGGTATCCTGCGTTGCGGACGGGGGAGGGGTTCCGTCCTGTCTGCGTCATGTCCCGTCCCCGCGCGTGTGTTCTGTGCGTATCCCGTGGTTGCAACGCCCTCTCTTCCGCCGTGACCGTGATGCAACGGTGCGGAGGAGGGGTCCCGCAGGGAAACAACGTGCCCCCGGATCCGGCGCGTCCTCCCCGCGGAGGCTGATGCCTCCCGGGCGGGTGACCGCGGGCGGAGAGGGGGCAGGGGATGATTCCAGTATGAAAACGAATATGAAGAATAAGAAAACGATGCTCGCGGCGATCCTCGTCGTGGCCGCGTTCGCCGCGTTCTCCGCGGCGGCGGTGTTCGAGGATGCGCAGAGCGATGCGTCAGAGATAACCGGCGGTTACACGCTGGTTACGGGCGGTGCTCTCACGATCACCGCCGATACGCCCGATCAGAATTTCGCTTTGGTAGCCGGCGATGATGGTATCACTGTCTCCGTCGAAAAAGGCGTGAGCTTCACCGGTAAGCTGTACTTCGGTACGGGTGATGTGAGCACATTCACTGCGGACACCGTGCTCTCGCTCGACAAGGTCGGCGGCAAGACCAAAGCTGTGAGCATGACTCAGGCTGCGGCCGGAGCCCCCGTGGTCATCACCGGCGATGTCACCGGCACCGTTCAGGTGACCGAGGGCAAACTGCAGCTCGGTGGTGACAAGGCGTTCAACGGCACCGCGTCCGGTAACACCGTGACGATCAAGTCGCAGAACACTGCCGGCCTGATTATCGTCGCATCCGCGGAAAAGACGACCGATCAGATCTACGGTGACGTCGTGTCTGTGAAGAATGAGGACAACCCTGTCTACGCGATCGACATCGACGATAACGTGAAGTTCGACATCTACAAGAGCGCTGGCAATCTGAAGCTCAGCAGAGGAGACGGTGCCGGTGACCTCGAAGTCAATATCAACGGTACGTTCGATGTCGTCCTTACCACCGAACTTTCGGAGCCTCCGGCACCTAAGGCTCTGGATTTATACCACACAGTGGTCAACGTCAACGGTGCAATGAACTTTGACACCGCGTTGGACCTCGCGGCACCCGTCGGAGGTAGTGCGGTCTTCAACGTCAACGGCGAGATGAAGTTCACCAACGTCACCGAGAAGGCTGGTATAGGCGGTGAGCGCATGATAAACGGCGCCGAAGTCAATGCTGCCTTCTACTCGACAGGATCCGATTCTGCAACAACAAAATTCACACACATATACACCACACTCGAGAACGCGATGAGCAAGTCCGCTGACATCTTCGTCACCGGCACGCACTTCATCACCGAGGACACCACGCTCACAGGCACCTCGACCACCGAGGACAAGAACAAGATCACGTTCCTCACGGACGCCAAGGTCTACACCGGCGTCGACACTACTGATGAGGATGCAGTCTTCACCGCGGTCACGGTCACCGTGCCCGTGACAACGGAGCTGACAGTCAACGGATCCATCGACGTCCAGGCGGGCAAGCTCGTCGTCAACCAGAAGGATCCTGTGACCGAGGAGGGGGACATACTCTATAGCGCGGAGGTGGAAGCTGACGTGTTCATGGTCGTGGACAAGGCCGGTGTCTTCACCGATCTCGCCACCGCATTGGACATCTCCAAGTCCGGTGACGAAGTCAAGATACGCAGCGAAGCGAGCAATGTCAGTGTCAAAGCCGATGCCACCCTGAAGGAGGGCGTGACGCTCGATGCTAACAAGGCGAAGATAACCATCCTGGGGGACGTCGTCCTCACCGTCAACGGTGCCGTCAAGGACGCCGGTGACATGACCGTCGACGGCACGCTCGTGCTCAACTCGGCGGACTTCAAATTCGTGACCGGTAGTGGCTTCAATATTGGTGACGAGGGCGTGCTGACCTTCGGTCAGGCCTACGACAACAGCGAGGACACCGATTTCAAGGAACTCATTCTCACAGTTAGTGATGCAGAAGGTTCCGTGATCAACGTCTACGGCAAGGTCAACCTTGAAGCTGAAGTAGACATACTCGGCAAGATCAATGTCTACGGCACACTGGTCCTCGACATTGATACTACTAAATCCGTCGCGGAGCTGTTCGTCGCCGATACCGGTGACGTGAAGGCCTCTAATACGAAGGATGTCACCGTCATGGAGTTCACCGCAGGCACCGCTCCCGAGAACCTGGAGCAGTACGTCAACAACGCCAAGGCCATGGTGAAGATCGACACTGGTGGAACCTACACCGTCTACGGCGAGGCCGCGAACGTCAAGTTCGTCGAGTACAAGAGTGGCAAGTACGTGTCCCAGACAGGACTCGAGTCCACCGCGTACTACTTCGAGAAGGGCGCGGTCCTCTACGCCACCGTCGGTGTCAATAATGCTGTTCCTGCAATCGAGATCTACGCCCTCGAGACCCCTGATGTAAACGGCCAGGAGTTCCAGGCGTGGTACGCCACCTCCAGCAAGGTGTTCATGGTCGAACTCGATGCGAAGATCGGCGCATTCGCCAAAGTCTACGCCGACTTCGACGCGGCCACGATCACCGTGGTCCTGGAGAACGTGCAGAACGCCACCTGGTTCATCAACGACGTGAGGTACGACAGCGGCGCGGCCGTGGTCGTCTGGGCCCAGGAGTACACCGTCAAGCTCGTCGCCGACAACGGCTTCAAGGCTGACGGCAAGGTCCTGGTCAACGACGCCGCCTTCGCGGGCGCCCTCGCCGACGGCGACAGGCTGACCTTCGACGGCAGCGTCAACGCGTCGGCCGCAGGCACCGACATGCAGACGATCCTGCTGGCGGTCATCGCGGTCGCCGCGATCGTCATCGCCGTCGTCTTCGTCGTCAGGCTGATGAGGAGCTGAACGGTCAAGGGAATCATCCCCGTTCGGCCGCGGTGACGCGGTATCAAACAGGGGCTCCGGCCCCCTCTTACCTTTTCTTTTAATCTTTCGTCCTCTGACAGATCCGTCTGCCGTAGCACAGGTTCGACGGCGATGGTGACGGCCGCGTTCCGGCGCATATGATCACGCCGCATCGGACCGTCCGGCCCGGAGCAGTTCTCATATACATCCACGCACTAGTCCCGGACATGCTGCTCAAAGCGGTCTCCGTCTCCCGCTCGTTCGGTCCCGCCAGGGTGCTCCGCGACGTCAGCCTCCAGGTCGACGCCGGCGACAGCATCGGCCTGATCGGCGTCAACGGCGCCGGTAAGAGCACCTTCATGCGCATCCTGCTGGGCATGGAGGAGAAGGACACCGGCGAGCTGATCTCCAACACCGGCCGCATCGGCTATCTGGAGCAGTTCGCCGAATCCTCCCCCGATGTGACCGTCAGGGACGTCCTCGGACGCCCCTACGGGCACATCGAGGGCATCCGCACGCGGATGGCCGGCATCGAGGCGCTGATGGCCTCCGGCGGCGACATCGACTGGAACGCCGTCACCTCGGAGTACTCCGACCTCGAGAAATCATTGTCCGAGGCGGATGCCGACAGCGGCCGCCGCTCGGCCGAGGCATTGAGGAAGGTGGGCCTCCCCGCCGACATCATCGACCGCACCATGGATTCGCTGTCAGGCGGGGAGCGGACCAAGGTCATGCTCTCCCGCATCGTCATCCAGGCCGAGGAGTGCGACGTGCTGCTGCTGGACGAGCCCACCTCGCATCTCGACATCGAGACCGTCGAATGGCTGGAGGAGTACCTCCTCGACTCGGACTGCGCCGTGGTGGTCATCAGCCACGACCGCTACTTCCTGGACAAGATCGCCACGCGCATGGTCGAGATCGACCGCGGCGTCAGCCGCGAGTACAGGGGCAACTACTCCGACTTCATCACCAAGAAGATGCTCGACATCGAGCGCATGGAGAAGGAGTACCGCCGCTACGCCTCCCAGAAGCGCAGGCAGGAGGAGATCGCCGAGAGCCTCCACCGCGACCAGTGGTACATGACACTGCACAAGACCCGCGGCAAGCTGATCGAGCGCATGGAGGCCAAAGAGAAGCCGCCCGAGAGCCGGGAGATCACCGTCAGGATCCAGTCGGCGCCCAAGTCCGGCAAGAACGTGCTCACCGCCGAGGGCCTGTCGGTGGAGCTGGGCGGGAAGCTCATAATCGAGGATGTCGACCTGGACATCCACAAGGGCGACAAGATCGGCATCTTCGGCGCCAACGGCCAGGGCAAGTCCACCCTGCTGAGGGCGCTGCTGGAGGAGATCCCCTTCAAAGGCGAGCTGTGGACGGCCCCGGGCGCCCGCATCGGCTACTACTCGCAGCACCACGAGGGGCTGGATCCCGCCCTGACCGCCGAGGAGCAGCTGCTGACCGTCACCGGCACCGAAGGCAGGGCGGAGGCGCGGCAGATGCTGGCGCGGATGCTGCTGACCGGCGACGACGTCGAGAAGCCGATCTCGACGCTCTCCGGCGGGCAGAGGGCGAGGGTGGCGCTGTCGCTGATCCTCCTCAGGGAGACCAACCTCCTGATCCTCGACGAGCCGACCAACTACCTGGACATACCCTCGCGTCATGCCGTCGAGGCGGCGCTCAACGAGTACGACGGCACCGTCATCGTCGTCACCCACGACCGCTACCTGCTGGACACCGTCTGCACGGGCACGGTCGAGGTCGTCGGCGGCAGGGCGGTCGTGCGCAAGGGCACCTACTCCGAGGCCAAGGGCAGGCCGAACGTCAGGGAGATCGTCATGGACGCCGACGAGTACCGGGTGGTGTCCCCGTTCACCAATTGGAGCACCGGCCGCAAGTACGGGAAGGGGGAGCGGGTGCTGATCACCCCTCCCGAGGAGGAGGGGTTCGCCTGGGCGGTCGAGCAGGACAAGCTGAGGCGGACGGGAGGACGCCAGCGGAAGAAGGTCGTCCTGCCCGAGGAGCCCGGGGACGTCTGAGCCGTCGGGCGCATCCTGTCGCCTTCCCGGGGAAGGTCTGCGGGAAGGACGCCGCAGCCCGATAGCTTCTTCTAGTACAAGTCGTTGTAAGTCCGTAACGCACGGGAGGCACGGCTGGGCTTGGACGAACTTGATTTCCTTTTGAACATGACGCTGATCCTCACCATCGGTGCGGCCAGCACATTGGTCTTCAAGAGATTCAAACTGCCCTCCATCATCGGATACCTCATCACCGGCATCATCCTCGCCGGCTACTGGCAGGGGCAATCGGCCGAATCGCATCTGATGGTCGACATCCTCGCCAACCTCGGTCTGGTGCTGCTGATGTTCGGCATCGGTATGCAGCTGAACCTGAACAAGCTGCGCAAGACCGGCAAGCTCGCCCTGACCATCGCCATGATCCAGGTGCCGATCATCCTGATCGGCGGCTACCTGTTCGGCACGATGATGGGCTGGGACCCGATGCTGTCGCTGTTCTTCGCCGCCGCCATCTCGGGTTCGAGCACCGCGGTCGTCACCGCGGTGCTGGCCGGTTACGACAAGATCACCCGCGAGGAGGCGGAGACGATCATCCTGGTCACCGTCATCGACGACGTCGCCCAGGTGCTGATCCTCTCGATGACCGCCCCGCTGCTGGTCGGCTCCTCGATGGACCTCGGCTCGATCTCGCTCATGCTGATCACCATCATCGCCTTCATGTCGATCGCGATGCTGGTCGGCCTGATGCTGGTGCCCAGGGCGCTCGACTGGATCGGCGACCGGATGCCCGAGGAGGTCCTGCTGATCGCCTCGGTCGGCATGTGCTTCGCCCTTGCTTTCGCGTCGGTCTACGTCGGCCTGTCGATGGCGATCGGCGCCTTCCTCATGGGCGTCATCGTCTCCCAGTCGCACACCGCCAAGACGGTCGAGCACGGCATCACGCCGATGAAGGACATCTTCATGGCGGTCTTCTTCATCTCGATCGGCTTCAAGATCCTCCCGATCGACATCTACGACAACCTGTGGATGATCCTCACCATCTTCCTCGCCTATGTGGTGCTGAAGCTGTTCAGCGTCTTCACCGCCTATTTCATCGTCAACAAGACCATGCGCGTCGCCTTCATCTCGGCGGTCAGCCTGGCGGCGATGGGCGAGTTCGCCTTCATCATCTCCAAGGAGGCCTACGATGCCGGCATCATGCCGCATGCGATCTACACCTCGATCATCGGCGCCGCGCTGCTGTCGATGATCTTCCTGCCGATCATGTCGCGGTCGGCCGACACCGTCTGCGTCAAGACCGCGGAGCACGCCCCCGGCTTCCTGTACAACGGGGTGAAGAAGGTCGAGCGCTTCCGAGCCGACTGGTACATGAAGATGGCCCTGTCCTCGCGTTCGACCGCCGAGCGCTTCCGCAGGAACGTGACGCGGCTCTACGTCGAGCTGATCGCCCTGGCGGCGATGATCATCGCCTTCCTCATCCTCACCCCGACGCTGGCGCAGGCGGTGACCGACCTGCTCCCGGAGCTGGAGCTGCGGTACGGCTACCTGATCGTCCTGGCGGTCCAGGCGCTGATGTGCGTGGTGCCGCTGTACCTGATCGTCGAGGACGTCAAGTTCGCCGAGAGGGTGATGCTCGACAAGGAACGCCGGGCGGAGCGCCTCGGCATCGGCGACCTGGACAGCCGCAGCTCGCGCTTCCACCGGACGATGGTCCGCACGAGCACCTGGCTGCTGGTGCTGCTGTTCGACCTGCTGATCATGGCGGTGATGCTGATCAACATCGACGTCTGGACGCACCTGATCAGCTTCCTGCCGTTCTGAGGCGGCGGAGCCGCCGCGGAGAAGGGCAGGATGCGGCCGCCGGCCGACCGAACCATGGCTGTCCGGATGTCGGGGATCAGGTTTTGAATAAGTGTCCCTGTGCATCGGACCCTCTATGTTTATATGACGCGGGTTCGATATCGGCCATCCGGTCTGTGCGCATAGGCTGAATCGCCTGTATCCGGAGGTCCGGAACAGGATCCGCCAGCCGCAACAGTCATGTCATGACGGCGAATGTCGTTGGAGACAATCTTCTCAGAACAGCCAAACCAACCTGTATAAACCGTCTTCAGAGACGTTGCTGATCACTCTGAAGCCGTTTTCCTCGTAGAATTTTATAAGTTCCTTTCTGCAGTCCGCACAAACGACCCTTCCGCCCAGAACGTCTCGTATCTCGTCGAACATGCTCATGGAAAGATCGATCAGCTAAGAGCCGATTTTCTCATCGACATCGTTCGCTTCATATAATTGCCCGATCAGATATGCCGAGGTCCGTCCGTCTGTGAGATTCATCCTCTTCTTCAGAGACTCTGATGCAGGCCGCCCTTCCCCGATCTCCGATATGGTCGTTGCCAGGGAGATGTATCCGATTATCCTCTCTTCGCGGATAAGGATGAAAGTGCGCGATGAGTCGCGTTTCTGATGTTCAACAGCCTTGTTGTGAAGGAAATCTTCAAGATCGTGACTCCCGTCACAGCTGAAGCTTGTTTAGATATCTTCCAACCTGTTCCGGAGTCCAGCAATCAATCATCCGTGATAGCGGAACAATATCGCATCTCACTCTTTCGGTCCTCTTTCAAGGAACTCCTTACCCCGTTCGAACAGATCTTGAAAATCAGGATATTTCACCGGCCCTCTCTTGTCAGCTTCGTCTATTGCATCCAACATACGTCTTGCCTCTTCCTCGCTGCCGATTATGAGATCCCGTTAAAAGGAGACGGTGGCCATTGTGATTCCTCCCTGCTCTATTTTCTTTATCTCATGACACCTTTGTCACGTGTAAAGGTTTCAGATATCGGAGGTCGAAAACCGAGTCATTTGAAACGAGCCTGTCGCATGCCCGATTCAAACGTTTGCTGTATATGCTAAACGGTTTCCGTACCTCTGTTCAGGAATACGTACAATGGGGATATATGCCTGTTGCTATGGATATATCCTATCGGAAGAACCGTACTGTTCTGATTCGATATCGCAGCGGGATTCTTATTTTCTTGGAAGAGGAGCCGTCGAACATCTCATCCCTCCCGGCGGATTGGGATGTTCTCCGAACTCTGAGCGTATAGCATCCATTCCGTGTTCCTTCAGACCGTTGATGATCTCCGGACATCCGATTCCGTTGGGAATCGGCGTGATATAACAGTCTTTTGAAAGCGATGAATCATTGATGTGACCCCTTTGATAGAATACTCTGGCCAACTGCTATTGTGTCTATCCTATCGGAATATCCTTCGGATGATCGTGAATCGCTGCTGCGCATCACAAGGTCTTCGCCGATGATGGATGGGGATGATCCGGATGGAAGGATTCTTCTGACATTTCCCGCGGAATCACTTTGAATTTTTTTGAATCCGCTTGTAACCGCTTTTGTCCGGCAATATCGCTTGAAGAAAACACATGTTCGGAAGATCCCGTGAGAACAAGATGCGGACGAGTACGGACAAGACGCAGAAGCGTCGGGAGAAACATCGGAAGGAGGAGAGAAAGGGAGGGGG
>JBNRMI010000003.1:0-11161 GCA_050309445.1 Candidatus Methanogranum sp. | reverse complement strand
GACATCACCTCCGCCGGGCCGCGCGGCGGCATGGCGGAGCTGGTGCGGGCGGTTTCCTCCGCGGTGCGGGCGCCGGTGATCGCCGGCGGCGGCATCCGCGATGCCGGCGACGCCGGCCTGATCCTCGACGCGGGCGCGTCCGGGGTGACGATCGGCTCGGCGGCCGTGCGCGACCCCGGCATCATCGCCGAGGCCGCGGACAGATATGGCAGCGGGCGCGTGGTCGCCGCCGTCGACGCCAAGCGCACCGGCGACGGCTGGACGGTGTTCACCGGCGGCGGGCGCGAGTCCTCCGGCCTCGACGCCGTCGACTGGGCCGTCCGCCTGGAGGAGCTCGGCGCCGGCGGCATCCTGCTGACCTCGATGGACCGCGACGGCGTCAGGAGCGGGTACGACATCCCGCTGACGCGGGCGGTCGCGGCGGCCGTGGGCATCCCGGTGACCGCCTCGGGCGGATGCGGGGGCAAGGAGCACATCTACGAGGTGCTGTCGCGGACGGATGCCGCCGCGGCCCTGGCAGCCTCGGTCTTCCACATGGGGGAGTGCGGCATCCGCGAGACCAAGGAGTACCTGCGCGGCAGGGGGCTGGAGGTGAGCATGTGAATCTCAGATACGACGGGAACGGACTGATACCGGTCGTGGTCCAGGACCACCGCACCAACGAGGTGCTGATGGTCGCCTGGGCCGACGCCGCGGCGGTGGAGCTGATGATGACCACGGGGTACACCCACTTCTGGTCGCGCAGCCGCGGGAAGCTCTGGCGCAAGGGCGAGGAGTCGGGTCACGTCCAGCGCATCATCTCGATCCAGACCGACTGCGACGACGACACCCTGCTGGTGCGCGTCGAGCAGACCGGGGCGGCCTGCCACACCGGCCAGCCGACCTGCTTCCACAAGACGCTGCTGGGCGACCCGCGGCGCACGGCCGGGATCCTGCCCGAGCTGATCCGGGTCATCGAGTCCCGCAGGGACGAGCCGTCGGAGGACAGCTACACCTGCAGGCTGATGGCCGACGAGAACAACATGTGCAAGAAGATCGTCGAGGAGGCCGCCGAGTTCGTGCTGGCGATCAAGGACGGGGATGCGGAGGAGATCGCCTGGGAGCTCTCCGACCTCATCTACCACACGCTGGTGGCCGTGGTGGCCAAAGAGGTGGACATTAGCGAGACGTACGGGATGCTGGAGGGGAGACGGGGATGAGGATCGATCTGCATTCGCACACGTTGTTCAGCGACGGGGAGCTGGTACCGGCCGAGCTGGTGAGACGGGCCTCGGTGCTCGGCCACCGGGCGCTGGCGATCACCGACCACGTCGACATGACCAACGTCGAGTTCGTCGTCACCAACCTGGTGAAGGCGGTCGACCTCTGCGACGACGGCATCAGGGTCATCCCGGGGGTGGAGATCACCCACGTGCCCCCGGGCAAGATCGCCGCCGTGGCCGCGGCCGCCAGGGCGCACGGCGCCCTCTGGGTCGTCGTCCACGGCGAGACGGTCACCGAGCCGGTGGCGCCGGGCACCAACCGCGCCGCGGTCGGATGCGCCGACGTCGACCTGCTGGCGCACCCCGGGATGCTCTCGGCCGATGACGCGGCGACCGCCGCGGCCAACGGCGTCTACCTCGAGATCTCCGGGCGCAGGGGCCACAGCATCACCAACGGGCACGTGGCCAACACCGCCCGCGCCGCCGGCGCCGAGATGCTGGTCAACTCCGATGCGCACGCGCCGGGCGACCTGATGGACGCCGAGGCCGCCCTGACCGTCGCCCTGGGCGCCGGACTCAGCGGCGATGAGGCGCACCGGGCGCTGCACGCCAACCCGCAGGCGGTCATCCGCCGGCTCTGAGCCGGACGGTCCCCTGAGCCGCCGGCACGGGATCCCGTCCCGGACGACCCGGAGGCTCACCGCAGGGAATCCAGGAACGCGGCGGCGAAGATCGGGTAGTGCTCCACGCCCTTGTCGTCCACATGGACGTTGTCCGGTTCCAGCTTGATCCCCCGATCGGCGCCGTATCTCTCCGACATGACCGTATCCAGCGATTTCGATTGCCGGTTGTTCCCCGACTTCACCTCGACGGCCGCGACGCGCCCGTCCATGTTGAGGACGAAACCCACCTCCAGCGTGCCCCTCCTCTCGAAATAGGTGAGGGGGCGGCCGCTCTTGCTGATCATCTCCGCCACCAGGTTCTCGACGATCGCGCCCTTGTTGATGCTCAGGCTCCCGTCGAGCACGGCGGCAGCCGTGCCCTCCTCCATCATCGACATCAGCAGCCCCGTGTCCTTCAGGTAGATCTTGAACACGTTGAGCCTCAGGTGGCTCGCGAGCGGGAGGGTCGGTTCCTGCAGGTTGTAGCAGAAATCGATCACGCCGGCATCATGCAGCCACGACAGGCTGCTGCCGTAGGTGTCGTACCGGCTGTCCTTGCGGCCCTCCACGTCGGCGTAGACGAACTTCTTGTTCCTCTTCGCCAGCTGGTTCGGGATGGAGAAGAACGATGCCCTGACCCTGTTCTTGTCCAGACCCGCGGCGTACTTGGTGATGTCATCGAGATAGCTGTTGACGATGCTCCTCTGCACCTTCAGGACCTTCCCGAAGTGATCGGTCTCCCTGAAGACGGAGACCGCTTCCGGCATCCCGCCGACGATCATGTACCAGGTGAGGTACTCGTTGAATTTGGCCAGCGTGAACCCGTCGATGGGCTCCTTGTCCTCCAGACAGGTCCGGACGTAGCCGATCACGTCGTCCCTGACATCCATCGCCCAGAGGAACTCCTCGAAATCGAGCGACCTCATGTCGATCACGTCCTCATAGCCGGCAGGATACGACGAGACCTCCTTGTAATGCACTCCGAGCAGGGAACCCGAACCGATCACGTCGTACCTGCCGTCCAGGGTGAAGAACTTGAAGGCGACCCGGGCATCCGGGCAGTTCTGGATCTCATCGAGGAAGATGATCGTGTCCCCGGGGATGAACTCGGCGTCGGGGAAGACCAGCGACATCCTGCGGATGATCGAGTCGACGTCCCTGTCGCCTTCGAATATCGACTTGTGCGAGGGGTTCTCCTCGAAATTGATGTACAGATATGACCCGTAGTTGTTCTTGGCGAATTCGTCGATCGCGTACGTCTTCCCCACCTGTCTCGCACCGCGGACGAGCAGGGACTTCTTGCGGGCATCCTCCTTCCATCGGACCAGATCCCCGTAGATCTTGCGTTTGAGCATCGGTATGGGATTTCATTCCGCGATATATAAATTGACGGTTTCTCCGACGACTTTCGGAGGGTTCACTACGTTTTTTCCGACGACTTTTAGGTAATGTACTACGGTTTCTCCGACGACTTTCGGAGGGTTCACTACGTTTTTTCCGACGACTTTTGAAGGACATACCGCGGTTTTTCCGATTGTGCCCGATTCGTACGTATGCTGTCGCCGTGTCGCCTCGGATTTGTGCGACCCTGAGGATGTTATATACGCACCACCGCGGTGCATGATGTCGACCGCGCATATCCGCAACCTTGTGTCTCAGGCAGGAGAAGTACGGATCCCTGTGCGACCTTCTCTATTCCGCGAGGTTCTCCTCAGCAATCCGCATGATCCGGTCGGCTTCCGCGCAATACGCCGGACACTGTCGGCGGCGGACATGTATCGGGATCCGATATCCCGGTGATACGGGGCAACAGGTTGACCGAAGGGGAGGGACCGGGATCCCGCGGGCCGGCCCCGTGATATCTTCACGAATCCCCGCTCCGGATGACGGGTCGCGGTTACGGGTGATGCGTCTGTTGCGGGAATGTTAGTCCAATCCCCATGAGAATGTTAGTCCAATCCCCATGAGAATGTTAGCCGAATCAGTGTAAATCACACCTGAACGATCATGTCCCAGCAGTGGCGACGGCGGACGCCCGGACATCGACCGCCGGACCCATCCATTTCCGACATTATGGGAATTACGTTTCCGATATTGTAGGAATTACATTTCCTATATTATGGGAATCACACTTCCGACATTATGGGAAGAATGATATAATCGCCACGCATATTCAGAGGTATGCCGGGAACATACCGTCCGCGTATCATCGACTCCTTCATCGAGAGGCGCCTCTCCTCGACAGGGGCTGTCCTGATACAGGGATCGAAGGGGTGCGGCAAGACCACCACCGCGAAGCGGTTCTCCAGGAGCTTCGTCCAGATATCCGATCCCCGCAACCCCGGCATGCTCGAGGTCGCACGCACCAGTCCGGCCGACCTGCTCGAGGGGGAGTGCCCGAGGCTCATCGACGAATGGCAGTTCGCCCCCGTGCTCTGGGATGCCGTGAGAGCCGTGGTGGACGAACGGGGCCGGACGGGCCAGTTCATCCTGACGGGTTCGTCGGTCCCGCAGGAGGACGGGTACCTGCATTCGGGGGTCGGCAGGATCTCCCGCGTGCTGATGAGGCCGATGAGTCTCTTCGAATCGGGCGATTCCGGCGGGGGGATCTCCCTGCGGGCATTGTTCGACGGCACCGCCCGGGGGATCTCCGTCTCCGAGCTCACTCTGAGAGACATCTCCGAGAAGATCGTCCGCGGCGGCTGGCCTGTCGCGGTGATCAACGACATCGTCGACGGGACCTACGCCCTTGATTACATCGACGGCGTCATCGGTTCGGACATCTCCAGGATCGATGACGTGCGGCGCGATCCCGTCGCGGTCAGGAGGGTCCTGCGCTCGCTGGCGCGCAATATTTCCACCACGGCCACCGTCGCCACCATCGTCAGGGATGCGGAGGGTCAGGACGGTTCCGTCTCCGACAGGACCGTCCGCACCTACCTCAACGCGTTGTCCCGCCTCTTCATCACGGAGGACGTGCCCGCATGGAATCCGTCCCTCCGTTCCGCGGCGGCGGTCCGCAGCTCGGACAAGCGGCAGTTCACGGACCCGTCGCTGGCGGCGGCCCTGCTGGGAGCCGACGGGGACGGCCTGATGAAGGATCTGAACACGATGGGCTTCATGTTCGAATCACTCTGCCACAGGGATCTCCGCATCTACTCCCAGCCCCTCGGCGGAACCGTCCACCACTACCGTGACAGCAACAACCTGGAAGCCGACGCGGTGGTGCATCTCAACGACGGGAGGTGGGGTGCGGTGGAGGTCAAGCTCGGCACGACCGGCGTGGATGCCGGCGCGGAGCATCTCCTGAAGCTCAGGGAGCACGTGGACACGGAGAGGATGCGGGAGCCTTCGTTCCTGATGGTGCTGACCTCGGTCGGCACGGCCCGCAGGCGCGAGGACGGCGTATGGGTCGTGCCGATCGGGTGCCTCGGACCGTGAGGGGCCCGTGCCGCATCGACCGGGTCGTCGGAACGGAGATCGGAGGAGCGGATCATGCCGTCGTGTCATGCAGGAGATGCAGAAGGATTGCGGTGGGCCACCAGACGGGGACCCACAAGGCGTCGTCGATCTCGTGTAGAGACGATGTTGTCATAAAGATCCACAAAACGTACGTCGTGAGTGAGAAAGACGTCTGATCCGCGGCGCGATCCGGTGCGGGATCCCCGTCCGGGTTCGATGGTCAAGGGTGTTTGCGGTGCGGCCGGGGGCCGCACCGGTCCGCGTCTCACATCGCGGCGATCTGCTCATCGAGGATGTCGGCGATGCGCGGGTCGTCCCCGACCGGCCTGCCGTACCTCACCCTCACCTTCCTGCCGTCGATCTCCACCTCGGCGTCATCGCTGCCCTCGGGCAGGTTGAGCTTGCCGCGGATGTCCTCGGTGATGTGCACCCCCGAGGCGATGAACAGCGGCATGGCGTAGACGTCGGTGACGCCGTCGTCGAGCATCTCGGTCAGAGCCTCCTCGATCAGCGGCGCCGAGATCTCGTTGAAGCCGATGTAGACCTTCCCGTGCCCTTTCTCCCTCAGCCTGTCGGCCTGCAGCCGCATGACGTTCTTGTTGTGGTCCAGTTTCGATCCGTGTCCGATTATCAATATCCCTTTCATGGTATCATACCTCTTTCCGTCTTTCTGTGTCCTCTCGGCCCCGGCTCTCGCCCGGGCCCCTGTCCTCTCCCTGTCCCGGGCCCGTTCCGGGCCGTTCGCGGATCGTGAATCCCCCGTGGACGGCGATCGCCGCCAGCATGTCGGCGAACGTCGTCCGCACCGGCACGATGTCCGGCCGCCGGCCCAGCTCGCCGAGCCGGATCGCGGTGGGCGTGCCGATGGCCGCCACCGCGACCCCGTCGAGGGCCGCCGCGGCGCGCCCGTCCCCCAGCCGCTCCCGCAGCATGCCGATGAACGACTCCGCCGACAGCGGGCTGGTGAACGCCATCGCATCGAGCTCCCCGGCGTCGAGCGCCCCGATGATGCGGAGCGCCTCCGGGGTCATGCCGGCCGGCTCCAGGCGGTACGCCGCGATGTCGGCCACCCTCGCGCCGCGGCGCGCCAGCCCCTCGGGCATGACGTCCGAGCCGCGGTCCGAGCGGATCAGCATCACCATCCTCCCCGCGACGTCCCCGTCCAGCAGGGCGAGGATGCCGTAGGAGCTGTGGTCGTCCTCGGGCATCAGGTCGCAGCGGATGCCGTGCCCGGCGAGGGCCTCGGCGGTGCCGGGCCCGATGGGCACGACGACGACCGGTCCGAGCATCTCCCTGAACGCGTCGGCGCCGAACCCCTCCGCGCAGTACCCGACGGCGGCGGCCGAGCCGACGATGACGATGTCCGCCGTCCCGGACTCCAGCATCCGCCGCGCCCGCGCCAGCTCGGCGGGGTCGCCGGCGACCATGGTCAGCGACGGCGCCGCCATCGCCTCCATGCCCAGCGCCTCCGCCGCCCGCAGCGAATCCGCGATGCGGTCGGCGGGGCGGGTGAAGGCCAGCCTGATCACAGCATATCACCGATGATGTCGCGCACCGAGGCGGTGCTGCCGATGACGATGATGCCGGGCGCCTCCAGCCCCTTGCCGGCGATCGTCCCCGCCAGCCCGGACAGCGTGGTGCGCTCGGTCCGCTGCGTCGGCAGCGAGCCGTCGGTGATCACCGCCGCCGGCGTGTCCGGCGCCATGCCGGCCGCCTCCAGCTCGGCAGCGATGTGCGGCGCGTTGCCCATGCCCATGAGGATGACCAGCGTGCCGTGGCCGCCGACCAGGCGGCTCCAGTCGATGCGGTCGCCGCCCTTCTTCTCGTGGCCGGTGATGAAGGTCACCAGCGGCGTGTGGTCGCGGTGGGTCGGGGGGATCCCCGCCAGCTCGGGCACGGCGATCGCCGAGGAGATCCCCGGCACCGCGTGCACCTCGATGCCCGCCGCCCGCAGCGCCTCGGCCTCCTCGGCGCCGCGTCCGAACATGAACGGGTCGCCGCCCTTGAGCCGCACCACCGTCATCCCGGCCGCGGCCAGCTCGACCAGCTTCTCGTTGGTCCTGTCCTGCGTCAGCGTGTGGTCGCCGCCGCGCTTGCCCGCATCGATCAGCAGCGCGTCCCCGCGGCACGATTCGAGCAGCACCGGGTTGGCCAGGGCGTCGTAGACCACGGCGTCCGCCTCCCGCAGCAGCTGCATGCCCCTGATCGTCATCAGCCCCGGGTCGCCGGGTCCGGCGCCCACCAGATAGACCCTGCCTTTCATGATATCGGCCTCCTGCCCGTGAGATGGTCGGCCGCGGCCCGCACCCGCGCCGCATCCGGTTCGAACGGCATCAGCGTGTCCAGTCTGACCGTGTCCTCGGCGAAGCCGTAGGAGACGGCCCGCACCCTCAGCCCGCCGTCGGCGGCGGTGACGCTGATGCCGACCGGCGAGGAGCAGCCCGCGCCCATGGCGTTCATGATCGCGCGCTCCAGCATCACGCAGGCGCGCGTCTCGGCGTCGTCGACCGACGCCAGCCTGCGCAGCGTCCCGGTGTCGTCGAGACGGCATTCGACGGCGATCGCCCCCTGGGCGGCCGCCGGCACGAAGACGTCGGGGTCGAGGACGGCCATCGGCCGGTCGATGCCCATGCGCACCAGCCCCGCCCGGGCGAGGACGACGGCGTCGTACTCCCCGGCGTCGAGCTTCGCCAGCCGGGTGTGGATGTTGCCCCGCAGCGGCCTGATCTCCAGGTCGGGCCGTGCCTCGCGGATCTGCGCCGTCCTCCTGACCGAGGAGGTGCCGACGGACGCGCCGGCCGGCAGGTCGCCGAGGGCGCAGGGCAGGATCACGTCCTCGCGGGGGTCGCGGCGCATCACCGCCGCCACCGTCAGCCGCGGGTCGATGTCGACCGGGATGTCCTTGAGCGAGTTGACCGAGATGTCGATGTCCCCGCGCAGCAGGGCGTCGTCGAGCTCGCGGACGAAGGCGCCGGAGCCGCCGAAGGCGTCCAGCGGCGTCGTCTGGTCGATGTCGCCGACGGCCTTGATGCCGATGACCTCGTAATCGTCGTCGTGGCCGGCGGCGCGCAGCGCCGCGATCAGCAGCTCGGTCTGCTTCATCGCCAGCCCGCTCTCGCGGGTGCCGACCCTCATCGGGACGCCCCCGCGGCGGAGTCGAAGGCCTCGAGGACCTCCGCGACCTCGGCATCGGTGTGGGCGTCGGAGAGGAACGAGGTCTCCAGCGCCGAGGGCGGGAGGTAGACGCCGTTGTCCAGCATGTGCCGGAAGACCGCCGTGTACGCCTGCCGGTCGGCCTGCTGCGCCTGCGCCCCGTCGCGGACCGCGTCGAGGCCGAGGAAGACCGAGACCATCGATCCGGCCGAGTTGACGCAGGCCCGCATCCCGCGGTCGGCGATGATGTCGGCCAGGCCGGCGGCCAGCGACCCCGCCGTGCGGTTGAGCCGGTCGTACCTGCCGCCCGACCGCATCAGCTCCAGCTGCGCCAGGCCGGCGGCGGCGCTGACCGGGTTGCCGGCGAAGGTGCCGGCGGCGTAGACGTCGCCGGCCGGGGCGATGTTGTCCATCAGGCCGCGGCCGCCGCCGAAGGCGCCGATCGGGTAGCCGCCGCCGATCGCCTTGCCTAGGGTGGTGAGGTCGGGCTCGACCCCGTGCACCCCCTGGGCACCGCCCTCGGCCAGCCGGAAGCCGGTGATGACCTCGTCGAAGATCAGCAGCGCGCCGTGCTCCCGCGTCAGCCGGCGCAGGCCCTGCAGGTACCCCGGCTCCGGGAGCACCGTGCCGACGTTGCCCATGACCGGTTCGACGATCATGCAGGCGACGTCGCCCCGCTCCAGCAGGCGCTCGGCCGCGTCCAGGTCGTTGTAGCCGACGCTGCGGGTGTTCTCCACGGCGGCGGCCGGCACCCCGCGCGACCCGGGCGTGCACTGCGCCGAGCCCGAGCCGGCGGCGACCAGCACGGCATCGTGGGCGCCGTGGAAGCCGCCCTCGGCCTTGATGATGACGTCGCGCCCGGTGACGCCGCGCGCCAGGCGGATCGCGTGCATCGTCGCCTCGGTGCCCGATCCGCACAGGCGGACCGACTCCAGCGCCGGCATCGAGGCGCGGATCCTCCGGATCAGCGCGTACTCGGGCTCGGAGGGGGCGCCGAAGACGCTGCCCCTGCCGGCCTGCTCCCGCACCGCCCCGACCACCTCGGCGCGGGCGTGCCCGGCGACGAGCGGTCCGTAGGCCATGCAGAGGTCGGTGTAGGCGTTGCCGTCGAGGTCGGTGAGCGTGCACCCCTCGGCGCGGGCGAATGCGATCGGGTGCGGCGGGTAGGCGCGCACCGGGCTGGAGACCCCGCCCGGGGTCATCCCCAGCGCCTCGGCGTGCAGCTCGGCGGAGCGCCCCGTGCTCACCGGCGTCCCCCCAGCAGCCGCGCCGCCTCCTGCGCGTGATAGGTGATGATCATGTCCGCCCCGGCGCGCTTGATCGCCGTCAGCGATTCGATGACCGCCCGCTCGCGGTCGATCCACCCGTTGGCGGCCGCCGCCTCGATCATCGCGTACTCGCCCGAGACCTGGTATGCCGCCAGGGGGAGGTCGAAGCGGTCGGCCGCCTCGCGGATGATGTCGAGGCAGGGGCCGGCGGGCTTGACCATGACGATGTCCGCCCCCTCGTCGATGTCGGCGGCGATCTCGCGCATCGCCTCGCGGCGGTTGCCGCACTGCATCTGGTAGGCGGCCCGGTCGCCCGTGCCGGGCGACGACTGCGCGATGTCGCGGAACGGGCCGTAGAAGGCGCTGTGGAACTTGGCGCTGTAGGCCATGACGGGCACCTCGGTGAACCCGGCCCCGTCCAGCGCCTCGCGTATGCGCGCGACCTGGCCGTCCATCATGCCGCTGGGGGCGACGATGTCCGCCCCGGCGCGCGCCTGGGAGACGGCGGTGGCGGCGTACAGCTCCAGGGTGGGGTCGTTCAGCACCTCCCCGCCGGGTCCGAGCAGGCCGCAGTGGCCGTGGTCGGTGTACTCGCAGAGGCAGAGGTCGGTGATGACCGTCAGGTCCGAGCATGACTTCAGGTCGCGGACCGCCCGCTGCACCACGCCGTCGTCGTCGTAGGCATCTGAACCCTCCGCGTCCTTGCGGGAGGGGATGCCGAAGACCAGCACCGCGCCTATACCGGCTTCCTCGGCCGCGGCGGCGGCCGCGGCGCAGCCCGACAGCGGATGGACGGGGACGCCCGGCATCGAGTCCGTATATGCCGTTTCGCCGATGCCGGCGTCGAAGAACAGGGGCAGTATCAGATCGGAGGGATGCAGACGCGTCTCGGCGGCCAGTCCCCTGACGGCCGGCGTCCGCCTCATCCTCCTCAAGCGTGCGTATCGTTTCATGCGATCAATCCTCCAGGCCGAAGAGCAGGCGCACGGTCTCGCAGGCCGCGGTGTCGCCCTCCCTCGATGCCTTCCTGAGGTTGATGAACAGGTCGGACGATATATTGTTCACCAACGCCCGGGAGAGGTCGTCCAGTATCGAGTTTATGTCGGGATCGGCGAGCGCCCGGGACTTCGCCCGGACGAGCTCGCACTCCCTGATCTCCGCGAATCTGAGGCCGATGCGGCGGATGACCTCGTCGGCCGTCCGCTCGCGGCGTTCGCGCTCGATCCGCGCCAGCTCATCGTTGATGATGCGCTCGGCGCGCGAGATCTCCGCCTTGCGCTTCGAGACGTTCTCCATCGCGATCGAGCGCAGCGAGTCCATCGTCTCGACGGTGACGCCGCCGACCCCGCCGACGTCGTCGGCGATGTTGCGCGGCAGCGAGACGTCGATCATCAGCAGCGGGCGGTCGCGGCGT
>JBNRMI010000002.1:0-6091 GCA_050309445.1 Candidatus Methanogranum sp. | reverse complement strand
GCCGCCCCTCGACGGTGCCGGCGAAGACCAGCACCCCGGTCATCTCCCCGCCCCCTTCATGTCCGCCCGTGATGTGAAATCCAAAGTGAATGCCTCCTCGGCCACGGCCACTGTGATGCCGCCATATGCAGTCTTCCCCATGATCAGACGCCCGCCCGCGGAGGCGGCGACGGCCGCCCGCTCGCAGACGTTGCCGGTGCCGGTCACCGACCTGACGAACCCCGATTCCGCGAAGCCGTCCCCGACCGCCTCCAGCTCGGCGGCGGTGAAGAGGATCAGCGGGATCCCGAGGGACGCGCTCAGCGCCAGCAAGGCGGGCTCGTCCGCCTTGATGTCGATGCTGGCCAGCGCCCGCACGCTCTCCTCCGCCGCGCCCGCGGCCGCCAGCGCCCGGCCGAACGCCTCCCGCAGCGCCTCCGCCCCGATGCCCCGACGGCAGCCGACGCCGACGACGCGGTGGCGCGGGATCAGCACCATGGTGCTCGCGAACGGCATCGCGGGGGACGCCTCCGACGACACCAGTATGCCCGTGTCCCCAGCATCGCCGCAGGCGATGCCCGGCGGCAGCGGCCCGGCCACGGGGAACCCCGATCTGAGATACACCGGCCTGCCCGCGAGCAGGGCGGCGGAGACCGCCTTGGACGCCTCGCGCCCGCGGTAGGCCATGCCGCTGACGGCGGCGAACTCGTCGGCGGCGAAGACGCCGTTGACGTCGGTGGCGGTGGTGATCACCGGCAGGGCGCCGGTGCCGGCGGCGATCCTCGCCGCCAGGCGGTTGGCGCCGCCGGTGTGCCCCGACAGCAGCGGGATGGCGTAGCGCCCGCTGTCGTCCATGCAGACCACAGCCGCGTCCGTCCGCTTGTCCTCTATGAACGGGGCGACCGACCTGACCGCGACGCCGGCGGCGGAGACGAACACCGCCGCGTCGGCCTCGGCCATCGCCGCCGCCGTCCACCCGGACAGCGGGCCCTCGACGGGGAGCGTGCCCGCCGCGTCGTCCGAGGTCTTGGAATAGACCTCGCACTCCTCGTCCGCGAGGGCGGCGGCGGCCCGCAGGGCCGTCGCGCAGCCCCTCGCCGTGAAGGCGATGAACCTGATCAGCATCGGCGCAGCCCCCCGATCACGCCGGCCGCCGACGGCGAGTCGCACAGCCTCCCGTGCACCGACGAGAAGACCACGGCCGCGACCGCCGTCCCGCCGCCGGTCCTCCGGCGCATGTGGTGCTCGATGCGTCCGGCCAGCGAGGCCGTCGCCGCCGCGGCGATGCCCGCACCGATCATGATATCCAGGGCGGCCTCGGCGGTGGCCGCGTCCAGCACCGCGCGGGCGGTGTCCCCGTCGGCGCCCGCCAGCAGCGCGTGCGCCGCCATGATCTCCATCCTGCAGTCGGCGTTGGCGGAATGGGTGTCCATGATCCCGCCGGCCACCTTGACCAGCTTGCCGATGCTGCCGACCAGCAGCACCCCCTCGATGCCGAGCGCGACGGCGTGGTCGAGCGCCTCCCCGAGGAAGTTGCTGATCCTCACCGCGGGCGCGTCCCCGACGTCGCCCATGCCGTCGGCGTAGCCGCGGCCGTAGCTGCCGGGCACCAGCAGCAGGTGCCTCGCGCCCTCGGCCGCGTGCATGTCCATCTCCGCCCTGGTGGTCTCGATGATCGCCCGGTCGCTCATCGGGTGCACGATGCCGGTGGTGCCGAGGATGGAGATGCCGCCCTCGATGCCCAGCTCGGGATTGAAGGTGCTCCCGGCGAGCCTGAGGCCGCCGGGCACGTCGATGACCGCCTCCAGGCCGCCCTCCCAGCCGTGCATCGAGGCGGCCTCGGCGAGCGCATCGAGGATCATCGCGCGCGGCACGCTGTTGATCGCCGCCGCGCCCACCGGCTGGTCCAGCCCCCTGCGGGTGACCCTGCCGACGCCGTCGCCGCCGTCGACGGTGCAGATGCCGTCGTCCCGCCTCCTCACCGCGGCGCATACGAGCGCCCCGTGGGTGACGTCGGGGTCGTCGCCGGCGTCCTTGCGCACGGCGCAGCGCACCGCGCCGCCGGCCGCCTCGGTCCCGACGACCTCGAGCTCCGCCTCCGCCCCGTCCGGCAGGCGCACCGCCACGGCCGCCGCCGGCTCCCCGCCCAGCAGCACCGACGCGGCGGCTTTGGCGGCCGCCGCGGCGCAGGTGCCGGTGGTGAGCCCGCAGCGCATCTCCCTGCCGCCCCGGATGATCCTCATGCTATCGGCTGTCATATCGAGTTGGATATATACGCCAAGTTATAATACTTGATGTCTCCTAGCCTCAGCACCGCGAGACCGCCCGCACCTCCGTGCGGACGGCGGAGGCGATCATATGGCGTTCGAGACGGTGAGACCGCAGGATATCGAGAGACGGAGCATGGAGATCATCACCGCGGAGCTGGACGGCAGGACGCTGCCGGAACCGCGCTTCTCGGTGGTCAGGAGGTGCATCCACACCTCGGCCGACTTCGGCTACTTCGACAGCCTCGCCTTCTCCGACGGCGCCGTCGAGAAGGGCATCGCCGCCCTGCGCGGCGGCGCGGACATCGTCACCGACACCAACATGGCCGCCGCCGGCATCAGCAGGCGGACGCTGGCCGGGTACGGCGGCGAGGTGCGCTGCTTCATCGCCGACGACGACGTGGCCGAGGAGGCCGCGGCGCTCGGGACCACCCGCGCCGCCGTCGCCATGCGCCGCGGAGCGGCTCTCGGCGGACCGACGGTGTTCGCCGTCGGCAACGCCCCGACCGCGCTGGTCGAGCTCGACCGCCTGATACGCGAGGAGGGCCTGCGCCCCGAGCTCGTCATCGGCGTGCCGGTGGGGTTCGTCAACGTCGTCGAGTCCAAGGAGCTGATCATGGGGTCGGGCGTGCCTCACATCGTCGCCCGCGGGCGCAAGGGCGGCAGCAACATCGCCGCCGCCATCTGCAACGCCATGCTCTACCACGGGGACGGCAGGTGAGCCCTCCCGCATCGGGAGCACGCATCGCCGCCATCAGCATCCCCGTATGCACCGGTGCATGCGGAGCATCGGGATCGGAAGAATTGTTGGGCACAGGGGACCGCAGACGTTTCGCATAAGCGTAACGGAGCTTCGGACATGCGCCCGTATGCATCGCATGGACCTGCGCAGGATTTAAACCCTGCGCACACGCCGGTGTCCGGACGAGATCATGCAGGATACGGGGTCCGGCACAGGATAATCATCCTCGGAAGTGAAACCGAATCATTCTCGGAAGTGAAACCGAATCATTCCCGGAAGCGGGGCATGCCCGGCGCATCCTGCGCAACGACCCCGGATACGGCCTCGCCCGGCGGTATCCGGTGACGCCCGCTCATCCCAGGTTCCCGCGCCTGACGACGGCGTGGGCGATCGCGTAGAATGCGGTCATGAACGCCAGGATCACCGCGAACGACGCCCACGGGAACCCCGTCCCGAGGGCGAGCGCCCGGATGGTGTCGACCGCGTGCGTCAGCGGCAGGGCGGAGACGGCGTACCTCACCGCGGCCGGCAGCGCCGACAGCGAGAACAGCGTCCCGCAGAGGAAGGTCATCGGCGTGATCACCAGGCTGCCGAAGAGGTTGATGTCGCTGTGCCTGCGCATCACCAGCCCGGCGGCGACGCCGAGGAAGGCGAAGGTCAGGCAGCAGAGGACGGTCATCGCCGCCAATCCGAAGGAGAGGATGAAGTCGGGCGACATCAGGGCGGCGATGGCGATCAGTATCGAGCAGCTCAGCAGCCCGCGGACCAGGCCCATCATCGCCTTGCCGATGACGATCGACGGGGTCGGCAGCGGGCAGAGCAGCATCTCGTCGATGCTGCGGTAGAACGACTTCTGGATGTAGATCTTCGACGAGGTGTACGAGAAGGAGGCGGTCAGCGAGGTCATCGCGATGATGCCCGGGAAGAGGAACGCCAAGTAATCGTGCCCGTCGGCGCTCATCGCGTCGCCGAGCCCGTAGCCGAAGCCGACCAGGTACAGCAGGGGGATCACCAGGCTGGAGACGAGGATCGACGGCAGGTTGCGCCGGATGGTGCACATGTCGCCCCAGGAGACCCGGTAGACCGAGGTCAGCAGCTCCCTGACGCTCATTCCGCCTCCCGGAGGTCCTGCCTCCCGGTGACCTCGAGGTAGACGTCCTCGAGGCGCGTCCGCCGCACCAGCGAGCGGTCGGCGGAGCCGTTGGACGCCGCGAACGCGGCCGCCTCGGGCCGCGTGCCGAAGTAGCGGTAGCGGCGGCGGTCGCAGTCGTCGAGGTACTCGGCCGTCCACCGCCCCATCGTGTCGCACAGCCCCTCGGGCGTGCCCTCGAGGGCGATGCGCCCGGAGTCGACGATGGCGATGCGGTCGCTGAGGGCCTCGGCCTCCTCGATGTAGTGGGTGGTCAGCACCACGGTGGTGCCGCGGTCCCGGAGCATGCCGATCATCTCCCAGAGGGTGTGCCGCGTCTGCGTGTCGAGGCCGGCGGTCGGCTCGTCCAGGAAGAGGATGCGCGGACGGTGGAGGACGGCGCAGACGATCGCCCCCCGGCGCTTGCAGCCGCCGGAGAGCTCCGAGGTCAGCTTGTCCATGTAGGGTTCGAGCTTCATCCTGTGCACCAGCTCGCCGATGCGCTCCTCCGCCTGCGCGGAGGGCATCCCCAGGAGCATCGCCTTGTGGCGGATGTTCTCCCGCAGCGAGATGTCCTTGTCGAGGCTGATGTGCTGCTGGCTCATGCCGATCAGCCGTTTGGCGGCCTGGGGCTCGCGGGAGATGTCGTGTCCCCCCAGGACGATCGTCCCCGAGTCGGGGCGGAGCAGCGTGGTCATCATGCGGATGGTCGTGGTCTTGCCGGCGCCGTTGGGTCCGAGCAGCCCGAAGACCTCGCCCTCCCTGACGTCGATCGAGAGCCCGTCCACCGCCCTGACGCCCCCGAAGCTCTTGACCAGGTCCCTGACCTCGATGATGTTGCCCGACATATACCCGGCCGCATAGGGGCGGCGGGCATAAATATCAATCCCCGCGGAGGCTCCGCGGAGGACGCTCCGGGCGGGCGCCCGACCCCGTCCTGCCGAGGGGCGGCCGACGGGATCCGGCGTTCCGGCCTCTCTCGCGCCCTCCCTCCCCGCCTCCGTTCCCTTCCCGCTCCTGCCCGTGCCCGCTCCTCACCCCGCTGAGCAAACGGACAACAAAGGACCTTTTCCCGCGCCTGCCCGTGCCCGCTCGTGCCCTTGCGTGTCCCCCGCGCCCGCACGCACCTCCCGCGTCCGGCGCGTCCCGATACAGTTTTTATAGGGTCAAGCCGTACCTCAGACCCGGTGCGGAGAGCTATGAGCGGCAAAAGGACAGCGGAGATGGAGCGCAGCACGAGGGAGACCACGGTGACCGTCGGCCTGGACATCGACGGGACGGGCGGATTCGACGTCGTCACGGACATCCAGTTCCTGACGCACATGGTCGAGACCCTGGCGCGGTACGCGTCGTTCGACATCACCGTGCGGGCGACCGGCGACAACCCGCACCACCTCGCCGAGGATGTCGCGATCACACTCGGGCAGGCGTTCGCCGAAGCCGTCGGCGACGGGCCCGTGACCCGGATGGCGACCTCGGTCCTGCCGATGGACGACGCCCTGGTGATGGTCTCGCTGGACATCGTCGACCGCCCCTATGCGGACATCGACTGCCCCGACACGCTGTACCACCACTTCTTCAGGAGCTTCGCCATGGCGGCGGGGCTGACATTGCACATCATGGTCATCCGCGGCTTCGACGAGCACCACATCGTCGAGGCCGCGTTCAAGGCATTGGGGGCGGCGCTCGGACAGGCGGTCGCCCCGCGCGGCACCGAGCTCAGCACCAAGGACAGCGTCAGGGTGGTGTGAGGCTTGCCCCGGATGGTGGTCCCGTGCCTCGACATCAGGGACGGGAAGGTCGTCAAGGGCGTCAACTTCCTGGACGTGAGGGAGATGGGCGACCCCGTGGGGATGGCCGCCGGCTACGATGAGGACGGGGCGACCGCCTGTCCGAGCGCCGCCCCCAATGCCTTGAACGCGGCCTCGACGATGTGGTGCTCGTCGAAGCCGCGGATGACCATGATGTGCAATG
>JBNRMI010000001.1:0-14656 GCA_050309445.1 Candidatus Methanogranum sp. | reverse complement strand
CGGCACGGTGACCGGGGGGGACGCCCCATTCATACGCGGGGACGGCGGGAAGGAGGTGATGGGCCGTGGCCAGTATTGACCCTGTGATCGAATCGCGATACTACCGCAGAGAAGGCGATGTCTATGTCTGCGAGCTCTGCCCGCACGGCTGCCGCATCCCCGTGGGCGGCATCGGCCGCTGCAACTCGCGGCGCGGCGAGGAGGACATGCTGTCGGCGTACAGCTACGGCAAGGTCTCGTCGATCTGCGTCGACCCGATCGAGAAGAAGCCGCTGTACCATTACCGTCCGGGGAGCATGATCTTCTCGATCGGCAGCGTCGGCTGCAACATGACCTGCCGCCACTGTCAGAACTACATCATCTCCCAGACCGCCACCGGGAGGAAGCGCACCACCTACGAGTCGCCCGAGGAGATCATCGCCATGTGCCGCCGGGAGGGGTCGGAGGCGATCGCCTTCACCTACAACGAGCCGATGATCTGGTACGAGTACATCATGGACATCGCCGCGGCCGCGCCCGATCTGGGCTGCGTGGTGATCAGCAACGGGCTGATCAACGAGCGGCCGCTGCGGGACCTGTGCGGGGTGATGGACGCCGTCAACATCGACATCAAGGGGTTCACCGACTCCTTCTACATGGACGTCTGCGGGGCGCACCTCGCCGACGTGATGCGCTCGGCCGAGATCGTCTTCGACGAGGGGGTGCACCTGGAGCTCACCTATCTGGTGATCCCCGGCCTCAACGATTCCCGCGACGAGATCACCGGTTTCTGCGCCTG
Organism: Candidatus Methanogranum sp.; assembly: GCA_050309445.1. Lineage (GTDB taxonomy): Archaea > Thermoplasmatota > Thermoplasmata > Methanomassiliicoccales > Methanomethylophilaceae > Methanogranum. The sequence continues at coordinate 13,878 of JBNRMI010000001.1, read as the reverse complement.
GGTGCGCGACCGGCTCTCGCCCGACGTCCCGGTCCACTTCTCGCGTTTCCACCCCGATTTCGCCATGACGGACCTGCCGATGACGCCGGTGGAGACGGTGCTGGAATGCCGGAGGGTCGCCGAGGACTGCGGGCTGAACCACGCCTACGTCGGCAACATCATCACCGACGATGCGTCCGACACCTACTGCCCCGAGTGCGGGGCGGTCGTGATCAGGCGCACCGGGTACATCGTCGACATCGAGGCACTGGACGGCAACCGCTGCGCCTGCTGCCGGACCGTGCTGCCGATCATCAGATGAGCAGCAGCGGGTTGCCCAGGACCGCCAGGATCAGCACGGCCGCGGTCAGCGGCACGATGAAGGGGATCATCGGCGTCACCCGCACCTCGGCGATGCCGGCGGCCGCGAGGCGGTCGTACACCTCTGCCGGATCGCCGGTGCAGCGCACCGGCGTCAGCTCGCCGCCGACGACATCCTGCACCGGCCAGACATGCGACGCGCGGGCGGCGTCGACACCCATCATACGCGTCAGCTGAACGGCTCCGCGCTCGCCGCGGGCGACGCCGGCGGCGATCCGCGGCAGGGCCGCCGCCGCGGTGAGGAGGGCGGCGAGGAACAGGGCGCTGACCGAGAAGGTCAGCACCGCGGCCGCCGGGTGCCCGGCCGCCGGGATCAGCGGCAGGCCGGCGAACGACGGGTAGACGGGGAACAGCAGCGCCAGCGACACCAGGCACTTGACGTCGGCCCCGCCCGGCAGGATGCCCAGATAATACATCCCCAGGTACACGACGTAACTGACCGGGACCGACGCCCAGGCGGCGAGATGCGGGTCGCCGTGCAGATGCAGGGAGTGCAGCGGGACGATGAACAGCAGCGCCATGGCGACGTAGCGCGGCAGCAGCAGGCGCTCGCTGTCGACCAGCATGTCGGCGAGGATCAGCAGTCCGCCGGCCGCCAGGGCGGCGTGCTCCCAGCCGGGCGCGCCGGCGGCCGTGCGGCAGGTGAGCGCGGTCAGGCCGATGATGCCGAGCACCGCCCAGTACCGGTCGGGGACCTCGCGGGCCCTCCAGTCGCTGACGGCCGCCGGGAGCATCACCGCGACCGTGACGGCGACGAGGATCAGGTCCAGTTGGTCATGCAGTTGCATCCGCTCATCCCCCGGCCCGCAATCGGACGGATTGTATATATGCGTTTACAGCGGTCGGACTGCGATATGAGGAACAGACGCACCATCCTGATGCTGGCGGCGGCGCTGATGCTCGCACTGACCGTGTCCCTGCCGTCCTGCATCCCCGCCGATGCCGCCGCCGGGGACGATATCGGGCTGATCCCCGAGCGCACCGTCATCGGAGTGGACCCCGGCTCGTCCGCGACCGTGCACCTGGTGGCGGTCAACACCCTGCCGGCCGGCAACGGCCTGGCCGACGGGCGGGCGGTCGAGGTCACGGTCACGGCGGACGGCGTCGGCGTCGGCGTCCTGATCGACCGCGGCTTCCTCATCCTGACCGGGCAGGAGCATGCCGAGCTGATCCTGGAGGTCTCCGCCGACAGGTACGCGGAAGCGGGCATGTCGACCGTCGTCGTCAGGCTGGAGTCCCGGTCGCTCGACCCCGCCGACACCGTCGTCTCCTCATCCTCGCTGGTGCTGCAGGTCGAGGTCTCCCCGACACCCGGGGGCGATGCCTTCAACAAGATCCTCGGCGTCTTCGAGAACCGGCTGCCGGCGCCGTTCGGCGGACCGCTGGGCACGGCGGTGCTGACCGCCCTCATCATCCTCCTCGCCGGCATCGCCCTGATCATGGCCGCCGGCCCGGCGGTGCTGCGCGTCGTCTTCCGCAGCCATCCGCCCGAGCAGCGCCGGCGGTACCGGGCATCAGTCGACAAGTTCCTGATGCTGGCGGTGGCGCTGTTCGCCTTCAACATGGCGCTGGCGACCTACGGCGTGCCGGCCGGCGTCGTCGCGACGGTGTCGGCCTGGAGCCGGGTGCTGTACATCGTGCTGGCCGCGGTCATCGCCTGGGGCCTGTACACCATGTCGGTCGGCCACTTCACCTCGAGGCTGGATGCCGAGGGGGCGGACGGCGGCGACCTGGAGCCGCTGCTGCGGCTAATCGGCAAGGTCGTCATCGCGACCGTCGCCGTCGCGGCGGTCCTCTCCGGCTTCGGCCTGAGCCTGACCGCGATCGTCACCGGCGCCGGGCTGGTCACGCTGGGCATCACCTACGGGGCGCAGAACGTGCTCAGCCAGTTCTTCAACGGCATGGTGCTGCTCATCACCCGCCCGTTCAAGAAGGGCGACCTGGTGCAGTTCGGCGACTCGGACGTCTACAGGGTGCGGAAGGTCAACGTGATGGAGACCGTCTTCGACAACTGGTTCAACAACGACGTGGTGATCATGCCCAACGACAAGGTGGCGTCGGCGACGATCTCCAACCTCACCGGCAAGTCTTCGGTGCACAAGATCACCATCGCCATGACGTTCGCCTACGGCACCGACATCAGCGGCGTGCGCCGGGTGATGGCCGAGACCGCGGCCGCCCACCCGGGCATCGTCACCGACGGCTCGGTCAGCCGCCCCTACACCTACATCGGCGGTTTCGGCGAGAGCGGGATCAGGGTCATGCTGGTGGCCTACGTCGTCGACGTCGAACGGCGCAGCAGCATCGGGGCCGACCTCGGGGTGGGCCTCTACGAGCGCTTCATGGCCGACCGGGTCTCCGTCCTCTACCCGCGCACCGACGTGCGCATCCTCGACGGCGATGAGTGATGCGGCCGCCCGGGCGCGGGAAATGCCGGATTTCGAAGACCGGCTGGCGTCAAATAAGAGTTTAAATAGTACGTTTAATGTTATCCGCAACAGGTTTACGAATTGCGAAGATGCAGCGGGAATGTGAGGGAAAATGATAGACAACCTTGACAAACGCATCCTGGAAGTGATGAAGAAGGATTCCAGATGCCCGTTCGTGGAGATGGCCAATCAGCTCGGGGTCTCCGAGGGGACCATCCGCAGCCGGGTCCACCGGATGACGGAGGAGGGCGTGATCCGCGGATTCACGATCAAGACCAGCTCGAAGAACGTCAAAGCGCTGGTGGAGATCAGGATCGATGTCAACACCGACGCCGAGGCGATCGCCAGGGAGTTCGCGGAGTACGAGGGGGTGGCCGAGGTCTTCGAGGTCACCGGCGACCAGGACATCATCGCCATCGTCGACGTCGAGTCCTCCCAGAAGCTCAACGAGATCATCGAGCGGGTGCGCAGATATGATAACATATTAAGTACACGTACGCGTCTGATACTGAAAGAGCACTTCGGAGAGAATTGAGATGTTCAGAGGCACGTCGACGGCGATCATCACACCGTTCAGGGACGACGGGACGGTCGATGAGGAGGCATTGAGGAGGCTGGTGGACTTCCAGGAGGAGAACGGCGTGGGCACGGTCGTGCCCTGCGGTTCGACCGGGGAGGCCGCCATGCTCTCGCACGAGGAGCACATCAGGGTGGTCGGGATCGTCATCGACCAGGTCCGGCGGGCCAAGGTGCTGGCCGGCGGCGGCAGCAACAACACCGCCGAGGCGGTCGTCCTGAGCCGCGAGGCCGAGGACCTCGGCGCCGACGGTGTGCTCTCGATCTCGCCGTACTACGTGAAGCCGACCCAGGAGGGCATCTACCGGCATTACGAGACGATCGCCGCTTCCGTGGATATCCCGATCATCCCCTACAACGTGCCTGGGAGGACGGGTTCCAACGTCGAGGCGGAGACCATCCTCCGGCTGGCCGGGATCGGCAACATCACCGGCGTCAAGGAGGCCGGCGGCGACCTCGACCAGATCCGGCGGATCATCGAGGGACGGCCGGAGGGGTTCGAGGTGCTCAGCGGCGACGATTCGCTGACCGCCGACGTCATCGCCATGGGCGGCGACGGGGTCATATCGGTGACCTCCAACTGCCTCCCGGGACGGATGTCGGCGATGGTGGAGGCGCTGCTCGGGGGGAGGAGGGAGGAGGGCGAGGCGGTCCGCAGGGAGCTGCAGCCGCTGTTCAAGGCCCTCTTCGTCGAATCGAACCCGATACCGATCAAGTACGTGATGGGGAGGCTGGGCTACGGGAACGGCGCCCCGCGCCTCCCGCTGCTGCCGCTGTCGGCGGAGGGCGCCCGGGTGCTGGACCCCGTCCTCGCAGGGATGGGGTTGTGAGCACCGTATGATCCGCACAGGGTCCGGCCGCGCAGCGGCGTCGGCCGGTCTCCCGGCGGGGGGCGGGCGCAGCGGATGCCCGCCGCATTGAAGAGGTTCTGGGATTATGATAACGGTTATGAAGTTCGGGGGCTCGAGTGTCGGGACCCCGGAGGCTTTGGGCAGGGTCGCCGACATCGTGCTGGGCACCGAGGGGCAGAAGGTCGTGGTGGTCTCGGCGATGTCGGGGGTGACGAATTTCCTGGTGGGGGCGGCCGAATCCGACGTCCCCGCCGAGCGGGAGCGGGCGGTCGAGACATTGGAGAGGATGCATCTGGAGGCGGCCGGCAAGCTGTTCGACGACGCGGGCATGGAGGCGTTCATGGCCGACTACGCGCCGAGGTTCGACGAGTTCAAGGCGCTGATGACCGACCTCGATGCCGCCGATGACCCGTTCTACAAGGACGCGGTCTCCTCGCAGGGGGAGCGCTTCTCCACCCTGCTGCTGGCTCACGTCCTGCGGTCGAAGGGGGCCGAGGCGGCGGCGATGACCTCGGAGGATTGCGGCATCGCCGCCGAGGGGCGGCCGCTCAACGGCAGCGCCGTGCTCAACCGCACCGAGAGCCAGATGACCATCCGGCTCAAGCCGGTGCTGGAGAAGGGCGTCATCCCGGTGATCACCGGGTTCTACGGCATCAACGAGGACGGCAAGGTGCTGACCTTCGGCCGGGGCGGCTCGGATTACTCCGCGGCGGTGGTGGCCAACGGCCTGGACGCCGACCTGCTGGAGATCTGGACGGATGTCGACGGCTTCATGTCGGCCGACCCCCGGATGATCCCCGACGCCGTGCTCATCGACGAGATGAACTACGCCGAGGCGGCCGAGCTCGCCTACTTCGGCGCCAAGGTGCTGCACCCGCGCACGATCGAGCCGGTGCGGATGAAGCACATCCCGCTCAAGGTGCGCAACTCCTTCAAGCCCGGCGACCCGGGCACCTCGGTGCACCACCTGCGCAAGGAGACCGACGAGATGCTGAAGAGCGTGGCGGTCAAGACCGATCTCTCGATCATCTCGATCAGCTCGGCGGAGATCGCCTACCGGCCCAACATGGTCGCCAGGATCATCGAGAAGATCGCCGAGAACGACGTCATCATCTACTCGATGTCGACCTCGCTGTCGACGGTGGCGCTGCTGGTGCACAACAACGACGTCAAGGCGACGATGATGCGCCTGAACACGCTCGCCGCGGGGGACATCGAGCGCATCGAGGTCAAGAGCAACGTCGCGCTGATCTGCGCGGTCGGCGACAACCTGCTGGCCAAGTGCGGCGTCTCGGGCGACATCTTCTCGGCGGTCAAGGACGCCAACGCCAACGTGGAGATGATCTCCGAGGGCGCCTCGGACGTCTCGCTGAACTTCGTCGTGCCGATGTACAAGGTCACCGAGGTGGTCAGGTCGCTGCACAGCCGCTTCGTGACCATGGAGGGGAGGATATGAGGGATTTCGAATCAGAGGACGGGGTGATGCTGTTCGCCGGCCTGCCGGTCACCGAGCTGGCCGACCGCTTCGGCACCCCGGTCTACGTCACCGACGAGCAGCGCATCCGCGACAACTACCGCCGCATCCGCGACGCCTTCGCGGCGCATATGGACACCCGGGTGCACTACGCCTGCAAGGCCAACTCCAACCTCGCCGTGCTGGGCATCCTCAACCAGGAGGGCTCCGGCATCGACGCCGTCTCGGCCGGCGAGGTCGCCGCCTGCATCAGGGCGGGCATCCCGCCCGAGCGGATCATGTACACCGGCGTCAACGTCAGCGACGAGGAGCTGCGGGCGGTCACCGGCATGGGGGTGATGATCAACATCGACTCCGAATCGGCGCTGGAGCGGCTGGCGGCGATCGACCGCGAGCTGCCGGTGTCGTTCCGCATCACGCCGGACGTCGGCTCCGGCCACAGCGACAAGGTCATCACCGGCAGGCGGGGCTCCAAGTTCGGCATCCCCCGCGACCGGGTCATCCCCGCCTACCTCAGGGCCAGGGACCTCGGTTTCGACATCCGCGGCATCCACGCCCACATCGGGTCCGGCGGGCAGGCGGTCGAGCCGTTCACCGATCTGGCCGAGGTGATGGTCGGGACCGTCAACCGGCTGCAGGACGAGGGCATCGACCTCGAGTTCATCGACATCGGCGGGGGGATCGGCATCCCCTACCGCCCCAACGAGGAGGAGATGGACCTGGAGGAGCTGGCCTTCGGCGTCACCGACCTCATCCTCGACGGCACCGACGTCAGGACGCTGATCATCGAGCCCGGCCGCTACATCGTCTGCGACTCCACCGTGCTGCTGACCCGCTGCGTCGACTGCAAGGACGCCGGCATCAGGCGCTACATCGGCGTCGACGCCGGCTTCAACACCCTGGCGCGCCCGGCGATGTACGGCTCCTACCATCACGTGGCCATCGGCAACCGCTTCGGCAGGGCGGCGACCGCCAAGTACGACGTCGCCGGCCCGATCTGCGAGTCGGGCGACATCCTCGCCCGCGACCGGGCGCTGCCCGACCCCTCGGAGGGGGACGTCGTCGTCGTCTACGACACGGGTGCCTACGGGTTCAGCATGTCGAGCAACTACAACTCGCGGCCGCTGTGCGCCGAGGTGCTGGTCAACGACGGCGAGGCGGAGCTGATCCGCCGGCACGAGGACCCGGAGGACCTCTGGCGCAACCAGATCGTCCCCGGGAGGCTGCAGCCATGATCTTCTGGAAGTACCACGGGATCGGCAACGATTTCATCGTCCTCGACGGCTCCGCGGGCGGCCTGGAGGTCGACCCCGAGGGCTGCCGCCGCCGCTGCGACCGCAACTACGGCATCGGCGCCGACGGCGTGCTCTACCTGCTGCCCGGCGAGGATTCGGACATCACCATGCGCATCATCAACGCCGACGGCACCGAGGCGGAGATGTGCGGCAACGGCATCCGCTGCATCGCCAAGCACGCCCGCGACCGCGGCATCGTCGGCAGCGACGTGTTCAGCGTGCGCACCGGCGCCGGCGTGCTGCAGGTGCGGACGGTGCCCGGCGCCGACGGGAAGGTGTCCTCGGTGCAGGTCGACATGGGCGCGCCCGTGCTCGACGGCCGCAGAGTGCCGATCGACGCCGACGGGCGCTTCATCGACATGCCCTTCGAGGCCAACGGCGTGGCCTTCCGCGCCAGCGCGGTGTCGATGGGCAACCCCCATTTCATCACCTTCTCCAACCTCTCCGACGACCAGGTGCAGCGCCTGGGGCCGATCCTCGAGAGCCATCCCTTCTTCCCCAAGCGCACCAACGTCGAGTTCTGCCGGGTGGCCGACGGGGTGGTCTCCATCAAGGTATATGAACGGGGGGCGGCATGGACCCTGGCCTGCGGCACGGGCGCCTGCGCCGCCGCCGTGGCGGCCGCGCTGACCGGCCTGGTGCCGATGGACGAGCCGGTGGAGGTGCGCCTGCCCGGCGGCTGGCTGAGGATCACCGTGAGCCGTGACCTGGAGCACGTGCTGATGGAGGGTCCCGCCGAACTCGTCTACGAAGGTAAGATTGACTGGTGAGCTGAAGATGACCGGATTCGAGCAATCACAGAGATTACAGAGCCTGCCCCCCTACCTCTTCGTGAGGCTGGAGGAACTGACCGCCGAGAAGAGGAAGGAGGGCTGGGACCTCATCGACTTCGGTATCGGGGACCCCGACCTGCCGACGCCCGGACCCGTCGTGGAGGCGCTCTGCGCCGCCGCGGGGGTCAACGAGAACCAGAAGTACTCGTCCTCCCAGGGCGAGCGCCGCCTGCGGGAGGCGGTGGCCGCATGGTACGGCAAGCGCTACGGCCTGGACATCGACCCCGACACCCAGGTCTGCATCACGATCGGCTCCAAGGAGGCGATCTTCAACATCGCGCAGGCGTTCGTCGACGCCGGCGACACCATCATCGCCCCCAGCCCGGGCTACCCCGTCTACTCGGGGGCCTCGGCGCTGTTCAACGACGCCGAGTGCGTGCTCGTGCCCCTGCGGGCCGAGAACGACTGGCTGCTGGACGTCGGCGAATGCCCCGAGGGCGCGCGGATGCTCTACATCAACTACCCCAACAACCCGACCGGGGCCACCTGCGACGTGGATTACCTGAGGAAGGTGCAGGACTGGTGCCGCGAACAGGGCACGATCCTCTGCTACGACAACGCCTACTGCGAGATGTGCTACGACGGCTACCGGGCCCCCTCGGTGCTCGAGGCCGGACCCGACGCCATCGAGTTCGGCTCCTTCTCCAAGACCTTCAACATGACCGGCTGGCGGCTGGGCTACGCCGTCGGCCGCGCGGATCTGATCGCCGGGCTGAAGCGCTGCAAGGGCCAGGTCGACTCCGGCGCCCCCATCTTCATCCAGGAGGCGGGCGTCGCCGCGCTGGACCTGTACGGCCCGGACGGCGAACTGCCCGATGCGGTGCGGGAGAACATGGAGGAGTACGCCCTGCGGCGGCAGGTCCTCGTCGACGGCCTGCGGGAGCTGGGCTACGACGTGGCCATGCCCAAGGGCACCTTCTACGTCTGGTTCGACTGCGGCATGTCCTCGTTCGAGTTCACCGCGAAGATGGTCGACCTCGGCATCGTGGTCACGCCCGGCTCCGGTTTCGGGGAGTCGGCCGACGGCTACATCCGCATGACCGTCACCGAACCCGTCGAGCGCATAGAAGAGGCGCTCGGGCGGATGAGGCGCGGCAGCTACGAGTGAGCCCGGGACCTCCGTCCCGCGGTCCCGTTCAGCGGGAGCCGGGGACGGGGAAGAGGCGCTTCGATTCGCGGAGCGCCTCGATCACCGGCATCGGCTCGTCCAGGAGATAGGTCTCCAGCGCCCCGCCGCCGGTGCTGATGTAGGACATCCTGTCGGCGTAGTCGAAACGCTCGGCCGCCCCGGCCGTGTGGCCGCCGCCGAGGACCGACAGGCCCTTGCCGCCGACCATCGCCTCCATCAGCCCCTTGGTGCCGCTGTCGAAGCCGGGGCGTTCGAACATCCCCGCCGGGCCCGACATGAACGAGGTGCTCGCCGAGGCGATCACCTTGCGGAACTTGTCGACGGAGAGGTCGCCGATGTCGTATGCCGGCGGCTCGCCGGCCATGTCGCCGATCTTCACCGAGGCCCTGCGCCCGTCCCGCTCGACCGCCAGGTCGACCGGGAGGAGGACGCGCGAGCCGTGTTTGGAGAGGACCTCGCGGGCCGTCCGCAGGTTGTCCTCGGTCAGCTCCCCGCTGATGACCGCGCGGCTGGCGTCGCCGATGTCGACGCCCCGCGCATGCAGGAAGGCGTTGCCGGCGAGCCCGGTGACGATGACGGTGTCGGCCAGGCCCTTGTCGATGACGACGTCGATCATGTGCGGCACATCCTCGATCTTGGCGCCGCCGAGGATGAACACCGACGGCCGGCGCGGATTGCCGAAGATCGACTTCAGGGCGTAGAGCTCGCGGGCCATCAGCCGGCCGGAGGCCGACGGCACCCTGGACTGGAAGCCGACCAGCGAGCACTGGGAGCGGTGGGCCGCCCCGAAGGCGTCGCAGACGTAGTAATCGATCAGCGGGGCGAGCTCGCGGACGATCTCGCCGCCGGCATGCCCGTGCATGTCCAGGTCGGCGATCTCCGAATCCAGCTCGCGCACGTTGCCCAGCAGCAGCACCTGCCCGGGCTCCAGCGCCCGGATCGCCTCCTTGGCGGCGTCGCCGATGACGTCGTCGACATAGGCGACCGGCATGTTGAGGTTGCGCGACAGCCGCCGGGCGTGCTGGTCGAGGCCGATGAAGTCCCATCGGCCCTTGCGCGACTGATGGGTCATGACCACCAGCTTCGCCCGGTCGCCGACCAGCTCGCGGACGGTGGGCACCACCGCCCGGATGCGGACGTCGTTGACGATCTCCAGCGTGTCCCTGGACAGCGGGCAGTTCATGTCGACCCGCAGGAGGACGGTGCGCTCCTTGAAATCGAAGTCGTCCAGGGTGTAGTAGTCGTGGTCCGTGTCCATCACCTTTTGACGGGTATGCCCAGGGAGCGGTCGGTCCGGTCCGCGGACCGCAGCGGGTCCTCCTCGGTCTTGCACATCGAGCGGATGCAGTCGATGTTCTCCGGGATCACGTCCGCCTCCTGGTGGACCCCCTGATAGAAGAAGAGCCTGTTGCCGACCGCCCTGACGCCGTCCTCCCAGATGACGACCTCGTACATGTCGGAGCGGTCGCGGCCGATGTCGCGGGCGATCTCCATCGCCTCGGCGGTCGACCTGACGCCGTCGGAGCTGCGCACCATCCTGACCCTGGGGGCGGCGCGGAGCGCCTCCAGCGCCTCCTCGGTGGTCGTCTCGCGCTTCAGCTCGAGCGACACCGTGTGCAGGTGCATCAGCGTGGTGGAGGCCTTGACCGCCATGGTGCTGATGCTGAGCCAGGGCATGATGCTCTGGACGTCGGGGCCGTGATGGGTCGGCAGCTTCACCGAGGGCTCGAGCCCGTTGATCGGCCCCCTGGTGCTGTCCCCGGGATCGGCGCCGCGGCGGATCAGCGTGACGTACGCCTCCCTGATGCCGAAGGCGCGGTCGACCGGCGACAGCGTCCGCAGCAGGCCGGTGGTGTTGCAGGAGACCACGCGCGAGAACTGCGCCCCCCACGACTCGCTGTAGTTGACGGCGGAGTTGAAGGAGATCCCGGTCAGCCCGTGGTCCTCCCCGCCCTGGAAGATCCCTTTGATGCCGGCGGCGGCGTACATCGCCTTGTAGAACTCGCCGAAGTCCCCGGGCGTGCAGTCGACCATGATGTCGACCTTGCCGCAGAGGTCCTCGACGGTGCCGGCGGCGGGGACGCCGGCGGCGGAGAACGCCTCGAGGCTGCGTTCGGGCACATAGACGTCGTACCCGCGCTCCGCGGCCATCCTCGCCTCGAAGTTGGGACGGGTCTTGGTGACGCCGATCAGCTCCATGTCGTCCTGCAGCCCCACCGCCGCGGCCACCCTCTTCCCGATGGTCCCGTAACCGTTGACTCCCACCTTGATCCTGGTCATTTGCATCACTCTGCACTGCTTAACGGGATTCTTGTAAAATAACCTTGTGAATGGGGCGGACTGGGGACGATGGGTTAATTAACCGTGCATCGTAATCACAATGACGGGATTCCGTATGAAAGGATCTAGAGCACTGCTGAAGATGTTGGAGGACAGGGATGTTGAATACATATTCGGATATCCTGGAGCGACGGTCATACCCATCTATGACGAGATCATCGACTCCTCCATCAGGCACGTGCTCGTCAGGCACGAGCAGTGCGCGGCCCACATGGCCGACGCCTTCGCCCGCGCCAGCGGCGTCCCCGGCGTCTGCCTGTCGACCAGCGGGCCCGGCGTCACCAACCTGGTCACCGGCATCGCCACCGCCTACGCCGACTCGTCGCCGATGATCGCGCTGACCGGCCAGGTCGGCACCGGCTCGCTCGGGCTGGGCGCCTTCCAGGAGATCGACGCGTACAGTCTGATGATGCCAATCACCAAGCACGGTTACCGCGTCCTCACGCCGCACCGGCTGCCGCATGTCCTGGCCGAGGCCTGGGAGATCTGCCAGACCGGCCGTCCCGGCCCGGTCCACATCGACCTGCCGGTCGACCAGCTCAACGCCGAGATCGACGTCGGGGTCCTGGACGAGGGGTACGGCATCAAGCCGGTCAGGACCGACCTCTCCGGGCTGGAGCAGGCGGTCAGGTGGATCAAGGACGCGGAGCGCCCGGTCATCCTCTCCGGCGGCGGGGTCATCTCCGCCGAGGCCAGCGGGGAGGTCGTCCGCCTGGCCGAGACGGCGAACATCCCGGTCGTCACCCCGCTGATGGGGGTCGGCTCGATCCCCTGGGACCATCCGCTCAACCTCGGCCCGCTGGGCATGCACGGCAGGATGCCGGCGTACGACACCTTCCGGCAGGCCGACCTGATCATCGCCATCGGCACCCGTTTCTCGGACCGCACCTACAGCCCGCACACCCATCCGGACGCGTCCTGCCGGGTCATCCACATCGACATCGACGCCACCGAGTTCGGCAAGCACAGCCGCGAGTCGATCGACCTGCTCTGCGACGCCAGGGAGGGCGCGCGGCTGCTGGCCGACGCCCTCTACGGCTGCCCCGGGTCGCGCACCGGATGGACGGACGCGGTCAGCGGCTACCGCGAGGGGTGCTGCTGCTGCAACGACGTCGACTGCGAGCCGATCAGCCCGCGCAGGGTCATGTGCGAGCTGAACGAGCTGATCGGGGACGATATGATCATCACCACCGACGTCGGCCAGAACCAGATGTGGGCGATGCACCACCTGAACATCGGCCGGCCGCGGCAGCTGCTCTCGTCGGGCGGCATGGGCACGATGGGCTTCGGCCTGCCCGCCGCGCTCGGCGCCAAGGCGGCCAGACCCGAGAAGGATGTCGTCGCCGTCGTCGGCGACGGCGGCCTGCAGATGGTCATCCAGGAGCTGGCGACCGCGGTCACCGAGGAGCTGCCGGTGGTCATCTGCCTGCTCAACAACGGCTGGCTCGGCATGGTCCGCCAGCACCAGAAGCTGTTCTGGAACGCCAGGTACAGCGGCGTCGACCTGCAGGAGCCCCCGGACTTCTGCCGCATCGCCGAGGCCTACGGCGCCAGGGGCATCCGCGTGGAGAAGCCCGGCGAGGTCGGGGACGCGCTGAAGACGGCGATCGCCAGCGGCGAGACCTGCCTGGTCGACATCCTCGTCGACTGCGAGGCGGACATCACGCCGATGATCCCGGGCAACAGGGCCGTCCCCATCATCAGGGGCGACTGCGCCTACAGGTGCGGCTGACGCCCGGCCGCGGGGGGCCCGGCCCCCCTGCAACCATTTTATCAGGTGACATGCATGCATGACACCGAAGGTTGTCATATGAAGGGATCGAGAGCTTTGCTGAGAACACTCGAGGACCGGGACGTCGAGACCATGTTCGGATACCCCGGCGGCGTCGTGATACCCGTCTACGACGAGATCATCGACTCCTCCATCCGCCACGTGCTCGTCAGGCACGAGCAGTGCGCGGCGCACATGGCCGACGCCTTCGCCCGTGCCGGCGGCACGCCCGGCGTCTGCCTCGCCACCAGCGGGCCCGGGGCGACCAACCTGGTCACCGGGGTCGCGACCGCCTACGCCGACTCGTCGCCGATGCTGGCGATCACCGGCCAGGTCGGCACCGGCTCGCTCGGGCTGGGCGCCTTCCAGGAGGTGGACGCCTACAGCCTGATGATGCCGATCACCAAGCACAACTTCCGGGTGCTGGACATCGCCCGCATGCCGCACACCGTGGCCGAGGCCTGGGAGATCTGCCAGACCGGCCGCCCCGGCCCGGTCCACATCGACATACCCGTGGACCAGCTCAACTCCGAGATCGACGAGTCGCTGCTGACCGAGGCCGTCGACACGATCAAGCCCGTGCGAACCGACATGAGCGGCCTGCAGGAGGCCGCCAACTGGATCCGCCGGGCCAACCGGCCGGTGCTGATGGTCGGCGGGGGCGTGATCTCCGCCGGCGCCACCGAGGAGGTGCGGCAGCTGGCCGAGGCCGCCGGCATCCCGGTCGTCACCCCGCTGATGGGCATCGGCGCGCTGCCGTCCGCGCATCCGCTCAACCTCGGCCCGCTGGGCATGCACGGCAGGGTCGGCGCCCTCGAGG